>NZ_SMCQ01000016.1 GCF_004343035.1 Longibaculum muris
GTCTCATTTTTCTTCTTTTTAAGGCAAAAAAGTTGAAAAAGTTTTTGATACACTCTTATTATAGCACAAAGCAAACATTTATCAATTGCTTAAAGTAAATATTTCTTGATGTCAATTCTTAAGAAAGGAATATATAAATAAAAATAAATATCTTATTGCGTGTTTAAACACAATCTTGTATAATTGTATACAATAAAGGAAGGGTGATAGAAAATGAATTTAGCATATAAAATTTTAAATTCGCATTTAAAAGAGGGGAAACTTGTACCAGGAGAACAAATTTGTATTCAAATTGATCAAACTTTGACTCAAGATTCAACTGGAACAATGGCTTATTTACAATTAGAAGCTATGGAAGTTGGACATGTAGCGGTAGATAAAGCAGTAGCATATATTGATCACAATATGTTACAAACAGGATTTGAAAATATGGATGATCATGAATTTATTAGAAGTGTTGCTAAAAAACATGGCATAACTTTTTCTAAACCAGGGAATGGGGTTTGTCATCAATTACAATTAGAGAATTTTTCTAAACCAGGACAAACTTTAGTTGGTAGTGATTCTCATACACCAACTTGTGGTGCTATGGGGATGATTGCTATTGGAGCTGGGGGATTGGATGTAGCAGTAGCAATGGCAACTGGGAAATATTATTTACAATGTCCATCAGTGATTCAAGTGAATTTAACAGGTAAGAAAGCACCATGGGTCAGTGCTAAAGATATTATTTTAAAAGTTTTACAAGAATTAAGTGTAAAAGGTGGAGTGAACAAAATTGTTGAATATACAGGAGAAGGAATAGCAACTTTATCTTTAACTGATCGTGCAACAATTTGTAATATGGGAGCAGAGCTAGGGGCAACAACTTCTGTTTTCCCAACTGATGAAAGAACTTTGGATTATTTAAAACAACAAGGACGTGAAGCTGATTTTAAGGAAATGAAAGCTGGTGAAGATGCAACTTATGATCAAAGATTAGATATTGATTTATCTACTCTCGTTCCAATGGTTGCAAAACCACATAGTCCTGATGCAGTTGTTGATGTGAAAGAATTAGAAGGGATGCACATCAATCAAGTTGTGATTGGTTCATGTACAAACTCATCTTTTGCTGATATGATGCGTGCAGCTAAAATTTTAAAAGGAAGAAAAGTCGCAGAACATGTTTCTTTGGTTATTGCGCCAGGATCGTCAAGTATTTTAGCGATGTTATCAGAAAATGGTGCATTAGCAGATATGATTCATGCCGGGGCAAGAATTCTTGAATGTGGATGTGGACCATGTATTGGAATGGGGCAAGCGCCTTTATCAAAAGGGATTTCTTTAAGAACTATTAATCGTAATTTTAAAGGACGTTCAGGAACAAATGATGCAGGAGTTTACTTGGTATCACCTGAAATTGCTGCTTTATCTGCAATTAAAGGATATTTATCATGTGAATTTGAAGATGATATGTATTTAGATGAAGTGCCAAGCACACCATTTATTAAGAATACAAATTTCTTTATTAATGAATATGATCCACAAACTGAAGTTTATATGGGGCCTAATATTAAACCAGTGCCTAGAGGGGATAAATTAGTTAATGAAATCAAAGGGAAAGTTGTTTTAAAAGTTGGAGATAATATCTCAACTGATCATATTGTTCCTTCTGATTCTAAATTATTGCCATATCGTTCAAATGTGCCACATTTAGCAAAATTCTCTTTCTGTAAAGTTGATGATCAATTCTATAATCGTGCAATTGAAAATGGTGGTGGATTTATTGTTGGAGGAGATAATTATGGACAAGGGTCTTCTCGTGAACATGCGGCTTTAGTTCCTAATTATTTAAAGATTAAAGCAATCTTTGCATTATCTTTTGCCAGAATTCATAGATCAAACTTAATTAATAATGGGATTTTACCATTGGTTATTGATCAACAAGGCTACGATTTCTTTAATGATCAAGATGAATATATTTTATTAAATGTTAAAGAAGCCGTAGAACAAGGAAAAGATGTTGTTGTGAAAAATCAAACAACAAATGAAACAATTACAGCCAAATTAACATTAGCACCAAGAGAAAAAGTCATGATTCTACAAGGTGGTTTGTTAAATGCTATTAAAGAGTTAGGGGGAGATTTTTAATGAAAGCTGTATTAATACCAGGGGATGGAATTGGTCCAGAAATCGCTAAGAGTGTCGAAAATATTACCCAGGCAATGAAACTTGATATTGAATGGGTCACATATCGTGCTGGGGCAGAATACGCTGCCAAAACAAAAGAAGTTTTTGAACCAGGATTGGTAGATGCCATCAAAGAATACAAATGGGCATTAAAAGGTCCAACAGCAACACCAATTGGAACAGGATTTAGAAGTGTCAATGTCGCATTAAGACAACAATTTGAAACTTATGCCAATGTTAGACCAATCCGTTCATTTAAGGGAATCAATTCTAAATATGAAAATATTGATTTGGTTATGATTAGAGAAAATACTGAAGATTTGTATAAAGGCATTGAATATATGATTAATGATAATATGGCAAATGGTGTGAAATTAATTACACGTGAAGCAAGCGAAAAGATTTGCCGTTATGCCTTTGAATATGCTAAAATAAACAACAGACATAAAGTAACAGCTATTCATAAAGCTAACATTATGAAATATACAGATGGACTCTTTTTAGAAGCTTTTAGAGATGTAGCAAAATGTTATCCAGAAATTGAAGCTCAAGAAGTCATTGTGGATAATATGTGTATGCAACTTGTTTTAAGACCCGAAACATTTGATGTTTTGGTTGCTCCTAATTTATATGGAGATATTGTTTCTGATTTATGTGCTGGATTAATTGGAGGATTAGGTTTTGCACCAAGTGGAAATATTGGTGATGAATATCGTATATATGAAGCCGTTCATGGAAGTGCTCCAGATATAGCGGGAAAGAATATTGCTAATCCAAGTGCTTTATTATTAGCTTTTGCATTAATGTTGGAAGATTTGGGAAAATTAGAAGAAGCAAATCGTTTGAGAAATGCTTTAGCTGCAGTTGTAGAAGAAGGTCATACGATTACACCAGATATTGGTGGAACAGCATCAACCAGTGCATTTACCCAAGCGATTATTGAAAAATTATAGGAGGAAAGTCGCATGCCATCTCATAGTCTGTTTGATCAAGTAACACATGGTTCATTGGGAAATAAGATTTTTGATATTTTAAGGGATCGTATTTTAAATGATGAATATGAACATGGACAAAAATTAAATGAATTAGCTTTAGCTAATGAGTTGAAAATAAGTAGAACACCTATTAGAGAAGCTTTAAAACAATTAGAATTAGAAGGTTTGGTTGAAAGTATTCCTAACAAAGGTGTTTATGTAAAAGGTTTTTCACCAAGAGATATTGATGATATGTTTGAAATTCGTTTGGCTTTAGAAGGGCTTGCTATTCAATTAGCCATTGATCGCATGGATGAAGTTCATCTTGCTAAGATTAAAGATGTTTTTGAATTAATGGAATTTTATACAGGTAAAAATGAACAGGATAAAATTAATGATTTAAATATTCTTTATCATGAAACTATTTATCAGGCAACTCAATCACAATACTTTGAACAATTATTAAAAGATGTTCACTATTATGTTTCAGTAACAAGTCGTCACTCTATTACTCAACCAGAAAGATTAGAAACAGCTTTAAAAGAACACCGAGCAATCTTACATGCAATCATGGCTGGGGATAAGGAACAAGCTAAAGAAACAATTCAAAAACATATTCGAAAAACACAAGTTTTAGTTCGTAAATATTATGCACAAAAGAATAAAAAGTAAAAAATAAACCCAAAAGATGAAATACGCTTTTGGGTTTATTTGAAATAAGCTTTTATTTTCACACGATAACTGATATAAAGTAAGATGGCAGCCCCACTCCAGGCAAATACTTCTGCATAATAAATACCATCTTGTCCAATAAATAAAGGAAGAAATAAAGCAATACCAATTCGCATGATTAATTCAACAATTCCTGATAACATTGGAATAAATGTATTTTCCATGCCTTGTAAAGCACTTCGATAAGTATGTAAGACATAAAGAATAGGGAGACATATAGCCATAATTGATAAGTAACGAAAAGCAATAGAAAGGACAACTTCGATTTGATGAACACTACCAGAAATAAAGAGTAATAAGATGGATTTACCAAAAATTAACATCATAATAGAGATAATTAAAGAAGTCGTAAGGGATAATAAATTGGCTTGAAAAACACCATGTTTCATACGTTCATATTGTTTAGCTCCTAAGTTTTGACTATTGAAAGTTGTAATTGCATAACCAAATGATATAGCAGCAACTTCTAATAATCCATAAAGTTTATTGGTTGCTGTAAAACCAGCAACAAATAAGAAACCAAAACTATTCACAACGGATTGAACAACGATACCTCCAGCAGAAATAATGGCATTTTGAAAAGCTAAAGGTGTGCCAATTTGAATGAGTCCTTTCATTGTTGGATAATCAAAAGAAAAACTTTCTTTATGAATTGTAAAAGGAAGTTCTTTTTTTAAAACATCATAACAATACAAAGCGGCAGCCATTTGCGCAATCAAAGTTGCAATGGCAGCACCAGCAATCCCAAAATGAAAAACACAAACAAATAATAAATCTAAAATAATATTGATAATAGCTGCACTCACCATAGCAATCAATGGTGTATGACTATTTCCTAATGCTCTTAAAATACATGAAAAACAGTTATAGAACATAACAATCAATACTCCAGCTGACATAACTCTTAAATAAGTTATAGAACCTTCTATAATATTATCCGGTGTTTTGAGTAAATGAAGTAATGGAGTAATAATAACTTGAACACCAATTGTTAATATAATTCCTAAAACAAAACAAGCTATTAAAATCATTGCCATAATTTTTTCCATACGTTTAAAATCTTGAGCACCATAAGCATAAGAAATACGAATAGAAAAACCTTGAGTAAAACCCATGACAATGCCTAACATAGCCCAGTTAATCCAGTCTGCAGCTCCTAAACTTGCTAAAGCATCAACCCCTAAAAACTGTCCAACAATCATTGTATCAACAAGGGTATAAAGTTGTTGTAAAATATTTCCTAACATCAATGGCATGGCAAATAAGAAAATCAATTTCATTGGTTTTCCAACAGTCATATTCTTCATGTTTCATTCCTCCCGCTTTTTTGTAAAAATAATCTATCATAATAAGAAAACGAAGTCTATAAAAAAATAAAAACAGTTAAACTGTTTTTAGATTTTGTATTGGATTTGATAATTGTGAATGCGCGTATTATAACGGGCATGAGAGACTTCAACGACTTTTCCATAAATATCATGAGAGATTCTCTTTCTACCTAAAACTGGACCATTTTCTAAATGTAAAGCCTTTAAAATATCAAGGGGTGGAAATTCTACAAAGAAATCATCGTTAAAATCAGCAACCGAATGATTATGTTGATAAAGATACATATATAAAGAAAAATCATTCAGTTTTTGTTGATCAGGAACTTGAATATCACCAGGGAGATAATGTGTAAAATGAATATATGGTTCTCCATCCAAGTAATAACAACGACTAATCTTTAAACATTGTCGTCCATAATATTGGAATAAATCATCTTGAGGATTGAGTGTGATATATTCAAATTCAGTATTTTCTTTAGTCACTTGATAACCTTGTTGATTTAAGATTGATGAAAATGATTGTCCATTAGATAATTTATTAAATATACTATTACTAATCACTGTGGTACCTTTACCACTTTTTTTTGTAACATAACCATCATTCTCTAATAATTCAATAGCTTTTCGAATTGTTATTTTACTGACTTTAAATTGCTGTTCAAGTTCAGTTTCAGTAGGTAAAAATGAACCAATTGGGTAGATTCCATTAATAATAGAATCTTTAATCACTTCCATAATTGAATAATATAAAGGGACTTTTTCGTTCATAAATATATCTTCCTTTCACTTAAGTAAACCTATTATAACATAGAAAAATATAAAAATGGTAAAAATTATAAAAAATATAACATTATAATCTTTACAAATAAACATTATAATGTTATAGTGTATACGTAAACAAAATAGGCGAGGAGAAATAGTATGGAAAAGTTTATGAAAATGATTGAAGAAAAATTGATGCCTGTGGCGCTTAAGATTAGTGGGCAGCGTCATATGCAAGCGGTAAGACAAGGGGTTGTCGCAACTTTACCGTTAACGATTGTAGGGTCTTTCTTTTGTATCCTATTGAATATTCCAATTGATGGTTATTCAGAATTTATTGCCCCATATCTTAACATTATTGATGTTCCATTTCGTTTTACTGTAGGGATCTTAGCATTATATGCAGCTTATGGAATTGGAGCTTCACTTGCTAGATATTACAAACTTGATCAATTAGGTTGTGGTATGTTAGCGACTGTTGCTTTCTTGGTTTCAACAGTTGTTCCAGTAAAAGTGACTGCTGGTATGCCAGAAGTTATTGCAGATGGAAGATATTTATCAATTGGTGCATTAAGTGCAAGTTCTTTGTTTGGAGCTATCGTCGCATCATTGGTTGCTGTAGAAATTTATCGTTTATGTAAAGAAAAGAATATTGTGATTAAAATGCCTGATGGAGTACCACCTGAAGTTGCTAATTCATTTAGTGCTTTAATTCCAGCAGCAGTTGTTATTCTTTTATTCTGGGTTATTCGTTATGTCTTTAATTTTGATATTAGTGCAACATTAAGTAATTTGTTAATGCCATTAAAAGATACTTTATCTGGTAACAGTTTAATTGGTGGATTGATTACAGTTACATTAATTACTTTCTTCTGGGTACTTGGGATTCATGGTCCAGCTATCATGTCACCAGTTATTAGACCAATTTGGGATATGACAATTGCTGAAAATATGGAAATCTTTGCTGCCGGAACAGCAGCTAGCCAATTACCAAATATCTTTACTGAACAATTCTTACAATGGTTTGTATGGATTGGTGGTGCAGGAGCAACACTTGCATTGGTATGTTTATTCTTAAGATCTAAATCTCAATATATTAAGAGTTTAGGTAGATTATGTTTAATTCCTGGTATCTTTAATATTAATGAACCAGTTATCTTTGGTGCACCAATTGTTATGAATCCAATCTTAGCAATTCCATTTATTGTCGCACCAATCATTATGACAATTGTTTCTTATTTATTTACAGTTTCTGGTTTAGTTCCATTAATGATGGCCAAATTGCCATTTACTTTACCAGCACCATTAGCAGCAGTCATGTCAACAGATTGGTCAATTATGGCTGGTGTCTTAGTTATTATTAACTTTATTATTGCATTGGTTATTTATTATCCATTCTTTAAAATGTTTGAAAAACAACAATTAGAAAAAGAAGAAGCATCTTTAGAAAAAGCATAGAAAGGAAAGACATTGTCTTTGGTAAAGTAAAATGATTCAAATCTCAACATTTATTGGTATATTAGCTTGTTTCTTTATTACAACATTATTGAGTGAAAAATATTATCAAAAGCATCAAGTTCAAACCAGATTATTAAAAATGATTCTTTATATTATGTTATATATGTTCATCTTATTAACTGTTGTTGTTTTATTCCCACAATGTTTTATTATTCTTGTTTATGGAAGTGTCATTATGGCAAGTTATTTCAATATTTATAATCGTCATCGTAAGATTCCTGGGGAGGTGGAAGCATGAAAAGGTCATTAGGGATATCTATCTATCCTGAACACAGTACTGTAGAAAAAGATAAAGCTTATTTAAAGTTAGCCAGTGAATATGGTTTTACAAGAGTCTTTACTTGTTTATTGTCAGTTAATAAACCAAAAGAAGATATTGTTCGTGAATTTAAAGAGATAATTGAATATGCGACTGATTTAGGATATGAAGTTATTTTGGATGTTGCTCCAGCAGTCTTTGATCAACTAGGAATTTCATATGATGATTTAAGTTTCTTTCATGATATGGGAGCCACTGGGATTCGTTTAGATGTTGGGTTTGATGGAGCCAAAGAAGCTATGTTAACATTTAATCCTTATGAATTAGCGATTGAAATCAATATGTCAAATAATGTTGCTTACTTAGATAACATTTTGACATATCAGCCTAATGCTCCATTTTTATATGGATGTCATAACTTCTATCCTCAAAAAGGAACAGGTTTAGATTATGATTTCTTTGTCAAGTGTTCATCACGTTTTAAAAAACATGGTATTAGAACAGCTGCTTTTATAAATTCTCATAGTGCAACCCTTGGTCCTTGGTCAATCAATGATGGATTATGTACATTAGAAATGCATAGAGATTTACCCATTGATGTACAAGCCAAACATTTATTTGCAACAAATTTAATTGATGATGTGATTATTGGAAATGCTTATGCATCACGTGAAGAATTAGAAGCTTTATCAAAAGTCAATCGTTATCAATTAGAGTTAAGTGTTGAAGTTTTAACAGATTCATCAACGATTGAAAAAGATATTATGTTCAATGAACAACATTTTAGACGTGGTGATATGACTAAACAAGCAGTGCGTTCAACTGAAGTGAGAAAGAAACATACTCAAAGTGATATACCACTTCATGATCATATGCAGACTTTTCAATGTGGAGATGTTGTGATCGGGAATAATAATTTTGGGAAATATAAAGGAGAACTTCAAATTATCTTAGAAGAATGTTATGATGAACGTAAGAATAAAGTGGGAAAAGTTGTTGATGAAGAATTATTTTTACTTGATTTTGTAGATGCATGGACAAAATTTAAATTGAAAGAGAAATGATGAATGTGAAAAATTATGTAATCAAACAAGCAAAATTAGTCAATGGAAAGAGAATTGATATTTTAGTTGAGAATGGAATCATTAAAGAAGTGGCTCCACATATTGAATCAAACTATGAAATCCTTGATTTTCAAGATGATTATGTGAGTGCAGGGTGGATTGATATCCATACCCATTGTTTTGACAAATTTGAAATCTATGGGGATAAGCCTGATTTAATTGGCTATCCTCATGGTGTTTGTACGGTAGTAGATGCTGGGACTGCAGGCAGTGATACAATTGATGAATTATATCAACAAGCCCAAAAGGCAAAAACTAGAGTATTCTCTTTATTGAATATTTCTTGTACAGGAATTTGTGCACAAAATGAGTTATCTGATTTATCTCGTTTAGATAAGAATGCGATTATCAAAGCATATCAAAAATATCCTGATTTTATTGTTGGTTTGAAAGCTAGAATGTCTAAGAGTGTATTAGGCGATTCTGGAAATCAACCATTAGTATTTGCGAAAGAAATGCAAAAGCAAGTTCATTTACCATTAATGGTGCATATTGGAACAGCACCAAGTTTATTAGAAGATGTTGTTAATATGTTAGATGCTAAAGATATGATAACGCATATTTTTAATCCTAAAGATAATGGGATTTTGAAGAATCATCAAATTAAAGATTGTGTATATCAAGCTAAGAAAAAAGGTATTCTTCTTGATTTAGGACATGGTAGTGATAGTTTTTCATTTGAAGTTGCATCAAAAGCTTTTGAACAAGGTATTGAAGTCAATACAATTAGTAGTGATATTTATTTTAGAAATAGATTAAATGGTCCTGTTTATAGTCTAGTGACAACTATGAATAAGATGTTATATGTAGGTTATTCATTGGATAAAGTTATAAATTGTGTGACTCATAATGCAGCAAAGGCTTTGAATTTATTAAATTTAGGTGATATAGAGGTTGGAAAAATTGCTGATTTTACAGTTTTTAAAGTTGTTGATCAAGATGTGAAATTAGTTGATTCAATGAAACATGAAGTGATATCACATCAACAAATTATTCCAACACATACAATTGTAAAAAATGAAATCTATACAATTGGGGAGGAAGAGTAATGAATATTTATTCAAAATATCATGTGAGTCGTGTGATTAATGCTTCAGGAAAAATGACTATATTAGGTGGTTCACGTGTTCAAGATAAAGTCATTGAACAATGTGGAATAGGCGCTGGTAACTTCTTTGAAGTCAAAGATTTATTAGATAAAACTGGTGAATATATTGCGAATTTGTTAGATGTTGAAAGCAGCTATATTGTTAATAGTGCTTCTGGAGGAATTGCTCAAGCGATTGGCGCAGCCATCTGCCAAGATAACTATCAAAAGATTATGAATCTTTATGATCCGACAAACAATAAACGTGAAGTTGTGATTTGTAAAGGACATAATGTGAATTATGGAACAGCAGTTGAGGTGACAATGCGTTTAGGTGGAGCTAAAGTTGTTGAAGCAGGTTATGCCAATGAATGTACATTAGATAGTATTAAAGCTTGTATTAATGAAAATACAGTGGCTTTATTATATATTAAGTCACATCATTGTGTCCAAAAAGGAATGCCTGATGTTCAAGAATTCATTGACTTAGCCCATGCCTATGATTTACCGGTTATTGTTGATGCAGCAGCTGAAGGTGATTTAAAGAAATATTATCAAATGGGGGCTGAATGTGTTATTTATAGTGGAACAAAAGCATTATGTGGTCCAACTTCTGGATTGATTGTAGGTAAGAAAAGTTATATTGATCTGATCAAGAAACAATATGCTGGAATTGGAAGAATCATGAAAGTTGGTAAGGAAAACATTATTGGACTTACTTATGCGATTGAAGAATATATGAATCAACCACAATTAACAATTGAACAACAAAAAGATCGACTTAAAGAGTTTAATCATTTGTTAAATCAATTAGATGGTGTACAAGCTAAGTGTGTACAAGATGGTGCTGGTAGACCAATTATAAGAAGTGAAATTACCTTTACTCATCAAGATGCAAAGAAGATTGCACAAAGTTTAAAAACGGGTGAAGTGCATATTTATACACGTGATTATAAAGCAAATCTTGGACAAATAGAAATTGATATAAGAGATGTTGATGATGAGGAATTGATGATTATTTATCATCGTATTCAAGAAATTTTGGAGGCATAGAATGGAAAAGAAACCAAATTATTTAAATGATCGTATTTGTTTAAATGTTTTAACAAATAGTTTAGAAAATGCAAAAGCATTATATGATATAACAGAAGGACATATTTTATTAGGATTATTATCTAAAAACTATCCTGATAATGCATCAGCAATTGAAGATATGTTAAAATATGCTGCTATTACTGATAATTGTATTTCTGTTGGTTTAGGAGCAGGGGATCCTAAACAATCACAAATGGTAAGTGAAATTTCAAAATATATTCAACCACGTCATGTGAATCAAGTTTTTACAGGAGTTGGAACAACTCGTGCATTACTTGGACAAAATGATACAGTGGTTAATGGATTAATTTCACCAACTGGAACAGTTGGAATGGTTAAGATTTCGACAGGTCCATTAAGTAGTGAAGGACAAGATGCGATTGTGCCAGTGGATACAGCAATTATGATGTTAAAAGATATGGGATGTTCATCAGTTAAATTCTTCCCAATGAAGGGTTTGTCAACAAAAGAGGAATATAAAGAAGTTTGTCTTGCTTGTGTTAGACAAGATTTTATGTTAGAACCAACTGGTGGAATTGATTTAGATAACTTTAAAGAAATTTGTGAAATTGCTTTAAATGCAGGAGTAAAAAAAGTTATTCCTCATGTTTATTCATCAATTATTGATAAAGAAACAAAACAAACACGTAAAGAAGATGTTAAAAAATTATATGAAATCATGAAAGAATTAACAAAGTAGGTGAAGATAATGAAGATATTAGCATTTGGAGAAGTTATGATGCGCATGATGCCATCGGACTATAAAACGTTAACTCAAGTCAATGAATTAGAATTTTTGTTTACTGGAACAGGCGTTAATATTTTATCAGGGTTATATCAAATGGGTGAAGATGTTTCACTTTTAACAAGATTACCTGATAATGCAGTAGGCAAAGCGGCCAGTGCTAATATTCGTAAGCTTGGTATCAATGATCACTATATTGTCTATGGAGATAATCATATAGGAATCTATTTTTTAGAAAAAGGGATTGGAAATCGTGCGAGCCAAGTGACTTATTTGAATCGAAAGGATAGTTCTTTTGGACATAGTCAACTATCAGATTATGATTTATCTTGTTTAGATGGTCAAGATGCACTTCATATTTGTGGTATTTCATTAGCAATGAATAATAATGTTAGAGAAGTTGCTTTTAAACTTGCAAAAGAGGCGAAACGTAGAGGCATCAAAGTTATTTTTGATTGTAACTTTAGACCAAGTTTATGGAATGAAAATGAAAGAAAAAATGTGAAAAGTATTTATGAAGATATGTTACAGTTAGCTGATATTGTATTTGCTGGATATAAAGATGCGACACTTTTGTTAGAAATGAATGTTGATCATAACCTCCCTTTGAAACAACAATTAGAATTGCTACTCAAACAAATGTGTCATGATTATCATATTGAAGCTATCTTAGGAACGATTCGTCAAGATGAAACATTATCTGGTTATATGATGTCAAAAGATGTTTTTACCATGAGTCAAGAATATTCATTAACTGTTTATGATCGTGTTGGTGGAGGAGATGGCTTTGCAGCAGGGGCTATTTATGGTTATCTTCATAATATGCCAAGTGCTAAATTGGTTGATTATGCGACTGTTAGTGGTGTTTTAGCGCATACAACATATGGTGATAGTCCTATTGTTAGTCGAGAACAAATTATTGATTTTATGGAAAATGGAAGATCCGATATTAAAAGATAGCAGTGACTATCTTTTTATTTTTTGATTATAAGTCATTTTAAATGGATATGATGATTATATAAGTTAACGTTTTAAAAATATTTTCAATTGATGAAAATAATGTGCAATTTTTTAATCAAGGCTTTATACTGTAGATGTAAAAAACAAGGAGGACGAATTCAATGGAAAAGAAACCTGTAAAAATTGTAACAATTGGTGGAGGAAGTAGTTATACTCCAGAATTAATGGAAGGATTTATCAAAAGATATGATGAACTTCCAATCAGAGAAATCTGGTTAGTAGATATTGAGGACGGAAAAGAAAAAATGGAAATCGTTGGGGCAATGGCTCAACGTATGTGGGATGCATCTCCATATGATGTTAAAGTTCACTTAACTTTAGATCGTAGAGAAGCATTAAAAGATGCAGACTTCGTTACAACTCAATTCAGAGTTGGGTTATTAAATGCTCGTATCAAAGATGAAAGAATCCCATTCTCTTATGGAATGCTAGGACAAGAAACAAATGGTGCCGGAGGAATCTTCAAGGCATTCAGAACAATCCCAGTAATCTTAAGTATCGTAGAAGATATGAAAGAATTATGTCCAAATGCATGGTTAATCAACTTCACAAATCCAAGTGGAATGGTAACCGAAGCAGTCATGAAATATGGTAAGTGGGAAAAAGTGATTGGATTATGTAACGTACCAGTTGGAGCTATGATGAAAGAACCAGAAACAATTGGAAAGACATTAGATCAATTAACTTATAAGTTTGCTGGATTAAACCATTTCCACTGGCATAAAGTCTATGATGAACATGGAAATGAAGTGACTCAAGATATCATTGATGCAATGTATGAAGGAAAAGATGGAGGGCTACCAGCTAATATCGCTGACGTACCATTCTTCAAAGAACAATTAGATACAATGAAGATGATTCCATGTGGATATCATAGATACTACTATCGTCAACAAGAAATGTTGGCACATGGATTGGAAGAATTCAATGATCCAGAAAAAGGAACACGTGGACAACAAGTAAAACAAACAGAAGCAGAATTGTTTGAATTATATAAAGATCCAAACCTAGATCATAAACCAGAACAATTGGCAAAACGTGGAGGAGCACATTACTCAGATGCAGCATGTGAAACAATCGCATCAATCTATTCAAATGCCAATAGACACATCGTCGTTACAACAAAGAATAATGGAGCAGTCCCAGATTTACCAGCAGACTGTGCCGTAGAAGTTTCAGCATACATTGGAGCAACAGGGGCAAAAGCCATAGCTTTTGGAGAATTACAACCAGCTGAAAAAGGATGGTTACAATGCATGAAGAACATGGAACACTGTGTAGAAGCAGCAGCAGTTACAGGAGATTATGGAATGGCATTACAAGCATTTATCTTAAATCCACAAATTCCTGCTGGAACAAATGCAAAACGTGTATTAGATGAGTTGTTAATAGCACATAAGAAATACTTACCACAATTTGCTAAAAAGATTGCAGAACTAGAAGCAGAAGGTGTTACAATCAAAGATGATGTAGCAAGAGAATTAACTGAAAAAGGTTTATAATAATAAATAACTATTCATAAATAAAACTTATGAATAGTTTTTTTGTTATATAGGTTTTCTATTCACTTGGGATAAATGTGCTTTGAATAACTATTTACTAAATGTAATAACTGGTGTAAGAAAAATCCTTGATATCATCAGTCTTAAGGTTAAGAGTTTTTTCATATGAGTATGTGAATGTGAAAATTGAAATCAAGAGACCCACCAAATGTATGTATTTATAACGGTGTTGAATATAGGACAAATGGGAAAGACAAGATGGAAAATAGAAAACAAAAGTTCTAATGATCTTAAAAATCATGGACATTATTTGAAACATGCATTCAGCTATGATGAAAATGCAGTGAAGGTCCATCTTGCGATAGTCCTCATATCACAGCTGATTATAAAGTTGGTGGAGCATTATCAAAAAAATCAAGATTTGAGACAATAAGACAACTTGGTGAGGAAATAAAAAAAACTTAGAAATGCTTCTAAGTGGAACTGATATAAAACTGGTTGTCCCATGCTGATATTATAGAACATATAGACAAATGATGAATTTTAAAAAAATAAGATTTTTATGTGCTTTAAAATCATAGTTAAATGTAAAAAGAGATGTATGATGAAAAAGCTTGGAAAAGAAAATTTAATCTGTAGTGCTGAGCCCTTTTATAAGAACTTGAAGCATTCAAAATTTAATGCTATACTTGATTAAAGGATGATTCATTTATATTGGTGGTGAAATATTATGTGTATCAATAAGAAAAGGAAAAATAAAGTATGGCTCCATGCAAAGCCAGTATAATGAGCGACATTTGCATGGAGTAAATATAAGTCGCTAATATAATGTTGCTGGCTTTGCTACTTGACTTTATCAATCAAGGAGGAAGCCTGCATATGAAATACATTAATGCAAATACAATTCTGCCTGACGCATTGATCGAAGAATTGCAAGAATATGTGCAAGCTGGTTATATCTATATACCTGCTAAGGACGAACAACATAAATCTTGGGGAGAATTGTCTGGTTATCGAAAAGAACTTTATGAACGAAATGAAATCATCATAAAGAAATATAAAAATGGTGTTTCGATTGAGGAACTTGCGGAGGAATATTATCTTTCGGTATATGCCATAAGGAAAATAATATATCAGAAATGATTATGAAGAGCTGCTGAAAAAGTAGCTCTTTTTTCTACTAATTGTTTCTGTATTGTTTGGTGTATTGAGAATAGTTTTGTTGATGCGTAAAATTATAATATAGTATTTTCAACAGGAGGATTACAAAAATGACGAACACTAAAATTTTATATCCACGAACAGGTGATATGCAGACTATTTATTTAAAAAATGCAATTACCAATTCAAGCATTACCGTGGGAGATTATACCATGTATAACGACTTTGTGAATGACCCTACAAATTTTGAAAAGAACAATGTTCTTTATCACTATCCGATTAACCACGATAAACTCTTTATAGGAAAGTTTTGTTCGATTGCTTGCGGTGCAAAATTTCTTTTTAATAGTGCAAATCATACAATGGCTTCTTTATCCACATATCCGTTTCCCTTGTTTTTCGATGAGTGGGAACTTGAGAAAACAAATGTCATGGATGCGTGGGATAACAAAGGAGATATTGTTGTCGGCAATGATGTATGGATTGGTTATGAAGCGGTTATTTTGGCAGGTGTTACAATTGGTGATGGTGCAGTTATAGGTGCTCGTGCTGTCGTTACGAAAGATGTACCGCCTTATACCGTTGTGGGAGGAGTACCAGCAAAGCCTATCAAAAAACGGTTTAATGATGAAACCATTACAGAATTACTTAAATTGAAATGGTGGAATTGGTCAGAAGAAAAAATTTCTCAGAATATTAAATCAATACAATCCGGAAATATCGAACGAATTAGGAGGATATAATTATGTGTACAAGATTTGTTCATAATGGAAATGATACCATTGTAGGATTTAATTTTGATATAGATCTTACAGTTTGGACACATACCGTTATTAGAGAAAAAGATAGATTTTACATTGGTATTAAAATGCCAGATGGCAATTATCACTCCTTTCATGGAATAAATAAAAATGGAAATGTTGGTACATTGCTCTATGTAAATGGGAATGAGAATGGGAAATATATTGCTAACAAAAAATGCTGTACTATTTCAGAACTGACCGAAAGTTTTATTAAAGGTGCGATTACGCTTGATGATGCACTTAATATAGTGAAAAACAATAAGATTGTATATGCTCCTGATGCCACGATGCAAGCTATGCTTTCGGATAAGTATGGGCGTGTACTTATTATTGAGCCAGGATTAGGATACCGATTAGAACAGACACGATATTCACTTATTACTAATTATTCTGTATTAAGACCTGAAATAACAAAACCTTATATCGTACCTGGTGATGATAGATTTGAAAGAGCTGACGAACAGCTTAAAAAATGTGGAGATAACTTTTCAGTTGTTGAAGCCTTCCACATATTAAAATCCGTAAAACAAGAAGGAATTTGGGCGACAAGAGTCTCTTTTGTATATTCGGTTAGCGAAAACAATGTTTGCTATGTTCTAAATAATGATTTTGAACACATTTTAGAATATCAATTCAAAAAAAACCAGGATTGTTCTGATATCTCAAAGAAAAAGGTTAAATAACAAGAAAGATAACGATGGAGAACCAATGGATAATCTGCTTATATTACAAAGGTAAGACCCATGATAGAATAAGAGAGGATATTGTTGTGATAAATTATCCTCTCTATTGTTCGAAATGCAGGAAGGAAATATTGATTAAAAAGAATTAACAAGTAACAATTATTAACGAGTTAGACACGTTAGATACAGAGTCGATGAACTTGTGAGTAATCATAGTTTGTCAGCTCTTTTTATATAAGAAAGGCCCAAATGGACGCATTTGAGCCTTTGTCCATAAGTTTAGTTTGTCAAAAATATTATAAGTTAGGAATTTATGGACAATATCTATTTTAATAAAATTAGTTTAAATAACAATGAGTTTTTATTTTATTGAATAGTTGTATTCAAAATTTTGTAATAGATATCTTCGATCTGTAATAAAAAAATCAATATCATTATCATCATTAATATAAAAATAAAAGATATTATTTTACTTTTGATTAGTTATTGTCAAATAAAAATTTATAAAAATATAAATACAGCATAAAAAAACCAACCACTTAATCAGCAATTGATATCAAATATATGAACGATATAATGTAAGAGAACATATTGAAAGAGGAGAAAACATATGGATGCTTTTGCTGATAAGCTAGGGCGAATTGGAGCATGGTGTGGCCAAAATAAATATTTAGGTGCCATTAAAAATGCTTTCCAAAATTTTATGCCAGCAACAATTGCTGGAGCAATTGGTGTTTTATGGTCTAATGTTATTGTTAATGCAGATACAGGACTTGGACAAATATGGTCACCAATTATGGGATTAGAATTTCTTAATCCAATTTTCAATGCTATTAACTTTGCAACAATTTCATGTATTTCTGTAGGTATTGTTATGCTTGTAGGACATGAAATTGCTACAGCTAATGGTGAAACTGGAGCTTTTCCAGTGGTCTTATCTTTTATTTCATGGCTTGTTGTTACACCTACAAATTTCTATTTTTGGGAAAAAGTAGGGAGTGAAGGAACAACAATTGCTAATGGAGCTGTTTTACCATCAGGTAGTGAAGCAATTACAAATTTTACAGGAATTGGTTCAAATTATTTAGGAGCTACAGGACTCTTTACAGCTTTGATTGTGGGTATTGTAGCAATGGAAATATTTGGCTTTTTAAGAAAACAAGACGCTTTGAAAATCAAGATGCCAGAACAAGTTCCACCTGGAGTTATGCGTGCTTTTGAGGTATTAATTCCAGCTTGTATTATGTTAGTTATTGTGGGTGCTATTGGACATTTCATTTATTTGGGTACTGGCTTATATTTGAATGATTTAATTAGTACTTATATTCAAGGTCCATTAATGAAAGTTGTTGGAGAGAATATTATAGCTGTTTTATTTTTATATTTACTTGTTTCATTATTCTGGTTAGTTGGAATTCATGGTGCAAATATGATTTCAGCTGTTAAAGATCCATTCTTTAGACCATTACTTATTGCTAATATGACAATGTTTCAAGAAGGTGCTAAATCAGGATATCATACAATTAACGTAACTTTCTTACAAATGTTTGGAGAAATGACTGGTTCAGGAATTACTGGGGCACTAGTAGCTGCTATTATGATTTTTGGAAAAAGAGAGGACAATCGTGCAATTGCTTCATTATCTCTTGTACCAGGTTTATTTAACATTAATGAAACTGTGGTATTTGGAATTCCAATGGTTTTAAATCCTATTTTAGGTATTCCATTTATTCTAGCTCCACTAGCTAGTCTTTTGGTTGGTTATTTCTTAATAACTATTGGATTCTGTCATCCAATAGTTATTGAAGCACCTTGGACAACGCCACCACTCTTATTTGGTTTTATTGCAACTGGTGGAAGTATAACTGGAGCTATTACACAATTAATTAGTTTTGTTACTTGTATATTTATTTATACACCATTCTTAATATTCTATGAAAGATATCAAAATAAACAAGCTAATTTAGTTGAATAAAATGATATCAATATATTTGCAATTGAATGAAATCATTCAAAAGATGCCAGTAATGGCATCTTTTTTTGCATGGAGTAGCTAAGAGGGTGTGACAATATTGATGTCTATTAGCAAGGGTATATAATAATCGTATCAATATTATAAGGGAGGAAAAAATATGGATACTTTTGCTGATAGGCTAGGGCGAATAGGTGCATGGTTTGGTCAAAACAAATATTTAGGTGCCATTAAAAATGCATTCCAAAACTTTATGCCTGCGACAATTGCAGGAGCAGTCGGTGTTTTATGGACAAACGTTTTAGTTAATGATACGGTTGTTCAAGGAAATGCCCAAGGATTAGGTGGTATCTTTAAACCAATTATGGTTTTAGCACCAATCAATACTGTATTCGCTGCAATTTCATTTTGTACAATTTCCTGTATTTCTGTAGGAGTTGTCATGTTAGTAGCCCAAGAAATAGGTGAAGCTAATGGTGAAACAGGGGCTTTCCCTGCAGTACTTGGCTTTATTGCTTGGGGTGTTGTTACACCAACTGCACATGCAGTAACGACTTTAGCGAGTAGTTTAACTGATAGTGCAGGTAATGCAATTGCTATTGGTGATGTTTTAACAAAGGGTGGTGTTGCTGATCTTAGTAAAGTTGGTACTTTCACTGGATTTGGTGCTGATTATTTAGGAGCTACTGGTTTGTTTACAGCACTTATTGTAGGAATTGTAGCATTGGAAATTTATAATGCATTCCGTAAGATGGATTCATTAAAAATCAAGATGCCTGAACAAGTTCCACCTGGTGTATCTCGTGCATTTGAGGTTTTAATTCCAACATTTTTAACTTTGGTTGTGGTTGGTCTTATTGGTTGGCTTGTTCAAATTACAAGTGGTCAATATGTTAATGATTTAATTAAGACAGCAATTCAACAACCATTGTTAAATATTATTGGAGATAACATTGTTGCTGTTATGTTTATGTATGTTTTGATTTCATTATTCTGGTTAGTTGGTATTCATGGTAATAACATGTTATCTGCTGTTAAGGAACCAATCTTCCGTCCAATGTTATATGCCAATACTGCATTATTCACAGAAGGAAAGACAATTGCTTTGACACCTGAAATTAAAGCACATGGATATTACACAATGAACTTAACGATGATGCAGATGTTTGCTGAGTGGGGAGGTTCTGGAGTTACTTTAGGTTTAGTAATTGCTATCTTTATCTTCTCTAAACGTGAAGATAACCGTGCTATTGCAACTTTATCAATTGTTCCTGGATTATTTAATATTAATGAGACAGTAACATTTGGTATTCCACTAGTATTGAACCCTATTCTAGGTATTCCATTTATTTTAGCACCAGTTGTTTGTATCTTTGTTGGTTGGTTATTAGTAACAATTCATTTCTGTCCGTATATTGTTCTAGAAGTGCCTTGGACAATGCCACCAATTCTATTAGGATTCCTAGCAACTGGAGGAAGTATTATGGGTGCTATTTCACAGATTATTGTTATTGTTGTTGCGACATTAATTTATATTCCATTCTTATTGGTTTATGAAAATTATCAAAATAAACAAGCAAGTCAAGCAAGTTAAATCATGAAGAATCTCTCTATTTTTAGAGAGAATTCTTCTTATTAAGAAGTTTTTATGATTATTTGTTGTCAATACAATGAAAAGATGAAATGTTATATGAATATTTCATGATTTATAGTGAATCAAATGTCGTCTATAAATAAGACCCTTAAAATATTTTTGACAAAGATATAAATTTATTTTGATTTTCTAGTTATGATATTTTAATATTCTACCATCTTATCCTTATCATTTTATTGAAGATATAAGATATGATTCATTCTATGAATGATATCTAGCATGAAAGATGTCAGTAATGACATCTTTTTTGCATGGCTAAACCAACAATTTCAAGGAATATTGATGTCTCTATGAGGGGGTATATAATGATGATATCAATATTATAAGGGAGGAAAGATTTATGGATACTTTTGCTGATAGGCTAGGTCGTATTGGGGCATGGTTTGGTCAAAATAAATATTTAGGTGCCATTAAAAATGCATTCCAAAACTTTATGCCTGCAACTATTTCTGGAGCTATTGGTGTTTTATGGACAAATGTTTTAGTTAATGATACAGTTGTTCAAGGAAATGCTCAAGGATTAGGTGGCCTTTTTAAACCTATTATGGTTTTAGCACCAATTAATACTGTATTTGCAGCTATTTCATTTTGTACAATTTCTTGTATTTCTGTAGGAATTGTTATGCTAGTTGCTCAAGAAATAGGTGAAGCTAATGGTGAAACAGGGGCTTTCCCTGCAGTACTTGGTTTTATTGCTTGGGGTGTTGTTACACCAACAGCACATGTGGTAACTGGTTTAGCAAGTAGCTTAACGAATGCTGCTGGAGATGCTATTTCCATTGGAGATGTTTTAACGAAAAGTGGTGTTACTGATCTTAGTAAGGTTGGAACTTTCACAGGATTTAGTGGTGATTATTTAGGAGCCACTGGTTTATTTACTGCACTTATTGTAGGAATTGTGGCATTGGAAATTTATAATGCATTCCGTAAGATGGATTCATTAAAAATTAAGATGCCTGAACAAGTTCCACCTGGTGTTGCAAGAGCTTTTGAGGTTTTGATTCCAACATTTTTAACTTTGGTTGTGGTTGGTCTTATTGGTTGGATTGTTCAGACTATAACTGGTCAATATGTCAATGATTTAATTAAGACAGTGATTCAACAGCCATTGTTAAATATTATTGGAGATAATATTATTGCTGTTATGTTTATGTATGTATTGATTTCATTATTCTGGTTAGTTGGTATTCATGGTAGCAATATGTTAGCAGCTATTAAAGAACCAATCTTCCGTCCAATGTTATATGCCAATACTGCATTATTCACAGAAGGAAAGACAATTGCTTTAACACCTGAAATTAAAGCACATGGTTATTATACGATGAATGTAACAATGATGAGTATGTTTGCTGAGTGGGGTGGAGCAGGAGTTACTTTAAGTTTGATTATTGCTATCTTTATTTTCTCTAAACGTGAAGATAACCGTGCTATTGCAACTTTATCAATTGTTCCTGGATTATTTAATATTAATGAGACAATGACATTTGGTATTCCACTAGTTTTAAATCCAATTCTAGGTATTCCATTTATTTTAGCACCAGTTGTTTGTATTTTTATTGGTTGGTTATTGATTAATATTCATTTTTGTCCATATATTGTTCTAGAGGTTCCTTGGACAATGCCACCAATTTTAATGGGATTCTTAGCAACAGGTGGTAGTATTATGGGAGCTATTTCACAGATTATTGTTATTGTTGTTGCAACATTGATTTATATTCCATTTTTGTTAATCTATGAAAGATATCAAAATAAACAAGCCAATGAAGCACAATAAAAAAGAAGATTTCTCAATATAACAATGAAGCTATAAAGAGAAATCTTTTTTCTATGAAACATTTCTAGATAAAATTAAAGCATATATTAAATCAATAATATATTCACTCGCAAATACTTTATCAATAGGATTAACTTCATGATCCTTGTTTGTAGAAAATACCAAACTATCACTACATATGTCCACTAAGCTATTATCATCTTTACTAGTAATTGAAACTGTATAAGTATGATGATTTGATAAAATTTCTGCTATTCTTATCATACTTTTATTAAATGGTGTCAATGAAATCAGAATAGAAACATTATTTTTAATATCAAGTTTATCAATATAATCAATATTAAATCCATTTTGATAAGAACAGTTAAGACCTAAAGATTGTAAATGAAAGGCCATTTGTTGAGCAATTGTATTAGAAGAACCAATTCCATAAACATGAATAGAAGAAGCACTCATAATACGGTTACATATTCTAATGACTTTATTTTTATCTAATAAAAGATTTGTATTAACCATTGTTTCAAAATATAAAGAAGAAATGGTAGTTTGGGTATCTTCATATGATGAATAAAGATGAGAAGTAAGAGGGGTCGTAAAGTTTAATGTTTTAAAATATTCATTTCTTTCAATCATAAGACTAGTTAAAAATTCACGAAAAGTAATAAATCCTAATTTCTTACATAAACGACTGACTGAAGATTGCGAGGTGAAACTGACTTTTCCTAGTTCTTCACAAGTTAATTGATTAATATAATGGGATTTTTCTAAGAGATAATGAGCAATTTGTTTTTCAGATTCAGTTAAATTTTTTTCATCTAATAGTTTTTCTATTATCATTTTATCACTTCTTTCAAGATAATATTTTTAATCCAAATTTATTATATTCTTTTTTATAGAATTATCTACTTTGATGATTATAAGGTAAGATTTTTTTGTTTTATAAGTGTCCATCTATTGTCTTTTTTAGTATAATAATAAATGGAAATATTGGTAAAAGATGAGGGACTACTATTTAGAAAATGATAAGAAGGGAGTGAGTGAATTGTTGTTTACTTATAAGCAAATTGCAAGTCTTAATGAAACAGAAACACATATCTATCAATATGTAATAAAAAATATTCCAGAAGTTATAAAGATGAGTGTGAGGGATATTGCAGATGAAGCACATGTTTCAACTGCGACAGTGATTCGTTTCTGTCAGAAATTAAATTGTCAGGGGTTTGTAGAATTTAAAACAAAATTAAAGTTGTTTCATGAGGGAATGATATTACCACATACTGATGATGAAATTGATATGATCCTTGATTTCTTTGAATATGCAAAGAGTCAAGAATTTCAAAATAAGATTAAAAAATTTGTTCAATATGTACAAAAAGCCGATTCTATTTTCTTTTTAGGAATTGGAACAAGTGGTTTATTAGGAAAATATGGGGCAAGATATTTTTCTAACATTGGTTATTTTAGTCATGGAATTGAAGATCCTTATTATCCTCCACCAATTGATAATGGACGTAATTTATTATTGATTGTCTTAAGTGAAAGTGGGGAAACAAGGGAAATTATTGATCAATTAAAAATGTATCAAGCTAAGAATATAAAAATTGTAGCAATAACAAATAAAGCTGGTACCACAATTGATCAAATGGCGGATTTTAGTATTTATTATTATGTTAAGGATATGATATTACCTCAAACATATAATATTTCAACTCAAGTACCAGTTTTATATATCTTAGAAAGGGTAACAAGAGAACTACAAAACAGTGAAGAAAAGGCTTTACCACTTAAATTTTCAAGTAGGAATATTTGATTAAAAATAGAAATTGTTACATAAAATGTAACCCGTTACATTTTACTTCTTCCTCATAGTCATAGAAAATATTTTGTGATATTTTATATGTAGATGTAACCGCATACATAAATATATATTGTGATTAGATACAAAGAAGAATTGGCCACTTTTCTTTGCGTCGAAAATAATAGCGGTTGTCAAATATGAGGAAAGGAAGAACATAAATGAAAAGGAAACTTTTTAAAAAGTTAAGTGTATCATTGTTGACATTAACAATGATGGTTGGAATGGTTGCTCAAACTCCTGTTTATGCTGCTAATGAAGCATTAGATATTAAGGATGAAAGCACTTATGCATTAGTTGATGTAAAAAGTCAATTAGCTTTAAATGTAAAAGAAATTGGCTGGCAAACACATACAACTGTAAATGGAGAATTTATTGAAGAAGGCAGCAAGATAACTAATGCTGAATTATTTCAATTTGTCAAAGTTTCTGATCAATCAGGGTTAGAAGCTGATGAAGTGAGAGTTAAGATGAATTATGTTGGACAAGAGAATGCAGTTTATCCAATGAGATCTGAAAGTGAAAATGATTTCTTATTTGCTGATTCAGATAAACGTCAAGATTGTTGTGAATATATTATTAAAAAAATTGGTGAACAATTAGGAACAATCAGAGATACGTCTAGAAATTATTATTTTAGTATTGGTGATGCTCATAAAATTAAGCGTGTTGCTGATGAAAAAGAGGCACTAGTTTTCCGTTTTGTAGAAAATCCTACAGTTACTGATTTTAGTTTATATATTGAACATGTAGAAACTGGAAATTACGTCAAGGCCAATGGCGTTGATACTGCTTTAACAGTGGATGGTAAAAAAGTAGATGGAAAGATTGCTGATGATTTAAGATGGACTCCAGTTTTTGGTAACTGGAATGGGCCAAGTGTCACTTTTAATTCTAAGCAATATCCAAATACTCGCTGGAAAAGTGGAAGTGTTTCTGAAGTTAAACAAATTGCTGGTGCTGAACATGGTGGTTGGGAATCTATTAGAGTTGTACCTAATGGTAATGGAACAATTTCATTTAAAGCAACAGATGATGGAAAATATTTTACTGTTAGCGATAATAAGATTGTTAAAACAGGTAATGCTGAAGAACATGATAAACAAGGTGAATTTATTATTCGTACTGTTGATGCTCCAAAAAAGGTTGAAGATGTTAAAGTCAGCCAAATTACGGATACAGAAGTCACTGTTTCTTGGAAAGACGTTCAAGATACTTTCTATACTGGTTATAAAGTTGTAGCTACACCTTCAGTGACATCTTCAAGTGATGTTGTGACTTCAAAAGAAACAACTGATACATCATTAAGATTAACTGGATTACAACGTGGTGTTGAGTATACAATTACTGTTCGTACAGTGAATGCAGATGGACCTTTTGCAACAAGTGAAAGTGTAAAGATTCAAACTAAGAATGGACCTTTACCAGCACAAGTTGTTGGATTAGATTGTCATAAAAAGGATAATGATATTCAAATTACATGGAATAAGGTTGAAAAAGCAACTGCTTATGATATTTATCGTGCACGTTCAGCTTTTGATAAAGATGGTTATCAAAAAGTTGGACATGTTGAAAATGTTACAGAATTTATTGATAAGACAGCAAATGAAAATCAATATGAAAATTATTATAAAGTTGTTGCAATTAATGAAAATGGTGAATCTGATATTTCAGATGAATACGTTTCATTAGAAACTCAATTATTTGGTGAAAATGTATTTATTTTAGCTGAATATGATGATACAGCTAAGATTGATGCATTAGTACAAAAAATATTTATTCAACAAAATGATTTATCAAAAGATGCACAGTTTAATACAAATAGATATTCAATTTATTATAAACCTGGAAACTATGTTGATACATCTTGTGTACCAGTTGGTTTTTATACACATATTGGTGGACTAGGAAAAACACCTTATGATGTTAAATTAAATAATATTGAGGTACCAGCTTACTTAGATGGAAGAAAAGGCAGCGGAAATTATTGGGATGATGGTTCAACATGGCGTAATGCAACTTGTAACTTCTGGCGTTCTGCTGAAAACTTATCAGTAGTTGGTACTGGAAAAGCAACAACTGTTCCAGAAACAACACCACTTTGTCCAGGTGCTTCAAACTGGTCAGCTGATGCTTTTAGTTGGTCAGTAGCTCAAGCTGCTCCACTTAGAAGGGTTTATTCTACTCGTAATGTGAAATATGATTGGTCTTTTGGATGGGCTTCTGGAGGCTATACAGCTGATTGTTATTTTACAGGTAATGCAGATACTGCATCAGGACAACAATATTTTACAAGAAATTCAATAATTAATGGAACACTTGATGGAACAACATTGAATAACTTTAATATGGGTGTTCAATCAGATAATTTACCAACAACAAGTCCTTTAGTTAAAGGAAATGGTTATTCAAATTGGGGAGAAGGTGAAATTGGTAAAGCTCAAAAAGTACTAACAAATGTCGAAAAGACACCTAAAGTTAGAGAAAAACCTTTCTTATTCTTAGATGATGATGGTGAATATAAGATTTTTGTCCCAGCTATTAGAGAAAATAGTAGAGGTATTAGTTGGGGTGAAGGTAAAGCTAATGACGGTATGGGAGAAGGTAAAATATTATCATTAGAAGAATTCTATATTGCTAAAGAGGGAGATAGTGCGGCTAAAATTAATGAACAGTTGAAAAATGGTATGAACATCTTCTTTACTCCAGGAGTTTATCATGCTG
The DNA here is from genome assembly GCF_004343035.1 of Longibaculum muris. Classification (GTDB taxonomy): domain Bacteria; phylum Bacillota_I; class Bacilli_A; order Erysipelotrichales; family Coprobacillaceae; genus Longibaculum; species Longibaculum muris. The sequence continues at coordinate 26,945 of NZ_SMCQ01000016.1, forward strand.
AGGAAGTTATTAAAGTCAATAATCCAAACACAATTTTATTAGGTACAGGAATGGCTTCAATTATTCCTGATAATGGTGAAGGAGCAATGAAAATTGCTGATGTTAGTGGTATCATAGTTTCTGGATTTGTTTTTGATGCTGGGGCTTCTTCTCAATATTTATTAAAAGTTGGTGATGAAGGAAAGCATACAAATCATTCAGCTAATCCAACTTTACTTTCTGACTTATTCTTTAGAATTGGTGGAACGACTTCAGAATTAACAAAAGCAGAAGATGCTTTAATTATTAATAGTGATGATGTTATTGGTGATCATTTCTGGATTTGGCGCGCTGATCATGGTGCAGGTGTTAAATGGTATGGAAATGAATCACAACACGGATTAATTGTTAATGGTGATAATGTGAATTGTTATGCATTATTTAATGAACATTTCCAAAGTTATCATACTTTATGGAATGGGGATAATGGAGCAACTTATTTCTATCAAAATGAAACAGCTTATGATCCAATAAGTCAAGAAGCTTGGATGTCACATGAAGGTACTGTTAATGGATATTCTTCATATAAGGTAGCTAATAAAGTTAATAAACATTATGCTGTTGGTTTAGGTATTTATAATGTATTTATTAATACAGGTGAAGATTATGATTCTTCTAAAGTACAAATTCAATTAGACAATGCAATTGAAGTTCCAAATAAGAAAGATGTATTAATTGAAAATGCATGTGTCCAAACATTTGCAAATGATGGTAGTGCACTTCAAAAGATTAATTCTATTGTAAATGGTGTTGGTAATGGAGTAAGTAGTGGTATTGATAAAGATACAGGAGAAAAAGGAGAAGGTTGGTCTAGACAATTCTTATTAAGTTATCAAAATGGTACTGCTACATTTGGTGCAAAACCAGATGAAGGTCAAAAAGGACAATTTATTGGTCTTGTTACAAAGGATAATATTCCTCAACCAATGAATGAACCTGGTGATGTTGATTTTAGTGTATTATTAAAATTAGTTGATGAGGTTAAAGAAAATTATCATAAAGAAAATTATACAACTGAATCTTGGGCAGCTTTACAAGATGCTTTAGCATTAGCAAGAGTACAAATAGAAGATCGTGGAGAACATTGGGCAATTCAGTCTGAAATAGATGCTACGATAAAAGCTATTCAAGATGCTGTAGAGGTATTAGAATTACTTCCTGTAGATTTAACTGATTTAGAAGAACTTTATAATCAAAATAAAGATAAAAAAGAAGAAGATTATACTGTTGAATCTTGGAAGGTATTCAAGGATGTTCTTGAAAAAGTAAAGGTTGTATTAGCTGATCATGAAAATCTAACAAGTTTAGAAGTTGAAAGTTTATTAAAAGAATTTGAAAATGCAATTGATCAGTTAAAATTAGTAGAAAAAGATAATTCTAATGGAGAAGATCAAGATAAAGAAGAACCTAATGGTGGAAATCAAGATAAAGATGATGATATTAATAGTCAAGTAACACCAAATAACCCTGATAAAAATGAGCCATCAGGAGTAAATCCAGATAAATCACAAGGTGTTGAGACGAAAGATGCAACATTTATTCTTCCATATGCTATTTTAGGAGTATGTGCTGCATGTGCATATGTATCTATTAAAAAATTTGAACACAGATAACAACAAAAACGTGGTGTGATATTACGCCACGTTTTCATTTTTAATGATTGATAGCAATCGATGGAAGTATCACAGCTTATATATTAAATCCAATGAACATTTTATTGAAATTATAAAAAACAAGTATTATAATATTGGATATTTTATCAAATGGAAAGAAACTGGCTGCATGAGCTACTCAAATATACCATGGAAAATAATTTTCATTGTTAATACTGGAAGTTGAACTTATCAAAAAGCACTTTATTCATTAGATGAAAATGCATAGTATACTAATTGACAAGCTATAACAGGTTCTCCAAGTTTTTTGTTATATTATAGCAATTAATGATTTGATATATGGTTAGAATGGTTAAAGGAGGAGTTAAAACATGACTGAATTAGAAAAAATGAAGCTAGGGATGTTGTATGATGCAAATAATAATCCTGAAATTGTAAAGAAAAGATATGAGGCATTTGATTTGTGTTTTTATCTTAATCAAACATTACCAACAGATATGGAAAAGAAAAATAATCTTATTAAACAAATACTTGGTTATTTACCAGAAAATCTAGAAATAGTTACACCTTTTTATTGTGATTATGGGAAAAATATTCATTTAGGAAATGATGTATTTATTAATTTGCAATGTTATTTCATGGATGGAGCTGATATTACAATTGGAAATCATGCCTTTATTGGACCATACTGTGGATTCTATACAGCTGCGCATCCTATAGATTATTCAAATAGAAATAAGGGCTTAGAAAAAGCATTGCCAATTGTTGTTGGAGATAATTGTTGGTTTGGGGCCAATGTCTCAGTGATGCCTGGTGTCACTATTGGTTCAGGTTGTGTTATTGCAGCAGGTTCAGTCGTCACACATGATATACCAGAAAATAGTATGATTGCAGGAGTTCCAGCAAAAGTTATAAAAACAATTATTCAAGAATAAAAAGATATTTTTGTGTCCAGTCTATATAATAATAGAATAATATTTTTTAACCAAAATTGTTCAATAATTGTCAAAAAAATAAAAAAGAACAATGAGATTTTGGTTAAATTATTCATTATTACCAATAGATATTGTTTTGAAGTCAATAATTCACTAGAATATGATTTGTCAATAGAGTTCCCTTAAAATGTTTTTGACACAACTGATATAAAAATAACTTTATTGATACTCCAAATGTTAAACATTTGGTCTTTTTTTATTTTGATTATGAGCCTTTTTTAAATAAGATATTATCTTTCTTATTTGGAAAAGGTTTATAAATTATGATATAGTATATATACTATATTTAAGGATGTGATAATGTGATAACTCCATATCATTTAAATAAGACAATTAAAGGCGATTATCGTATGATTGTTATTAGTGATATACATGGACATTTAGATCGATTTAAATCATTACTACAAAAAGTAAAATATACACCAGAGGATTATTTGATTATTTTAGGTGACTTTGTAGAAAAAGGTGATCAAGTGATTGAAACAATTCATTATGTAGAAAGGTTAAAACAAAATCCTCGAACTTATGTTCTTATGGGAAATTGTGAATGGGCATTAGATGCATTATTGACAATTCCTGAACTTGCTAGTCAAATTCCTCAATATCTGAAACGTATTTCAGCTAATGGTTGTATTAGAGAGGTTTATCATAAACTTCATTTAGATGATGGAAAAGAAACGATGCTTGGTGTTCAAAAGCAAATTGCTGAATATTTAAGTGAAGAATTGAAATTTATTTCTCATTTACCAGTTACTTTAAAAATAAATCAATTTTTATTTGTTCATGCAGGTATTGAAAAAAGAAAAGATTATAAGAATAGTTCATTATCTTCATTGTTAGAGATGCAATATTTTCTTGACCAAGGACATGTCTTAAATGAAATGGTTATTGTTGGACATTTACCAACCTCTAATTATTCAACTCATACAATTGATAATCAGATTATTATAGATGAAAAGAAAAAAATAATATCAATAGATGGTGGAACAGGAGTTAAATCAATATCTCAATTAAATGCCCTTATTATTGAAAGTAAAGATAACCAAATAACCTATCAAAAAGAATATGTTCAACCTTTACCTTATTCCCTTGTTTATCAAGAAATACAACAAGAAGCTCATGATATTCATAAAATATCTTTTCCTTATTTTGAAGTTCAAATTCAAAAAAGAGAATCACAATTTAGTCTTTGTTATCAAAAAGAAACAAATCAAACTTTATGGATAAAAAATGAATTCTTATATCGTAAACATGGAAAAGATTATTGTTTAGATGATTATACTGATTGTATGTTGTCAATACCTAGTCAAGCTAAAGTAAAAGTTATTGGGATTTATGATAAGTATGCATATGTGATTTATCAAGATCAAGTTGGTTGGATAGAATTAAAATATTTATGTATGAAATCATGATTTTGGTAAAAACTATATATGGTGATGAAAATGAATGAAGAAACATGTATAGAAGAATTGTTGAATGGTTTAAATATGGGGATGATAGCAATTGATCATTTACTTGATAAGATAGAAAATGAGAAATTAAGAGAAATTGTTATTCATCAAAGAAAGAATTATGGTGATTTAAAAAATAAGGTTCATCAAACTTATCCTCATGCTGAGGATAAAACAAAACGAAAGTTTATGTTAGAATCAATGATTGAAATGAAAACATTATTAACTGATGATGCAAAAATAGCCAAGATGTTAACTGAAGGAAGTAATCAATCAGTTATGACAATGACGCATTTATTAAATAGAGAACAAGATATTGATCAGACATTAAAGAGTTATTGTGATGATTTTGAAGATATTTCAAAAAAATACATAGAAGAATTGAAAGAATTTTTATAAAAAAGAACAAATTTGTTCTTTTTTTTATTATGGGGTTGTAAAAAATAGTCAATGAAGTACAATTAAAATATAGCCATTGACCAAATGAGTCAAAAAGGAGAAAGGTATGGAAAACAAGTTCTTAGAATTGCCAAAAGAAAAGCAACTTCGTATCATTAATGCTGGAATGGAGTACTTTGGACAATATGGTTATAAGAATGCCAAAACAGATGATATTGCTACAAAAGCAGGGATATCAAAAGGGCTATTGTTTTACTATTTTAAAAATAAAAAGAGTTTTTATTTGTATTTATATCATTTTTGTGAAAAGGTATTGAATGATTATATTGAAGATGAGTATTTGAATCAATTAACTGATTTTTTTGATATTATTGATTATGGAGCAAGAAAAAAATTAGAAATGCTTACAGAGTATCCATATATCAATCATTTTATAATGGAAGCTTTTTATTCACAAAAAGAAGCTGTTAGTGAAGAAGTTCAGCAGTTAATTCAAAAAACTATGAATCAAGCATTTGATCAGTATTTTCATAATGTTGATAAAAGTCGTTTTAAAGATGGGATAGAGTTTAAAGAAATTTATCAGATGCTTGTATGGATGAGTGAAGGTTATCTATTAGATAAAATGCGTACAAATGAAGCTATTGATATAAAATTGATGATGGAAGATTTTAAAAAATGGGAAATCATGTTTAAAAAGATATGTTATAGGGAGGAATATCAATGAGTGTTATAAAAGTGAGTCATATAACTAAGGATTATGGGAATCAAAGAGGTGTCTTTGATGTGAGTTTTGAAATGAATGAAGGGGAAGTCTTAGGTTTTTTAGGACCTAATGGAAGTGGGAAAACAACCACGATTCGTCAATTAATGGGATTTATGAAACCGGACCAAGGTGAAGTGACAATACTTGGAATGGATTGTTTTAATGATTCAGCGAAGGTTCAAGAAAAGGTTGGATATCTGCCAGGAGAAATTGCTTTTATGGAAGATATGAGTGGTTTAGAGTTTATTCGTTTTATGGCTAAAATGAAAAATATGAAAGATATGAGTAAAGCTGAAGAATTGATGAAATTTCTAGAATTAGATGCTCGTGGAAAAATGAAACGTATGTCTAAGGGAATGAAGCAAAAGATTGGTATTGTGATTGCGTTTATGCAGGATACGCCGATTTTGATTTTAGATGAACCAACTAGTGGATTGGATCCATTAATGCAAAATAAGTTTGTTGAATTAATCCAAAATGCTAAAAAAGCAGGCAAGACGATATTGATGTCCTCACATATTTTTGAAGAAGTTGAAAATACTTGTGATAGAGTGGTCATGATTAAAGAAGGACATATTGTTGCGACTAAGACAATGGATGATTTGAAAAAGAATCGTTTAAAACATTATGAAATTCATTTCTTTGATGAAAGTGAAGCAATTGCTTTTAGTCAAAAATATCCACAAAGTCAAAGAGATAAAAAAATTATTCATTTAATGTTAAAAGGACATACAAATCAATTATTACAAGATTTAAGTGAATATGATATTGATGATTTTAATGCAAGACCACAGTCTTTAGAAGAATTGTTTTTACATTATTATGGGGGTGAACAATAATGTCAATGGTATTGTTTAAAAGAGAATGGAAATCTAATTATAAGATATTTTTAATTTTTATAGCAATTATGACATTGTATGAATCAATTATTGTAGCTATGTATGATCCAAAACTTGGAGAAAGTTTAAATATGATGGCAGAATCGATGCCCCAATTATTTGCAGCTTTTGGTATGACTGATCCTGGTTTAACTTTATTAGATTTTCTAACGAATTATTTATATGGTTTTATTTTAATTATTATCCCCCTTGTTTATATCATGATTATGTGTCATCGTTTAATGGCAAGATACATTGATAAGGGATCTATGGCTTATTTACTAGCAACCCCACATAAGCGAAGTGATATTTTTATAACTCAATTATGTGTTTTATTAAGTGGGGTTATAGGTTTGATAGTTTATTCAGTTGTTTTGATTTTAGGGTGCAGTTCAATGATGTTTCATGAATCCATTGATATAGCGAAGTTCTTAATGACAAATGTTGGTTTATTAGGAGTGCATTTCTTTTTTGCTAGTTTTTGTTATTTAACAGCATGTAGCTTTAATGAAGTGAAGTTATCTATTGGAATTGGAGCTGGGGTAGGAGTCATTTCTATTCTTATTCAAATGTTATCACAAGTAAGTGATAAAATAGAATTTTTAAAATATTTCACACCTTTGACATTGTTTGATGCGAAGGGGTTACAGGTTTATGATCAGCAATCATTGCTTTGTATGGCTGGATTATTTGCTTTAGCGGTGATATGTATTGTGATTGGATGTATGAATTTTTCTAAAAGAGATTTACCATTGTAAAATAGCATAACAAATAGGCTATGATATTTTTAGTCAAAAAAACCAGAAGGGAGCTTCTGGTTTTCTTTTGAAAATAAATCACAATAACATCTTATTTAAGAAATAGGATAGAAATAAATGAAAAAACTCCAATGAGGAGTTTTACATATCAGCAATAATTTGTTTAACAAGTTTTACAAGATTTTCTTCAGCATTATTAGCAGCTTCCATCACTTCTTTATGATCAAGTTCACTATTTCCAAGTCCAGCAGCTTTATTTGTGACTAAAGAAATTCCTAAAGTTGTCATCCCAGAATGTCTTGCAACAATAGCTTCAGGAACAGTTGACATTCCTACCATGTCTGCACCAATTGCTTTTAATGCTCTAATTTCAGCTGGGGTTTCAAACATAGGTCCTTTAAAGAAGCAATAAACACCTTCTTTAAGCTGAACATTTGTTTTTTGAGCAGCAGTTTTAGCAATCGCTTGTAATTCTTTTGAATAAACTTCAGTCATATCCTTGAAACGAGGACCAAATTCATCAAGATTAGGACCACGTAAAGGACTAGGTGCCATAAACCCAATATGGTCAGAAATAAGTGTAATTTGACCAGGATTTAAATCATCTCTAATACCACCACAAGCATTAGTAACAAATAAATATTTAATTCCAAGTTTGGCAAATACACGAACTGGTAAAGTGACAATATCCATATCATGTCCTTCGTAATAATGGAAACGTCCTTTCATGGCACAAACTGTTTTTCCAGCAATTTTCCCAATATAAAGCTTTCCTTCATGACCAGGAATTGTAGATTTTGGAAAGAAAGGGATATCTTGATAATCAATAATAACTGGATTTTCAATTTCATCAGCCAAAGGTCCAAGTCCAGATCCTAAAATAATTGCAATATCAATAGGGTGACTGTATTGTTCAAAAATATACTTGTATGCTTCATTAATTTGTTTATACATATATACAAAACCTCCTAGGCTATATTATAACAAAATATTTATATAAAAGAAAAGACCTTTCGGTCTTATTCTGTCATTAAAATAGAAGCTTGTGTATATGTTCTTGAAAGTAATTCATTATTTAATGAATATAAGGATTTAGGATCGTGTCCAAACAACTCAAATTGAGTTAATAAATCAGTCGCATTCTTTTCTTCTTCACCTTGTTCACTGACATACCAATCCAAGAATTTCATTGTACGATAATCTTTAACTTGGTGAGCAGCATCATAAATATTATGAATAAGACTTGTTACATATCTTTCATGTTCTAATCCAAATCTTAAAGGATCATCAAGCTTATCTAAAACTTTATCTGGCTTATCAATGGCTGACAAAGTCACCTCAAAATCATTATCTTGTAAGTATTGTAAAATACCTATAGCATGATCCATTTCTTCTTTTGCCTGAACATTATACCAATTGGCATAACCATTTAAACCTTTATGAGCATAAAAATTCGCAAAATCTAAATACAAATAAGCAGAATACATTTCTTTATTGATTTGATCATTTAACAAATCAGCAACTTTACTATCTAACATATCAAATCCTCCTTTTCTATATTGTACACCTTCTAAAAAATTATAACAATGATAATGCTGTTTCGATAGACTTCTTCCTTATAAGTTTGGTAAAATAGAAGAAAGAGGTGATATTTATGGGCTTTAAAGAATCTTTCTCATTAAAGGATAATGAACTCAATGAAAAAAGAGTTTTTAGAGATGCTATTCATGATTATATTCATGTTGATCATTTGATTATTTGGCGTTTAATTAATTCTCAAGAGGTTCAAAGATTAAGGAGAGTTAAACAATTAGGTGGAACTTATCAAGTTTTTCAAAGTGCTGAACATTCACGTTTTGTTCATTCTTTAGGTGTTTATCAAGTTGTAAGAAGAATGTTAGAAACAGAATGTTTAGATGATGTGCTAAGTGATTATGATAAATTATGTGTGATGTGTGCTGGTTTATTACATGATATTGGTCATGGGCCTTTTTCTCATTCTTTTGAAGGTGTTTTTCAAGGAAATCATGAAGATATGACAGTGAGAATTATTTTAGAAGAAAGTGAAGTTCATGATATTTTAGCATCGGTTGATGAAAGTTTGCCTCAAGATGTTGCTTCTATTATTCAACATACTCATCCTAATCAAATTCTCATCCAAATGGTTTCAAGTCAATTAGATGCCGATCGTATGGATTATTTATTACGCGATTCATATATGACAGGAACAACTTATGGGAAGTTTGATATGTCAAGAATTTTAAGAACAATGCGTATATGTGATGGAAAAATCGTTTATAAAGAATCTGGTGTACAAGCGATTGAGAACTATATTTTAGCAAGATATCATATGTATTGGCAGGTTTATTATCATCCTACAGCAAGAAGCTATGAACATTTATTACAAAGTATTTTTGCGCGTGTAAAGGATTTGTATGCACAGAAATTTGAATTTAAGACAAATTTACATTTTTTAATTCCTTTTTTAGAAAATAATATTACAGTTGAGGCTTTTACAAAATTAGATGAGGCTGTTGTTTTATATTATTTTAGTGAATTTATGAATGAAGATGACTTTATATTAAGTGATTTATCAGCACGCTTTTTAAATCGTCATTTATTTAAATATAAAGAATTGAAAGATATGACTAAATTAGCTAAAATAAAGGCATTAGCTGATTCATTGGGTTATGATTCACATTACTATATTATGAGTGATAATCAAAAACAAGTTCCTTATTTACATTATGGGGAAAGTGGAGAATTAAGTGAAATTGAAATCTTAGATCGCGAAGGTCAACTTTCACCATTACCTAGTAAATCAGAGATTGTTTCAGCTATTTTAAATTCAAAGAAATTTAAGTCAGATCAAAAAGTATTTTTCCCAAAGGAGATTAAAGATGAAGTATCAGTTTTATGAAAATTTACCAGCTCAAGCTAAGCTGATTAGAGAAAAGGTTTTTGTTGAGGAACAAGGCTTTGAAAATGAATTTGACAAAAGAGATTCAGCATGTTTACATCTTGTTGTTTTTAAGGATGATAAGGCAGTTGGATGTGCAAGAATGTTTGATGATCATGGTCAGATGACATTAGGAAGAATAGCTGTTTTAAAAGAAGCAAGACATTTACATATTGGTAGCTTTATCTTGCAAACATTGGAATTAAAAGCGAAAGAGCTTGGTTATCATGAGGTTGTTTTATCAGCACAATTACGTGCTAGTGATTTTTATCGTAAAAATGGCTATATAGCTTATGGTGATGAATATCTTGATGAACATTGTCCACATGTACAAATGAAAAAAGAAATAGCATAAAAAAGCAATCAAATTATTCCGATTGCTTTTTTTGCGAAAAGAAATATTGACTTTGAAAGAGAAGTATTATAAAATATATCCGACATATGTCGGTAATAAGGAGGACAAGAGATGGCAAGACCAAAGCGTTGTCGTAGAGTTTGTTTTGAACCTGTATTTAATCAATATGGACCTTATGGCATGAAGGATAATGAAGAATTGATACTCAATGTTGATGAATTTGAAGTTATTCGTCTCATTGATTTTGAAAAAAAGACCCATGAGCAATGTGCGAAACAAATGGATATTTCTCGAACAACTGTTACTGAGATTTATGAACAAGCACGTTATAAGATTGCAGATAGTCTTGTCAATGGAAAATGCCTTCATATTACAGGAGGACATTATCGATTATATGAAGATTTAATGAAAAGAAAAGGAGAACAAATTATGAGAATTGCAGTGACTTATGAAGATGGAAAGGTTTTTCAACATTTTGGACATACTCAACAATTTAAAATCTATGATGTTGATAATCAAAAAGTTGTAAAAAGTGAAGTTGTTGATACTATGGGAAGTGGTCATGGAGCATTAGCTGGTTTTTTAACAAATTTAAATGTAGATGTTTTGATTTGTGGAGGAATTGGTCAAGGAGCTAAAAATGCTTTAGCATCAATGAATATTAAGTTATATGGTGGTGTATCAGGAGAAGCTGATGATGTTGTTGAAGCGTTATTAAATGATCAATTAGAATATAATGAAAATGTGCAATGCAGTCATCATGAACATGGTCATGATCATAGTTGTGGAGAACATCATTGTGGAGAAGATAAACATCATTGTTCAGGGCATTAAAAAATGAGAGGATTTCCTCTCATTTTTACTTTGTTAGCATTTTTCTAGCTTGAATAATAATAGTTGGTAATAAAGCAAAACTATAAATACATAATAATTGAGTAAAAGAGATTGTATGAATCATAAATAAACTATGCATGAATGGAACAAATAAAATAATGTGTAATAAAGTAAATCCAATAATAAATGCACCAATACTTGCACGATTTGAGAATAAACCGATTTTTGTTAATGGTTGATCACTACGACAATTGAAGCCATGTAATAAACGTGCTAAACAGATTGTTGCAAAAGCCATTGTTGAAGCAGTTAGAGGATCACCTTTTAATCCCATTAAATAGGCACACATTGTACATAAGGCAATAATAATACCTTCATAGCTAATTTGACTTAAAGTTTGTTTATTTAAAATAGAATCATTAGAATTTCTAGGTTTTTCTTTTAAAACATCATTACGACTTGCTTCCATTCCTATTGCAATTGCAGGTAAAGAATCAGTAATCAAATTCATAAACAATAAATGAACAGGGAAGAATGGTGTTGGTAGTAATAATAGTGATGCAATAAATACACAGATAATTCCTGCGAAGTTACCAGACAATAAGTAATTAATTGAGTTTTTGATATTACGATAAACATTACGACCAGTAATAACAGCTTTAACAATCGTTGAGAAGTTATCATCCGTTAGAATCATACTGGCAGCATCTTTAGAAACTTCAGTTCCTGTAATTCCCATTGCCACACCAATATCACTTTGTTTTAAAGCTGGGGCATCATTGACACCATCACCTGTCATCGCAACAATATCGCCACGTTTTTGCCATGCTTTAACAATACGGATCTTATGTTCAGGAGCAACCCTCGCATAAACACTAATACGTGTTAATTTTTCATCTAACTCAGTTTCACTCATTTTTTCTAATTGTTGACCTTCAATTGATAAATCACCATCTTCATAAATACCAATTTTTTTCGCAATACTTCTTGCTGTAACAACATGATCACCCGTAATCATAATAGGTTTAATACCCGCCATTTTACATTTTGCTACAGCATCACCACTTTCTTCGCGAGGTGGATCCATTAATGAAATTAAACCAATAAATGTTAAATCATGTTCATCATCTAAAGTTACTTGAGTTCCCTTATAATCTTTATAAGCAAAACCTAATACACGTAAACCTTCATTAGCATATTCTTGATTTTTAGCAACTATTGCATCCATATGTCTTTTTGAAAGAATTTCTTTATGTCCATTAATTAAAATAGTTGAACATCTTTGTAAAATAACATCAGGAGCTCCTTTTGTATAAATATGATTCAATGAAGAAATACTCATTAATTTACGATCTGAATCAAACGGAAGTTCACTTTTACGAATTGCTGTATTTTTAAAGCTTGTATCATTTTGGGTATGGGCATTCACTAAGTCAATTAAAGCAAGTTCAGTAGGATCACCAATTCTTTGTTCTCCATTAATAACAGAGTTGTTACAAAGTAAGCAAGCTTTTAATAAAACATTATGATCATGATTATGACTATCTAAATCTTTGATTTCTAATAATTGATTATAAACATAAATTGTTTGAGGTGTCATTTTGTTTTGAGTTAAGGTTCCGGTTTTATCACTACAAATCACAGAAACACAACCTAAACTTTCCACTGAATTTAAATTCTTTATAATCGCATTTTCTTTAACCATCTTTTGAGTGCTCATTGATAAAACAATTGTGACAATAGAACTTAATGCTTCAGGAATTGCTGCCACGGCTAAAGCTACTGCTATCATCAATGAATCAAGTAAAGACTGTTTAGCTAAGAAAAGATTTAAGGCTAAAACAATTGCACAAATGAACATAATCGCAATAGATAACTTCCCACTAAATTCATCTAAACTCTTTTGTAAAGGTGTTTTTCTTTCTTTCGCTTCATTTAACATAGAGGCAATTTTTCCAATTTCGGTTTGCATACCAATGCTTGTGACGACATAACGTCCTGTTCCATTTGTTACTAAACTTCCAGAAAAAGCCATATTCTTTTGATCACCTACAACGACATCCTGATGAATGGTATCCGTTATTTTATCCACACTTTCAACTTCACCAGTCAAAGCACTCTCGTTAATTTGTAATGAAGATGATTCAATAATACGACCATCTCCACTGACAATATCACCAGCTTCAATTTGAACAATATCACCAATTGTTAAATCAGTTGAATCAATTTCTTGTAATTGACCTTGACGAATGACTTTAACTTGAGGAATAGAAAGCTTTTTTAAACTTTCTAGTGACTTTTCAGCTTTTAATGTTTGAACTGTTCCTAAGACAGCATTAACAAAAATCACAACAACAATAACTAAGGCGCTTTCTAATTGTCCACTAATTCCTGAAACAATTGCTGCAATAATTAAAATAATAACTAATAAATCTTTAAATTGTTTAAGAAAAATCATTAACGGACTATCTTTTTTCTTTTCATCTAATTCATTTTTACCAAATTGTAAATGACGTTTATCAACTTCCTCTGGTGATAATCCTTGTTTAGATGTTTGACATTCTTTTAATGTCTGTTCAATGTTTTTTTGATAATACATATATATCCTCCTTCATTTAGAACCTCAGCAAACAAAAAAGACAAGCTCGCTAAAGATTCCATTATCTTTAACGAGTCTTGTCTTTAAGATGCACCAGAATAGTTTTCTATCCGCGATTGTTGATGACATCACACATATTGTGAGACTACTCCCTCATTAGCCTTATATTAACATACTCGTAAAAATATGTAAATAGCGAATATTTATCTTTTTTTTGTTTATATAATAATAAGTATGCTCATTTTAACATAGCTAAAACGCGAATGCTGTAAAACGAAAGGAGAATTTTTAATGCAAGATTGGATTATGATGCTGATGGAAGAATATGGTTATATCAGTTTGTTTCTATTGATGATTATCGAAAATGTCTTTCCACCCATTCCTTCAGAAGTTATTCTTACTTTTGCTGGATTTATGACTTCGATGACTTATTTGAGTATTTTTGGAGTGATCATTGTAGGAAGCTTAGGTTCATTTATTGGTGGATTTTTATTATATTTAATTGGGAGATTATTAACTCCTCAAAGGTTAACTCATCTTTTAGAAAGTCCTTGGATTAAATGGTTGCATTTTAAAAGTGAAGATATTTATAAAACACAAGGTTGGTTTGTTAAACATGGGAAAAAAGCAGTATTTTTTGGTAGACTTGTTCCAATGATACGAAGTTTAATCTCTATTCCGGCAGGGATGGCACAAATGCCGGTCATTACATTTTCCCTTTATACGCTTTTTGGAACATTGCTTTGGGATACGATTCTTGTTTTATTAGGAACTTATTTAGGGGCAAATTGGTCTTTGATTTCGATGTATATGAATAAATATGATATGATTTGGAAGGTTATTTTAGTTGCTTTAATACTTTATTGGATATTTAAAAAAGTTTCACGTAAAGATAAATCGTAATCACATAATTTTCACACATTTTACTTGTAGAATAGAAAACATCATGTAAGGAGGAAAGTTCATGAAATTAAAGGAAAAGAAAATCTCAAAAATGAGTATTGCATTTTATATTGTAGCAGGATTATTATTTGTAAGTTTTTTATTAACAATTTATAATGTTTCAACTTATATCATGCAATTATTAGATTCAGGACAAGTGACATTGACAGATAGTTGGTTAGAAGTGATTTTATATTATGTCAATAATACTGCTGTATTTTTAGGATTGAGTGTTTTGGTTTTTGGTTGTGGATATATTATTCAATTATTAAAACAAAAGAATGTTCAAAAACAAGAAAGTTTAGAAGCAGAGGAATTGATTGAAAAAGTTAATCAAGATGAAGAAAAAAGCACTGAAGATGAAGAAGCTGTTAAAGAAGAAGTGTTAAGCGAGTAGTGAAGGGAAAGATATCTTTCTCTTTTTTTGATTGAAAGATTATTGAGGGCTTCTTGAAATGTTGAAGTTTATAACAATTTAATTTCAGAAAATAAATTTAAAGACCAATAAGCATGTATACTTATTGATCTTTTTTTAATGGATTGATTTGATTTTTGTTTTGTTCTTTTTGTAAATCTAGTAATGTATTGGCACGTTCAAGGAGACGGATTTTATTAGCTAGATTTAATTCATCAGCGATGTTATAGATTTTAAAATGATAGTCATCTAAGAATTTAATTTGGTTATTTTTAGATAGAGGAGCACTATTGTTTGTACGACATAATAAATAATCAGTGGTTGTATCTAAGACATCAGCAATCTTGGAAAGGATATCTGCTTTAGGAATATTGATATCATTTTCATACTTAGAAAGCATAGATTTTGTAATACCAATTTGGTTAGCTAAATCACTTTGTTTTATGTCTTTATCTGCTCTTAGATTAAGAATTCTAGAACCAATTGTATTCATTATATCTCCTCCTTATCTATCTATGGATATTATATAAGAATTTCATGTAAACACTTTAAAAGTATCTTAAATTACGTTTTTGTTGTTATGCAGTTTCTAAAATTATTCCAAAAAATCACAGGAAAATAACAAAAAATAATAAAAATAGAAAATATTTATTGTTAAAGTTTCTTAAAGTATATATAATTATGATGAGAGGTATAAAAATAGAAATATTTTATGTTATCTTTTGTGAGAATAGAAACAGGAGGGAAAGTATGAAGACGAAATGTCAGAAAATATGGGGACTCGTTTTGTCATTGTTGTTAGTTGTTCCATTAATAACAATGAATCCAGTAAAGGCAGAAAATGTTTCCCATAAAGTATTTGAATTATCAGCACCTGAAAAGGCAAGTGTAGGGCATACTATTGATGTCGATTTAAGAATGTATCCTAAAGATAAGTTTGCAGCATTTGATTTGTATATTAATTTTGATGAAGAAGCTTTAAAATATAAGTCTGCAAAATTAGGTATGGGTAGTTTGGGAATTTCAGTGGAGTATAATCAAGTTGCACCTGGAAAACTTAAAGTTGCAGTTGCTAAAGGTGATGAATTTGAAAGTAATATAGACGATTCTATTTTAATAACTTTTAAAATGGAAGTCTTAAATACAAAAGAAGCAGTTGGAACTCATGGTATTCAATTAGAAGTTTATAAATCAACTGATGTTAATGGTGGAAAGCTTGATTTTGTTAATGAAATTAAGAATACACAAATAACAATTGATGCACCATTAAAACAAATATCATTAAATAAAAAAAGTTTAGTGATGGATAAAGGGAATACTGAGACATTGGTTGTGAGTAAAATTCCTGAATTTACAACGAATACTGATGTTGTTCAATGGTCAAGTGAAGATAGTGAAATTGCAAGTGTTGATCAAAATGGAAAAATTACTGCCCACAAAGGTGGAAAAACAACAATTAAAGCAGCTATTGGTGAATTTGCAGCAACTTGTGAAGTGACTGTTACAATACCTTTAGAAAGTTTGTCTATAGATAAGCTTGATAGTGCTATTGATGTTGGAAGTAAACAACAGTTAGTTGTAAAATATTTACCATTAGATACAACAGTAAATAAAAAAGTAACATGGAAAAGTTTAGATACTACGATTGCTACTGTAGATGAAAATGGAATTGTTACAGGAGTGAAACGTGGAACTGCAACTATTCAAGCAACAATGGCGGGTATGAGCACTACTGTTGAAGTAAAAGTAAAACAGCCATTGGTTGGAATTAAAATTGATCAATCAGATTTTACTCTGATTAAAAATAAAGAAAAGGCTTTAACAGTGAGTGAGGATCCATCAGTTCATGATGATGTTATTGATCAAAAAGTTTGGAGTTCTTCTGATGAAAAGATTGCAACTGTTGATCAAAATGGAAATGTAAAAGCAATAAAAGAAGGGGTAGCTGTTATTTCAGTAACATATTATGTTGGAAATAGAACAGTAACTTCTTCTGTAAAAGTAGAAGTTAAAGAAATTCATGTTACAAGTGTGAGCTTAGACAAAACAAAAGTTGAATTGATTAAGGGTGATGAAGGTGATTTAAAAGCCTCTTATGCACCACTAGACACTACTGATGATACAACAATTCAATGGAGTTCATCAAATGATAAGATTGTTACAGTTGATAAAAATGGACATATCAAAGCTATTGCTGGGGGAAAAGCAACAATTACGGCAGTAATTGCAGGTAAGAAAGCAACTTGTGATGTTGAAGTGAGTGTTCCTTTAAAGGGAATTACTATTGAATGTAAAGCGAATGTAATGGAAGTTAAAGATACACAAACATTGACTGTTAAATATGATCCAACAGATACAACAATAGATAAAACAATTACTTGGAAATCAAGTGATAAATCTATTGCTACAGTGGATCAAAAAGGTGTAGTTACTGCGTTATCAAAGGGAACAGTTGATATTATTGCAACGGTTGCAGATAAAACAACAAATATAACATTAACGATTAAACAACCATTATTAGAAATTCAGATTGAACAAAATGATTTTACACTTATTAAGAATGAGACAAAAGAACTAACAGTTAAAGAAAGTCCTTTAAATCATGATGATAAAATTACTAAAAAAGAATGGTCAACTTCTGATGCAAAAGTTGCAAGTGTTGATCAAAATGGTAAAGTAACAGCATTGAAAGAAGGAAAAGCAACAATTACGGCTACTTACTATGTAGGGGAAAAGAGTTATAAAGCAACAGTTATTGTAACTGTTAAAGAAATTCATGTAGAAAAAGTTATCTTAAATAAAACAAACTTAAATTTAGGAAAAGGTGAGAAAGCTACATTGACTGCTACATATACACCACTTAATACAACAGATGAGACAGTAGTTAAATGGACATCATCTGATTCAAGTGTTGTAAAAGTCAATCAAAATGGTGAACTTGAAGCAATTAAAGGTGGAAAAGCAACAATTACAGCTACAATAGCTGGACAAAAAGCAGAATGCCTTGTTAAAGTTAATGTTCCATTAACAGGTATTGAATTAAATGGAGCCAAGACAGTATTAAAAGGACAAACTGCACAATTAACAATTCAAAAAAATCCTAGTGATGCAACTGATGAATTAACAAATATTCAATATCAAACAAGTAATGCATCGATTGCTAAAGTTGATCAAAATGGAAAAGTAACTGGTCTTAAAGAAGGAACTGCTGATATAAGCGTTATTGGATATGTTGGAAATAAACGTTTTGAAGCTATTCATACAATAGAAGTGAAAGAAATTAAATTAGAATCTATTGAAATTAATATAGATTCACCAAGAATTGTTATAAATGAAGCAAAACAAGCGGAAGTTAAATATAATCCTAATGATACAACTGATGATAAAGCTGTCATTTGGTCTTCATCTGATGAAAAAATTGCTACTGTTGATCAAAATGGAAAGATTAAAGGATTAAAAGTTGGTAAAGCAATTATTCAAGTTGTTTCTAAATTTAATGATGAAATTTTTGATGAAATGGAAATAGAAGTTTATGAAATTCCAATGGAATCAATTCAATTGGATAAAGAATCTATAGAATTAACAGTTGGTGATTCATATCAATCTTATGTAACAATTTTACCTGAAAATACAACTGATTCTAAAAAATTAACATGGTTATCTTCTGATGAAGAAATTGCTACAGTTGATTCAAAAGGAAATATCAAAACACTTAAAAAGGGAAATGTTGTTATCACAGTATCTGCAAAAAATGGTGAGATTGTTGCAACCTTAAATGTTAAAGTTGTTAACAAAAAAGGAAAGCCATCTTACATTGTTGATAATCAAGATATCCAATTATCTGTACCTCAAGATCAACTTCAAGACATTTATCAAAATGTTCCAGAAGAATTTAAAGAAATTGTAAATGATGGTGGAAAATTAGATATTATTGTTAAATCTCAAAAAGTTGAAAATAAAGAAGCTCAAATACAATTAAATAATCAATTATCTCAACAAGGACTTCTTAAAGAATATCAAGTAGGAACATGGTTGAATATTGATGTTTTAGCTCAAGTAACTTCATTTGATGGAGAAAAACAAAGTGATGAATTAACAAATTTATCTAAACCATTAAAAATAACAATTGAGATTCCAAAAGATCTTCTTGGTAAGAATCGTGAATATACAATTGTTAGAATTCATGATGGAAAAATAGAAGTTTTAAAAACTCAATTATCTGCTGATAAAAAATATTTAACATTTGAATCAGATAAATTTAGTGAATTTGCTATTTTGTATAAAGATGTAGAAATAAAAGAAGAAACAAATTCACAAAAAGAGAATGATAAAGCAGTTCATACTGATGATACGACACTTATTGGTATGGAGTTAATGGGAATGGTTATTTCAGGAGTAGTTATCGCATTAAGTTATAGAAAGAAAAAATATTTATAATAACAGGCTAGGGTAGGAAACTACCCTCCCCTATATGGGAGGAAAATATGAAAAAAGTTATTAGTGTTGCACTTGCTTTCATTATGGTATTGACTTTAGTTCAATTACCAATGAACGTCCATGCAAGTGGTTTAGAACCATTAAGTGAAGCAATTGATAGTGAAGAAAAACTTACATTAACGCTTTATGGAGAGTATTTTGATGAAGGTGTAAATCTTAGCTTAGAAGTCACATCTCGTGATGACTATCAATTAACAGAAGCCAATAGTTCTGGAAATGTAAGTATTACTTTTCAAGATATTGAAACAAAACAAACATATACACAAGAAATGTCATATTATACAAATGATTTAACTTCAAAGATATATGTCAATGGCAAGTTAGAAAAACTTGGATTTGGAGAAAATCGAAATGTTATTATATCTGCTATTGAAGTCAATCAGATAAAATATACAAACCTTAATGAAGCACAATTTACTTATTCAGATAGAATCGTACCGCACATTGTATCAATAGAATTGGATAAGAATAATAAAAGTGTTTATACAGAAACAGGCGAGTATTCATTTATTATTACTACAGATAAAAATTATAATAGATGGCCAAATGCTAATTTAAATGTTGAAGATGGAAATGGACATTCTAGAAATGTTGGTATGTCTGTAGAGCCTATTAGTGATATACAATATAAATTAACTTATCATATAGATGCTCAGACAGCTGTTAAAGGTCAATATTCTTTTGAATCACTAAATTTTGGTGATTTGTATATTGAAAAAAATTCAGAACTTTATCAATCTTTAGGATTAGATAAAATCTCTTTTAAAGTTGATTTTGGTAGTGATGATTTTAATGCACCAGAATTTGTTGATATTAAATGTAATTTGGATAATGGCGCAACAGTCACTAAAGGAGATAGAGTAATTTATACTATTAAATTAACAAATGATGAGGACATTGATTTAGAAAATTCCTTTATGTGTATATCAGGACGCAATCTGAATTTAAAGAGTATTGGGAATCATGAGTATACTATAGAATTTATTTGTGATGAAAAAACAGAAGCTGGTGATTACCAATTATCATCATTAAGCTTATGTGATGAAAATGGGAATAGAAATGATATTGATAGTAATGCATTTGGTAATCCAAGTTTTACTGTTGTTCAAGATTCAGAAGTAACATATGAAGAACTAAAAATGACCAATATAAAAAAAGAACCTTCTGATTTGATATACCTTAATAAAAACAATCCAGAATATAAAATTACTATCGAATTTAATCATACCATTAGTTATACATATTTAACATTTAATTGCATGAATAGTAATCAAACATATCGAGTGGTAGGAGATATTGATGGAAAAACAGCGACATATACAATTCATTATGATGAAAATATGATAGCTGGTTCATATAATATACAACACTTATATGCAACAAATGGATTCCAAGATATAGATAATTATGGTGATAGTGATTTAAGAAATTTAGGATTTATTATTCAAAGTGAAGATAGGGCCTATTTAAATTCTTTATCACTTACACAAAATAATAAACAAGTAAAACCAGGTGATAAATTAGATTTCCAATTAGATTTTACAAAATTAGTCAATGATGTTAATCTACAATTTGTTAATAAAGATCATCCAAATGTAAGAATTACATTTGATGAATATGATTTTCAAGCATTAAAGGGGACAGTAGAGGGATATATCAATGACACTTATGGGAATGGAGTCTATCAATTAGAAAATATAAATTTTAGAAGTAATGGAGAATATTTCAATCTTTCTTCGCATGAAAATATTTGGAGTTCGTTGAAGTTAGATCAAATTCAATTTGAGATTATTAATAGCCATGATGATTTTGAAGCACCAAAAATAACAAGTGTTCAAATTGATGATTCTCAAGATTTTAATATAACTTCAAAAAATGATACTTGTAGTTTTAAAATAACAACAAGTGAATTAATAAATGTAAATAATTCTAATTTCAGTCTTTCAACAAACAATTCTGAATATTTAGCAAGTCGAATTGAGTTGATTGATGAATCTAAATGTGAATATTTAGTAACAATCTTTACAACAAACCGCTCATTTGATGGGGTTTATTCGATCAATAATTTTAACTTGAGAGATGCTCATGGAAATGAGAATTATTACTATTCTCATCAAGGTAGTGATGATACCAATATTCAAAAAATATTTGGAATAAAAGTTAATGTTTCAGCAGGTATTACTGAAATGAACGATGTGAAACTTTCACATTTCAATTATCAAATTCAAGATATTTATTCAAAAAATGGTAAGGTCTCTATTTCATTAGAAACAGATCAAAGTGTTTCTGGTATAAGTATGAATTTAGAAAATATAACCTATGCAAGATCTAGCTATATAAGTGGAGAGGCAACAAATAACGAAAGAACAAAATGGTTATTTGAAATCGATATTAATGAAATGACATTGAATGGTCAATACAGATTAGAAAGAATCAATATTAATCTTAATGATCAATCAAATGAAATTTATCGTAGCTCTGAAGAATATTCAGAAGTATTTGAAAAAGTAAAATATTATGTAGAATGTGGACGTCAATATGAAAGAGCTCCAAAGATTAAGAAACTTGTTGCTGATAAAAATAATTTGACTAATTATAGTTCAGATGGAAAAGCTATTTTCTATTTAACAACTTCAGCTGATATCAATATAAATCATTCAAATATTCAATTTGCAATAGAAGGTTATGTTAATAAATATGTTAATGTAAGTTATAAAATAGAAAAAACAGCAGATAAAGAGTATAAAATTACTTGTCAAATTGATCATGAAACATTTAATGGTGATTATTATATTCGAAGCATAAATTTGAGTGGTATATATGATAATTCTAATGATTATAATATATATGATAATGGTAGAGGATATTATTATTTGTCAGGATTAGGATTTAAAGTGTCATGTGGTATATCTGATTTAGATGCACCAAAGTTATTAAAAATGTATGGTCATTCATCTAATAAAGAAATATATAAAGAAGCTGGAGAATATACTTATTATTTCCAATTTGATGAGGATATTTCGTTGAATTCAAGTCAATTTGTTTTAGCAGATGAAAATGATAAAGAATATTGGAATAATTTTATTTCTTTAGGTAATCATTTGTATGCTGTTAAATTATATTTCGGAGAAAATGGTCAATTAAAAAATGGTCAGTATCATTTTTCTAATCTTCAAATTAGTGATAAATATGGAAATCATGTGGGTTATCCTAATGATTATGAAAATAATTCAACATTAAATGTATTTGCTAATGAGTTAGATAGTATTCAATTTAAAGTTGATTTGCCTCAAGAAGAAGTTGAAGAATTAAAAATTATTTCTGTAACTCCTGAAGATAATCTTGTTTTCAATGAAGTAGGAGATAAACTCATTTTTAAAGCTGTATTCAATAAAGAAGTCGGTTTTAGTAATATTAATTTTATTAATGTGGCTGGTGATTATATTAATGCCTATGAAATGTCAGTTAAGCCAGTAGAAAATGGTTATGAATATACTTATGGTGTAAATATTACCGATGCTAAAAAACCAGGAGTATATCACATTGATGAATTTGAGGTTTGGGATGATGGTAAACCTTATCAAGTAGATCCATCTTATTATTCAACTATTCAATTTACAAATAATGTTGAATGTAATATGCCATCAATTGATAATGTATCTTCGATTAAATTTAATGGTCCAACAGAATTAAATAATATTGATGAAAAATTATTAGTAGATGTTACTCTTAATAAGAAAATCAATAATTTATCGCTTGATTTTGAATGGGAAAATATTAATGATGAATATTATACAGATACTTATTCTTCATTGATTAATATGGAAGAAAAAGATGGTTTATACATTTATCATTATGAATTTAATGCTTATAATTTTAGTCCATTAAGTCAATATCAATTAAGTAGAATTATCTTTGAATATGATAATGAATATTGTTTTGATATTGATAATCAAGATACACATTGGAAATTATGGAATCTTGATTCAGTAAAAGTAAAAACATTATATGAAAATGAAAGTCACGATGATGTTGGATTTAATATTACTCCAGTTACAACAAATCAATCTATTTATAAAGAAACTGGAACTTATTCATATATCGTTGAATCAGATCAAGAATTTAAATTAACATCAGCAGATATTCGTTCATATAATTATAATTTTACAATCCCAGATGTTACAATTCAGCAAATAGATGCACATAAGTGGCAAATAGATGTTGAAATTAGTAGTAATCTTAAAAATGATATCTATTATTTACGTTATATAACATATCAAGTTGATGGTGATGAGATGGAATGTAGTTTTGAACCAGAACATTGCTTTGAAGTCGCTTGTGGTATAGAAAATCATGTACCTTTAAAGGTTGTTAATATTTCTGATATTCAAAATGAAGAAAACTATAATGCTAGTGACAATAAGGAAATTAGTTTTGTAGTAGAATTTAATAAAGCTATTCAAGATATTAAGGTATATTTTGGAAATTATGAAGATAAACTTTATTGTAGTGAGGTAGCACAATTAGCAGATACAAAATATAAAGTTTATATGAGTGTTGATGAAACATTCAAAACTGGTGAATATTCATTCTTGTCTTTAAAAGCAACAGATGAAGTGAATGAGTCCATTTATTTAGATGAATATAATGAGTTTTTACCAGACGGACATTTAGGATTCAATGTTACAAATGAATTAGATCAAACAGAGAGTGAATTAAAGATTGACGTTGTTGGTCAAAAAACAGAATCTAATGAAACCATTGAAAGAAATGCATGGGCAAATGAAAAAGTAGAATTGAATATTAATATTCAGTCAGATAATGATTCTAAGATCACATATTTAGTGAGCCGAGATGGAAAGAATTTTGAAGAATATAATCCAGAAACAGCTATTGATAATGGTGAACATAAACTTTATATAAAAGCTGTAGATGAAAATAATCAAGAGTCAAATATTGTTGTTGTGAATGTTAAAGTCGATGAAGAACGTCCTTTATCTGAAATCGTTGATATTAGTCCGAAATTGAGATCAGTGATTCAAAAAGTGGGTAGAAAGATTAATATTAAAGCAACTGATGAATTAAGTGGTGTTAAGAGTGTTGAATACAAATTAGTCGCTAAAGGTCAAAATGAAGCAAATTGTCCATATACAATTGGAACAACTGCAACAGTACCTGCTAACTTCGAAGGACAATTAATTGTTAGAGTTACTGATAATGCTGGTAACCAAACAGTTACACCATATGATTTTGAAAGATTAGCAACATTAGAAATTCATTTAAAAGGTCAAACAGATAAAATTGTTGAAAAAGATCAATTATCAATTGATTTAACAATTGATGATAATGATAATATTCAATATGTTGGAATCAAGCGAGATGGTAATGATTATGAAGATATTACTTCATCTTATAAAAATGGTTATGAAGTCACAAAGAATGGTACTTATACAGTTCGTGTAGTAACTCAAAAGGGTGCCGAAGATGAACAAAAGATAGTTTACAATTGTCTTGATACTAATCCTGTATACTTAACATTAATTGGAAATAATCAAGACAAAGTTATGAGTGATCTATTAGAGATTGTATTTAAAAACACAGATATAGTGAAAAAGGTAACAATTCAAAAAGATAATGAAACTCCTCAAGATATTACAAGTACTTATCAGCAAAAGCAAACAATCATTGAAAATGGAACATATACAGTTACCGTTACAACAACATCTGATCAAGAATTTACTCAAAAAATCACTTATAATAATATCTATGTTCCAGATATGACTTTGAAATTTGATATTGATTCTAATCAAGATGAAGAATATCTTACTGAAGATACAGTATCATTCATTATTAGTCCTAAAAATACAGTTGTAACTTCTTTAAAAGTTTATAAAGATGACGTATTGGTAAAAGATATTAAAGATTCATACCAAGATGGTTATAAGATTACTGAAAATGGAAAATATGAATTTAAATTAACAACAAGTGATGGTCAAGAAGCTACAAAAGCAATCACTTATACAAATATTGATAATTCACAACCAGAAGTGACTTTAAGTGGTAATACTGAAAGTACAGAAATGAGAGATAAGCTTACAATTCATGTAAAAGCTGATCAATCAGGAATTGGCCTTGTGAAGATTCAAAAGAATAATCAAGCTGAAGAAAATATTACTGACAGTTATCAAAATGGATATTCAATTGAAGATAATGGTACATATAAGGTTGTAGTGGTAACAAAATCAGGTAAAACTGCTTCTGCAACAATTACTTATACAAAATTAACTGCACCATATATTCATTTGAATGAAATGTCACTTCGTTTAAAACCAAATGAAACATTTGAATTAAAGGCTGAAACAAATATTCCAGATGCAAAATTAATTTGGACAACTTCTGATGATAGAATTGTTAATGTTGATGAAAATGGAAATGTTACTGCCATTGCTAATGGTTCAGCAACAATTACAGTAGAATGTTCTGGTTATAAAGTTGAAGTGAAATGTGAAGTGGTTGTTTCAGACATTTCATACATGTTAGGAGATGTCAATAGGGATGGTGAGATTACTTCAGCGGATGCACAATTAATTTTAAGATACTGTGTTGGAAAAGTTGAACTAGATGACGAACAATTGATATTAGCTGATTTAAACAGTGATGGTGAAATTACTTCAGCGGATGCTCAAAAAGTATTAAGAATTTGTGTTAATAAAGAATAAAAAAGACTTGAGAATGAATAAATCATTCTCAGTCTTTTTCTATGAATTTTTAAACCAATAAATAATGCCATTTTCCAGATAATCTCCTGAAATAGGATTGATAGGAATCTGTTGTAATTTCTTTGTTGGTTTATACCAAACATCCTCTTTTTGTAAACTATTTGCCATAGTTTGAAAAATAACCTTAGGAATTTTAGAATCAGATGCCATATTCATTTCACGATTATCATCATAACCTGTCCAACTTAAAATTGTATAATTGGGATTATAGCCAGCACATAAAGAATCAAAAGAGGTTGAACCTGTTTTCACAGCAAACTTCGTTTTGGTTGGATAGTTGGCCATTGTTGCTGAAGCATAAGTACTATATCTTTTATCAAAAGGTGCAGTTAATAACTGATTTAAGATTAGACAAGATTCTTTGTTGAGTAATTCTTTATTTGTTGGTTTATATTCATATAGAATATCTCCATTATTATTTGTAATCTTGGAAATTGTATGAACATCGTTATAAATCCCTTCATTAGCAAAAGTTGTATACATCTTAGATAATTCGTAAATATTTGTATTCAATGTTCCTAAAGCTAAAGAAGGATGTGGGGAAATATGAGTAAAACCAAATTTCGATAAAGCATTAACCAAAGCCTGTTCACCTAAAAAAATATGTGTTTTTACTGCATAAATATTATCACTCACAGCAATTGCCTGAGCTAAAGTAATATCTTTATAAGCATATTTCTTATTAAAATTAGTCGGTGAATAAGTTTTTCCATTATCTAATTTAAAAGTTGTAGGCTCACTCTTAAACTTTGTTGTGGGAGAAAAGCCATTTTCTAAAGCTACATAATAAAGCAAAGGTTTCATAGTTGAACCAATTTGACGGGCTGCATGAGTTGCACGATTGAACTGTGAAGTTTCATAGTCTTTACCACCAATCATAGCTAAAACACCTGATTGATGATTGTCAACAATTAAACTCGAAACTTCTAATTCATCACGATCTTTCATTAATTGAGAGACTGTTTGATTTAATTCATCTTGTACAGATCTATTTAAGGTTGTTTGAACATTTAAGCCTTGATTAATATAATCTTCACTATAGAAACCTAAATCTTTTAATTCCTGGATAACAGTATCTTTAAAATAAGGATAAGCATTGATTAAAGATGAAGAACGGTCTTGATTGAGTTGAAATGGGGTTTGTAAGGTTTTACTAGCGACTTGTTGAGTAATATATTTTTCTTCAACCAGTCGATCTAAAACAATCTTTTGTCTAGCTTTAGCACGTTTCATATTTTTAAATGGTGAAAAGTATTCTGGACCATTCACAACACCAGCTAATAAAGTTGATTCATTCAAATCTAAGTCTTTTGGATGCTTATTAAAATAATAACGAGCAGCATTTTTAATTCCATAAATCCCATGACCAAAGTAAACCGTATTGATATATCCTTCTAAAATTGTATTCTTATTATAATGTGCCTCTAAACGGGTTGTTAAGAAAGCTTCATTAATCTTTCTTGACCAAGTCTTATCATTGGTTAAAAACATTAATCTAGCATATTGCTGACTAATTGTACTTGCTCCTTCAGCCTTCTTGCTTTCTAATAAATTCGCTTTAATAGCACGCATAATCCCAACCGGATCAAATCCACGATGTTGATAAAAACGATGATCTTCAATCGCTACAATACTTTTAATAAAATCATTTGAAACATCTTTTAAAGTCACATCATTACTTTGTTGATTAGACTGATAATAGAGTTGATTTTGATTATCATATAATTTAATATAATGTCCTTGTCCTAGAATTGGAGCAGGCATCATATAACTAGTTGTGTAGACAATAATCATAAAAACAAAAAAAGCAATGACAATTCTACGTATCCATTTTATAAAAATTTTCAACTCTATCACCTCATCTCTCATTTTTAACAAAAGTATGTTATAATATTCACTGGTGATGGAAAATGTATCAAACAAAAAATATTCATTATAAAGCTATCTTTAAACAAGATGGTCAAAGCGAAACAATTGAATACAAAGCAAAAGGAATTTTACATAATGGTGAAAAGACATTAGTAAGTTTTGAAACAGAAGCGGGTAAGATAGATATGAGCTATGATGAAAATGGAGTCAGTTTAAGTCATGGAGATTCTTTATTGTATTTTGATTTTCATAAAGATCATTGGAATCAATACAAATTACCTTATGGTAGTGTTCCTTTAAAAACAAGATTGCTTAAATTTGAAGCAAATGAAGAAAGAATCAAGATGAAATATGAATTACATGATCAAAGAGGATTGATTTCAACAGTTTATATTTTAATGACTATGATTCCTGATAGTTTTCAGGAGGGTGCATGAAACTTTTAAAAGTCTTTATCAGTCGTATTTTTATCTTTGGAATGTTGATTATTTTACAAATGATCTGGATTGTCTTGATGACAAGTAGTGTTTTAGCATCATATCAATGGCTTAATACAGCTTTAAAAGTTTTAAGTATGGCGGTTGTTTTATGGCTTGTCAACAAAGATGAAAATTCCTCTTATAAATTATCTTGGATTATTCTTATTTTGGTGTTTCCAGTCTTTGGTGGACTTTTATATTTAATGATTGGAAATAAGAAACCAAGTCGTCGCTTGCGTCATAGGATTCAACATGTGATTGATGATATTCAAGATGAATTGATTATGGAAGATGAAATGAGTGATAAAGATGAACAATTTAAAAAAGATGGTTTAACTTATTTAGCTGATTTAGGGTTTGGAACATATACCAATACTCAAACCAAATATTATGCTTTAGGTGATTATTGTTATGTGGATTTATTAAGAGATATTATGAATGCTAAGCATTATATTTTTATGGAGTATTTTATCGTTGCTAGAGGGATGATGTTTGAAACAATCTTGGAATTATTGAAACAAAAAGTTCAAGAGGGTGTTGAGGTACGTTTTATTTATGATGATGTCGGAAGTTTAACGACTGTTTCTTATCGTTTTGAAAAGAAATTAGAACAAGCGGGTATACAATGTGTTGTTTTTAATCCTTTTGTACCAATGTTGTCAGTTGCGATGAATCATCGTGATCATCGTAAAATTTGTGTGATTGATGGCTATATTGGTTATAGTGGTGGATTTAATTTGGCCGATGAATATATTAATGCAAAGATGCGATTTGGGCATTGGAAAGATACAGGCATTCGTATAGAAGGTAACGGAGTATGGAATTTAACGACAATGTTTTTGACAACTTGGAATGCTTATAAGCATCAAGATCAATCTTATGTTCAATATCGTCCAACTTTTAATCAAAAAGATACACTTTTAAATGATGGGTATGTGGTCGCTTATGGAGATTCACCTTTGGATGAAGAACGTACGGGCGAAAACATTTATTTAAATATGATTCAGCAGGCTAAACATGAAATTTTAATCATGACTCCTTATTTTATTATTGATGAAACAATGATGAAAGCTTTAATTTTAGCTCGACGTAAAGGAGTCGTAGTAAAAATCATTACCCCTGGGGTTCCTGATAAGAAAAATGTTTATCGTGTCACGCGTTCTTATTATTACCCATTAATTCAAGAGGGTATTGAGTTTTATGAATATAAACCAGGTTTTTTACATGCTAAAATGGTTTTATGTGATCAAAGAATTGCAACGGTAGGAACAATTAATTTTGACTATCGCAGTCTCTATTTACATTTTGAATGTAATGTCTTATTAACCCAAAAACAAACGATTTTAGATATCTCAAAAGATTTTAAAGAAACACTTGCTTTAAGCGAAAAAATAGATTTAAAATATAGTCGACGCTTTAGAGGAATTTATGAAGCAATTTTACGATTATTTGCCCCTTTGATGTAAGAAAAATGTTGACTATATCGTCAAATATGATATTGTATTTAAAGTATGATAAAAAGCGTAAAGGAGGATACTATGGCTGTTAATAAAATAGAGCTTTCTTTAAAGAAAGTCTTACAAAAAGCAATTATTGATTTAGGATATGTAGAAGATTATAATCTTGAACAAATAGTCATTGAAATCCCAAAAGATAAAGCTCATGGTGATTATTCAAGTAATATTGCAATGCAATTAACAAAAGTCTTAAGAAGAAATCCAAGAGAAATTGCTCAAGGGATAGTCAATGCAATTGATAAAGATATGGGGAATATTGATCATGTAGAAATTGCGGGACCAGGATTTATTAATTTGTTTTTAAAGAAAGATGCTATGACATCTATCTTAAAGGAAGTTTTACAAGAGAAAGAACATTATGGAGAAACTGATTTTGGACAAGGAATCAAATATAACATTGAATTTGTTTCAGCTAATCCAACTGGTGATTTACATTTAGGACATGCTAAAGGGGCAGCAGTAGGTGATAGTATTTGTCGTATCATGAGTGCTGCTGGATATGATGTGACTAAAGAATATTATATTAATGATGCGGGAAATCAAATCACGAATTTAGCATTATCTTTATATGCTAGATATTTACAAGCTTTAGGAATTGAAAAAGAATTACCTGAAGATGGATATTATGGAAAAGATATTATTGATATTGCTCAAAAGATTAAAGATGAATTTGGTGATAAATTCCAACATGTTGATGAAAAAGAAGCTATTGCTTATTTTAGAAAAATTGGTACAGAACATGAATTACAAAAGATTAAAGATATTTTAAAAGAATTTAGAGTTGTTCATGATGTATGGTTTAGTGAAACATCTTTATATGAGGAAAATAAGATTGAACCAACTATTCAAAAGTTAAAAGATCAAGGTTATACTTATGAAGCTGAAGGAGCTTTATGGTTTAAGTCAACTGAGTTTGGTGATGATAAAGACCGTGTTTTGATTAAATCAGATGGAAGTTATACATATTTGACACCAGATATTGCATATCATTTAAATAAGTTGGATAGAGGTTATGAATATTTAGTTGATTTACTTGGAGCTGATCATCATGGTTATATTAATCGTATGAAAGCAGCTATTCAGGCATTAGGATATAATGCTGATCAATTGAATATTGATATTATGCAAATGGTCAGAATGGTAGAAAACGGTGAAGTTGTTAAAATGAGTAAACGTACTGGTAATGCTGTGACAATTAAGGATTTAATTGAAGATATTGGGGTTGATGCAACTCGTTATTTCTTTGTATCTAAGGCAGCAAGTTCACCATTTGATTTTGATTTAGGTTTGGCAAAATCACAATCTAATGATAATCCAGTTTATTATGCTCAATATGCCCATGCAAGAATGTGTTCAATTGAAAGACAAGCTAAGCAAGTACAAATTGATGTAGCTGATCATTTTGAATTATTAGTTCATCCAAAAGAAATTGAACTTGTTAAACATATTAATGAATTTAGAAATGAAATTATTGAAAGTGCAAAACAAAGATCACCTCATAAAATTACAAATTATATTCAAAAACTTGCTCAATTGTTCCATTCGTTCTATAATGATTGTTATGTTATAGATGAAGAAAATAAAGAATTATCTTCACAAAGATTAGCTTTAGTAAAAGCAAGTCAAATGACTTTAAAGAATGCATTAAATTTAGTTGGTGTAAGTGCACCTGAAAAAATGTAGGAGGATATTATGATTGATTATAAACAAAGTTCAATGGTAGATGTTGCATTTGATTTAATGAAGAAGAAAAAGAAGAAAACGAATCATTATTTTATACTAATATTACTTTAGATGGTCGTTTAATTACAGTTGGTGAAAATCGTTGGGATTTAAGAAGCCGTCATAAATTTGATGAAGTTCATATTGATATGAATGATATCTATGCTGATGAGGAAGAAGATACATCAGATGAAGAAGATGATGATGGATTAGTTGAAGATGATTATAACTAGAGATGGGAACATCTCTTTTTCTTTTGAAATCATTTGAGTTGTGTTGAAAGTAAAGACATGGTAGAATTGATGCATTATGATGAAAAGGAAGATATGATGAAGAAAAATAAACATGAAAAATATAGTTTACTTACGGCAATTACAATGATTGTTGGCACTTGTATAGGTTCTGGTATCTTTTTTAAGAGTGATAATATTTTAATTGCGACAAATGGTAGTATTATGTTAGGAGTTATTTTATTTGTTTTAGCTGCGATTGCAATTATCTTTGGCAGTTTAAGTGTTGGTGAGCTTGCAGCGAAAACAAATGAACCAGGGGGACTTGTGACTTACGCTCAAGAGTTTGTGAATGCTAAGACAGCTTGTGGATTTGGTTGGTTTTTAACTTTTATATATTATCCAACGATTGCTGTAGTGGTATCTTGGGTGATTGGGGTTTATGTTGATATTTTATTTCATCTTCAAGCCTCTTTAGAATTACAGATGATCATTGGGTTTATCTTTTTAAGCATTTGTTTTGTTTATAACATTTTACTTCCTAAGTTAGGAGCAATCTTTCAGGATGTTTCAACTTTTATTAAGATGTTACCTTTACTGTTGTTAGGAATATTGGGGATTCTTTTTGGTGATCCTCTGGCAGGACTTGGCGATATTGGTCCAACTACGCTTTTATCTTCAAGTTGGATTATGGCCTTAGGTCCCATTGCTTATTCATATGATGGATGGATTGTTGCGACTTCTATTGCCCATGAAGTCAAAGATGCTAAAAAAGCTATGCCCAAAGCATTAACAATTGCGCCTTTAATTGTTTTGGCTATCTATACTCTATATTTTGTTGGAATAACGAGTTATTTAGGCGTTGATCAAGTAATGGCATTAGGTGATGCACATGTCAGTGTTGCAGCAAGTGCATTATTAGGAAATACATTTGCTAAGATGATTGTTGTTTTTGTGATTATTTCGGTAATGGGAACTGTTAATGGACTGGTGACTGGATATATGCGTATGCCTTATTCATTAGCTTTACGTAAAGGAATGTTTCTTTGGGAAGCTCAATTAAAGAAGGTTGATGAGAAGTTGGACATTCCTGTTTATTCAGCCATTTTTGCTTTTGTAGTTTGTACAATATGGATGGTCATCCATTATTTATGTACTCGCTTTAATATATTACCTAATAGTGATGTTTCTGAGATTGCTATTTCGATGGCATATATGCTTTATATTGTTTTGTATTATCAAGTTTATCAATTATATCGTCGAAAGGAAATAAAAAGCTTTTTTAAAGGTGTGATTTGTCCATTTCTAGCAACATTAGGATCTTTTATTATTTTATCTGGTGGTATGCAAAGTCAATATTTTATATATTATCTTTTCATATGTGGATTGGTTTATTTGATTTCTCAAGTTTATTATCACTTCCATCAAAAGTAAAGATTTATTTCGTGGTATGAAAAGTGTATAATAGGACAAGGAGGCGGTCATGTTGGATATTTATTATGAAGTTATAGGGGATGGTTTTCCATTGGTTTTTGTACATGGGAATAATGAAGATCATCATATTTTTGATCAGGCAGTTCAGATATTATCTCAACAGTATCGCTGTATTTTAATTGATTCACGTTATCATGGTCAATCTATTTGCCAAGGTGAGTTATCTTATCAACAAATGGCTAAAGATGTGCAAAGTGTGATAACTTCTTTGGCTATTGAAGCTTATGATTGTATTGGTTTTAGTGATGGAGCTATTGTTTCTTTATTACTTGGAATGAGTGATCAAAGACTTCAACATATTGTAAGTATTGGAGCGAATACCAAGCCATCAATGATTAAACCATTTTATCGATTGACATTTTATATTGAAATGATTTGTTTGTTACCTTTTTGTTTATACAATAAAAAAGCCAGAAAAACATTTCGATTATCTTGTTTAATGTTACGTCAGCCACAAATTTCCTATGATGATTTAAAAAATATTCATGTTCCAGTATTGGTTATGGCAGGCGAATATGATATGATAAAAAAAGCTGATACTTTGAAGATAGGAGAGTCTATCCCTTATTGTGTTGTGAAAATAATTAAACAAGGGAATCATTTTTTATTAAGGGATTCTTTTCAGCAAACAATAAGAGAAATTGAGCTTTTTTTAAATGCATGTCATCAGGAGGAGTAAGTATGAAAGTATGTTGTGTGAAAGATGTCTGTATTGGTGAAGGAAAACCAAAGATTTGTTTACCTATTGTTGGACATAATGATGAAGAAATCTTATCTCAGTTGGATTCATTTCAAGATTTAACATATGACCTTATTGAGCTAAGAATAGATTATTATCAGGATATGAAAGATAATGAAAAAGTGAAATGTTTATTAAGAAAATTACGGGCACAAACTGATGTTCCTCTTTTATTGACTTATCGTTCTTTAAAAGAAGGGGGTTGTATTCAATTAAGTGATCAAGAATATAAAAAACTTATTCAAATTGCTTGTGAAAGTCATTGTATTGATTTAGTTGATATTGAATTAATGAGTGGCAATGCTTTGGTTTTTGAACTTGTTGAGATAGCTCATCAAAATAAGATTAAGGTTGTTATGTCTAATCATGATTTTCAAGGAACTCCAAGTTCTCATGATATGATGGATAGACTAGAGAAAATGGAAATTTTAGGTGGGGATATTTGTAAGTTGGCAGTGATGCCACAAACTTATAAAGATGTCATTAGATTATTAAATGTGACATTAGAAATGTCAGAGCGTTTAAATAGACCTGTTGTGACTATGTCAATGGGTGATTTAGGAAAAATATCTCGTATAGCTGGTGAATTAACTGGTTCATCAATAACATTTGCAAGTGGGCATCAAGCTTCAGCACCTGGTCAAATTCCAGCAAATCAATTGAATGCATTATTGGAGGCGATACATCATGATTAATTTTCAAAAGGCAACAGAAGCATTTAAGAAATATATTTCTCAATATGATGAGACAATCCCATCTATTCGTTTAAAAATTGTTCATACTTATGAAGTGATGAAGTGCAGTGATTATTTATGTGAGCAGTTAAGATTAAATCAAGAGGATAAGGAGTTAGCTGCATTAATTGCTTTACTTCATGATATTGGTCGTTTTGAACAATGGATGAGATATCAAAGCTTTGCTGATTATAAGACAATTGATCATGCTTTATTTTCTAGTCAATTATTGTTTGATGAGGGTTTGATTAGGGAGTTTATTGATGATTCTCAATATGATAGAATTATTAAGAATGCTATTGAACAGCATAATAAATATAAAATAGACGAAGGTTTTGATGAAAGAACTTTATTGTTTATTCATATTATTCGTGATGCTGATAAATTGGATAACTTTAGAGTTAAAGAGGAAGAAGATCTTGAAACAACAATTTATGTTTCTTATGATGAGGTGAATAAAGAAACAATTTCACCTAAAATATATGATCAATTTTATCATCAAGAATTAATCTATGGACCAAATAGAATAACTCATTTGGATATGTGGTTATCATATATTGCATTTATTTTTGATCTTCATTTTTTAAAGAGTTTACAGTATGTTAAAGAAAAAAATTGGGTAAATCGTTCTTTTGATAGAATTAATCCAAGTGATCCAAAGACACATGAACAATATGAGACACTAAGACGACGTGCTTTGGACTATATTGGATAGGAAGGAATATGTATGGGGCATAAGAAAACAAGAAAAATGGTTTATATGGCATTATTGAGTGCTATAGCGATTGTTTTACATATGACGGAAACGGCTTTACAGTTACCTTTACCACCAGGAATGAAATTAGGGTTAGCTAATATTATTTCTATGGTTGTGATTGAATTATATGGTGTAAAAGAAATGTTTATTGTTAATTTCTTTAGAGTTGTTGTATCAAGTTTAATGACAGGAATCTTTTTGTCTCACCCATTCTTCATTAGTTGTGGAGGGGTTTTATTAAGTAGCCTGGCTTTGGCTGTTTTAAAGAAAGTGACTTCGCTGCCGATTATATCAACATCTATTATTGCTGCTGTGTTCCATAACATTGGACAGGTTCTTGTTGTAGCATATTTGTTATCTTCGCAAGCTATTATGTCATATATCTTTGTATTATTGGCATCTTCTATTCCTACAGGTATTTTTGTTGGAATGGTAGCAATAGAAATTTTAAAACGTGTAAAAAAAGAACAATTTCAATAACAGTGAAAACTGTTATTTTTCTTTACATTGACATTTACTTTGAGCAAATATATAATAAAAATGAAAAAAGTTGAAAATAAAAAAAGAAAAATGAGACTTTCCTAGCGTATATATAAGTAGGAGGGTTAATTTATGAGTGAAAAAAATTATTATGTATCAGATGTCTTTTTTAAACTGACCTTTGGTCAAAATACCAGTGAATCCAAGCGGTTAAGAGAATTTCTTTTGAAAAATATCATTCCCCTTGTCCCAATTCACGATTTAAGTGTGGCGAATCCAGAACTAACACCTCAGATGATTCGTATGAAAAACAATATCTTGGATATTCATATGCAAAACAACCAATATGAAATTGATATGGAAATGCAGAATTCCAAGATGAGCGTCTTTCTCAATAGACGCTTCATACATTATTCCTGTCGTCTGATTGACTATCAGCTGGAAGCGGGAGATACATCAGGAAAACTGAAGGAACTGATTCAGATTGTGTTCATCAGAGATATTGATAAGCGTTGTCCAAGATTGATGGATGATTTCTATGCCAAGAATACATACAATATTTCTCAGTTGGGATATCTGCAGACAACAATCTATGTCTATCTTCCTTATGTCAATAAAATAGCCAGTGAAAAAGAATGTCTAAGTGAATTTGAAGCATTGATTTATTTAATGGAGAATGGAAATGTAGAAGGAATCAAATATGAAGAAAAGGAAGGGATGATTAAGATGATGAAGAAGAAATACAACAAGTTTATAAAGGATAAGAAGATGGTGAAGGAAGTGGATGCAAGATATCAGGTACAGTATGATTTTCAGGAGTGGCATGATGTAGATGTAGAATATGCCAAGAAGGCTGGATTAGAAGAAGGACTTCTAGTGGGAAAGAAAGCTGGATTAGAAGAAGGACTTCTAGTAGGAAAGAAAGTTGGATTGGAACAAGGACTATCAGAAGGCAAGTTAGAAATGGCAATACGTATATATGAGATGAAATATCATCAAGATGGAGAGTGGCTAAAGGAATGCACGCAAGAACAATTAGATTATTTTAGTCAACTGATATTGACAGATATAGAATCAAGTGAGCTCAAAGAGAAAATCATGAATTTAGTATCCTGAAGAAAGGTGATGATGTCGTCGTGAAGTTTATCAAGGATAAGAAGAAGGTAAAGGAAATGGACGCAAGATATCAGGTGCAGTATGATTTTCAGGAATGGCATGATGTAGATGTAGAATATGCCAAAAAGGCTGGATTAGAAGAAGGACTTCTAGTAGGAAAGAAAGTTGGATTGGAACAAGGACTATCAGAAGGCAAGTTAGAAATGGCAAAGCGACAATATGAGATGAAATACCATCAAGATGGAGAGTGGTTAAAGGAATGTAGTCAAGAACAACTTGATATATTTATTCAATTTATTTTGACAGATATTGGATATAAGGAATTAAAAGAAAAAGTCATAAATGGAAAAGAGAAATAGAAATGATAGTAGATGAACTAAAAAGAGTTTCAAAAGTTACACATATTGAATCATTGATACTTTTAACATATCACCAAATAGCGCCAGATTGGTTAGCACAATGTACTTTAGAACAACTGGCAATTCTTTTTGAGGGTATTGTTGAAAAACATTGGGAATATCACCAATTAAATCAATGCTTATTAACTAAGGAATAGAAGTAAAATTCTATTCTTTTTTCTTATTATAGAAAGCGCTTGTAGAGTTTGATATAATAGAAAAAGAAAGGAAGAAAACTATGGAAGAATTTATATTATCAATTGATCAAGGAACAACCAGTACCCGTGCTATTTTGTTTGATCATCAAGGAAAGTTAAGATATGTATCACAAAGAGAATTTCCTCAATATTTTCCTCATCCTGGCTGGGTTGAACACGATGCAAAACAAATTTGGAATACGGTCATTGAAGTTGTACAAAGCTTATTTATCGAAAATAATATTAAACCAGAACAAATTAAAGGAATTGGAATTACAAATCAAAGAGAAACAACAGTTGTATGGGATAAAATAACAGGAGAACCTATTTATCATGCAATCGTATGGCAATCAAGACAATCACAGGATATTTGTGATCAATTGATTGATGAAGGGTATAGTGAGTTTATTCAAAAGAAAACAGGACTATTAATAAATCCTTATTTTAGTGCAAGTAAAATAAGATGGATATTGGATCATGTCGAAATCAAAGATAAAAATAATTTATTGTTTGGGACAATTGATACTTGGTTAGTTTGGAAATTAACAGGGGGAAAAGTCCATGTGACTGATTACTCAAATGCTTCAAGAACACTACTTTACAATATTCATGAATTAAAATGGGATCAAGAACTTTTAGATTTATTTGATATACCATCAAGTATGTTACCAGAAGTTAAGGATTCTTCATATATATACGGATATAGTGATGAAACACTTCTAACTGGACTTCATTTTAAAGCTCCAATTAGTGGAATAGCTGGAGATCAACAAGCGTCTTTATTTGGCCAAACATGTTTTCATGATGGAGATGTAAAAAATACCTACGGAACAGGTTGCTTTATGTTGATGAATACAGGGAATAAACCAGTTTCATCAAAGAATGGATTATTAACAACAATTGCCTGGGGAATTGATGGACAAGTGACTTATGCCTTAGAAGGTTCGGTATTTGTAGCGGGAAGTGTTATGCAATGGTTAAGAGATGGGTTAAAATTATTTGATAATGTTTTAGAAAGTGAGAATATGGCAAGACAATTAAATGATAATGATGGTGTTTATTTGGTTCCGGCTTTTGTAGGACTTGGGACACCTTATTGGGATAATGATGCCAGAGGAACAATGTTTGGATTAACAAGAGGAACATCACGCAATCATATTGTTCGAGCTGCCTTGGAATCAATCGCTTATCAAAGTAAAGATGTCATTGAAACAATGAAAGAAGAAGCTCATATTACATTAGATCATCTTTCTGTTGATGGTGGAGCAACATCTAATGACTTTTTAATGCAATTTCAAAGTGATATTTTAAATACATCTATTGTTTGCCCACAAGTTAAAGAAACAACAGCATTAGGAGCAGCTTATTTAGCTGGATTGGCAGTTGGATTTTGGAAGCACCAAGAAGAAATTGCTAAGATGCATTCTATTATGAAAACATATCAACCATCTATGAAGGAAGATTTACGTAAAAAATATTATCAAGGCTGGTTAAAAGCTGTAGAAGCAACAAGAGTCTTTAAATAAGAGAAATTTTCTCTTATTTTTCTTTTGTGATACAATAAAGATACAACTTCTAGGTATGATTATGGTGGAGATGATAGAAATGAAAATATTGATAGTAGAAGATGAAAGAGCTATTGCTGATTTAATTATAATGAATTTATCAAGAATAGGATATCAATGTGATTATGCAGAAAATGGGAGAATAGGAGCTGATAAAATAGAAAACAATTCATATGATCTTATTTTATTAGATATCATGTTACCAGAAGTGAATGGTTATGAATTAATGGAGTATATTGAGCCATTCAATATACCTGTGATTTTTATTACTGCCAAAGGAAGCGTTAAAGATAAAGTGAAAGGGCTACATATGGGAGCAGATGATTATTTAGTGAAACCATTTTCAATAGATGAATTAATTGCCAGAGTCGAAAGTGTATTAAGACGATATCATAAAGGTATGGAAGAAATTCATATATTAAATACGATTATTAATACAAAGAAAATGTGTGTTTATCAAGATGATAAACAAATTGATTTAACTCATAAAGAATATGAATTGTTATTATTTTTAGTCAGAAATAAAAATGTAGCTTTGTATCGTGATGTTTTATATCAAAAAGTATGGCATGAAGATGAGTATGATCAAACCAGAACATTAGATTTACATATTCAAAGATTACGTAAAAAATTAGGATGGTATAAGGAAATTAAAACAGTTTATAAAGTAGGATATATGTTAGAGGTTAATGATGAAATTTGCTGAGAAAATTATTTGGTCTTGTTTATTAACACTTGCTGTTTTATTTTCTATTGGTTCAGCTATTATGATTTATCAAAATCATCATAATCTTTTACAAACAACTATTGATCACGATTTAACCACACAAGAAATAGAATTATATTCTTTAGAAACACGTCTTTATCAAGACTCTATTGGATATCAAAGAGCTTTTGAAAAAGATGAACATTATTTAATGAATAAAGCAATCTATTATTTAGGACAATTTCAATACGCTTCTCAAAATCAAAAAACATTTGCTTTAAGTTTGCCTAATAATGAAGTATTCTATAGTACCATTGATGAAAAATATAAAGAATATATATCTATAGACTATAATCAAAAATATTTTATTAAACATAGAGATGAAAAATACTTCATGTTTATGACATCACAAATTAATGCGGGAGATACAGTTTATTATTTAACATCATGTTATGACTTGACATCAGTTTATCAAGAGCGTGATCGTCAAATAATGAATTTCTTAGTGATTAGTGGTATTTTGTTTTTGGTCGCTTATTTAATATTAAGAATTATTTCATCATACTTAACAAAATCGATTAATAAACTAAATGTCGTCACTCAACGTATTGCAAGTGGTGATTATAGTGAACGTACACAGATTCAAAGTGAAGATGAAATTGGGGAATTATCAAAGAGTTTTGATGAAATGGCAGACATGAATGAAAAAACAATTCATCAGCTTCAAGAAAGTGTTATTCAAAAAGAAGAATTCATGAGTAGTTTTTCGCATGAAGTCAAAACCCCAATGACTGCAATATTAGGCTTTGCTGATTTATTAAGAACTTGTGATTGTGATGAACAAACACGTCAGAAAGCTGCTCAATATATTTATACGGAAGGAAAACGTTTGGAAAATCTTTCTTATACATTGATGGATTTACTGGCTTTAGGAAATAATCAAATAGAATTAAAATCAGTATCAATGAAGGTTATTGTTAAACAATTAAAAGATTATTATCAAGGAAAACATATTCAAAATATATTAGAGTTTGATAAGATGGATATTTGGGTTTTTTCACAAGCAGATTTATTATTTATGTTGTTGCGTAATTTAATTGATAATTCTATAAAAGCAAGTCAAGAAGGACAAAGGATTCAAATAAAGACAGATGTTTTTCATGATAAGGTCAAGATTTCAGTTATTGATGAAGGTATAGGAATGAGTGAAGAAGATGTGAAGAAAGCCACAGAAGCTTTTTATATGGCAGATAAGTCACGTGCACGTTCAATGGGTGGTGCTGGATTAGGACTTACATTTGTGAAACGTATATGTGATGTTCATCATACAGGATTATCCATCCAATCACAATTAGGTGTTGGAACGACAGTAAGCTTTGAATTGGGGGTTGTCACACATGAATAAAAAGAAGATAAGAATGTTTGGAATTATGGTTCTTATAATATCGCTCATCCTTCCTATAGGTATTTCTAAATTATTGGATTTAAAAGAGATTAATAAAGAGATTTCTTTAGAAGATAATCAAACGCAAGAAATATTAAAAAAACATCCGATTATTGTTAATTTATATCGTCATCAACAAGACTATACAGCGGATGCTAAGAGTGAAACATATGTCGTCAAAAGAAAAGATGAGTATTCTGATACAAAACAGAAACAACTTCTTTATTTACAATCATTATTTTCTAATGAAATTCAAAAATTAATTGATTTCAAAATTCTATCACAGCAATTACTCGAAGTGAACAATGATAAAAAATATCAGGTTGAATATGGGACTATAAGAGAATATCAAAATACTTATGATTTAGAGCATATCTTTAGGATGAAACCAGATCCTTATAAAGGAGTAGATTATAGTATGGATGCCGATACTCATAAAATAACTCATATTGAATTAAGACAAGATAATCCATTCAATTATACAGATGATGAATTTAAAGAGATAGCCTTACAAATGATAAAATATTTAGAATTAGATGATATTGATGATTGGGTTTATAATCAATATGGTTATGAGTCAAACCAAGCTAAATTACGTGTATCATGTTACGTGGATAAAAGATATACAGACACTTACAATTTAGTTATTGAAGTCACATTATTGGGTGTCATTAATTCACGATTATGGGGATTATATTTTGATAAATAATTTGTTTTAAAGACAACTTTGTAAAAAAAGTTGTTTTTTTTACAAATTAGATACATTCACTTATTACAATAAAAATGGGTGATAAAAATGAAAAAAATAGTATTAGTATTATTAAGTATTGTATTAATAGGATGTCAAAATTCAAAACAAAAGAAGGCTGTTGTACAAAAGAATGAAAAGAAAGAAGATTTAGTCATTAAAAACTGGCGAGATTTATTTTGGAAAGGTAATTCTAATGAAGATGGTTATTATTTGATTAATCATGATGGAGAAAATAGTTATCTTTGTTATTATGATTATTCTTCTAAACAAGAAGTTTATTTATGTGATAAGCCAGAATGTCAACATAAAGATGAATCATGCACAGCGTATCTAGCACCACCTAATTTATCAAACATGATTTTTGTTTATAAAGATCATTTATATATGATACAAAACTACGGTATTATAATAAATAGTTTAGGTGAGAGAACAGAGGATACAGCAAAGATTATTCAAATGGATTTAGATGGTAAAAATCGTCATGATTTATGTAAGTTAGATGAAGGCTATGAATTTGAGTATACGAGCTTAGTTTTAGGAAATGAGAGTCTTTATATTCCAGTAACCAAAACAAAAAATGTTGAAATGAAGAAAAACAATATAATGAGTGTTGTCGTGCAAAAGAAGCTGTATCAGATTAATTTGAAATCAGGTGAAGCAAAAAATATCATGGATATGAAATATAAAGATATTATAGGAGTGAATGGTCAAAATATCATTATGACAACAATGAGTTATAGTGAGGATCCTCAAAAATACCTTGATCAAAAGAATTATCAAAAATATGATCAGATTCTTATGAATGGAAAATATAATTATGAAACTTATAATTTAGAAACAAAGAAAACAAAAACCATGTCAGTAAAACTCAATGAACAAGGATATTATTATCAAAATAAAAGTTATTACACAAAAAAAGATGGTTTATATTCCTTTGATTTTCAAACGAATCAGGAAACAAAAGTCATCAATTTAGATAAGAATAAAGACTACAATATTACATTCATTGTTGATGATTATGTTATTTTAAATGAGTGGAAGGACAACTTTATCAAAAGTTATAAAGTTTCATTAAAAAATCCAAAGCTAGAAGAATTGAAACAATATTTAAGAACACCAAAAGAACCAGTCAATATTTTAGCACAAACAAAAGATCAATTATTAGTTTTGTATGATCGTGAAGGACATGATGAAAAAACTTGGGCTGGAACTATGCAATATGAAACAACAAAAGAATATATTGGTTTAATTTCAATTGATGATTTTTTACAAGGAAAAAGAAATTATCAACAAATCAAAACTTTAAATGATAAGAGGCGAGAATAATGTTAGAAGTTAAAGATTTATCAAAAACATATAGAGATGTCCAAGCATTAAATCATGTGAGTTTTACATTAAAAGAAGGTGTTTATGCTTTATTAGGTCCTAATGGTTCGGGGAAATCGACTTTAATGAATTTGATTTGTCGTGGTTTGAAACCAACAAATGGCGAGATTCTTTGGAATCATCATAATATTGAAAAACTTGGAAATGATTACTTTCAATTGTTAGGTTATGCACCACAACTTCAAGGATTATATGAGGAAATGACAGGCTTGAGGTTTTTAACCTATATGGCACTTTTAAAAGATATACCTAAAAGTGAAATCAAATTAGAAGTTGAAAGAGTGGCTAAACTTGTTCATATGGAGAATTATTTAAATCGACGAAATCGAACTTATTCTGGTGGAATGAAACAAAGATTATTGGTTGCGCAAGCATTATTAGGCAATCCGCAGTTACTTTTGTTTGATGAACCAACTGCTGGCTTAGATCCAAAAGAACGGGTTTCATTGCGACATGTTTTTGAACAATTAGCAAATGATCATATCATTTTGATTGCAACACATGTTGTATCAGATGTGGAGACTATTGCCAAGGAAATTATTTTTCTAAAAAAAGGAGAAATTGTTGATTTAGGGAA
Organism: Longibaculum muris; assembly: GCF_004343035.1. Taxonomy (GTDB): domain Bacteria; phylum Bacillota_I; class Bacilli_A; order Erysipelotrichales; family Coprobacillaceae; genus Longibaculum; species Longibaculum muris. The sequence goes on from NZ_SMCQ01000016.1 coordinate 71,385, forward strand.
TGTGAGTGAATTACTTGAAAAATATCAGAAAGCATCTCTAGAAGATGTTTATTTAGATTTGTTTGGAGATGAACATAATGAAATTGATACAATATGAGTTCATCAAAATCATACAAAAAAGAAGTCTCGTTATTTTCTTAGTCATTCTATGTTTCGTGAATATAGGAATCTTTGCCTATGTACAAAATCTTGACACAACAATTCCACCTTCTAGTTATCATCAATTACAAACTGATTTAGCATCTATTCCTAATCATCAAAGATATGAATATATCAAAACAGAATATGAAAAGTATCAAGGCTTTTTAACTATTGAACAGTTGACAACCCTTCGTTTGAATGTTCAAGATAATCAATATATGATTGATTCAATTTTATCAGATTTTCCTGATGTTGAAGAAAAATATGGGAAACTCTATAAAGAAAATCATCAGCCAGTTTATACTAAGGATTTAGAAAGTGAAGCTTTATTCTTAGAAAATATTTTAAATGAATTTCAAAAATTACATGATTATCCTTCGTATATTGAAAATATTCAAGCAAAAGCACATATGATTTCTCAAATTTCTATTTTTCATAAAGAAAATAGTATTGAAGAAAAGAATATTCAAAAAACAGCTAATGATTATCAATCAAGAATCAATACACCAATCACTTATGAATGTGAAAAAGGGATTTCTTCAATATTGAGTTTTCCCATTACTAGTTTGATGATCATTTTAGCGATGATGGTTATTGCTTCATCCTTGATTATAGATGAAAAAGAAAAGAAGTTATTTTCTATCATCAAAATAACACCTAAGGGACAATACCAAACAATGTTTGCCAAATGTGTAGTTATGTTTTTAATAATTGGAGTTATTACGATTTGCATGATGGTTAGTGAATTATTATATGCTTCTTATATTTATGGATTAGGAAATTTATCAAGAAGTGTACAATCATTGGCACAGTTTTATCAATGTCCTTATTCTTTGACTGTTATTGAATTTATTGGATTGTTTATTTTTATAAAATGGTTGGCAGCTTGTTTAATTGGAACACTTATGTTGTTATGTGCAATTGTATTTAAAAATAAGATCACAATTATGGTATTGATGATATTTATAATGGCAATCGAATATGGATTATATCTTATCATTTCGCCTTTAGATTCTTTATATCTGCTTAAATATTTTAATTTATTTTCTATTTTACAAACAGATACTTTCTTTCAAATATATCGTAATATTGATGTGTTTCATCAACTTATTTCTTTACAAGTACTTACTTTTATTGGATTAGTATGTTTATTATTGATAATGATTGTTTTAACAACCATGACTTATCATTATAAAAGAAATATGTGTATTCAAAATATTGAAATAAAGAATTTTAAACATTTTTCTTTTCCTTCTTTATCTTTATTTCAACAAGAATGTTATAAAATCTTTTTTATTCAAAAAGTTTTTATTTTATGTCTTTTATGTATTTTCGTACAATGTTATCAATATCATTATGTTCCAATTTATCAAGATAGTGAAGAAATCATATATCAACAATATATGAAAGAATTAGAAGGTCCTCTAACAAATGAAAAAGAACAATGGTTGCTTAAACTTCAAAAACATTATGATAATTTAAACCAACAGTTATCACTTATTTCACAAAAAGAGAAAAAAGGTCTTATTTCTCACTCTCTTTCAATCACTTTACAACAAGAAATATCCCAACAACAAATTGGTGAACAATCTTTTCAAAAAGTTTTTCAACAATATCTTGATATCCAAAAGAATCCACAAAAACAATTTGTTTATCCAATGGCATATCAACAATACTTTATTGAAACAACATGGACTTTCATGCCAACATTATTATTATGTTTATTCTTATTGATGAGTATGTCGCATGTTATAAGTTATGAATATCAAAATCATGCTAATCTTGTTACACAACTGACATTGAAAGGACGAAAACCTGTTTTGAAAATCAAACTGGGGTTGTCTTTATTAATAGGTTTCATTTTTCTAATGATGACAATGTTCCCATCTTTATTTTTATTACAACAAAAATATGGATTTGCTTCCTTGAGCGCCTCAGCTACATCGATTCAAGACTTTGCTATTTTTCCTTCTTGGATATCTATTGGGATGATTTGTTTAGCAAGTTTTGTTTTAAAAATCTTAGTTGTTATTTCTATAATTGTGATTATTCATGTTGTAGGAGTGAAAACAAAAAATCATTTACTAACTTTATTTATGAGTACGGCTTTTCTTTTGATGCCGATGATTTTAAGCTATGGAGGATATCATGTATTAGATGCAATCAGTTTATATCCTTTATTTTTTGCTGGACAATATATTTCTTCAGTTCAAGGATTGTTACAAATTTTATTTTCTTTGCTAGGTTATGGGATTTTGTCTGTATTAGGATTAAGATATCTTTTTGCTTATTATCAAAATGTTTAAGATATATGTGATAAAATGATATACTATAAAAAAGTCTATCTTAAGAAAGGAATAATGTTATGGATTTTAAAGATAAAGTTGTTGTGATTACTGGTGGAAGTCAAGGAATAGGAAAAAAGACTGCTGAAATGTTTAAAGAATTAGGGGCACATGTATGTCTTATTGATTTATTAGAAAATGAATATTTTCAAGGGGATATTGGTGATAAAGATACACTTATTCAATTTGCTCATAAAGTGATTACAGATTATGGACATGTTGATTATATTATTAATAATGCCAAGCCTTTGTTTAAAGGAATTGATGAATGCAGTTATGAAGAATTTGAATATGCCTTAAGAGTTGGTGTGACTGCTCCATTTATGCTTGTGAAGTTATTGAAACCTTATTTCAATGAAGGGGCAAGTATTGTGAATATTTCTTCATCAAGGGATGCAATGTCACAAGCTCAAAGTGAAAGCTATACAGCAGCAAAGGGTGGGATTCATGCCTTAACTCATGCACTAGCAATTTCATTGGCAGGCATTGCTAGAGTTAATTCGATTTCACCTGGGTGGATAGAGACAACCGATAAAAAATACGATGGTCCTGATGCTTTACAACATCCTGTGAAAAGAGTAGGAAGGTGTGAAGATATTGCTGAAATGATTTTGTTTTTATGTAGTGAAAAAGCAGGTTTTATTACAGGAGAGAATATTAAAATTGATGGTGGAATGAGTAAACTTATGATTTATCATGATGAAGATGGATGGAAATATCAATAACAGAAATTGGTTAAGAATAATGACATTATTATCTCAAAATAGTGATATTTAATTTTCTAACAAGGGAAAATTGTGTATAATAGAAGTATCAAGTAAAGGAGGAATTATATGGCATTAAGTAAAGATTTTTTATGGGGTGGAGCCTTAGCTGCCCATCAATTTGAAGGTGGAGTCTTGAATACTTCAAAAGGATATAGTGTTGCTGATGTTATGACTGCTGGAGCTCATGGTGTACCACGTGTTATTACTGATGGAGTTGTTGAAGGAAACTATTATCCTAATCATGTAGGTATTGATTTTTATGGTCATTACAAAGAAGATATTGCAATGTTTGCTGAAATGGGATTTAAATGTTTTAGAACATCTATCGCATGGACACGTATTTTCCCTAATGGTGATGAAGATGAACCTAATGAAGAAGGATTACAATTCTATGATGATGTTTTTGATGAATTATTAAAATATGGTATTGAACCAGTCATTACATTATCACACTTTGAAATGCCTTATCATTTAGCAAAAGAATATGGTGGATTCATGAATCGTAAAACGATTGATTTCTTTGTGAAATTCGCTGAAGTTTGCTTTAGAAGATATAAAGATAAGGTTAAATATTGGATGACGTTCAATGAAATTAATAACCAAATGAACTATAAGAATGATATTTTTGGTTGGACAAACAGTGGAGCACATTTTGGAAATTATGATAATCCTGAAGAAGCTATGTATATCTGTGGACATCATACTTTAGTTGCCAGTGCAAGAGCTGTTCAAATTGGTAAAAAGATTAATCCTGATTTCTTAATTGGAAACATGATTGCGATGGTACCTATTTATCCATATTCTTGTCGACCAGCTGATATGGTTTTATCAAATCAAATGATGCATGATCGTTGGTTCTTCTGTGATGTACAATGTCGTGGACATTATCCTGCATATGCATTAAAGATGTTTGAAAGAAAAGGATTCCATATTGATATTACTGAAGAAGATAAGAAAGATTTAGCTGCTGGTACAGTTGATTACATCGGATTCTCTTATTATATGACAAATACAGTTGATTCTACTTCACATAAAGATGTTTCTAAGGCAACTGATGGTTCAAGTGAACATTCTGTAAAGAACCCATTTATTAAAGAATCAGACTGGGGATGGGCAATTGATCCTGAAGGATTACGTTATGCTTTAAATATCTTCTATGAAAGATATGAAAAACCATTATTTATTGTAGAAAATGGTTTTGGAGCAATTGATGTCAAAGAAGAAGATGGAAGTTGTCATGATCCATATCGTATTGACTATTTAAGAGAACATATTAAAGAAATGAAAAAAGCTGTTGAAGAAGATGGTGTAGAATTAATGGGATATACACCATGGGGATGCATTGATTGTGTTTCATTTACAACAGGGGAAATGAAAAAACGTTACGGATTTATTTATGTAGATAGAGATAATGAAGGTAACGGAACATTAGAAAGAAGTAAAAAAGATTCTTTTGACTGGTATAAAAAAGTTATTGCTAGTAATGGAGAAGATTTAGACTAAAATGAAATTCCTCACATTAGATAAGATGTGAGGAATTTTAATTTTATGCAATTGGTATTTGTTATCTTGTGAAAGATAACTTTTTTCATTTTTTTGAAAATAAAAAAAGAAAAACGAGAAATAAATGCGTATATATATAATAGAAGGGTATTGAATAAAATTTGCTTTATGCTATTATATTGTTGAACATACCTCATATGAATATCAAAGCTTTGAACTATAAAAAGGGAGGTATGTAGAATGTTGAATTGTAAAGCTGATCCAACTTTAAAAGATTATTTCAGGGATAAAGTTCATTTTGCTGATTTTTTGAATGGTATCTATTTCTCTGG
>NZ_SMCQ01000017.1 GCF_004343035.1 Longibaculum muris
TGCAAAGTCTCATTTTTCTTCTTTTTAAGGCAAAAAAGTTGAAAAAGTTTTTGATACACTCTTATTATAGCACAAAGCAAACATTTATCAATTGCCTTAAGCAATTTTTGTATTCAAAAAATAACATGGAATTATCTCCATGTTATTCTTCATTTACTTTTTCAAAGGCTTGAGGAATGATATGTTTATCTTCTTTATGTTTAAATTGATAATAACAAATAGTTAAGATAGAACATACAACAAAGATTCCTACAAATACCCATATTTCTGTTGTTAATGATGCATTTGCCATACTAATCACTTTTCTAAATCCATCTACACTATAAGTATATGGAACAAAATAGTGAATAGATTTAAAGAATGAAGCAGATGTTTCTAATGGATAAGTTCCAGCAGAACCACCTAAGTTAATAATCATAAACACTAACAATAAGAATTCACCAATAAATCCTGTTGTTAAGTTCAATAAAACGATAATTGACATAAAGGCAGCTGATACAATAATCGCAAATAGATAAGTCATCAATAATTGTTGTGGTTCAAATCCATTAATAAACCTCAAGCAACTAATCATAACAACTGCAGCTAAAGTAGAAACAGTATACATAACTGTTGCTTTAGAAGCCCAATATTTAACACTAGACTTAGCTTCTTTAATCCCATATCTAATTGGATACATCAATGTAAAGGCTAATCCACAAACATATAATGCAACACTCATCATATATGGTGCCATTGCATGCCCGTTGTTTTCTACAACAGATATTTCTTTATGAGATGTGTCAACTGGTGATGCCATCATTTCAAATGTATCATCATTTGTTGAAATCTTACTTTGTTCAGCTCCATCTTTTAAGCTTGTATTTAATGTTGTTACACCATTTTTAACTTCATTTAATCCTGATCCTAATGTAGAAGAACCATCTGCTAATTGACCAGCTCCACTACTAATTTGTCCTGCCCCACCACTAAGTTGTGCAGAGCCACCAACTAAAGTTCGATTGTTAGATACTAACTGAGAAGTTCCCATATACAATTGACTTGCCCCAGAATCTAATGCTTTTACACCACTAATTAATGTTGGAGTTTGTTTTTGGATTTCAGCAGTTCCATTGGCTAACTGACTAGCTCCATTTATTAAAGTTGAATTATTAGCAGTAATTGTTTTTAAACCTTCATTTACTTGATTTGTTCCAGCTAAATAAGCTGTTACTCCACCAACTAAACTATCTTTTTTATCAATAGTTATTTTAATAGGCTTATTATTTTGATTTAATGTTGTAAAACTTCCACCATTTACTGAAGCATCTACTTTATCAAGTCCAGCTTGCATAGTTTGTAATGCTTGTATCAATCCCATTGTTTCAGGAGTTGTTCCTTGTTGAGTTAAAGATTTTTGGATTGATTGAATTGATTGAGATAACTGATTGATTGTTTGATTGTTTGTTACAATTAATTTTTGAGGACCTGAAACATCAAATTTCTCAATATTTTTATTAATTTCATTTGAAGTTGATAATGCTGTCATTAATTGTGTTTTTAATGTTTCATCAATTTCTGAATTATTTTTAATACTATTAATTAATTCTGTATTTAATTGACTAGAATTAGTTGCAGCCTCTTTAAGTTTATTGAGTTCGCCTAAATCTGCACTCAACTGATTATTCAATAAAACTAACGTTTGAAGCTTTTCGGCATTATCAGCTAACTCTTTACCCATTTGAGCAGATAAACCTTGAACTTTTGTTAATAGTTGTTGATTAGAACTTTTTAATAAAGTTGTTCCTTCTCCTAATTCATGAACACCTTGAGATAATTGTGCATTGTTACTTACTAATTGTTGACTACCTAAGAAAGCTTGATTAACACCTAAAGTATAAGCACTAATTCCTTTATTTAATGATTGAGCCCCTTCATTTAATTGAAGAATACCACTTTCCAAAGCACCTGTAGAACTATTTAAAGTATCTAAACCATTCTTTAATGTATAAACACCATTATGAACAGTTAAGACTCCATCAGTATAATCCTTTAGTCCTTTATTAAGTGTATCAGCACCATCTTTAAATGTTAAAGAACTTGAAGCCAAAACTTTTAAATTATCTGAAATCGTATGATTACCATCAACTAATTGATTAACCCCATCAGATAATTTATTCGTTCCATCACTTGCTTCACCTAAACCATCAGATAAAGTCCCAATTTGTTCAAAGATTGTTTGAGCATAAGTCTTTGTTACTGATGAAGAAACTTCAGCTTTAATCTTAGCAATTGCTGAATCATCCATTTTAGAAGCAATATAGTTTGTTCCTGGATTCGTTGTATAGTTGAGAATCATTTTTTGTGGTTGATCATCCAATAATGTTGTTGCATTTTTAGAGAAATTTTCTGGAATTGTAATGACCATATAATAATCACCTTTTTCCAACCCTTTATTTGCATCCTCAGCATTAACAAAATGGAAGTTCATAGAATCATTATCTTCAAGATTCTTCACAAGTTCCTCTCCAACTGCTAAAGACGAATCATTGTAAGTCACCTCTTTATCTTCGTTAACGACTGCCACAGGAATTTCTCCTGTATTTCCATATGGGTCCCACATTGATCCAAGGAAAACACATGAATAAATACTTGGAATTGCAATAATAGCTATAATAACAACGATAATCCAAGCATTGTGGAAAATGTTTTTCCATTCTTGTCTAACCATAAGAAACCTTCTTTCTATATTTTCTATAGACATTTCATATCTATGGATATATAATGTCTATAGAGTATTATAGTTAATTCAATATAAAAGTCAACTCTTTTAGATACAAATTTAAAAAAATTTGTTAAAATAAGATATGAAGGTGAAAAGGATATGAAAATAAGACAAAGTTTTGAACAAGCAATTTGTATACTATTACTCATTGGAGCAAGTGATTCTCCTATTAAAAGTCATGAATTATCTCAAAAATTAGGTGTATCTGATTCTTATTTAAAAAAAGTAACAAGACAATTAGTTGTTTCTGGATTAATTACTTCTAAAGCAAGTAAATTAGGTGGTTTTGTTTTAAATAAAAATTTAAAAGATATTTCTTTATTTAATATCTTTGAAGCTATTGAGGGAAAAGAAAAATTTGTTGAAACAACTCATTTAGTAGAAAAAGTATTTGATCCTAAACTAAAAGTTAAAGAAACAGAAGATGTTATTGTCAATTATTTAAATACCGCTGAAGAACAATATAAAGCAAAATTAAAAGAAATAACTTTAGCGCATATAATTGAAGCTGCACAAGAATAGCCCTATGGCTATTTTTCTTATATAATAAAATATTGTCTCTAAGGGTATATTATGAATAAATAATTAATAAAATTACAATTCTTTTTCTAGATAAGATATGATAAAATAAATCACAGGAGAGTGAGAAAATGAGTGTTGCTATTTTATTTGGTATGTTAAAAACATTAGCTGATAAACAAATCAAACCTAAACATAATTTATTATTAATGATTTCTACTTTTGAAGAAGTTGGTCATGGTAGCAGTTATGTTCCTGAATGCATTAGTGAATTAATTGCTGTTGATATGGGATGTATTGGTTTAGATTTAGTATGTAGTGAGTATGATGTAAGTATTTGTGCTAAAGATGGTAGTGGTCCTTATGATTATGATATCACTAGTCAATTGATTCAACTTGCTAAAGATCATCAATTACAATATGCAGTTGATATTTATCCATTCTATAGTAGTGATGTTTCTGCAGCTTTAAGAGGTGGTCAAAATATCAAAGGTGCTTTAATTGGTCCTGGGGTTGGGGCTTCTCATGGTATGGAAAGAACTCATATTCAAGCAGTAGAAAACACTTTAAAACTTATCTTAGCTTATATTGCTTAGCTCTTTCTTTTAGAAAGAGCTTTATTTTCGTGCTTTTATTGTATTTCTTCGTTATAATGATAAAGAGAGTGGTGATATAAATGAAGGTATTGTTGAAAAGATCGATTATCGTGGGACTTATTTTATTATTAGTATGTAGCGGGGTTGCAACAATATATATTAATTCCTTATCAACTAATCTTTATGATGAAACAAATGAATACTTACAAGATATTACCATCCAAACAGCAACAGCTATCAAAAATAAAATCAATGAAAATCTAACCCAACTCAAAAGTATTAGTTTGATTATTCATCAACAAGATATGAGTCAAAAAGAATTACTTAACTATCTTGATGAATTAGCTCAAAGAGATGGTCTGAAAAGATTTGGTATTGCCAACAAAGATGGTGATGTTATAACGTCTGACAATAAAACTTTTAATATTAAAGAGCGTCAGTATTTTAAAGATTCTTTAGCTGGAAAAGCAGCAACCTCTACATCTTTAATTGATTATGTTGATAATAAAAAGATTATTGTTTATTCAGTCCCTATTTATAATCAAAAAGAGATTGTAGATGGTGTATTATTTGGAACTTTTGAGACTGATAAATTATCTGATATTCTTTCTACAGCAGCTTATAATGATGTAGGATATTCTTTTATCTTTAATGAACAAGGACAAATTATTATTTGTTCTGATGATCATTTAGAATTATCAAATATTGAAGATTTAAATAAAATTTATTTAAAAGATATTGATGTAAAAGGTGATGGAATTATATCCTTTCAAGATTTAGATGAAACAGATAAGTATTTAAGTTATGCTAATATTAAAAATAACGATTGGTTAGTCGCTTCTGTTTTTCCTCGAGAAATTGCAACTAAAAAAATCCAGAACTTTATTCAAAGTGCTCTGGCAACATGGTTACTTATTGGGGTAGGTGGAGCTTTATTATTGACGTATTTCTACTTTACTCAAGGAAAAAATAAACTACGAATTACTCAATTAGCTTATGAAGATGCTGTAACTCAACATTATAATTTTAATAAGTTCTTAGAGTATTGTCATAGTACCAAACGGCTTTCTCGTTATGTATTAATTAATTGTGATATCAAGGGATTTAAATGGTTTAATGAGATATATGGTGAAGATATTGCAAATCAATTATTAAGAACAATTATTCAATGTATGGAAGAAATTTGTCATGAAGATGAATTTTGTTGTCGTGAATCAGCTGATCATTTTGCTTTATTGCTTTATAAAGATACACATGAACATCTAGAACAAAGATTATCTGATTTAACTCAATGTATTCGTGAAAAATTTACTGGTGAGTACTCAACTTCACAGTACTTCTTCCATTTTGGTATATATGAGATGAGTGAAGCTGATAATGATATTAAAAATGCTTTTAAGAAAACACAATATGTTAAAAATGATATGAAACAATTATCTAAAGATGATGTTATATTCTATCAAGAAGATGTTTTCCAAAAAGGGCTTTATAACCAACAAATTGAAAAAGAATTTGATTCTTCTCTTAAACAAGAACATTTTAAAGTTTATATTCAACCTAAAGTTAATTTAAAAACTGGTGAGGTTTCTAGTGGAGAAGCACTTGTTCGTTGGCATCATCCTCATCAGGGACTTATTGCTCCAGCGGCTTTTATTCCAATTTATGAGAAAAATGGTATGTTAGAAAAATTAGATTCTTATGTTTTAGAAAGAACTTTAAAGACCTTAGTTTATTGGAAAGAAAAGTATGATAAAGAGATTTCTATTTCTATTAATGTTTCACGTACTTATTTATTTAATGAAGGATTTGCTGAACATTTGATTGAATTAATTGAATCCTATCCAATCAATCCACAACAAATAGAAATTGAAATTACAGAAACAACTGCTTTTAATCATCAAGAGGAATTAATCCTTATCTTAAAAGAATTTAAAAAACATCATTTACGTATTGCTTTAGATGATTTTGGTAGTGGTTATTCTTCTTTAAATATGTTAAAAGATTTTCCAATTGATGTTGTAAAAATAGATCAAGAATTCTTTAGAACAAATACTTTTACGCAAATGAGAGGACATATTATTATTGAACAAGTCATTGAACTTTGTCATAGACTCAATATTGAAGTTGTTGCTGAAGGAGTAGAAACTAAAGAACAAAAAGATTTCTTAGTGAAGCATCATTGTGATTATGTTCAAGGATATTATTATTATAAACCTATGCTTATTAAGGATTTTGAGAAACATTTTATTAAGTAACAGAAGGAGATAAATATGAATATATTGGATATAACAATATCTCAAGGTGAGAAAAAACAAGTCTATATCAAACCTGATGTTGATGAGTATGAAATTCCAACAACCATAATATGTGGAAAAGAACCAGGAAAAACTTTATTAATTACTGCACAAATTCATAGTTGTGAATATCCTGCAACACCAGCAACAATTCGTTTAGCTCAGGATCTTGATCCACAAAAAGTAAAAGGACAAATTATTATTATGCATTGTGTGAATGTTAATGGGTTTTATCAACATGTTTCTGGTGTTATTCCTGAAGATCATTTTAATCTTAATAGTCATTATCCTGGTAAAAAAGATGGTACTGTGGGTGAGAGAATTGCATATTTCTTTGTTGAGAAGGTCTTTCCTCATATTGATTTTATTATTGATATGCATAGTGGTGGGATTCGTGAAACATTAACTCCATGTTTATTCTATCCAGTTGTTATGGCAAAAGAATCATTAGAAGTGGCTAGTGCTTTGAGTATTCCTTATTTGATTGCCTCACATGCCACAACGGGTGAATATAGCTATGCTGCAACATATTTCCATATTCCAGGTTTACTTTTAGAAAGAGGATTTGGTGGAAGATGTGAAGAAGAATGGATTCAAGACGACTACATAGATTTAAGATTAGCTTTAAATAAGATGGGAATGTATGAATATGAACATACTGTTGATGTTCAACAATTTAATTCTGTTGACACAATATATTTAACGAGTCATCAAAAAGGTTTATGGTATCCTCAAATCAAAGCTGGACAGCATATTAAGAAAAATCAGTTATTAGGCTGTGTAAAGGATTTTTTTGATCAAGTAATTGAAAATTATTATGCTAAGGATGATGGAATTGTTTTCTATTATACTCATTGTTTAGCGGTTAGAGAGGGTTATCCTTTAGTTGCATATGGAAAAAATAGAGATTAGTTATTAATCTCTATTTTTTGATCTATAAATTGAAATACTTTATCCCAATAAGCTTGAGGATTATAATCTTTAGCTTCGGCATGTCCTGCTTCTTCTACAAGATATAAGTCTTTAGGTGCATTGGTTGCTTTATACACTTCATAAACCATTTCAGTAGGTACAAAATCATCCTTACCTCCATGTATAAATAAAATAGGTTTATCATTCTTCTTTAATTGTTCAATACTAGAAGCTTCCTTAAAATCATAACCGGCTTTTAATCTAGCCACTAAATTAGAAATATCTAAGATTGGAAAAGTTGGTAAGTGAAAACGTTTCTCAAGTTCACTTGCAAAGATATCCCAAACACTAGTATAACCACAATCTTCAACATACCCAACAACATGTTCAAGTTGATCACCAGCACACATCATAACTGTTGCTCCACCCATTGAAACACCATGTAAAATAATTTTAGCTTGTGGATCTTTTTTTACAATCCAATCAACCCAACAAGCAATATCATCTTTATCTAACCAACCCATACCAATGAGTTCTCCTTCACTTTTTCCATGAGCACGATTATCAGGTAAAACAACATGATAACCTTTCTCATAATAAGCTGCACCATAAGACATCATATTTGAATGATTTGATTTATACCCATGTATTAAAATCGTCCACATATGATGATTTTCTTTTTGCATTAAGTATTTTCCTTTTAAAGCAATACTATCATTAGCTGCAACAATCATTGGTTTTGTTGTTTTTTCAAAATCTTCAGCTTTTTTTCCTTCAGTTTGTTTATTCAAAGCAATCTGTTTTTGTGCTCCCTCTAATATATTTATCTGTTCATCTTCATCAATTACTCTTTGATCAGAATTACTAACTGGAGATAAGGCATAATTCACAAAATAAACTCCTACACCATATCCAGCACTCAATAACAAACAAAAAATAATAAACCCTATCAAAAATCCCTTTTTTTTCATTTCTTTCAACCCTTTCATGTTTATACATTTTATATAAAATTTTTTAATTAATCAAGAAAAAAGAGTAGAAATTGTCTACTCTTTGATTAATTGATTTTTAATTAAGAAATCTTTTGCAACATCTTTAGGTTTTTGTTTTAATTCATCTACTCTATAATTTAAATCAACCATAACATCTTCATTTAAATAATTTTGCAGTTGATTTATATAAGTAATGATTTCTGGACATTCTTCTTGGATACGATCATTGATAATTGGAATAGCATGATATGGCAAGAAGAAACTTTTATCATCTTTTAAGACTTTTAAATCATATTTCTTTAATAATCCATCTGTTGAATATGCATCTATGACATCACATTCATGGCTTTCTAAAGCTGTATAACGAGGTGAATTATCAATTGGAATAATCTTTTTAAATTTTATAGGATAGGTTTTTTGTAAACCAATGAGACAATCTTTTCTTTCAACAAATGTTAATGTTGGTGAGAATATTAATTGTTTTGAAACTTTACATAAATCACTGATTGTTTCAATATTATATTTTTTAGCTGTATCTTTTCTCATAGCTAAAGTATAAGTATTATTAAAACCTAGTGGTTCTAAGACTGTTAATTGATAACGATCCTGCATTTCTTTTTTTACTGTATCATACACTTCATTAACATTACTATTTGGCTCTAAACCTAAAATACTACCATATATAGTACCCGTATAATCAACATACATATCAATACTTCCACCATTAATCGCATCCAATACAATTGAACTTGAACCAAGTGATAAAGCTTGTTCCACTGCAACATCTGTATTTCCTTCAATCAAATACTTTAACATATAATTCAAGGTTTCCTGTTCCGAAAAATCCATACTACCAATCTTAATTGTTACTGACTGACTCTTTGTTCCCATATTTGTATAAATAAAACTACCTGCTAAAGCAAAACATGTTAAAACAATAATAAGCTTATCAATAACATCTTTTATTGGACTTCTTTTCACTGAAAGCTGGAAGCTTTTTGGTGTTACCGTGCGCTCTAAGATAGAGAAAATATAATCAATTAATAAAGCAAGCAAACATGCTGGAATAGCTCCTGCTAGAATCTGATCCGTATTGGTTGTACGAATTCCTGCATAAACAAGATATCCTAAACCACCTGCACCAATGAATGCCGCTAAAGTCATTAACCCAACAGAACTTACCGCACTAATTCTAACACCAGCCATGATAACTGGAGCAGCAAGTGGAATTTGTACTTTATAAAGAACTTGTAATCGAGTTAATCCAATCCCTTTGGCTGCTTCTAGAGTTTCTTCATTAATACTATCTAATCCAGCAACTGTATTTTTAATAATTGGTAATAAAGAATAAAGTATAACCATGACAATAGCTGGTTTTGTTCCAATCCCTAATAATGGAATCATAAATCCTAATAATGCCATTGAAGGGATAGCTTGGATAATATTAGCAACTGCCATAACTGGTTTTTTAGATGGTTTAAAATAAGTTATTAATATACCAAGTGGTACTCCAATTACAATTGATATTAAAATAGCTAATACCGTTAATTGAATATGTTGAGCAAATAAACCTAATATTGATGAAAAGTTTTGGATAAAATAATTTATAAATTCACTCATTATTCTCCCTCACTTTCATCATATTTTTTAGAAAGAGTTGTTACTAAGGTACTCTTAGTTATTAAACCAGATAAAATACCATCATCTACAACTGGTATAGTATACATATCCTTTTCCTTAGCAATGTTTAAAACATCAACAATTGATTCAAGTGAGGATACCGTCACACAGTTTTGATTCATGACATCACTAACACGTTTACTCTTATTTTCTTCTAAAGCTGCCTGTGCAGCATTAATAACTCCCATAAAATGCCGATCTTTATCAATAACCATCAAACTATCAACCCGGAAGTTAAACATAATATTTAAAGCTTTAATACATTTTAAAGAATGTCGACAAACAATTGGTTCTTCAATCATAATATCATGTGCTTTAATTAATTCAGGTGAATCCCAAATACGTTTCTTTCCAACAAAGTTTAAAACAAAATCATTAGCAGGATGTTTTAAGATTTGTTCAGGAGTATCATATTGCTGAATCTTTCCATCACTCATAATACAAATACGATCAGCTAATTTAATAGCTTCAGCCATATCATGGGTTACAAAGACAATCGTTTTTTGGACATTTGCCTGTAATGTTAATAATTCATCTTGAAGTTGGCTTCTTGTAATTGGATCAAGTGCACTAAAAGGCTCATCCATTAAGATAATATCTGGTTCACTAGCAAATGCTCTAGCAACACCTACACGCTGTTGTTGACCACCACTCATCTGTTCTGGATATTTATCCATATATTCATCTGGATCTAAACCTACCATATTTAAGACATTTTTAACTTTATCTATCAAATGTTTATCTTTTTTATTTTTGAGTTTTGGAATCAATTCAATATTTTCTCTTACAGTCATATGAGGAAATAAACCTGTCTGTTGAATTACATAACCAATATTACGTCTTAAATCTATTTCATTTTCTTGACTTATATCTTTTCCATTTACAAGAATTGTTCCTTTGGTTGGTCTAATCAGCTTATTAACCATCTTTAAAGCTGTTGTCTTTCCACAACCACTAGGACCAATAATACATACAAATTCTCCATCATTTATCGTAAAAGAAATATCTTCTAATACATGCTTTTCTTTGAAGGATTTATAAATATTTTTAAATTCAATCACATCAATCACTTCCTTTTCTTTCATTCTATGCCTAAATTGTGACTGTTTCGTGAATTTTCAAACATAAAATTTATCTTTATTGTACACCTAATTTATGAATTTGTTATAGTTTGTCTTAGAATTTTTGTATTTATTAAAAAAACTGGACATAAATCCAGTTTTTGTTTATTATTTCTCTTGAATTTTTTCATCTTTGAGTAATTGTTTTTCTGCAACTTTAAAAAATGGGATATAAATAACGACTGCCATCACAATTTCAATTGCAGACCAGACAGCTGCACGCCAATCCCAGCCGGTTGCCATTAATGGGCCGATGATTGGCGGCATTGTCCATGGTACTAACGTAACGGGAGCATTCACTAATCCTACCAGCATAACGAGATAACTTGTTGCAGCAAGAATCAAAGGAACAAGTATAAATGGGATCATCATTAATGGATTCATGATGATAGGGAAGCCAAATATAACTGGTTCATTTATTTCAAACAAGCCACTTGGTAAAGAAATTTTTCCTAATTGTCGATAAGTTTTACTCTGTGATCTTAGCATCAAAAAGACTAACGCTAAAGTTGCTCCCGTTCCACCAACATTAACAAATAAACTACTAAAGCCTGCTGATGTAATGTAAGGCAAAGGTAAATGTTTTGCATAAGCCAACCCATTTGCAGTTACAAACTGCATGAAGATTGGATCAGCAACACCTTCAAGTGCCATATCTCCATGAATCCCTGCACACCATAATAGACTAACTAAAAAAGTATAAACAACAATTCCTGGTAAAGTATTTAATGCAAATAATAAAGGAGAGAATATTTGTTGAATAAACCCATTAATATTAAAATGCAATGGTACTCTGACCAACCAAAAGAGAAATAGTGTCAAAACGGCAGGAACCAATGAGATAAAAGAATTACTAACTGCTGGTGGTACACCTTCAGGCAAATGAACAACCCAATTTTTACGAATACATAAATGATAAATCTCGACTGCAACAATTCCTGAAATAATTGCAGTAAATAATCCTGTTGAATCAAATCCGGCAGCATCAATTGTAAAATCATCTGATAATTGTGTAATAATAAAAGCAACAAGTGCTAATGCTCCCCCAGAAATACCATTCAAATCATAACTAACAGCTAACTCATAACCAATACCTACAGCTGCTAATAAAGCAATAATTCCAAAAGATGCATTAACTGCAGCATTGATCATTCCCTCATATGGCTTCAAAAAATTCATCCATGCATCAATTGGAATATTTCCAACAATCAAAAACATACTTCCTGCAATGATAGCTGGTAAAGTTACAACCAAACCATTCCTAACCGCCACTAAATGACGCTGATTAGCAACCTTAGCTAGTGGAGGAATTAATTTGTTTTGAATCCAATCAAATAAATTATCCATAACAAACTCCTTTCTTTTTTATTTTAAAGACCTTTTCTATATTCATTATAGAATTGCCTTTTCTTAATGTAAATAAATTAGAAAGAAGTCGAAAGTTGTTACTAAGAGTGTTATTTTTTACAAAATAAAACACTCTGTTACATGTCTTTATGTTTTTGATAATAAACTTCACGTGCTAAGTACTCTAATAAATAAACCACTGGTAATTGTGATGTAATATTGGTTTCTTGATATGTTTCTACATTGATATAATAAGGAATATTTAAATCAGAGATTCTCGCTATGGTAGAATTAGCACTATTGGTCATTGATATAACTTTAATGTGGTGTAAACGAAAACGATTGATATAATCAACAACATCTTCATTTTGTCCACTTACAGAAAATACAATTAAACAAATATGTTCATCAAATTGTTCAGAAACATAATAAACTGGACTATTTTGTGGATCAGTTACAGCTAATGAAAACTTATATAATGAAGAAAACAAATTAGCTCCATAAGTTGCCATAATTCCTGAAGTACCTATTCCAACAAAGAATAACAATTCTGATTGTAAAATAAAATCAATAGCTTGCCCAAGTTTTCTTTGAAAATCTGGTTGCGTTGTTCTTTGTAAAAATTCTGTGAAGATTGTTTGATCAAGAGATTGAATGAGGGTATTATTTTCTTTAATACTTTTTGCATAATGGTACAGTTGAGATTTAAAATCAGCATATCCTTGACACCCAAATTTTTTACAAAACCGTAAAATAGTTGTTGTACTTACATATGTTGCATCAGCTAACTCTCTAATACGCATATAGATAACCTTATCCAAATTCGCATTAATATAATTATAAATAGCCATTTCTGTAGGCTTTAATTCTACTTCCTCCAATAAAAATAACATATCCTCACTTCCTCACGTTTTTCATCATAGCACTTCCCTTTCCTAACAACAACTATTACACTTGATTGCAAAAAGCAAAAAAACAGATACAATGCGTATCTGTTTATTCTTGCATATTCTTAAATGCTGTTGAAAGCATTAATTTAATACGATTCAATTGATTGACTTCACTAGCTCCTGGATCATAATCAACAGCCACAATATTACTTTGTGGATACTTCTTACGTAAAGCTTTAATAACCCCTTTACCCGTAACATGATTTGGTAAGCACGCAAATGGCTGCATACAAACAATATTTGGTGCTCCTTCTTCAATTAATTCAATCATTTCACCAGTTAAGAACCAACCTTCACCCGTCATATTTCCCATTGATACAATTTCAGTTGCCTTTTTAGCAATTTGATCAATTGGTGTAGGAGCATCAAAACGCTTAGAAGCTTTCAAAGCTTTAATCATATCTTTTCTTAGATAATCAACAAACCAAATTGCAAAGTTACATAACCAAACTGAAGATTTCTTGACATCAAAATGTTCATGTTCATACCAAGTATTATAGAAACAATATTGGAAGAAATCTATTAAATCCGGCATCACAGCTTCGCCACCTTCTGATTCAATGATATCAACAATTTGATTATTAGCTGTTGGATGGAATTTAACAAGAATTTCTCCAACCAAACCAACTCTAGGTTTTTTAATATCTAATAATGGTAACTCATCAAAGTCTTTAACAATTTGATAAACATTTTGTTTAAATTCTTTCATACTACCATTTTCAACATTCTTTTTACATTTTTCTACCCATGATTCATATAATTCATTAGCTGAACCTGGTGTTGCTTCATAAGGTCTTACTCGATAAAGAACACGCATGAATAAGTCTCCATACATAGCTCCAATGATAACCTTTTTAGCAACTTTATAGGTAATTTTGAAACCAGGATTACTTTCTAAACCAGAAAGATTAGCTGAGATAACTGGGATATGTTCCATTCCTGCATCTTTTAAAGCTTTTCTAATGAAAGCAATGTAGTTTGTTGCACGACATCCTCCACCTGTCTGAGATATCATTAAAGCAACTTTATTTAAGTCATACTGACCACTATTTAATGCATTCATCATTTGACCAGTGACTAAGATACTTGGATAACAAGCATCATTATTCACATATTTTAATCCCTGTTCCACAGCATCTTTATCAACTGAAGGTAAAACAACAAAGTTATATCCTTCTGAGTTCATAGCTGTTTCAACAAATTGGAAATGTAATGGTGACATCTGTGGACATAGGATTGTATATCGATCATCTTTCATTTCTTTTGTGAAAGGGACTTTCACTTGTTCATATTTTTTAGATAAATCTATAATATCTTCTTTTTTATCAACTGTTGCCTTTAAAGAACGTATACGTATACGAATAGCTCCTAAGTTACTTCCTTCATCAATCTTAATTAAAGTATAAATCTTATTTCTTGCTTTTAAGATTTCAGCAACTTGATCTGCTGTCACAGCATCTAATCCACATCCAAATGAAGTTAATTGAATTAATTGCAAATCAGATTGAGAAGATACAAAAGAAGCTGCTTTATACAAACGAGAATGATATGTCCATTGATCAACAACTCTTAACTTCAAATGTTCTTCATCCAAATAACAAACACTATCTTCACTTAATACTACAAAACCTTCACTTGTGATTAAATCAGGAATCCCATGATTAATCTCTGGATCAATATGATAAGGACGACCAGCCAAAACAATCCCTTGGATATGATGTTCACGCATATAATCCATAGCACGTTTTCCTTCTTGGCGAATATCTTGTTGACAATGCTTTAATTCTTCATAAGCTCTATCAATCGCATTATGTAATTCATTATCACTTAAATTAAATTCTTTTAATTCTTCTTTTAAGACATTGAATAATGTTTTAGGGTTATTTAATGATACAAATGGATTTTTAAAGTTAATATGATTTTGTTGTAAACTATCCACATTATTTTTAATAACTTCTGGATATGATGCAACAACTGGACAATTATAATGATTTCCAGCATCTTCGTTTTCCAATCTTTCATAGGCAACAGAAGGATAGAAAATAAATGAAATACCCTTTTGAATTAAACTTTCAATATGTCCATGAGTAATCTTTGCTGGATAACATGCACTTTCACTTGGAATAGATTCTATACCCTTTTCATAAATCGCTTTAGATGATCTTGGTGAAAGAACAACTCTAAACTTTAATTCAGTAAAGAAAGTATGCCAGAATGGATAGTTTTCATAAATATTTAAAGCTCTTGGTATACCCACTACACCTCTTGAAGCATCTTCAATAGGTAAAGAATGATATTGGAATACACGACGATATTTATAATCAAATAAATTAGGTAATGTCTTTGATTTTAAAGGTAAATTAGCTCCACGTTCACATCTATTTCCACTAATAAACTCTCTACCATCATTAAATGAAGTAATTGTCAACATACAATTATTCGTACATTTGCCACAATTGCGCATTGTATTTTCATAAGTTAAATTCTCTAACTCTGCTAATGATAAAATTGTAGAACCCTTATGATCATCTCTTTCCATGGCTATCTTAGCCATTCCATAAGCTCCCATTAACCCTGCAATATCAGGACGAATAACTTCAATATCAGCTTCTTTTTCAAAAGCTCTTAAAACAGCTTCATTATAAAAAGTTCCACCTTGTACAACAACATTCTTACCAATTTGATCTTTATTTCTTAATTTAATAACTTTATATAAAGCATTCTTAATAACTGAATAAGATAAACCCGCGGAAATATCAGCTAACGTCGCTCCTTCTTTTTGTGCTTGTTTAACCTTAGAATTCATAAAGACAGTACAACGGCTTCCTAAATCCAATGGATGTTTTGAAGTTAAGGCAAGTTCAGCAAATTCATCAATCTCATACCCTAATGAATGAGCAAATGTTTCTAGAAATGAACCACACCCTGATGAACATGCTTCATTTAACGTAATGTCTTGAATAACATCATCTTTTATTGTGATGGCTTTCATATCTTGACCACCAATATCTAAGATAAAATCAACATTTGGTTGGAAATGTTTAGCTGCTGTATAATGAGCAATTGTTTCAACTTCTCCAATATCAACTTTTAAAGCTGCTTTAATCAATGCTTCACCATATCCAGTTACCCCAGCTTTTTTAATTTCACAACCCTCTGGAATTAAGGCATATACTTCTTTCATTATTCTTATAATTAAATCTAAAGGATTTCCTTCATTTGAATTATAGAATGAATAAAGAATTGAGCCTTCATTATCAATTAATATAACCTTTGATGTTGTTGAACCAACATCAATTCCTAAATAAATATCACCTTTATATTTTTTTATATTTCTTTTCTTTGTCATTGCTTGTAAATGACGTTCTCTAAATCCTCTTAATTCATCTTCATTATGGAAAAGTGGTTCTAATGTATGACTAGATTCATTTCCTTGACTCTTTAATTCTTTTAATTGTTGAATTAAATCTTTTAATGCAATAGCTTGTTCTACTTCTTTAGCATTTAAACAAGCTCCCATAGCAACAAACAATTGAGAATTATCTGGGAAAATAATTTCATCTTCTTTTAAATTTAATGTTTCAATAAAACGTAAACGTAATTGATCTAAGAAATAAAGTGGTCCCCCTAAGAAAGCAACTTTTCCTTTGATTGGTTTTCCACATGCTAAACCACTAATTGTCTGATTAACAACAGCCTGAAAAATAGAGGCAGCAATATCTTCCTTTTGAGCTCCTTCATTAATTAATGGTTGGACATCAGTTTTAGCAAAAACACCACAACGAGATGCGATTGGATAGATACGTTTATGATTCTTAGCTAGATCATTTAAACCAGATGCATCAGTTTGAAGGAGAGTTGCCATTTGATCAATAAACGCTCCTGTTCCTCCAGCACATGTCCCATTCATTCTTTGTTCTAATGAACCTTCAAAATAGGTAATCTTCGCATCTTCTCCACCTAATTCAATAGCAACATCAGTACTTGGAATATATGTTTCAATTGTCTTAGTACAAGCAATAACTTCTTGTACGAATTTAATATGTAAAGATTCAGAAATAGATAAACCACCAGAACCAGTAATTACTGGATGAATATCCATATCAGGATACTGTTCATTGATTTCTTCTAATAAAGTTAAAATTGTATTTCTAACATCTGAATTATGTCTCACGTAATTTGAATATAAACATATATCCTTCTCATCTGTTAAATAAGCTTTAACTGTTGTTGATCCAACATCGATTCCTAAATAAAATTGACTCATACTCTTTCTCCTTCGCTTATTATCCAACCAACCACCATTTTATAAATACTAAACAAATCTTCTCTTTATTTCAAACATTATGCCCATAAATTTTATCCAATCAAACCAGATATACGTTTACAGATTCTCACATATTCTAAGGCATCCTTTTCGCCTAACTGGCTTAGCATATGACTAATATGATGAATCATTTCATCTCTACGAGTCATCGCAAATTCTTTTCCTTTATCGGTAATATAGACTTGTATTTTTCTTTTATCATTAAGATCACTTATTCTTTGAATATATTCTTTACGTGATAAGCTATTTAAAATAGCTGCCACCCTTGATGTATTGACATCTAACGCATGACTAATTTCACCAGCATTAGCACCATCTTTTTCATCAATTAAATACAGCAGGACTGCCAGTTCTCCACGTTTGATTTCAGCAATATTATATTGAACAATTCTTCCTGCCTTTTCTGTTTTTGTAATGTATTGAATAAGTTCTTCTGCATAATTTTCGTAGTTCATATTTTACCTCACACTATGAGCATTTTATACTCCTTTATATTTTTTGTCAATCCTTTTGTTTTTTTATAGAAATTTAGACAATTTGATTAGTTTTTGTTGAATTATAAATATATACGAGCAAGCTACATTGACACTATTTCAAAAAAGAGTCATCATATATTTGATGTCATTTTTTAATCTTGGTACAATAGAATAAAGGAAGTGAATTGATATGTATGAAAAAATTAAAGAGCTTTCTACTCTCTATTATCCAGATACAGTAAAAATGCGTAGAGACCTACACAAATATGCTGAAAGAGGTTGGTTAGAATTAAGAACAGCTTGTATAATAGCAAGTGAATTAGAAAGATTGGGATATCAGGTTTTAGCAGGTGAGGATATTATGAATAAAGAAGCTAGAATGGGAGTTCCACCTGAAACCATTTTACATTTAAATTATCGTCGTGCTCAAAAAGAAGGAGCTAATCCAAAATATCTTGAAAAAGTAAAAATGGGAATGAGTGGCGTTGCCGGGGTTTTGAAAAATGGAGATGGTCCAACAATTGCATTAAGATTTGATATTGATGCTTTGGGATTGATTGAAGAAAATTCATTATCTCATTTTCCTTATAAAAATGGGTTTTCATCTGTTCATTTAGGGGCAATGCATGCTTGTGGTCATGATGGACATACTGCGATTGGCCTTACAACAGCAAGAATCCTGATGGATATTAAAGAAAATATTCATGGTACTATTAAACTGATCTTTCAACCTGCTGAAGAAGGTGTAAGAGGGGCAAAATGTATTGCTGAGAGTGGTTTTTTAGATGATGTTGATTATATATTGGCAGCTCATATTATGCCACAGAATAGTCAAAAGTATGATTTGTATTTTGGGATGAATGATTCCTTTGCAACAACTAAGTTAGATGTTATTTATCATGGGGTATCAACACATGCGGCTGAATCGCCACAGTTTGGTAAAAATGCTTTGCTTTCAGCGGCTAATTGTATTATCAATCTCCATTCCATTCCTCGTAACAGTGATGGTTGTACCCGCGTCAATGTTGGAACTGTTCATGCAGGGACAGGACGAAATGTTGTTCCTGAAACAGCCAAATTAGAGATTGAAGTACGTGGGGTTACGAGTGAATTAAATCGATATATGGAAATTTATGCTCGCGATATTATTCAGGCTTCAGCACTTATGCATGATACTGTTGTTGAGGTTGAGGAAAAAGGAAAAGCTTATGCATTAAATTGTGATGAGGAATTTATGAATCAGATTAGACAGCTTTGTGAAGAATATTTATCTGATTTAAAGCTACCTAAAAAAAATCTTAGTCCACTTGGAGGAAGTGATGATTTTTCTTATATGATGGAAAGAGTTCAAGCTCATGGAGGTAAAGCCACTTATATGAAATTGTTGACACCTATGGTATCTTCACCACATAATGATTCTTTTGATTTTAATGAAAAAGTTCTAGAAAAAGGTCCTAGAATCTTTGCTAGTATTGTTTATGGTTTACAAAAAGAAAAAGATAATTTGTGATTATCTTTTTTTATTTTGACGATAATTTCGTCTATTGGGTTTATGTTTAGGTTTTGATTTTGTTTCTTTTTTTACTGGTTCACTTAAATCTTTCATTGGATAATAAGGATTATCAACAACTGGGATTTCTTGCTTAATAAATTTTTCAATCGCTTTTAAATCAGCTTTTTCATCATAACAACAAAATGTAATCGCACTTCCTTGTGCTCCAGCTCTCGCCGTTCTTCCAATCCTATGTACATAGCTCTCACTTTCATGTGGAACATCAAAATTAATGACATGAGTTAATTCATCAATATCAATCCCTCTTGCTGCAATATCCGTTGCCACCAAGATACGTGCTTTATCATTTTTAAAATTATTTAAGGCACGAACTCTAGCATTTTGAGATTTCCCACCATGAATTGTTTCAGCTGTAATCTTAGCACGATTTAATTTCTTACATAAAGTATCTGCATTTCTTTGAGTTCTTACAAAAACAATCGCATTATAAATTTCATTGCCTTCTAATAATTTTAATAACAGTTTTGCTTTATTCACTTTATCTACATAATATAAAGATTGATTAATCTTTTCTACAGTCACATTCCCTGAACTGACCATAACTTTTTTTGGATTAACTAAAATTTCATCAACCAAATGTTTAATCTCATTTGGTAAAGTTGCACTAAACATCATTGTTTGTTTTTGTCTAGGAAGCAACTTAATAATCTGTCTAATATCTCTAATAAATCCCATATCTAACATACGATCCGCTTCATCTAAAACAAAATATTCAATATGACTCAAATCTAACAACCCTTGTTTATGTAAATCTTTCAAACGACCTGGTGTTGCAACTAAAATATCAATCCCTCGATTAATCTTTGTCACTTGCTGAGATTGTCCTACACCACCAAAAATAACTGTTGACTTTAAATTAACAAAAGATCTAAATGCTTGAAATGTTTCATCTATTTGAATAGCTAGTTCTCTTGTTGGCGCTAAAATAAGAGCTTTGATTGTACGGGGATATTTATCTGCTTCATCTCTTAAATATAACTTTTGTAAAATAGGTAATGCAAAAGCAGCTGTTTTTCCAGTTCCCGTTTTTGCGCATCCAAATAAATCATGTCCTTCTAATAAAACTGGAATCGCTTGTTGTTGTATTGGGGATGCTTCTTTATAATTCATTTGATTGACAGCTTCAATCAAAGGTTCTATTAATTCTAATTCATTAAATTTCATTAAGGTCCTCTTTTCTTTTCTATTCGCCTCAGTATAACACATATTTCAGTAGAAACCTAATAAAATAATTGGGATCATTCTAACAACAATCCCAATTATATAAAACTCTACTAAAATCTAATTTTCTCAAATCTTCTAAAGTCATAAAGAAATTCGCAACACCACAATCTCCCCACATAATCTCTTGATCATCAATATTATCTGAATCTATTTGTAATAGTAACACTTGATAATCTTCCATTTCTCCCTCACGTGGATCAAACTGTGTAAAGAAAGGATATCCTCCTATTCTATGACCACTATTATTGAGTTGGTCATAAATAATATCTATATCTTGATCTTCTAAATCTTGAAAAGTTTCAATTAAATCATCTGGATAACATTCATTCCATAGTTTTGTAAATACACTATCAAATTGATAATCTGAAGGTGATAATGCTTGTTTTGTTAATTGAAAATCCAATCCAAATTCATTAGATATAGGAAAATAAAAATCTTCATTTGTTGTAATTTGATATTTACTTAAAATATCAACTTGCGTAATTGTTTCATCAATATGAGAATAATAGATAACTTCATAATCATCTGGTAATCCAACGATATCATTATCTAATGCCCAAAATTGTAACATTCCTTCTCTTGGTAAGCCTAGTTGATTTTTAGGTAAATCATCCATACGTATTTGTGCCAACAAACGATATTGTTCGTCTTTATCATTTGTAGGAACATTTTGATTTTTTGGTATATAAGGTATACCACCAAACTTACTATCTGTAATTCTTAATTGATTTGTATTTATATTAATAGAAATTGTTTCTCTTTCTGTTTTCTCTTGAAATACATTAAGAAACTCTTTTATCTTTTCTTGACTCATATATTATCCCCTATCTCTACTATATTTAAAGATTTTCATCAGGTATTTCAACTTCTGCTTTAGGAACACAAAGATATGTAAAACTATTAATTTGTTGAATCTGTCCACCAATAATATAAAGACCACCACATAAAAAATCAATCACTCTTTGAGCTTCTGTTCTTTCAACATTTTCAATATCTAATATAACTCGATATCCTTCTTGAATTTGATCTAAAACATCAACAGCTTCACTATAGCTTCTGACTTTATAGATAATCTCTTTCATCTTATTCATCCTCCTGAAACAATGCTCTACCAATTCTAACAATTGTCGCTCCTTCTTCTAAAGCAACTTTATAATCTTGTGACATTCCCATTGATAATTCATTTAATGGATATTGTGGATAAGCATTCTTTAATCTATCTAATAATTGTTTTGTCTTTTGAAAATAAATACGCGTATCTTCTACTTCAATATTTGGTGCCATCATCATTAATCCATCAACAATTAAATGCGAACAATTCTTCAAATACGCCATAACATTATCCATATCATCTTCATCAAATCCATGCTTACTTTCTTCCCTAGCAATATTCACTTGTAATAAAATATGTACCTCAATATCCCTTTTACTTGCTTGTTTCTCTAATTCATCAAGCAAACCATAATCATTAACAGAATGAATCAAATCAACTTTATCAATAATATATTTAACCTTATTCTTTTGTAAAGTCCCAATAAAATGCCAATGCCCCTGTCCATGATACTTTTCATATTTATCCATAAATGCTTGAACTCTATTTTCACCAAAATAAAAACAACCACATTTTTCTAATTCTTCTATTTCCTTTTCATCAACATATTTAGTTGCTGCTACTAATTTAGCAGGTGATACATCTTTTAATATTTCTTTTACTGCTTGTTGATTTACTTTCATGTCTTTTCACCTCTAAAGATATTATATATCTTTTTTATAATTTTACTATACTTAATCTCAAAATGTTCACATAGATATGTTACAATAGAAACCATAGAAAGGATGATTCAGATATGAATGATTTACTTGAAAGATATTTAGGTGCAGTTTGTTCGTATTTTCTAGGCTTTAAGAAAAAAAGAGTCTATGATGATTTAAAATATCATATACAATCATCAGTACATCAATATGATGACTTAGAAGATTTACTTGTTAACTATGGTCATCCTAGAAGTATTGCATTAAGCTATGGCTATAGACCTATTATCCAGCATATCTTTAATCCTAAAGTCGTCAGTATTATTGAAAGAATTGTCTTATTAATTTCTGGTATTTATCTATTCTTTTCTACACTTTTTTATCTTGAACAATTTAACTGCTTACCTTTTCAAGATTCACATCAAGTCATCGCTACTTTAAATACATCTAATATTATTGCTTTATTACTATCACATCCATTTCTAGTTATGATAAGTATTGCTGTGATTGCTATTATATCACTCATATTAGCAGATCAAAAATATAAAGTCTCTCAAGAAATAGATCCTCTATGGTCTTTACAAAAACTCTATGACTTACCACATCAATCACATTATCCTAGTCATGTTGCTGAAACAATCTTTATGATTATCTTCACAATATTCTTTATCTTTTATTCTATTTTCTTTTCAAGAGATATCATTATACAAATTCAACATGAATCCTATCAAATGATACATTTAATGACTTATTTCTTTCAACCATTCATTATGATAATCTTTGTAGATTATATCATTGATATAACTAAAAAAATATATACTAAAAAATATCTAAAATACAGTACACTCATTAACTTATTTACTTTAATTTCACTAACAATCTTTGTTGTTAATTCAGGATTCCTACATGATTACCTATTACCATTAAATATCAATATCAATTACACATTTGTTAATTTCTTTATCATAGGAGCCTTAATCATGATTTATACAATTTCATTATATAAACTCTTAAGAAACCTTAAATCATATCGTTCCTTATTTAGAAGCTAAAGGGTATTGCATCACGCAGTACCCTTTACTAATTTCTCTTTTTCTTCCCATCTTTGTTGAATTAACCTATTAACTAAATATATAACAAGTAACTCACCATATAAAATAAACCCAAACGTACTCTTTAAAAACAAAAACACTTTCCCTAAAAACGGAATATGATAAACATAAGTCCCTAAAATATCACTTCTCTTAGTTTCATAATTATCATAAAAATCTTTCCCCTCAGCCTGTGTCCTATAATAAAGATTCCCATCATTACCTATTTGTGTTTCTCTAAAATAATGTGTCAACAAAATGTCATCCCCAAAACGATTCGCTTGAAATGTTACAATCGTATTAGGTGCTATTTCTACATCTTCAGGTATCAACTTTGTTAAAACCAAAGAAAATGTAGGAATTGTTGGTTCCATACTATCCGTCATAACTGTGTATAAACGATATCCAGTTATCTTGGCAACCTTATCAGGAAAGTAAACAATTGTCACAAGACAAAAGATAAACTCTATCATAAATATTGTAGATATAAATCTCTTAATACTTCTCATTGTTTACTCTCCTTTCTTTGTTGACAAAAAAACCGTCTTAAGACGGTTTTAAAACTATTGAATTTTAGCCATTACATCAACCGATAAATCTTTACCTGCATGATTATCATCTTTAGGTGTTAACTCTATCGTATATTTATTTTCCTTTTCAACTGAAGAATCTGTTGCTGTTACTCCAGTTTGTGTAACGCCTTCATTTCCAGTAGCTCCTTTAATAGAAATTGTAAAATCATTTGCTAAATCAATTTTTTCTGTATCATCCTTTTCATATACTTTAACATTTGTAATCTCCAATGAAGTTATTGCCTTTGTAGTTACATCATTAACTTCAAATGTAACATCACTTGAATAAGTAGGAGCATCTGTACTTAATGTGTTATCTGCTGTTGTATATGTTACAGGATTTGCTGAAGAAAGTTTAACAGGACTTGCAAGACTAAGTGTTCCTGTATTAGTTGCATCTAATTGATCCCAAACTGCAAATGTGAAAGCTGATGTTCCTACAACGGCGATTGCTGTTGCTAATGAAAGTATTGTACTCTTTTTCATAATATTTTTCCTCCTCTAAATTTTATTATTATGTGGGTATTTACCGTCTTGTTTTTACACCTACATTGTATGACAAAATAGAGGGTTTGTATAATACTTATATATAGATACCTAGTTATGTGATTTTATACATAGCTACATGTGTGAATAGTTATCATAAATGATATCTAAAAAGATTTTAGCTGCATTTGATAATACTGTTCTTTTTCTTTTTATAATAACAAAGCTTTTTGTTATGTGACAATTTTTGAATTGTAGGCTTTTAATATGAGAATGTTTTAATTCTTCGATTTGCCATTTGTTTCCTAACATAATTGCATTAGCATGATTAATCATATTGATAATTGCATGGTAATTACTCATGGTAATGGTTGTTTTGAATTGTTTTAATGGGATATCATCTATGGTTAAGGAAAAGTTGAGTTCTGAAAAGAAATCATATGGTAAGTGGATAAGAGGAAAGTCTAATAAGTCTTTGACATCTATTTCTTCTTTGTGGGATAATGGATTGTTTTCATTGATATGTACATAGAGTGGTCCTGTTCCTAGGATTTCTATTTCTATGTCTTTGATTTCTGCCATTTTTTTAAAGATAGTTAATTGGATATCATTAAGAATAGTTATACCTATTTCAGATTTCATATCAATAACATTTTGTAAGACTTCTTCAGCAGTTGTTTCTAAAAATTTTATTTCTGTTTCTGCACTATTTATTCGTTTATAGAAATTTAAGATAAGATCATCTCTTAAAAAGATAGAATCTACGGATATTGATAATTGACTATAGATTTGATCTTCATCTAGTTCTTTTATTCTTTCTAAGACTTTGAATTGTTCTAAGATTGACTTTGAATAATAATATAATAGTTTCCCTGTAGGTGTTAAGGTTACGCCTCGATTATTTCTTTCTAATATCTGTTTTCCCATTTCTTCTTCTAAAGCATGTATAGAACGGCTTAGATTGGGCTGTGATATGTATAGTTTTTCTGCTGCTTTATTGATACTCCCACAATCAATAACTTCAACAAATTGAAACAATTGCTCCTTCCTCATATATTTCATCCTTTCCTTATAATAATATTCTATCATATCGATTATATCTGACAAAACAAAATCGAATATTACAAAAAAACAATGCCTTATTGACATTGTTTTAAATATTTCCTTCTTCTAATGCTCTAAAAAAGTCTTTAGCTTCATTATGGATATTAACTTTTTTTGTTTCTTCTACAACATACCATGTTAATTCATAATCTTGAATGATAATAGGAATTCTTTTTCCACATCTATATAAGAAATAATCTTCTTCTATCAATTGTTTTGCAACTTCACTTACAACTTGCAATAATTCATAATATCCAACTGGTCCTTTTCCAATATAACGCATTTTCTCATCATAACAATCAGGATCCTCATAACCAATATTTTCTATTCCCTCTTGTCTATACCATTCAAATAAAACTTCCAACCCTTCATCATCTAATATTTCTGTTTCTTCCATTTCTAAAAAAGCAAAATTCCATCTTTCTTCACTATATAAACCAGTATCATCTCCACTATAATTTTCTCTAAAAAAAGTTTCATTATTCATAGAAATATTAAATACTGATACATTAGAATATTCCTTATATTCATATGCTTCATTTGAGTAAATAAAAAATGTAATAGAATAAGCATCACTTAAATCCCACTCATCCATTGTTTTCTTAACTTTCTGATACAAATACTCCTTTAAATTAATCATTATATTGTCTCCTTTTTTTATATTTTACTATATATTTTATAAAATTGGAAAGAAAAAAGCTGCCTAAGCAGCTTATCTAATCTTTGTACCATTTGGTAAACTTTGTACTGTTGCAAGTTCAAGAACTTTTTTCTTAGATCCTGCTAAAATCATACCTTGAGATTCTACTCCTCTTAATTTAGCAGGTTTTAAATTAGCAACAACGATAACCTTTTTACCAATCATTTCTTCTGGTGTATAGAAATCAGCAATTCCTGATACAATTTGTCTTGTTTCTTTTCCAATATTAATTTGAGAAACTAATAATTTATCTGCATCTGGATGTTTTTCACATTTTTCTACTGTTCCTACAACTAATTCAACTTTTGCAAAGTCATCAATTGTAATTTGATTTTCTTCTTCTTTTGGTTCTTCTTTTTTAGGTTGTAATGCTTCAACTTTCTTTTCTACTTCTTTTGGATCTAGTCTAGCAAATAATTGTTGAGGTTTATCTGTAACTTTTGTTCCTACTTTATATAAACCAAATGTTGTTAAGTCTTTAAATTCTCTTTGATCTGTATTGATTTGATCTAAAATCTTTGTAGATGTTGAAGGCATATATGGTTCTAATGCAATAGCAGCAAAACGGATAGCTTCAATTAAGTTATAAAGAACTGTTGCTAAACGATCTTTTTTATCTTCTTCTTTAGCTAAAGCCCAAGGCATTGTATCATCAATATATTTATTTGTTCTTCTTAATAAAACAAAGATTTCATCTAATGCTTTTGATGCTTTATATTCATCCATTAAATCTTGTACCTTTTGAGGCATTGCTAAAGCAATTTCTTTTAATTCATCATCAACAGGTTCATTAACACCCGGATTTGTAACAATACCATCAAAGTATTTATTAGTCATTGCAATTGTTCTATTAACTAAGTTACCTAAGATATTTGCTAAATCAGAGTTAATACGTTCTACCAATAAATCCCAAGTAATACTTCCATCATTATCATAAGGAATTTCATGTAAAACATAATATCTTACAGCATCAACTCCAAAGATATTCACTAAATCATCAGCATAAATAACATTTCCTTTAGATTTAGACATTTTACTTTCACCTTGTAATAACCAAGGATGTCCAAAGACTTGTTTTGGTAATGGAATATCTAATGCCATTAACATAATTGGCCAATAGATTGTATGGAATCTCACAATATCTTTACCAATTAAATGTAAATCAGCAGGCCAATATTTCTTATATAATTCACCATGATTCCCATCTACATCATATCCAAGTCCAGTAATATAGTTTGTTAATGCATCAATCCATACATAAACAACATGTTTTGAATCAAAGTCTACAGGAATTGACCAAGTAAATGAAGTACGTGAAACACATAAATCTTGTAAACCTGGTTTTAAGAAGTTATTCATCATTTCATTTTTTCTAGATACTGGTTGAATAAATTCTGGATGATCTTCAATATGTTTAATTAAACGATCAGCATATTTAGATAATTTAAAGAAGTATGCTTCTTCTTTAGCATCATGAACTTCTCCACCACAGTCAGGACATTTTCCATCAACTAATTGTGATTCTGTAAAGAATGATTCACAAGCTGTACAGTATTTTCCTTCATAATGACCTAAATAGATATCTCCTTGATCATATAATTTCTTAAAGATTTTTTGAACTTGTTTCACATGATATTCATCTGTTGTTCTCATGAAACGATCATATGTTGTATTCATTAAATCCCAAATATTTTTAACGACTGCTGCTTTTTCATCAACAAATTGTTTAGGTGGGATTCCAGCTTCATTTGCTTTTATTTCAATCTTTTGTCCATGTTCATCAGTTCCTGTTTGAAAATAAACATTATACCCTTCTTGTCTTTTACTTCTTGCGATTGCATCAGCTAAAATAATTTCATATGTATTACCAATATGAGGTTTTCCTGAAGTATAAGTAATCGCTGTTGTTAAATAATAATCTTTTGGATCTTTCATTTTATCTTTCTCCTTTCAATAAAAAAACGTCCTTATATAAAAGGACGTAAATATACGCGGTACCACCTTTTTTACACCAAAGTGTCTCTCAAAACTTTAACGCAGTTAACGTTTATCCCTAACTATTCGAGATAACAGCTCCCAGACCATCTTCATAAAAGTTATGTACTGATTTACACCATCCATCAGCTCTCTTTAACGCCCTTTTAATCTTTTCTGTTCTTCGCTTTTTTCTACCATTTAACCTTAACAAATATCACTTTTAAAGTCAATATTATCTCTTATATTTTTAAAATTATCATTAATTTCTCTTGATTTTCTATAATCCATCTCACGCTTATTTTCCTATTCCTTTTATTCATCAGTATTTTAGCGTTTTTCATGAGACTTTTATAAGAAAATCATGCGTCATATTTGTCATCAACTTGAGACTCACACCATGACTTTCCATGATACAATAACCCTATCATCAGACTCGACAGTTAATGGGAAGGAGCTGTTAACCCATGTTGGAGATTTTTATTTCTTTTGGAGTTGCTGTCGTGGCAGATGTTGTTGCTGATATCATCTGTAAATGGTTAGATAGCAGAAATGATGATTAGCCAAAAAATTATACTAATTCATTGAACAATTGATATCTTTTGGAGTTACTATTATGGAAAATATTGCTGCTGATATCAGATAGCAAAAATGATGATTAACTCAATTGAAAACCAGGCTGGCGCGCCTGGTTTTCTTTTTTTCCCATGTTAGAGTTTTCTTCTCGAAAAAATAATAACATAATCTTTTCGATACTTCAAGTATAATTACTAACCAACAAATTATACTAACTCATTAAATAATTGATACATTCTTTCTTGAATTTCACTAACATCATTTAATGCATCTTCAATTTTTCTTGCAACAATATGATTATCTTTCTTACATACACAATAACCACTTTGATGATTCAATAAGAGTTCTACTGCATATTGTCCCATTTGTGAAGCAAGAATACGATCTTGAGGAACAGGACTTCCTCCTCTTTGAATATGTCCTAAAACAATTGAACGCCCAGAAAAATGGGTTTCCTTAGAAATTCTTTCTGCTAATTTTTCAACATCTATCATTTTTTCACTAGCAATAATTATAGCATGTTTCTTGCCTTGTTGTTTTTCATAATAATCCATCATCTGAATAATATAATCTTCATCATATCCTGTATTCTTAGTAATAATAAATTCACTACCACAAGCAATCCCAGAATATAAAGCCAATGAATCTTTATGATTCCCCATCACTTCAATCACAAAACAACGATGATGTGAACTTGATGTATCTCTTAATTTATTCACTGCATCAACAATATTATAAAGCGCTGTATGAAAACCAATTGTTTCATCAGTTCCATTAATATCATTATCAATTGTTCCTGGTATACCTACACAACATATTCCTTTTTGTGATAATTCTAGTGCTCCTCGATAAGTTCCATCCCCACCTATCACAATCAATCCTTCAATTCCTCTTTCTTTTAATTGATTGATAGCCTGCATCTGTACTTGATCTTCTTTAAATTCTGGTAAACGAGATGAACCCAAAATAGTTCCTCCACGACTTAAAATCTCTGAAACATCTATATTCTTTAATTTCTCTATCTTTCCATTAACCAAACCTGTATATCCATCGTAAATTCCATAAACTTCTACGCCTTTACGACTCGCCACTCGCATAATTGCACGAATCGCTGCATTCATTCCTGGAGCATCTCCACCTGATGTTAAAACGGCAATCTTTTTCATTTTCATACCTCCTTTATTGACAAGATCTTGTATATACATTTCTCCCTTCAATACTAAAATAACATGCATTTTTATGTTCATTTTTAAGTGCTTCATAACTAAATTGATGGGTATTTAATTTTGTCGCTACATCTTCTACTCTTACATAGACAACTTTGTTATCTTTCATTAAACATTTTAATCTAGTTGGATCAGCTGCTTGTGGTTCTAATATAATATCACTCATCTCATTTTGCATAAGAGTTGGTACTTTATAAAACCCTCTAGCAAATTCTTCTAACATTGTTTTTGATTGAAAGTTTTGAATATAGGGAAGGACTTTTAATTCATCTCTTTGTTTTGACTGACGAACTTCTACTATTCTTCCTATATCATTAATCGCGTAAATTTTATTATTCAAACTGGCATATGCTATAGGAGTGGCTTCTTCTACACCAATCACAACATTTCCAATTAAATCTATATCTATTGAAGCTTTTTTTATTGTAGGTAACTGCTTAATTTCTTTTATTACTTTTTCCTTATTAATAAAAAAATAATAAGATGATGGTTTGATTGATATGTGTTTTAATATTTCTTGTTGGGGAGTTTGATGGACTCCTTCAATCTTAATAGATTTCACCCTTGGATAATCACTTATCAAAAACATAGTAATCATAATGAAAATAAATAAAGATATAATAACTTTGACTTTTCTTTTGAGTTTTTTCTTTTTTCTTTGTTTATATGTCTTTTGAACAGGGTTCTCATTATATTCATTATAACTCATGAAAATCACTTCCTTTGAAAGATATTTTAACATGAATTTAATACTTTGACTATTTCATTCATATCTTTTGAATATAAGATAAAGTCATGTCATAATGATTATAGGGTTGATATTTATTGAAAATCAGTGTATATTGTTGAAAATACTTAAAATTTTGAAAGTAAGTAGGTGAAAGTATGAAAAAGATGTTAATTTGGATTATTATGCAGTTTCTATATCGTGGAATGAAAGTTCTTTATCATGAAGATAAGCGTATGAAAGAGGAATTTGATGGATGGAACAAGGATAAAGTCATTCAATTAAGAGTTAATCATGGTCCTTCAATTACAATTGCTTATGCTTATTTGAAAGGATTGTCTAAGGTTCATCGTCATCCTGATATTGTGATTACGTTTAAGAGTATTGATACAGCTTTAATGGTATTTACTGGACAAATGAGTGTAAAGCAAGCTTATTTAGAACATCGTTTTTCTTTAAAGGGAGATGTATTTGAGAGTATGCGTTTTGTAAGATGTGTTGATTTAACTGAGACTTATTTATTTCCTCGTTTTATGACGAAACGTATTTTTAATCATTATGAGAAGAAATATAAACCAAGTCTTTGGATTTATTTGAAAGCTATTTTAACTTTATAAGGAGGAATCTTTTATGTATTTTGAATTTATTAATAAGACAAAGTTATGTGCTGGGGAACATGCTTTAAGTCATTTGGAATATGAATGTCATCAATATCATATGAAACATCCATTGATTATTACTGATGAAGTGCTTTATCAATTGAAATATATTGATATAATTAAGAAATATTTGTTTGTTGATTATAGTCTTTATACACATGTACCTGTAGATTCTTCTATTCATGTTATTGAAGATATTCATAAGTTTTATATTGAAGAAGAATGTGATGGTGTCATTGCTGTTGGTGGAGGAAGTGTTTTAGATACAGCTAAAGGTGTTGTTTTGATGTTATCACATGAATGTGATTCTATTGAAGATATTTTGGGATTTGAGGATTTAAAGAAGGGACTTGATATTCCTTTCTTTGCGATTCCTTCAACAAGTGGAACTGGGAGTGAAGCTACTTGTGTAGCCGTGGTTAGTCATCCTGAAAAACAAGTAAAATTAGAAATTATATCTCAACATGTTCAAAGTGATGTTGCTTTCTTAGATCCTTTACTGACAACCAACCTCCCATTAAAAACAACTGCTTCTACTTCTATCGATGCCTTGGTTCACGCTATTGAAGCTTATAGTTGTTCACAAAAAAATCCATTAAGTGATACTTATGCCATGAGTGCCATATCACTTATATCACAAAACTTACTACCAACTATTCATAAACCTAAAGATCAAAATTTACGTTTTCAACTTTCTTTAGCTTCTTATTTAGCTGGTGCAGCTTTTTCTAATTCTATGGTGGGAATTGTCCATGCGATTGGTCATGCCTTAGGTGCTGTTTGTCATATTCCTCATGGTGATGCAATGAGTATGTTATTGATTCCTTGTATGAAGTTTAATCTTGATGTAAATCATGAATTATATGGTGATATCTTACTTTATTTAGGAGAAAAAGAACTTTATGCCAAAACACCTCATGAACAATTAGCACAACAAACAATTGAAGTCATTGAAAAATTACTTCATCAATTACATGATGAAGTTCAGTTACCTATTTCTTTATCTAGTATTTCTGATTTAAATGAACATATTGAAGATATTGCCCAAAGAGCTTTGAATGATGGAGCCTTAATAGTTAATCAAAAGTATGTAACACATGAAGATATTATAAATATATTGGAGGGTTATTATGGATATTAAAGAATTAGTTGAAATGCAAAGAAATTATTATATGACATTACAAACAAAAGATATTGATCAAAGAATAAAGACAATTGAAAATATTAAGATATGGATATTAGAACATCAAAATCGTATTATTGAAGCATTAAAGAAAGATTTAAATAAAGATGCAACTGAATCATATATGTGTGAAATAGGTTTAGTCTTAAGTGAGATCAATTATCAATTAAAACATATCAAAAAATGGTCTAAACCAAAAAGAGTGAAAACTCCATTAGCACAATTTTATGGAACAAGTTATGAAACATATGAACCTTATGGAGTCTGTTTGGTCATGAGTCCTTGGAATTATCCATTTATGTTGTCAATTGAGCCTGCAATTGGTGCTATTGCTGCTGGAAATACTGTCATCATTAAACCAAGTGCTTATGCTCCCCATGTTTCTCATATTATTAAACAGATGATTGAGGAATCATGTGATGAAAAATGGGTTGCTGTGGTTGAAGGTGGACGTGCTGAAAATACTGAGTTATTAGAACAACGTTTTGATTATATTTTCTTTACTGGTAGTGTTAATGTTGGAAAGTTAGTTATGGAAAAAGCAAGTCGTTATTTAACTCCTGTGACGCTTGAATTAGGTGGTAAGAGTCCTTGTATTGTTGATGATGATAAGAGTTTGAAATTAGCAGCGAAACGTATTGCTTTTGGTAAGTTTTTAAATGCTGGTCAAACTTGTGTAGCCCCTGATTATTTACTGATTAAAGAAGAACTTAAAGATTCTTTTATTGAAGCTATAAGGGATGTTATTTATGAGTTCTTTGGAGAAAATCCAATTGAAAATAAGCAATTAGTTAAAATTATTAATCAGAAACATTTTGAACGTTTATCTCATTTACTTGAAAATCAAGATATTGTGATTGGTGGAAAATTTGATGAAAGACATTTAAAAATATCTCCAACTGTAGTTGATCATGTTGATGGTGATAACTCTTTAATGCAAGAAGAAATCTTTGGTCCTATTTTACCTATTATAACTTATCATAATATTCATGAAGCTATCCATTTTATTAATCAAAGAGAAAAACCTTTAGCTTTCTATATTTTCTCATCACAAAAAGAAGTTCAGGATTTATTATTGAAATCTTGTAGTTTTGGTGGTGGATGTATTAATGATACAATTATTCATCTTGCGACAAGTGAATTAGGTTTTGGTGGAGTTGGTCATAGTGGTATGGGTTCTTATCATGGTAAAAAGAGTTTTGAAACATTTTCTCATACACGTTCTATCGTTAAGAAAGCAACCTGGATTGATTTACCTTTAAGATATTATCCTTATACTCCTTTAAAAGATAAAATGATTCGTTTATTTGTAAAGTAATTTCATTTTTTGAAAATCATAAGCAATTTATTCGTGGTATAGTAAAATATATAATAAATTAAGGGAGGAAAGACAATGATTAAAATCATGTTATGTTGTGCATCAGGGATGTCAACAAGTTTATTAGTTGAAAAAATGAAGAAAGCTGCTCAAGAACAAGGTGTTGAAACTGAAATTTGGGCAGTTGGAGCAAATGAAGTTAAAGCCAATGCTGGTAAAGCAGATATTATTTTATTAGGCCCACAAGTACGTTATGCTCAAAAAACAATTGAAGCAGAAGCTGGTGGAGTTCCAGTTGCTAATATTGAAATGCGTGATTATGGAACAATGAATGGTAAAGCTGTTTTAAAACAAGCTTTAGATATTGTTAATAAATAATTTAAAATGCAAGAAACAGAGTCATATCTGAATTTCTTGCATTTTTTATTAATTATTAACATGTTGATGTGGTGTAAATGAACTATCATCAATAGCTTTAAAAGTATAACCTAAAGCTTGGTAATGTTCTATGATCTTTGGCAAAGCTTGAACTGTTGTTGATTTTGCAGCTGTATCATGGGCAAGGATCATAATATTTTGAGAATGACTTGCTGTTCCATTTTTAATTAATTGACTGACTGCCACATTATTTCCTGAGGCATCTCCTGTACTCGCATTCCAATCATAATATTGATATCCTCTATTTTGTACTTCTTTAGCTAAAGTACTCATAATACCTTTACAATAATGTCTTGATACTGTATTTGATGCTCCTCCTGGAAAACGGATATACTTAGGAACAAAACCAATTTGTCCTTTAACCATTTGTCCTATTTTATCAAGGTCATTAAAATAAGCAGTTGTTGAAGCATAAATTTGTTTATAGTTATGTGTATATGTATGAAGTCCAATAGTATGTCCTTTATCATGAGCTTGTTTAATAAGATAATTATATTTCTTTCCATTTCCCGTAACAAAGAAAGTTGCTTTGGCATTGTATTTATCTAAAATATTCAAAATCTTTGCAGTATTTGCTGATGGTCCATCATCAAATGTTAAATAAACAATCTTATTACCATTTTGTCCTACTGATTGGATAGGTTTATTTTCAACAACAGTCACTTTCTTTGTATATTTATTTTGATTACCAGCTTTATCAGTAACCGTATAAATAACATCATATGTTCCTACTTTTGAAAGATTGACTTGTTTAGAATTGACTTCTATCTTAGGTTCAGGATCACGATTATCTTTTGCTTTTATACCAGAAAGATAATTTATTTTATGTCCTACTTCTACAGTTAAATCTTTTAATCCAGTTAATGTAGGTTTTTCTTCATCTTTTACAATTTTTATAGTGGCTTCTTTTTCTGTTTGATTATTTGCTTCATCACTTACAACAATTATAACTTTATATTCACCTGCTTTATTCAATGGATATTCTTCTTTAAAAGCAACAGTTGTTTTTGTTTCATCCTTAAGATTTGTTATGAAATCTTCAGGTTTTACATTTGTTCCTAAGTCAACATCTAAATCTTTAATATCAAATGTAGGTGCCTTTGTATCTACAACCTCAACATCTAAATTATATGTTTTATCACCTATTTGATATTCAATCGTATATTGACCTAAACGATGATTATCAACCTTAGAACTATTAATTTTCACATCATCTATAGAATGATGCTTCACTTCTTTAATAAAAGACTTTGCATCAAAATCATCATTAATCTCTATTTTCTCAACACTTTTCTTAAACACAATTGATGGTTGATTAAAAAAATAAAACAATCCTATACCCATCCCAATAACAACAATAATACCTATACCCATAATTATTTTTTTCTTCTGTTTTTTCATATCTATCATCCTCGTTCTCTACATCTTCATTATATCCCTTTTATATGACTTTTCTAAGACCATTTCTCTTTTTTCTTCATTTTATGACATATAACTCACAAATTCATTGGTCACTCATAAATTTCATAGTATCTTCAAATTTTATATCAAATATTTTAGAATAAATGAGAATTTGAAATAAAGGGAGGATTATTTATGTTAGTTGTTTATTTAGGGATTGTTTTTTTAACAATTGTTATACTCATAGCAATAAAAAGACCACTTTATCAAGCAATCCTTGGTGGTCTCATTATGTTAGTTATACTTTATCAAATTCCTATTGGTGATGCTTGTATCCAAGTTACTCATGTCTTTACTCATTGGGATTCTTTTCAAATTCTCATTTCTTTGTATTTAATTACTTTCTTACAAAGAATGCTAGAAACAAGACAACAGATTAAATTAGCACAACAAGATTTAAATGGTTTATTTCATAATCGACGTATCAATGCAGGTGGAGCACCTTTATTTATTGGTTTACTTCCTTCAGCTGCAGCCATGATTTTATGTGGTGATATTGTTAAAGAGGCAACAGATGGATATCTAGATTCAAAAGATCAGGCTTTTACTGCAAGTTGGTTTCGTCATATTCCTGAAAGTACCTTACCAACTTATGCAGCTGTATTATTAATGGCTAATATATCTGGGGTTCCTTTATCTGAATTTATCATTGGTATGATTGTTCCTATTTGTGCATTATCATTCATTGGTTATTTTTCTATACTACGTAAGATTCCTAAAGATCCTGGTGTAGAAAGGAGTCAAAATAGATGGTTGGATTTTATTCATTTGTTTCAACATTTATGGTCTTTACTTGCTATTATAGTTTTTATTCTTGTTTTTAAGTTATCAGTTGTTAGTGCTGTTTTGATTGTTATTGTATTGTGTATTTTTATTTATCATTTCCATATTGATGAATTGCTACCAATGGTTAAAAGTTCTTTTGAAAAGAAAATGATACTGAATACTTTTTTAGTTTTGGTATTAAAAGAATTGATTGCTTATACTGGAGTATTAGAAGTTTTACCAGAAATGCTTTTAACTTTACCTATTCCATCTTATTTAGTCTTTGTTATATTGTTCTTTGTTGGTGGTATTATTAGTGGATCTAGTGGTATTATTGCTTTAGGAACACCTATAGCATTTGCTACAATACCAGGAGGTATGCCATTAATGGTGCTATTAATGTGTATATGTCATGGAGCCAGTCAATTATCACCAACACATATTTGTTTAGTTGTTGCTGCAGATTATTTCCATGTAAGTTTAGGCGATTTGATTCGTAAAACATTACCTAAAACTTTGTTATTTTGTTTCATTGCTATTATCTATTACAATATACTTATTTTGATTTATTAAAAAAATGGCTTTTTACAAAGTCATTTTTTTATTCTTTATAATCACATTTTTGACATTGAATCATAGTATTCTCACTATCTTCTCGATAATATATACCTGACCATTTACAAATACTTTGTAGAATAGGAACCACTGATTGACCTTTAGGTGTTAGTGAGTATTCAACACGAGGTGGAATTTCATCATAAGAATGACGTTCTATCATTTGATTTTGAATTAATTCTTTAAGCATTGAAGCTAAAACAGCATCTGTAATATTTCCCATTTCTTTTCTGAGTTCACTATAACGTAAAACATCTTTTTTAGCTAATACACAAATAATACGTGATTTCCATTTACCGCCAAAGATTTCTAAACCATATTCTAAAGGACAACGAATATCTTTTTCTAATTTATGTTGATACATCTTACTCCCTCCAATACAAATCTATTATATAAGATACAACTATAAAATAACAAGATACTAAGAAATTTAATAGTAAGAAAAAAGGACTTAATGTCCTCTAATTTATGTTTTCTATAATTCCTTGAGCAATAGCTTGACCTATTTTTTCTAACTTTTGATTATCATTGAGATAATCAAAATCTTTTCCTCTTATGTAACCTAATTCAATCAATACAGAAGATACACTGTTATCTCTTAAAACAGCCAAAGAATTTCCATCTTGCATTCCTCTATTTTTAGAATAATTTAATTTTTCGATATGATTTCCTATAGAAGTAGCAAGTGCTTCACTTGCTTTATTCTTAGTATATATCTCAAAACCAGATATATTTGTTGTTTTATCATAATCATTGACATGAATTGAAACAAAATATTTGGCTTGATTTTCTTTACTCATATCACAAC
Organism: Longibaculum muris; assembly: GCF_004343035.1. GTDB lineage: Bacteria > Bacillota_I > Bacilli_A > Erysipelotrichales > Coprobacillaceae > Longibaculum > Longibaculum muris. The sequence goes on from NZ_SMCQ01000017.1 coordinate 38,231, forward strand.
GTAATTTTAAATCTGTAATTTTATTATCATGTAAAGCTTCATCTTTATCCCGTGTCAAGATAGCTTTGATATCTGCTTTATCAAGTTCCTTAGCAACAGCTTTTGCAGTTGTTAAAGATATATCTTTTTCATAGAGTTCATCAATATTCGCTCCAACATCATATCCCCCATGACCAGGATCAACAATGACTGTTGCTTTATAGTTTTTTGGTTTGTCATTTTTTTGAGGAGTTATTGCTTCAGTTTCAAAGAGTGACATCACATGACTTACAGCAAAGCTTATACCTTTATATAGACCAAATAGAATAATCAAGCAAGCCACTGCTGCAATAATAACTCGATCAACTCTTAATTTTAATTTTTTCTTTTTCTTTGCAGCCATTATCTCACTCCTCACACTATGCTTATTCTATCATATTTTTATCCCAACTTAAACAACAAACAATTTACAACCATGAAAAAAAGATTTGATTATTTCAATCAAACCTTAATTTTCATTTTTAACACGAATACGTGTTATAGCCTTACGTAAAGCAACTTCTGCTCTCAAAATATCCATATCATCATTAGATTGATTATGTAATCTTTCTTCAGCTCTTGCTTTAGCTTCTTGAGCACGTCGTAAGTCAATTTCTTCAGGTGATTCTATAGCATTCGCAATGATTGTTGTTTCATCATCATTAACATAAACAAAACCACCTGCAAGTGCAAATTTATATCTTTGTCCATCTTTAATATAGTTCATTTCGGAAATATCAATGGCACTTGCTAAGGGTAAATGGTTGGCAAGAATTCCAATTTGTCCAGAAGTTGTTCTTAAATTAAGCATTTCAACTTCTGTTTCTTTGTAGATTCCTCTAGGTGTAACAATCTTTAATTTAAATGGCTTCATCGCTTAAAGTTTTAGCCTTTTCAATTGCTTCTTCAATAGAACCTACATTATGGAATGCTTGTTCAGGTAAATGATCCCATTTTCCTTCAAGAATTTCTTTAAATCCTCTAATTGTATCTTCTACACGAACATATTTCCCTTCCATTCCTGTAAATTGACTAGCTACAGTAAATGGTTGAGATAAGTAATTACGTACACGTCTTGCTCGTGCAACAGTCACTTTATCTTCTTCACTTAATTCATCCATCCCTAAGATAGCAATAATATCTTGTAATTCTTGGAATCTTTGTAGAATTTGTTGAACTCCATGAGCAACTTCATAATGTTCTTGACCAACAACTAATGGATCAAGTGCACGTGATGATGAGTTTAATGGATCAACAGCAGGATAAATTCCTAAAGCTGCAATTGAACGATCCAAAACAACTTTTGCATCAAGATGGGCGAATGTTGTTGCTGGAGCAGGGTCAGTTAAGTCATCAGCAGGGACATAAACAGCTTGTACTGATGTGATTGATCCTTTTTTTGTTGATGTAATACGTTCTTGTAATTGTCCCATTTCTGTTGCAAGTGTTGGCTGATATCCAGCTTGTGAAGGAACACGTCCTAATAAGGCTGAAACTTCTGAACCAGCTTGAGTAAAACGGAAGATGTTATCAATGAATAATAAGACATCTTGATTTTGTTCATCTCTAAAGTATTCTGCCATTGTTAAACCTGTCAAAGCAACTCTTAAACGAGATCCTGGTGGTTCATTCATTTGTCCAAAGACAAGTGTTGTTTTATCCAAAACTCCACTTTCTTTCATTTCATAATACAAATCATTACCTTCTCTTGAACGTTCTCCAACTCCAGCGAATACAGATAATCCACCATGTTGAGTCGCAATATTGTTAATCAACTCTTGAATTAAAACGGTTTTACCAACTCCAGCACCACCGAACAATCCAATCTTACCACCTTTAACATAAGGACAGATTAAGTCAATAACCTTAATCCCTGTTTCTAAGATTTCTGTTTCTGTTCTTTGTTGTGCATATGTTGGAGCACTTCTATGAATAGGCATTTTTTCTGTTGTTATTGGTAATTCAGGTTTCCCATCAATAGGTTGTCCTAAGACGTTAAACATTCTACCTAATGTATCATTTCCAACTGGAACACTAATTGGTTTTTGTGTATCAATTGCATCCAATCCTCTTGTCAAACCATCAGTTGGACCCATCGCAATACAACGTACAACATCATCGCCAATATGTTGAGCAACTTCTACAGTTAAAGGTGTTCCTTGATTATCAATTTCAATAGCTGTATTTAATGCTGGTAAATGATCAGCATCAAAAACAATATCGACAACAGGTCCAACTGCACGAACAATTTTCCCTATATTTAGCATATGTTCCTCCTTTATTGCGCATTAGCGCCTGCAACGATTTCACTAATTTCATTAGTAATCGCTGTTTGTCTTGCTTGATTATATTTCAATAATAAATCTTCAATTAAATCTTGAGCATTATCTGTTGCATTTTCCATAGATGTTCTTCTTGATGCATTTTCACTTGTAACTGATTCTACTAAATATCCATAAATAATAGATTGTAAATACATTGGAATTAAATGATTTAATACTTCAGAAGGACTTGGTTCAAAAATAGTAAATTTTTGTGTCACTTCAATATTATCAAATTCCTTAACATCTACTGGTAATAAATCAATAACGCGTGGTGTAAAAGTTAAGTTATTAACAAATTCAGTATAAATAATCTTAATCTTTGAAATTTCCTGATTACGATACATCTTTGTTAATTCACCAACAAGACGAACAACTTCTCTAAAATCTAATGTAGAATTTAAATTCAAATAATCATGATTATATTCAATTTGATGATGATTCAAATGACCAGCACCTTTACTACCAATCATATAAATCAAATCACCCTCTTGAATCGTTTGATCAACTGTTTTCAATACATTCGCATTATATCCACCACATAACCCTAAACTAGATGTAATCACAATATAAACATTCTTTCCTTTAGGATTAGCCTTTAAATATGGATTATCAATCATCCCTTGATTACTTGCTAAAATTTCTGCAACAGTTTCTTGTACCTTACTATAATAAGGTTTTAATTCCTCTAATTGATTTCTTGTTTTTCTTAATTTAGAAGTTGCAACTAATTGCATAGCTTTTGTAATTTTTTTAGTAGACTCTACAGATTTAATACGTCTTTTAATAGACTGCATATTACTAGCCATAAATCTAACCTTCCTTATTCACTTGTAAGAATTTTTCAACAAAAGCCCCAATAACTTCTTTCATTTTAACACTCAATTCATCACTAATCACTTTTTGTGTTTGAATTTCTTCAATAATATCACTATGATTTAATTTCATTTCTTGATACAATTCTTTAACAAACTCAGAAACTTTTTTAACTGCTAATTTCTTAGTAAAACCATATTTTAATGCAAATAAAGAAATAACTTGTTCTTCTACACTACGTGGAGAATATTGAGCTTGTTTTAAAACTTCACGAACTTTTTCCCCATGATCTAATGTTGCTTTTGTGGCTGCATCAAGATCACTACCAAATTGAGCAAAAGCCTGCATTTCAGCAAATTGTGCTAATTCAAGCTTTAATGTTCCTGAAACTTGTTTCATGGCTTTGATTTGTGCTGATGAACCTACACGTGATACAGATAATCCTGTATCAATGGCTGGTCTAAATCCAGCATTGAATAAATCTTGTTGTAAAAAGATTTGTCCATCTGTAATAGAAATAACATTAGTAGGAATATATGCTGAGATATCTCCTGCTTGTGTTTCAATAATTGGTAAAGCCGTAATTGACCCACCACCATTTTCTTCATTTAAACGACAAGCTCTTTCTAACAATCTTGAATGGAGATAGAAAACATCTCCTGGATAAGCTTCACGTCCTGGTGGTCTTTTTAATAATAAAGACACTGTACGATAAGCAACCGCATGTTTAGATAAATCATCATAAACAATTAAAACATCTTTTCCTTGTTCTAACCATTCTTCTGCCATTGCACATCCTGCATAAGGAGCAATATATTGAACTGGTGCTAATTCACTAGCTCCAGCTGCAACAATTGTTGTATATTCCATTGCTCCACCTTTACGTAGTTTTTCTACAATTTGTGCAACAGTGGAATTCTTTTGTCCAATTGCAACATAGATACAATAAATATTTTGTCCTTTTTGATTTAAGATTGTATCAATCGCAATAGCAGTTTTTCCAGTTTGTCGATCTCCAATGATTAACTCACGTTGACCTCTACCAATTGGAATAATTGCATCAATAGATGTAATTCCTGTTTGTAAAGGTTGATCAACCGATTTTCTTGTCATAACCCCACTGGCAACTCTTTCAATTGGTTTCGTATGAACATAACGAATTTCTCCCTGTCCATCGATAGGTTGACCTAAAGGATTAACAACACGCCCTAATAATCCATCACCTACTGGTACCTCAATAATTCTTCCAGTACGCTTTACTTCATCACCTTCCTTGATAGTTCCTTCACTACCAAGTAAAACGGCACCAACACAATCTTCTTCAAGATTCATGACCATACCATAAACATCATTAGGAAACAATAACAATTCACCTAACATAGCATTATCTAACCCATGAACAAGTGAAACACCATCTCCAACAGTCATAACTGTTCCAACATCTTTAGATTCAATTTGATCTTCAAAATGTTTAATTTGTTCTTTTATTAAAGCACTAATTTCATCTGGTCTTAGATCCACTATCTTCACCTACTTTCTTAATAATTCTTTTTTCAATGATTCCAATTTATAAGAAAGTGAATCATCATAAATATGATTATCAACTTCTACTCTAATTCCACCAATCAAAGCTGTATCAATAACCATACGTAATTTTACTTTCTTTCCAACTTTAACACTTATTGCATTTTCAATTCTTAATAATTCCTTATCTGATAACTCATAAGGTGTATAAACTTTACCCACCTTAATACCAAAATAGTCATAACATAAAGATTGAAATTCAGCACAAATTTCACGAATATAAGCAATTCTTCTTTTCTTAATTAATAAAAGCAAGAAATTATATACATATGTACCAACTTGTTTTTCAAAACTTTGCTTAAGAACACTCATCTTTAGTTCATCTGTTACCCCATAATGAGAAAAGAAACGTACAATCGATGAATCAACAAAAACTTCTTGTACTTTTTCCATATCCTCTTGATAAGCTTTAACTGCATGTTCTTCTTTTGCTATTTCAAATAAAGATTCAGCATAACGATTGGCTATGGCATTCATTAGTTCACAACCTTCTCTACAAATTCTTCAACCAATTCTTGATTTTGTTTTGTATTCATTTCTTTTTGAATAATCTTTGTTGCAACTTCAATTGCAATATCAACGATTTCTTCTTTCATTTCTGTTTTTGCTTGAACCTTTTCTGCTTCAATTTCTTTTTGAGCTTGTTCAATTTTACTAGCAGCCTCTTTACGTGCTTCAACAATAATATCATCACGTTCTTTTAAAGCATCAGATTTTGCTCTTTCAACAATTTCATGATACTCTCTAGCTGAAACACGGGCTTGTTGTTCGCTTTCTTGCATAAATTTTTTAGCTTTTTCATTCATATCTTTTGCTTCATTGATTTGTGTTTCAATAAAATCAGCTCTCTTAGCAAAATAAGCCTGCACAGGAGCCCAAAGATACTTCTTAAAAACAAACAACATGACACCAGTTGAACATAATTGAACAATAAGTGTTGTTATATTGGGGAATAATTTTCCAGCAATATCTATATCCATAATTTATTCCTCCTTAACTTTCAATTATTTAATGAAGTTAGGGAATACGAACATTAATAAGAATGAAATCAATAAACCATAGATAGCTACTGTTTCTGATAAGGCAATCCCTAAGATCATCATTGTACGAATTTTACCTTCTGCTTCAGGGTTTCTTCCTACAGCTTCTACTGCTTTACTAGCTGCAATCCCTTCTCCAATTCCTGTCCCTAAACCTGCACATACAGCAATCCCTGCTGCAATTGCAATTAAACCATAATCTGTCATTTTCTATACCTCCAAATTTTCTTTCTTTTAATTTTTTTATTCTTTACTAGTTATTCTGCTTCTATAGCAATAAGAATACTAGATAAAGTCACAAAGACTAGTGTTTGAATACATCCTGCAAAGACATCAAAATAAGCATGTAATACAGGAGCTAAGATAGGTCCTAAAAAGTTAACTGGTAAAATCATTCCAGATAGCCATCCAGTAAACTGATAGACCAATCCCATTAAAATTGTTCCACTTAATATATTACCAAATAAACGCATTGATAATGATATTAATGGTGATATTGCACTTAAGATATTGGTTGGTGGCCACACCAATTCTTTAATATAGGTTAAACCACCTTTTTTCTTAAAGGCATTATACTGAATTAAAATAAAGGTAATTAATGTCATTGCTAGAGTAATTGAATAGTTTGATGTTGGTGCATCAAATCCAATTAATCCACTTAAGTTAGCAACAATTAAATACACAAATAACATTGCAAAGTAAGGATAATAGCTCTTTTCAAATTGAGAAGGCATAATTGATTTCATATAATTATAAACCATCTCAACTCCTGTCTCACATACTAAAACAATCCCCTTTGGTTTTTCTAATGGATCAGCCGCCATGACTTTCTTTCCTGCATAGATAAAAAACAAACATAGCGCAGTTATAATAATCAAAGAAAAAACCAATTCAACTTGTAATTCTATATGTATGCCAGATAGGAACGTTGAACTAATTTTCATTTATCTCACCTCCTTTATGAATAAATCCTTCTATATAAATTGTTATTTTTATGACAAGATAGCCTAAAAACACACCAAAAATATGTATAAAATCCATCTTAACAGCAATAAAGAAACCTAAAGCATAAAATAATAATTTTAAAATAAACATAATTGCTATAATTGCTGTAGACATTGAAAACTTTAATATTCCTTCACTCATCTTTATATTCATTAAAAAGATGATGATATTTATAATATACCCCAAAATAAAACCAAATATATAAGATATATCTTGTAAACATAAACTCATTATCAATATGATTAAAGAAGCAATGAAAAAAACATGGACTGATCTTTTTAAAACTGTTTTTTCATTCATGTTTTCCAACTCCTAACAATAATTTAATAACATATATAAATGATAACAACAAACATATCAATAAAGCTATTGGCTGACTATCAAAATACTCATCTATTTTTAAACCAACCCATAAACAAAAGAGAAAAACTCCAATCACTTTTAATCCTAATTCTAAAGCAAATACCAAGTCTTTTAACATAACAAAAAAAGAGTTATATGAAAAAGATATCTTCTATTGAGAATATTGATGTCTTGATCATTCATATAACTCACTCCTTTATCAATAGTATTACATTACGATTATACCGTTATTTATCTTTTATAGCAATATGAAAACATTAATCATCAGTACCAAATAAACGATCACCAGCATCTCCCAAACCAGGAACAATATAGCCTTTTTCATTGAGCTTCTCATCTAAAGCTGCAACAATCAAATCTACATCTGGATGATTCTTTTCAATCATCTCAATTCCTTCAGGAGCAGCCACAAGACATGCCAATTTAATGTATTTAGCACCACGTTTTTTAATATTTTGAAGGGCAGCACATGCACTACCACCAGTTGCTAACATTGGATCAACAACAATCACATCGGCTTCATCTAAGCAAGCTGGAAATTTTGCATAATATTCTTCTGGTTCTAATGTTTCTTCATTACGAGCCATTCCAATATGTCCAACTTTTGCTGTTGGAATAATTGTTTTAAAACCTTCAACTAACCCTAAACCTGCTCTTAAGATAGGAACTAAAATAATAGGTCTAACTAATTGTTTTCCTGTCATTGGACAAATTGGTGTAACAATTTCAATGTTTTTTAATGGTAATCCTTTTGTAACTTCATATGCCATTAACATTGCTATTTCGTCTAAGTTTTGTCTAAACTCTTTTGTTCCAGTTTCTTTATTTCGCATAATTGTTAATTTATGCTCAATTAAAGGATGATTTAATATTGTTGTTGCCATAGTTTTCCTTCTTTCTATTTAATATAAGTTTTCCCGTTATACATTGTAACTTTATCAGTTAATGCTTTGACTCTTGCTATACATTCTGTTTTAACTTCTTCAGTTTCTTCATTCTTTAAACGATAAGCAATAATCTTTCCAACTTCTCTAAAATCATCTTCATTAAAACCTTTTGTTGTCATAGCTGGTGTTCCAACACGAATACCGCTTGCTTTAAATGGCTTTTCAGTATCAAATGGAATTGCATTTTTATTTGCAGTAATATTAATTTCATCAAGTAATCTTTCGGCTTTTTTACCACTCATACCACAACTTGCTTTTACATCAATTAATAATAAATGATTATCAGTTCCATCAGCTACCAATCTAAATCCTTCTTCTTTTAAAGATTCTTCTAAAGCTTTAGCATTTTTAATAATTTGTAAAGCATAATCTTTAAACTCTGGTTGTAAAGCTTCATAGAAACATGCAGCTTTAGCAGCTATGATATGCATAAGTGGTCCACCTTGCATACCAGGAAATACTGCTCTATCAATATCTGCAGCTAATTCCTTTTTGCACATAATAACTCCACCACGAGGTCCTCTTAATGTTTTATGTGTTGTTGTTGTTACAACATCAGCATATGGAACTGGTGAAGGATGTAAACCTGCTGCTACTAATCCTGCGATATGTGCCATATCAACCATAAATAAAGCTCCATTATCATGAGCAATTTTAGCCATATATTCAAAATCAATAATTCTTGAATAAGCACTTGCCCCTGCTACAACTAATTTAGGTTTAATTTCTTCAACTTTCTTTTTAAAATCTTCATAATCAATAGTTTCTGTATCTTTTTTGACACCGTAACTATAAAATTCATAATTCATTCCAGAATAGTTTAATGGATGTCCATGTGTTAAGTGTCCTCCATCAGCTAATGACATACCTAAAACTTTATCGCCATGCTCTAATAAAGCTAAGTATACTGCTGTATTGGCTTGAGCTCCAGAGTGTGGCTGAACATTTGCATGTTCACAACCAAATAATTCTTTTAATCTATTTCTTGCTAATTCTTCAACTTCATCAACAAATTGACATCCTCCATAATATCTTTTACCAGGATATCCTTCAGCATATTTATTAGTTAATACTGAACCAGCTAATTCTAAGATTTCTTCTGAAACAAAGTTTTCAGACGCAATCAATTCAATGTTATTTCTCTGTCTATTTAATTCTCTTTCAACACTTTCAAAGACTTCCATATCTCTCATATTTATTCCCTCTCTAATTTCATCATTTTTTCAATTCTTGCATCATGTCTACCACCTTCATAATCAGTGTGTAACCATGCATTTAAAATTTCTAAGGCTAAGCCTTCCCCAATGACTCTTTGCCCCATTGCTAACATATTTGTATCATTATGCGCTCTTGTTGCTTTTGCACTAAAAACATCATGAACTAAAGCACAACGAATACCTTTAACTTTATTAGCTGTAATAGAAACACCAATTCCTGTTCCACATACAACAACACCTTTGTCGCAATCCCCCGATGCAACTGCTTTTGCAGCTTTGGCTGCAAAGTCAGGATAATCACAGCTTTCTTCGCTATAAGTTCCAAAATCAATAACTTCATAACCTTGTTTAACCATTTCTTCCATCAATACGTTTTTTAAACGATATCCGCCATGATCACACGCAACTGCAATTTTCATTTTAATACCTCCTCTATTTCTTTCCTTGTTATTTTACCCTCACGTAATATTTTTATTTCACTACCTGTGACATCTACAACTGTACTTGCAACATTATCTGATGTTTTTCCATCAACAATAATATCAATACGTCCATCTAATTGTTCTAAGACTTCACTTGTACATGTTGTATTAGGATGATTAGATAAGTTCGCACTTGTTACTAACATTGGTCCTACTTTCTTTAATAATGAAAGAACATATTCATGATCTGGAATACGAATTCCTATGGTTTCTTTTCCATTTGTCATCACTGGATCAACACTCTCTTGTTTTTTAAAAACAAGTGTAATCATCCCTGGCATAAAAGCTTCAATAATCTTTCTAGCATCTTCACTCACATAAGCATATTTTTCTATATCTTTTTTGTCAGCTACCATTAATGTAATTGCTTTGGAATAATCCCTATTCTTTGCTTCCATTAACTTATCTAATGCATCTCTTGAACCAAATTTTACACCTACGCCATACACTGTTTCTGTTGGAAATGCTGCAACTCCATGATTTTTTATCACTTCATATACACTTTCAATATCTTTGTTTGTTACAACCTTTGTCATCTTCCATCACCCTCGGTGATATTCTACCATAATTTATATAAAAATTATAGAAATATAGGTATAAATCATTATTTTTAAAGAAAAAAAGATAATGAAATATCTTCCATTATCCTTTGCATTCATTTTATCTAATCTTTTTCTTTGCTATCTGATATATCTTTTCTAGACTTGCTTTTTCAATAAGTAAGTCAAATATCTTTTCATACTGCTCCACGGATAGATTTTCCAGAAATCCTGTTTCAGCTTGTGGATATGTCTTGATAAACAATTTTAATACAGAATATCTTAGGCCTTTAGATAATCCTTCCTGCAGCCCTTCTTCTTTTCCTTCATCACGTTCTCTTTTCATTCTTGCCTGTCTTGCTCGCTTGTTTAAATCACGGTTGAATGCCATGTCCTGTAGAATCATATCTTCATTAAAATCATCTGCCTTCTTCTCCATGATATCCACCACCTTCTTCTTTAACTTCATTATATCATCAATTCTATTTTTTTATATATGTAAGTTTTCTAATTAAACTGTTAATGGTAAAATAAAGATAACCAAAAAGGTTGGTTTAACAATTACCACTTATGGTAATGACAAACTACCAGCTGGTTATCTTTATTTTACCATTAACATTTTCCTTCTTTAGGATATTGATATAGGGTAGATATATGTAGATTCTCGTGATCAAGTTATGTTTCTCCTGATTCCCTGATTCATTCTGACTGATATACCTGTCTATCAGTACCAGATTGTCCTTATCCAGGTCATCGATGAATATCAGCTGAAACACATGATGAATGTTGGTGACATAGTCATCTCCTCTCTTTTGCTGTTCTACGAGTAGTCTTGCTCCATAAATCTGGAACCTTTGATACTGCTCCTGGTCAAGTGAGGAATTCTGCATCTCGACATCACAGATTTCACCATCTTCATTGGTGACTCTGATATCCAGAATCATATCCTTATCTTCGACATGCTGAGGATTGAGATCGGGATTCAAGACCTTGAGTGAATGGCAGTCAATGCCAGCGATGTTTTCAATAATGAGTTTAAGGAGATAGATAGAATCAGGGTCCTGATCATCTCTCAAGGTATACTTGAACAAAACATCATTTTTAAAATCAACAATTTTCTTTCTTTTCATTATCATAAAAAAGCCCTCCTACTTCTATATACGAGAGTAAGAGGGCAAATTTCTTTTTTATTTTCCACTTCACATAATTTCACATAAAATATTATATATCTATCAACAAAAAGCTCTACTTTTTGTTAAATAATTAATTAACATTATACTTATTCTTGTATTAATAAAACACTATTTTCAAAATCATTATCTGCTTTAACAATATTTACATGACTACCCTTTTCTTCAGTATAAATAATCTCTTTTTCATTAAGTACTTGTATTGTATAGATAATTCTATCCATTATATGTTTTTCTTTATGAGTAGATGTATTGTAAATCAATACCCCTTTATCTTCCTTTAAATAAAGAAGATCACCACTCACTTCATACATTTCATATACATCATCCAATATTTTTACTTCTTTATTACCATCAAAACAATAAATTCCTTTATCTTTTGCTTTAGAATAATAAATATTTTGATAAGAAGATTTGAACTGATAAATGAGATCATTTGATATAATTTTTGTTTTCTGATTTTTTATATCAAAGTCACATAAGTCAAGATTATTATTAATAAAATAGATATGACCTTCAGTAAATAAAACGGAACCATTTGCTAATGAGAAAATCATTGATGCTTGTTGAGTATTCATATCTTCTTTATAAACATATTTATCTGTTGCATAATAAATATAATGGTCATCTATATAAAATTGTCTTGCAGAATTATCAATTATTGGGGCATCTATGAAAGAATAATCTTCTTGATATGAGTAAAGTAATGATGATTGTAGATGTGTATCATGATTATAGAATAACTTAACTCGTCTTTTTGATTCATCATATTTATAAATTCGATACCCTTCTTGTTTATATACCCAAAAGTAAGTGTATTGATCATTCATATAGAAATCACTAATATAACCATCATCTGTGTATGTTGGATCTTTAATGTATTTCTCTATTTGTAACTTTGAATCAAGCGTTACTAAACTATCCATATGAGAGTAAACAATCTGTCCATTAGATTCAATATAATTACGATTTTTATAGTCAGTTTCAACAGCAATAGTCGAATCTTGACATCCTACTAAACAACAACCCAACAATACAAGTATCATTAATTTATTTCTTAATTTTCTCTGTTGATGTGTATAGTTTAAATAAAACTTTCTTAATCCAATAAGCAATATACCTATAAAAATAATAAGACCCATCCACAAAATAATATGACTACAAGCAAAAAATGTTTGAATGGCCATCTCATTTTCACTATGTTTATTAAGAAGCCTAAATTCCTGACCACGTATATATCCACTCGATAAAATGAAAGATAATGGATTAGGAATTATATAAAGTAGCTTATGACTAACAAGTAATGTTAATAAAACATAAAAGCCACCTTGAACAAAAAATGCTATAACAAAACGTTTAAATACAATTGTCAATATCCATGTTAAAACAACTATCGAATAATATCCCAATATTCTTATGATTCTTTCTACTATTACTGCTATATATAAGGAGATATGATAAGGTGCATGTTTAAATAAAGCAATATTTTGCATATATGCTGTACCATGTTCAAAAGAACCATTTATCAAATAAAATAAATCATGTGAGATTAAAAATATGAAAATGAAAATTGTACTTATAATGAGGGATAGTTTTATTTTGGTAAGAAACACTCCTTTTCTCCCTCTGATTGTTGAAATCATAACAGGATATGTTTCTTCTTCATATTCCACAACAAAAACTAAACTATTAACAATCATGAGAATAATAATCAATATAATATCAACATATTCATCTTCTATCATAGCTTGCCAACCACGACTATCAAAAATAATAAAATCTTTTTGATTTTCTTGAACATATTGGACTTGATCATAGAAATATGTAAAAGCTTCTTGTTTATCTAAATAATTCAAAGCATCATTCATTTCTTTTTTTAATTGACTGACCTGATTTGCATTAACATGATATGTTATGAGTTGATTACTAATTTCTATTCTCTTTTGTTCACAAATATTAAATTGATTTTTTTCTTGATTTATTTGTTTTATATCATCTTTACTCAAGTGACCTTGATATCTATCAATATATTCTTGATAGTATTTCTCACTATTAGGATTAGAAAACAGATAGGCTGTTTTTGTCTGAGTCAACTCAAAAACCTTAAAACAACATAACAAACAAAGAATTACCATAAATGCTTTATACTTTCTTAGTTTCCAAAACTCATATCTAAGTTTCATAAGAAACACCTTCTTTTCCTATTAGACTCATGATAGCTAAAATAAGATTGTAGCCTACACCAATAAGCATTAACCACTGATATGTAAACATACAAAGTGGTCCTATTTGAATACAATCTCTTTCTATAAACAATTGACTCTCTTGTAACAAAGCAAATGGATTGAATACCTGCGTGTCATTAGCAACAACAATTAATCCCAAAATAATCAATGCTGATAAAAAGAATGCAAGTATATAGTGTGGGATGTATTTTGATATAACCTGTATAATTTGTACAAGAAATAACATGATGATTAATCTCATTAAAACAATTAAGAAATAACATTGAAGCATATTACAACTTATTGAGGACCTATAGAAATCTTTAAGGGCGTATAAGGGTTCAAATAAACCATGAAAACCATAAAGAATAAGAAATGTTAAAAGTTCTGTTATAGAAAAAGCTATAACGACTATCAATACAAAAGATATCATATGAATAAATCGAATTTTTTGAAAATACTTTCTACCTTTAATAGATGTTTTTAAAAGAACATCCATATGTGAATCTCTTTCATTTGATATCATTAAAACAACTCCAAATATAACAACAAAACTCATCAATATAATTGTTTTATCATAATGAAATAATTGATTCCAACCAACAATATAATCATAAGTTGTTATTTGACGATCCTTGTACTCATTATAAAGAAATGTATTATATTGCTGTTCTACATTTTGATTTTTAAAGTAATCAATATTATCTGTTAAAACCTTTAAATATGTCTGCATATCCTGATGATAAGTATAACGACTGCGCATATCATCATAGATACTCTGTAATACAATAATATCTCCTTCTTTTCCCCCAGACTTATAATCTTTATTTGTTTCATTGGAAACTTGTTCAATCAACGTACTTAGTTTAGTAACCTTTTCTTTTGTAATCTTACCCGTAAATTCCAAAGCATAGTATTTTTCAGCAGTAGACAGTTGCTTATCAAGAAAATCTGTTTTATATTGAAAAGCTATTAATCCAATATTCAATAAAATAAAACCTATAAAGACAATAATAAAGATTTTTCTTACAAACAGTTTTTTCCATTCATATTTTAGTAAGTTCATATATTTACCCAAAATAATACATATAGACTTCTTCAAGCCTTGGAGCAGTCTTTTGACTTCCTTCTTCACATGTTCCAATATATCTTATACAATATTTTCCATTTTCACTTAAAACACGTGTTATTGTATGAGATTTTTCAAATTCACGAAACATAGAGTCATCAATAGTAATCTCCCAAGTTTGATCTTTGACTTCTGATAATAGATTTTCTGTTGGTAAGACTTTTAAAATTTGTCCATTTTTCATAAGAATAACTTCATTCGCAATAGATTCTACATCTTCTAAAATATGTGTTGCTAGAATAACGATTCGATTTGTTGATAATTGTGAAATAATATTTCTAAAACGCATTCTTTCTTTTGGGTCAAGACCAGCAGTTGGTTCATCTAGTATCAAAATCTTAGGATCATTCAATAATGCCTGAGCTATCCCTAAACGTTGTTTCATTCCTCCTGAAAATGTCTTAATCTTACGGTTTTTATCTTGAATAAGATTACATAATTCTAGTAATTCATCTACCTTCGATTCAATGATATCTTTCTTTAATCCTTTGAGTTCACTCATATAATATAAAAAATCAATACATTTAAATTCATCATAAAAGTGTGGATATTGAGGAAGATAACCAATACCTGAAAGATATTCATCAATCTGTGAATATATTGGTTTATGATTATAAATAATTTCACCTTCATTGGGTGATATAAGTCCAACAATTGTATTAATTAATGTTGTTTTACCTGCTCCATTAGGCCCTACTAATCCA
Organism: Longibaculum muris; assembly: GCF_004343035.1. GTDB lineage: Bacteria > Bacillota_I > Bacilli_A > Erysipelotrichales > Coprobacillaceae > Longibaculum > Longibaculum muris. The sequence continues at coordinate 53,811 of NZ_SMCQ01000017.1, forward strand.
TAAACTCCATTGTTTAATGTCAGATTAACATTAATTAAAGCCTTCTTATCCTTATATGTCTTACATATATTTTTTATTTCTAACAATGTCTCCATCTTACTGTACTACAATCATACGTCTATAAAATCTTTTGAATCATTGTTATCAAATATAATCAATTAAAACGTATGATTTCCTTTCTCTATTGATTTATTCTCCTTTTATTCAACAACAATTAAACGTAATTCAGACATTAGACTTACTATCGCATATTTACTTTCACTACAATCTAAAATAAGAAAATAAAATGTATGTTTTCCTTTTTCTATATTATTTGGTAATTGAATATCAAATTGTGATAATCCATATTCTTGCCCTTTATAATCTAAACAACCAAAACCATAATCTTGATCAACAGTTAAAAATTGATTATCTACAAAGAAATATATTGCTCCTTTTTTTATGTACTCACTCTTAATCGCAAAACTCCATTTTAAATCTTCACCTTTTTTTAAAGGGATAGCTGGAGTTTTCATAACTTGCAAATCTCCATCAAATACCTGTTTTAATTTATTTTTATCTTCATAACCATAATAATTATTTTGAAAACTACTTGAATTATTTTTAACAGTTTCCCATTTTACTTTTTTTCCTTTTTTATTAGAAACAAGTGCTTTGACATCTTGAGAACATTCAAAACGTCTTACTGTATGAGCTATATTTTGACTTTTACGATAATCACTATAATCAGGGTTATCAACATTTTCTGCAACATAATTATAATTATCAATAAATATAACTGAAAAATTATATGTTTGATTTTTCTTCATACCTGTTGTTTGTACGTAAAACTTATTATCTTTAAATTGTTCAGTTTCTATTTTCATTTTCTTCTGATATTCAAAATCACCATTTTTGTCAAATGAAAATGGAACAAATTGATCATCTATTGTAACCATTATCATATGATCCAATCCAATTGGTGATCTTTCATATAAAATTGTCAATTCAACAAGATTATCAATAACTTTTATATCTTGTATACCTAATGTTGAAGAATATCCATCTGTATTAAATAATTCTTCTGTCTTTTCTTCTGGTTTATCCTCTTTAACTGGTTTTTGACATCCAACTAATAGTGATAGCAACAACGCAAAAACTATCATTCTTTTCATAACTATACCTCTTTCCCTTTTTATAATCTTAAAAAATCAAGTTTCTTATAAATATATTATATCATGGATTCATTGTTGCTCATAAAAATGTCTTAGCTAAAAAATTTTATTGTAGTAAAATTAAATTATATATATAAACAAAATATATCATTAAAAAAGTAAAATAAATGACTTCTTTTTCATAGAAATCAATAATTAGAGAAAAATCTTTAAACAATATAATTATATAAATAGCTTGAGATTTTGATTAATATGAAAACTATTCATAAATCTAGTTTTTAATCTATAGTGAATATCAAAAAGAAATATGGATATCATTTTCAATAGAATCACCATATTTCTTCATGATATCAAAGTGATTATTTCGCTACATAACTCCAACATTAAAGAAAATAAGAGCATAATGTTTATAAATCAATAATTTTTATACCTTTAAATAATAATACTTAAAATATATCTATTTAAAATCTTAATAGTTTTTCAACATCATAATGACATATTAATAATGTTGATAATATTGTTGGTGCTAGGTAGATTCCTAAAATAAAGATAATACTTAAATAAAGTGTTGTGATAGTAAATATTTTGAGATTAATGCCTAAAATATATACTATTAATTTAGATGTAAGTAATAAACATATAACTGATATTGTTGTTTTTACTATAGTTTGTAAGAATAAAATAAGCATCATTTTAAATATCTCTTTATTTGATAGGCCATTTGCTTTTAATACAGTTAATTCATATTTTTGATTATTAATTGTAAAAAATTGACTTATTACTAATATAAATATAACTAAGCTACAAACAATCGTAACAAATGTTGATAAGTTAGATGTATATATTTCTAGATTTGATATTTGAGCTAAATATTTATCTTGAGATATAATTGTTGAATATAATGGATTAATTTCGTTGATTTTATCTGTTATTCCTAGGAAGCTTTCAAAATCATTTAATTGTAATAAAACTGCGTTTGTTTCTGATTCCTGGAAATATTGATATGGAACATAGATTATATATGATTGTTGTGACTGGGTTAAGAAATAATCTTCATATAATACACCTTTTATCTTGAATTTGTTTTTAGTAAGATTCAAATTATCTAATTGGATATTTGAATCTTTATTTATTTTTAATTCTTCTGAGAGTCTGAAAGAAAGATATATATCACCTGTTTTATTTTGCCAATTGGTATGTATCTTTTCTGTTTGATAATCATAATACGATACAACTTGTATTGGTTTATTTAAAGAAATCTTTTTTTCATTTATAAGAAGCTCGTTAGTCGTATTCTTATAAACTGGATAAATATTTCTAACACCTTGAATACGACCTAATAAATCAATACCTTTATCGGAAATAAGATTAGTTTTATTTTCAACAAGTACCTCATTATTAGCAAATTGATTGAGTGACTGCTTATATTGAGAAGCTAAGCTATCCTTCATAGCATATAGAAAAATACATAAGAAAATTGAAAAAATAGGTATAACTGCAAAGATAAACTTCTCTAATTTTCCTTTACCAAATTGAAAATGAGTATACCATTTATAAAACTTTGAAGAAATCTTTGTCTCTTTTATATCTGATACAACTATATCTTTATTTATGGTTTCATCTAATAAAATCTGGTTATTTTTTAAATGATAAACAATATCACAATCTTTTAATATATTCTGATTATGTGTTGCAATAATAACCATTTTACCATCATGAGCAATACCTTTTAATAACTCAATAATAATCTTTGTATTTGTATCATCTAATGCACTCGTTGGTTCATCAGCAATAATAATATCTGGTTCTTTTATTAAGGCACAAGCAATAGCTAATCTTTGTTTTTCTCCACCTGAAAGAACTTCTGTTTTTGTTTGTGGATCAATAGTTAAATGAACTTTTTCTAGTAAAGTATTTGCTTTTTCTTGAGTGTATTCTAATCCTGCTATTAGACAATATAATTTAAGATTTTCTTCTATTGTTAAATATTCATGTAGATTCTTATCTTGAAATACAAAACCAATTTTTGACTTACGTAATGTAGACTTAAGATGATCATCAGTAATATCAATATTTCTACCATTGTAAGAATATTCATACCCTTTAGCACATGATATAAGTCCAATAATATAAAATAGTGTTGTTTTTCCTGAACCACTCTTACCATTAATTGCAGTTAATTGTCCATCTGGAATTATTATTTGACTATCTTTGAAAACAATCTGTTGATTATAGGAAACGTTAATATTCTTAATTTCAATCATTATTTAGAACGTAATTCTTTTATGACGTTTGTCTTTTTAAAATATAAATAATTTCCTATATAACAGATAATCATAATAACCAATATAACAATGACATTTATCAATAATGTTTTTAAATCATATTGATATGGAACTATCTCCTGTTCATTCATTTCTCTAAAATAATTAAATATGCATAAAGCTGTTATTGGTAATGAACATATTAATGTATAAATTAAATCAATTAATGGTAACTTGTAGCTATATGAGATTCCATTAGCCTGTAAGAATGACAATTCTTTTTTTCTTTGATGCAATGTATAAAGATATAGTAATGAAATAAGTATTATGCTTATACTTAAGATGATAATTGGTTGAGTTAAATAACTCTTTTCCATTTGTTGTTGTAAAGATTGACTTGTTTCTTTTGCAGTTATCTTTGTTTTTACATAGATTGGTTTATTCAAGCTTTCAATAGCTTTTTTCACATAGTCTAAATTTTTATACTCATCAACCTTAATAACATAGCTTGAAGTCTGTGTTCCGTATTGAAAATTAGCATCCTTAAGCAACGCTTCATCAATATATGCCTTTAAATTTTTCAATAGTTTTTCATCATTCATCACTTCATCATGTAGCTTTTGCATCTGCCTATAATCGATAAAGATATTTTCTCCACCACTGATATCATAGAATTGATAGGAATCTATATTATATTCGTATATTCCTTTAATCTCAAATGTTCTATTTAATGTCATTTTTAACATTGGATTTGTTTCTGCTGGTTCAGAAGCAGGATTCCCTGATTCATCTATGATATATCCTTCACTATGAAAATATCCCATCAATACAGGTATAGAGAATGAAATCTTGGTATGATCTAATTTTTCAATTCCTAAACAATCTGCCAATTGACTTGAAATAAATATACCATCTTTCACATCTTTATCTACTTCTTTACATTTTGATACTTTTTCATCATAGAGACATGTTGAAACAGCTATATAGTTATATGCTTGTTTTAAAGGATTGTATTTTTTATCTTTGTATGTCACTTCATTAATTTTTTCTTTTAATTCCTTATCTAATTCTACATCTTCTCCATTCTCATTACATATATAGTTATTATTCAATAACTTATAGTATGGATACATTTCTTTAATATGATTAATTTGTTGAATTTGATCTACTACATCTTTATTAAACTTTACTTGATAATCTAAGAAAATATTTTTATCTGTCACATCTATTAATTGTTCATTATTGACAATGAACAATTCATCATCCAAAAGTTCATTCAATGAATTATTGGCCACTTTTTGTCCAGTTTGCACCATTATTGCATTTTTTGAAAAATTATATAACGACCAGACTGAAGCTATCAATATCAAAGCATAAATTATAAAATGATGACTTAAATGTAGTAAGGTATACTTGAATGGATTGAATCTTTTTATCTGTCTTTCCCTGTTTTCTATACTCTTTAAAGACTCTGTTTTCTTCAGTTCTTTAAGCTTCATATCTTCTATCTGATAAATATGATCTCCATTATATAGATCTGGATGATGACTAGCTATTACAATCATTAAACCTTTCTCTTTTAACTTGTTTAAGATTTCTACAATCTGTTTTGCATTATTATCATCTAAATTTGCAGTTGGTTCATCCAGTAATAGTAGCTGTGGTTCTTTTACTAAAGCCAATGCAATAGCCAATCTTTGTTTCTCTCCACCTGAAAGACTTTTACTTTTCTGTTTAAGTTTTTTTAAATCTATACAAACATCATTTAAAAGATTCTCTACTAACGCCTTATCATATTTCTTCCCTGAAATATTAAACATTGTTTCAAAATTATCCTTAATGCTTAAATCTTCTATTAGGTTATAATCTTGGAAAACATAACTGATATAACTTCTTTTTATCTTATTATAATCATTTTTTTTAATCAGTTCTCCATTTAAATAATAATCATATCGATTATCTAAATCCAATAAACCTAATACATTAAGTATACTTGTTTTCCCAGTACCACTTTCACCCGTAAATATAGTGATTTCATAAGGATTAATTGTCACATTTCCATCTTCAACAATTGAATATTGAAATCGTATATTCAGATTTTTAATCTCTAGCATAACTTTCCCCTCCTTTTGTTATTATAATAATTTTAAAAAATGCTTTCTATATATTAATATTACCACATGCAGAAAACATGTGGTAATATTATTGACCACTTGATTTAATATAGTATAGTTGCAGATAATGTTACTGAATCTTAAACTTCATAAGAAGCTATATAAGATTCATATTGTTACAATAAGTGTTAATATCATATTGTTTCACCTATTTACAGTATAGATGATTTTTACATTTTAAATTATATAATTAGAAATCCGTTGTATTTTATTTGAAATGTGTTACTTTTTTAATATATTTATATTTGCTATAAAGTAATTTTTATATAATTAGCTTATAAAAGGTTAGGTGATTTTATGTATAATTTTACAATCCTCCTTAACTGTTTTATATCTTTAATAAAATACATACAGTTTTAAAATTTTTTATCTATGTGTTTTTCTATCTAAATTCAGTATATCATTAAAAGAAATTAAAACAACGCACTCTTTTTGTACAAATTTTTCCATTAAAATAAAAAAATTTATACATATTTAAAAATTAATTAAATAAAATTTATCTTAAAATTAAAAAACAAATCTTTTCTTTTTATAAAAGATGAGATTTGTTTTTTAATTAACAATAAATCATAGAATTTACACATAGTTATTCTTTTGTTTATTTAATATATCTACATATATTGATATGTATTTTAATCTTTTTTCAAAGTTATTACTCTTATCATAGAAATCACATAATAATTCTAATGTGAATTTTTCTAAATCTTGATCATTTGTTTTTTTAGATGCTTCATATACTTTTAATAAATGTTTTTCTTTTCTTTCATCATTAGCATTTGATAAATATATTTGATATGCTTTTATCATTGTTTCCATATATTTTGTTGGTTCGTCCATTGTTTCTCTAGCTAATTTTATATACTCTCTTGCCTTATCTATTTGATTTAACTTATAAGCAGCAACAGACATATAAAAATATATGCAATGCTTATTAAATTCTAATTCCAATGCTTCATCACAGTATTCAAATACTTTTTCATATTTTTCAGAACGCACATATCCCCATATCAAATTATTATATGTATATACAATATTCATTTTCATATTTAATTCCTTATAAGCCTGTATACAATTTATGCTTATTCTTTCAAATTCTTTAAAGTCACCATTTCTATATAAGATTCTAGCTATATTAAAATTTGCTGAAACAATCCTTTTAAGATTAACTGTTTGAGCAAATAAAGTTCTTGCCTTCTCTGTATATTTTAATGCATCAAAATTGGCTCCTTGATAAATTTGTGTTGCTCCTATATGAAAATATAACATCGATTCAGAATAAAGATTTCCACCATATTTCAAGGCAATTTTATAATTATTTAGTGCTTCTAAATAATATTCATTCATATAGTAATATCCACCCATGTAATCATAATACAATTGACACTGATAATCTTCTAAATAATCAAAATATTCCTTTATAAAAACATACTTCTTAGAAATATTCTTTTCACCTATTAACGTGTCATAAATCATATGAGCTAAGATATACTTAATATAGGAAAACGATGAACGTATATATTGATGATAAGATTTAATTTTTTTAAACGAGACACTATAATCTCTTAAATATATGACATCTAAATAGAAAGACATAAAATCTTTTTCAAACTGCTCATTTAAATCTTCTTCTGTTATAGGTATCCCCATAACATCAAAAATTAATTTTGCATTTTTATAAGATATTTTTTCTTTATTATTTTCTATTCTACTTAGATGCCCCTGTGAAATACCTGTCTCATGTTTAATATATTTTAGAGTTAAACCTTCTTGTTGTCTATTTAATTTAATAATTCCGCCAAAATTTTCAATCATTGTAAAAGACCTTTCTTAAAAAAATAAATAATATTCTTTTCATACATTTCCCACCTAACTATATTTATTGTATCAAATATAGTTTTTAATGCAACGCGAATATTTGCACAAATTTTGAACCATAATTTGTATTTAAAAAATAAAAACAGGTCTGACCTGTTTTAATATTTTATCTATTCTTAAAGAAGTAAATAACAGCTATAGCTGCTATAACAAGAATACAAAGTTTAGCAATGTTTCCAACTAAAGTTGCTAATGTATCTGCACTCATTGTATCCCTCCTACTCTTTTAAAACAAAAGTCATGAAAAAGGTACCCCCTTATCATGACTTTATATGAATGATTTCCCCTCATTCTTTATCATTACAGTTATTATAACAAATACTTGTGGAAAAATTATGAACATGACAAGGTTTATTGTCAATTATCTTGATTTTGTGTTATGATTATCTCATATACGAAAGGACTGATTTGAATGAAAAAGAAAACATTAGCTACGGCTGCTATTTTGTCTGGTATTTTAATTGGTTTTGCTAGTGTAACAGCAATTGATCTTGCATGTAAGAAAAGACCTCCTAAAAATAAGGATAAAGATCCTTTAGATGATGAGAATCTTTCTTGGTTAGATATTCAAGATTTTGAAAATTTAGAGATTACTTCTCAAGATGGTCTTAAATTAAAAGCAAAATTATTAAAGGCTCCTCGTGATACGAATAAAGTCTTGATTGCAGTTCATGGGTATCGTTCTTATAATTTAAAAGAATATGCTTATTATATTAAGTTCTATCATGATTTAGGTTTTAATATATTGTTGCCTGATAATCGTGCTCATGGTGAGAGTGAAGGAACTTATATTGGTTTTGGTTGGTTAGATAGATTGGATTGTATTCAATGGATTTATAAGATGAAGGAATATTTTAATAAGGATTTACAAATTGTACTTCATGGTATTTCAATGGGTAGTGCTACTGTTTTAATGGCGAGTGGTGAAGAACTTCCTAGTGATGTGAAGTGTATTATTTCTGATTGTGGATTTACAAGTGTTCTTGAAGAATTTGAACATGAATTAAAACTTGCTCATATTCCTCCTGCACTAATTCTTCCAACAGCTACACTACTTAGTAAAAAACGTGTAGGTTATAGCTTTAAAGAAGCTTCTACTATTGATCAAGTTAAAAAGTCAAAAACTCCTACTTTATTTATTCATGGAGATCAAGATGATTTTGTTCCAACTTACATGGTTTATGATCTTTATAATGCTTGTGGTGCTGATAAAGATTTATTGATTGTTGAAGGAGCAGGTCATGCTCAAAGTTATCTTGTCGCACAAGAACTATGTGAAAAAACAATTATTGATTTTATGAATCAATATATTAAAGAATAAAAAAAACTATGATTTTTGAACCGCCCCTGTCAAGTAGACAGGTGAAATAATTAAAATTATTATTGAAGTTGTCGATAAGACAACTTCATTTTTTTATGTAGCTAATATTGT
>NZ_SMCQ01000018.1 GCF_004343035.1 Longibaculum muris
ATAAAAAATAACTTAATGTGTTTTTTAGTTATCAAAGAAAAAAAGGACTGAGCGTCCTAAATGGTTCAAAAACCACTTAGTCGTTACAGCCCCTTAATCCTTAAGATATTGATTCATTTGTTTTTGTAAATCAATTAATGATGTATCTATATCAGCATTATTATCAATAATTTGTTGAATATGCGTTGTTAATAAATTAAGGGCAGATTCATATTTTTTAAATTGATTATGATTCATAGCATTTTCCATAACATCTTTAAGTAAACTCAAATTAACCTGACTATCACCAGCTTCTTCTTTTAAAATATCTAATGTATGCTTAGATTCACTGACTGTCTTTAATGATGAGATACCTTGTGAGTATTCTATTAATTCAGTTTGAGTTTGCTGATCATAAGTTAATGTCTTTAAAAATTCCCAGGCAAGTTGTTCATGTTGACTTCTTGAAGATAACCCCATTAATAATGTCGAGATTTGACTATGTCCTTGTTGATTGGATAGAGAAGGCATTTTGACACAATCCCATTCAAATTGAGAATATTTTTTGACTCTCCAAGGATATGGTTTATAGGTTCTATATTGTGATAGAGGCATTGGTGAAAAGGCAACTTGTCCTTTATCAAATTGTTCAGCACTAACACGATAACCTTGATTTAAAGCTGTCAACTTTTGTAAAAAGACTAATGAATCTTTAACTGATTGTTGATTGAGATAACACATTGTTCCATCTTCATTAAATAATTGTCCCCCATGACCATAGATAGAATCTAACCAATCATAATTATAATAACCGTATTGATCTATAATTCCATCATGATTACTATCTTTTGTCACTTTTTGACATATTCTATAAAAATCATCTAAACTCCAATCATTATCTGGAATAGAGATTCCTTCTTTTTTTAATAATGTTTTATTAACAAACATCAAAGTTGGATTACTTTCATAAGGCAAGGCATATTGTTTTTTTTGAAAAATGCCAGCTTGTAAAACACTTTGATAATAAAGTGATGTATCAAACTGATGATCTTGTTTCATAAATCCATGTAAATCTTTTAATGCTCCTAATGAACTTAACGTATTAAAATCTTCACTTAAAATCATGAATACATCTGGTTCTTCTCCCTTTAATATTTGTTGCGAAAGCCAAGCAGAATAATCTTCTTTTAAGATACCACTTTGATATTCAATTTCAACATTCTTATGTTTTTTTTCAAATCTTTCAATTGCATGATCAATAACATAATAACTATCACCACTTGGCACATCCCAATTACTTCCTGCAAATATCCCCAGTTTAATAACAACCTTATGAGGCCAACAGATAAGTAAGAAAATCAAACCTATACATAATAATACAATGATGGCTTTTTTATTCATAATCAAAATCCTTTGTTGTTTGTCCTGTTTGTACTGCCCATATAGCTAATTGTGTACGATCTCTTAAATTTAATTTTGAAAGAATAGAACTTAGATAATTTCTTACAGTTCCTTCTGATAAAAACAATTTTTGTGCAATTTCTTTATTAGAAAGACCAAAACCAACTTGTTGAATGACCTTCCATTCTGGTTTACTTATCTCTTTAATTCCACTATCTTCAACACGAATAGAATAATTGTTTTGTGACATTTTAGAAAACATACTAAATACTTTTGTGGCAATATCAGGATTAATCATTCCTCCACCATGATAAACAGTTAAAATGGATTGATACAATTCATCCATACTTACCCCTTTTAATAAATATCCACTTGCTCCAAATTTTAATGCACTAAACACAAAATCATCATCATCAAAAGTTGTTAAAATAATAATCTTTGTTTGTGGATATTGTTCTTTAACTGCTTTTGTACACATAACGCCATCCATATGTGGCATACGAATATCCATAAGAATAATATCTACTGGATTTCTTTTTAAAATATCTAAAACCTCAAACCCATCACTTGCAACACTAACAACTTGTATATCTTCATGTGTTCCTAAGACAATCTTCAATGACTCTCTAATGAGCTCTTGATCATCAGCAATCACAACTTTAATCATAATTTTCTCCCCTTTGCATTGGTATTTTAATAATTGTTAAAAAACCATTATGTCCATCATATAACACTTCACCATTAATAACTGCAACCCTTTCTTGCATCTGTTTTAAACCAAAACCATAATGAATATCCTCACAACCACTACCATTATCTTGAATCTTTAAATATAAATGATAATCTTCCTGATAAATAATAATTTCTATATGAGTTGCACCCCCATGACGAAGTGAATTTGTAATACTTTCTTGAATAACCCGAAACAATATATCTTCTTTTGTATTTTCAAAATCTACTTTTTCTAATCGATAATCTAATACAATATCCAAATCACTGACACTCATAAATTCTTCAATCATTGATTCAATTGCCCCTTTAAAGCCATGAGCTTCTAATGCGCCTGGACGTAACTTATTTAAAGAATTACGAACATCCCCAATCCCTTGTCGCACAACTTTAGAGACAACTTGTAATTGTTGCTTAGTTGCTTGAGGATTTATATCTATCATTGCAATACAAGCATCCACACCAGCTGCAATCCCAGTCAAAGCATGACCCAAAGTATCATGAATTTCTCTTGCTAATCGTTTTCTCTCGTTATTTTCACCAATTTTTTCTGTCACCGCTGCATAATTTTGTAATTCTTTATTCACCTGATGAATCATATCTAATTCTTTTGAAATATTCTCATTTTCTTGAATCTGATCAGCTATATAAAGAATCATATAAACAATAAATAATAAGATATTTAATGTTTCTAATACATTCTTTGCAATCATCAGCATTCCTCTTATATTCGCATTAAAAATCTGAAAGTATGCTTGTGGATTTGTGAGTGGAATAACTGTTGAAAAAACATCATAATTAGAAATCAAATAAACAAGAATAACGGCACCTAATATCCATTTTGTTGTTTTATCATCTTTTAAATGATATATACTATTACAAAACACTAATAAAATAATACCATTATATCCCATATACAATAAATAAATAATACCAAAACAAATCAACAATTCAACGAAACTCAAAATCATATTCATCTTATGTTGAATAATATCATGTTCTTGACGATAATACATAATTGATAAAAGAATAATAAATAATAAAATACTTCCAAAGAATACAACAAGTGGATGATGAGGAATATGATTGATTTTATCTAAAAAATCTCTTGTCATCTGATAATCAATAACATATTTTGTTGCAAGTAAAAAAACACTGCCATAAAAAACAATGATAATAAAATTCAAAAGAATCATAAAAACTCTTAAAGATGACAAAGATTGCCAATAACTCCGATTCATTATTGCCACCCCGTTTCATCAAAATCATCAATATTCTTTTTGGTTATTAAAGTCACAGGAACAATAATATTAGAATCAACTGTTTTATGAGCCAATAAATCATACATCTTTAAAGCTGCAGTATAACCAAAAGATATTGGAGATTGTGCAACTGTTCCAGCAACCATTGGTGTTTGACGAATCAATGATTTAACATCTGGAGTTCCATCAACACCATATACTTTAACATTTTTCATCCCATTATTTTCTAAAGCTGCTAAAGCACCTAGAGCACTCGGATCATTAAGTGCCATAACAACATCAATATCGCGATGTTTTTTTATTATTTTTTGCATTAATGGCATAGCAAGTTCTAATTGCCCCTCACATTCTCCTTCGTCAACAATTTGATATTGAGGATGAGATTGGATTGTATCTAAGAAACCATCAATTCGGTCTTTAGCTGATTTTGCACTACTATGTTTTAATAAAACAATTTTAGCTGATGACATTGTATTCATCATATCATTGGCACATTGAACACCAGCATTATAGTTATCTGAAACAATTGTACAGTTGACCAGTTCTTTATTTTTAATAGGTGCATCAACAACAATAATTGGTATATGTGCTTTTTTAGCTGCTAATAAAGCTGGTTGTATTTGTTTATAATCTATTGGGTTAACGAATATTCCATCAACATTTTGATTGATAAAGAAATGAATCTGTTCATTTTGTTTTATCACATCTAAAGCTGGATCCAAGGTAATAAGTCGATCCCCGTTTTGATCAATCACTTTTTCTAATTCATTATTAATAATTTCATAAAAAGGATTATTCATTGTCATATAAGTGACACCAAAAACCTTATGATGAGATGAAGGACGACTATAGCTTGTATAAATCAAACCTACAATCATCATTGCAATTGTCACTATAATCCCAAAAAGAGCCTTCTGATTTTGTTTATGCATATCTATCACCTACACTCTTTTTTATTTTAACATGATTTCTATCATAAATAAAAGTGACAAAAGTCATATAAAAAGAATGAGCTGTTTTGTCTCATTCTCGATCTAAATAAATATTCACAAAATGTGAGATGATTGCTGCTAAAATCATACCAATGACAATTATAATCAATATATATTGGAATAATTGCATTGTAAGTGGAGCAAGCTGTAACCAATCCCAGAAGATATATGTGGCCATACAAAAGCCAATAATATCTATAATCAATACAAATGTACGATACCAATTAATTGGACTATAAATACGATAAATCATATGAATAGAAATTAATGAAGTTGAAAAATAAAGAATTGTAAAGACTTCATGTAATTCTAAAGATAATATAGGGGCAAGAAGTTTTAATGCAATGACACTTAAAACAATAACCAAAGCATTAGGTAATGAATAACGCATCGCATGTCTACCAATCGATTCTTTTTGTTTATCGATATTCTTTTCAAATAAAATCATAAAAGAAGGAAAACCTTCAATAAAATTATCTAATAAAGTCATTTGAAAAGGAATAAAAGGATAAGGCATATTTAATAATACAGTTGAAATAGCAATCAATATTGTATAGATTGTCTTAAGATAATACATAGATGCTGAACGTGTCACATTATTAATATCTAAACGTCCTTCTTTGACAACATCTACCATTGTTGATAGTTCACCATTAATCACAACAAACTGAGAGATTTGTTTAGCAGCATCTGAGCCAGATCCCATCGCGATTGAAACATCGGCATCTTTTAAAGCTAAAACATCATTAACTCCATCACCTGTCATTGCGACTTTTTGTTTATGTTTTTGTAAAGTTAAAATCATTTGATGTTTTTGTTTTGGGGTAGCCCGACCAATCACATTGTAATTCATGATTGCATTTTCTAATTCTTCATCGGTTGTCAAAGTAGATGCATCAATATAGTGATGAGCATCTTTGACTCCCGCTTGTTTCGCTAATGAACTTACAGTTATTGGATTATCCCCAGAAATCACTTTAATATCTACATCATTTTCTTGAAAGAAAGCCAGTGTTTCTTTCGCATCATCTCTTAGAGGATCTAAAATAATAATTAAAGCTAGTGGTGTTGCTTCATGAAGATGTTCTTGAAAAGTTTGAAAATCAGCATGATGAGCAACCATTAAAACACGAGCTCCACTATTTTGAGCTTCTTGAATATATTGTAGTAATTGATATTGAGGTACAATAAACTCTGGTGCTCCTACAATAATCGTTCCAATACCTTCTAGTTCCTGTGCACTCCATTTTCTAGCTGAAGAAAATGGGACACGATTTTTCACTTCATAACATATCTCATCTTGAAAGTATTGCTTTAATGTTTGATAAGTTGCATTATTATCAACACTTTGTCCAACAAATGAACTCATGACTTTTTGCATATCAAGTGATAAAGGATTGGCTAAATCAACAACCTCTTGAACCTTCATTTTCCCTTTTGTTAAAGTTCCTGTCTTATCAAGACATAAAACATCAACACGGGATAAAGTTTCAATACTAAACATTTCTTGAACAAGCACTTTTCTTTTTCCTAGACGCACAACACTGGCAGCTAAAGAAACACTTGTCAATAATACTAATCCTTTAGGTAACATTCCAAGTAAGGCTGTTGAAGTATTGACAATTGCTGTCGCAAGTGATTCTTCTCTCACCCCTAAAGCTTGATACAACATCAAAACACTCAATGGAACAACTAAATAACTGGTAAATTTTGTTACTTTATTAAAAACATTAACCAACTCAGATGTCACTGGTTTTCTTTGTCTTGCCTCATTAGCAAGATGAGTCGCATAATTATCTATTCCTACATGTTCAACTCTTGCATAACATGCACCAGAAACAATAAAACTTCCTGACAATAAATGGTCACCTATATTTTTCAATACAGGGTCAGCTTCTCCTGTAAGTAAAGATTCATCAACTTCAACAGCTGTATCTAACACAATAGAATCAGAAGAAACTTGATTTCCAGTTTCAAAATAAACCACATCATTTAAGACAATTTCTTCATTATCAATCTCTTGTATTGTGTCATCACGTAATACTTTTGTTTTAGGTGAAATAATTAAATTTAACTTAGCAACCATATTACGAGAACGTATCTCTTGATAAATTCTAATAACTGTATTGGCACTTACAATCACAACAAAGAATAAACTTGACCATGCTTGAACAAATACCAATGCACATGCTATAACAAAGTTATAAGCATTAAACAAATTAAAAACATGTTCAAATATAATTTGTTTATTTGTCTTAACTAATGGTTTTGGAGATATATTCATATGCCCTAAATCAATTTGATCTAAGACCTCTTGATTTGTTAATCCCTTTATTTTTTGCATATTCACACCCACTTTATTTATCATATTTTTCCATATATCATGATATTTTAATCAGAATTTTATCATATCTTAACACCATTATATGGATATCATATGAATATATGGTAAAGAATTTCTTAAGAATATCTAAAGAAGATCAAAATCAAATCTTAATAACAATCCCAAGTATATATAACCTGATCAAATCTTTTATTTTTCAAATCATCCTTATCAATAAGAAAATGACATGTTCCATAATCTCCCCACATCATATGTGTTTCATCACTCAATAATTGAAGCAAAATAAGCATTGACTCACTTCCTCTAGAATCCTCTTGAGCAAAAGATCCCTGTCCTAACATTTGATTATTTTCATTAAATTCAACGTACTCATAAAGAGCATCCATAAATCCATCATTATTTTCAAAATCCTTTGGTAATAAATCATCACACAATTTCTTTAAACGATCGATAAATTGAAAATCACTTACTGATAGTCCTTCAACTTGTTGAATAGATAAATTCAAACGATATTCTCCATGCAGTGGTGATTCTTCATTAATATATTCAACATCTTGACGAAGTGGTGCTATATAATCAACTTTTTCGTGATAAACAACACGATATTTAGGATTATCTACATTAAAATCAAAGTCACATCCATAAACATCATCACATTTGATAAAGAATTGCAACATTCCATGATCTGGTAAATCCCCAACTGTTTTTCCTTTAAGTTCATCAAAATTAATTTGTGCCAACAATATTAACGGTTCATTTCCATCACAAGGAATATTTTCACCCTCTAATAAATAAGGTAATCCACCTAATTTACTACAATAACGATTAACTGGTAAATCACTATATTCCAAAACAATCACATCTTCTTTAAATTCTTTTAATCTATCAATAATAGGTTGCATATCATATTCTTCAACAATTTCATATTCTTCATTTTGTTTCACTATTTTTACTTCTTTTCTATGTTGAATATAACGTATAAAAATGTAAATTGATTTAGCCAGTTCAATGCTCACAATTAAAAATATCAACATACATAAAGATTTTTGCCATCCTTTTATTAAACTTCTTATAAAAGAATACAATATAAATAACAAAAATGCTCTTTTTTCATAATTATGAACATTATGTTCTTGTTGTAGAATTGCTTTTAATTTTTTTAAATACATTGGAAAAACAAACAATTCTCCAACAAAGATAATACCAAAAGCTATCCATATTGTTTGAATAGATTCTTCCATTATTCCACTTACCCATATTTGAATTGGTTTCACAAATAACCAAACTAAAAAAATAATCCAAATACAAATCAAATGATAAAGTGTTCTCGTACTCCTATAAGTAAATTCATTGTAATAAGTTTGAATTTGCTCAGATGAACACCAACGCACAGGTTTAAAATAATTAACTGGAAAAAATGCCGACCATAGACCATATAGTATCATTCCAATTCCAACAATTATACTCATCACAATATTAAATAACCAACTATTTTTCTCTTTAACTTCATCATCATTTTCTTTGGCATCTGCTTTTTTCTTACGGACAAAACGATGCTTTTCTATTAATTGATAACTTTCATCAATTTCCCAGTCTTTATTTTTTAAGACTTCTACCTGAAAAGGAACATCTTCATAAGCTAAACGCATTAAAAGTTTATTCATAAATTGAAGATCATAATACATCTTCTCATCAAATGTATAAAATGGCTGATGTTTTATAATAGCACGCATACAATCATCACGATCAAATCCAAATTCCACTAAAATATTTAAAGCTTTATCAATTCTTCCATCATTTATGATATATACACGCGCTTTTTGTGAAAGATCAACTTCACCTAAACGACCATCATGATATAAATTCTGATAATCAATCATATCGATATCCATTTTCTTCATCAATCGACTTGCTAGTAAAGTTCTAGCTGCCTGATAAGCAAAAAACGAAACAATAATAGTGATTAAGGCAATCTTTACTAAATCCTCAAAAACTGATCCTCTTAAAAATAATATAAATAAAAAAGCTATAACAAGTAAAAGTATAGTTACCCATTGTACATATCTTAACGTCTTTTTTTGATAAACTTCTTTTTCACTATTTATTCTTTTTTGTACCATAAAATATGCAACGATAAAAACAATAATTGCATAAAAACATAAATAGAAACTAATAATGGAAATCGGAAAAGTAAAAGAAGCTGCAGTGACTAAAGCACTATACATGATCATGATAAAACCAGGTATTATTGATAAAAAAGCCACGGGTAAATAGTGAATCCTTTCATGAACTGAATGATGTTTTGTAGAAATATAATGCCCATACAATACATATAAACATCCTATTCCTCCTATGATACAAAAAACCGACAATCCTAAAAAAGCAAAATAAGTATCATATATATAAATATATGGCAAAATAGAAGGCAAGGTTGTTATGGCATAAAATAAACCTACTACACCAAAAAATACTGATAAAAACAAACTTACCTGATATGCATTTGTATCATCAAAAGTATCAAGCATATCCTGAATAAATCTTTCCCTATTATCTTTCATATCATTTCCCCAAACTTTCTTTATTCTTTTATTTCATTATACAGTTTTGATTATTTTTCTTCAATCAAGTTTTAAAAAACAAAATATCTACCTTTTTTGTTAAACATTTTTGACCTAATATGAAGAAATACTAACTTTTTATTTACTTTCTTATATTTCAATGAAATAAATAAACCTCAAATGCCAAAGACATTTGAGGTAAAACAAAATTGAATGATAGAAATGAAGTTATGGTGTGTAAGTTTATCTTCTTTTTTATAGATTAAATGTTTTGAACTCCATTTTCTTCATCTAATTTTTGTTTTTCCATAAGTTTAAAGAATGGATAATAAAGACACATATCTAATATAATTAATCCAATAACAAGTATTCCTGCTTTGATATCCATACATCCTAAAGCTGCACCTAATGGAGCGGGTGTTGTCCATGGTGTTTCTATAACACCTTTTCCAACAATATGGAATGCCATACATGCATAAGCAATAATAGAATTCACGACTGGTACAAATATAAATGGAATCATCATTAATGGATTTAAAACCATTGGTAAACCAAAGATAATTGGTTCATTGATATTAAAGATAGCTGGTCCAATTGATAATTTACCAAGTGTTTTTAACTCTACAGATTTAGAGCGCAACAATAAGATACATAAACCTAAAGTGGCTCCTCCTCCACCAAGAGTAATGACATAAGACCAAAATGGTTGTGTAAAGAAATGAACAACTGGATCACCTGCAGAAAATGCTGTAATATTAGCAACTAAGTACATTTGCATAAATGGCAAACGGATAGGTTGTGTAATACTTGCACCATGTAATCCAAAGAACCAAAATGTTTGTGCAATAATTGTAATTAAACAAATTCCAAGTAATGAATCTAATCCTGAAATAGCTGGTGCAAGTAATGTCATAATCATACTTGGCAACAATTCACCACTTATATTTTGAACAAATAGTGAAAGTGCATAGAAAACAACCACACATACAAACAATGGAATAATCGCATCAAATGATGAAGCAATTGCTGGTGGTACCCCTTCAGGCATTTTAAAGCGAATATTTTTCTTCAACATAAAATGCATAATTTCAACGCATCCAATGGAAACAATAATAGCTGTGAAAATCCCTTTGGCATCCAAGAATGTCGTTGGGATATAGTTCCCTGCCTTTGTTAGAAGATCTGTCATATTTGCCCCTTCACTCATTAAGCTAGCTGGCACAGCAGACACAACTGGTGATGAAACAATTAAAAATACTGCGGTTGAGACAATTGCTACATTTAATGTTGGCATCTCATATTTCTTAGCCAAATGATAAGCAATCGCAAAAGCCACAAACAATCCCATTAATGCCATTGTCATGTTATAGGGTAATTGTAACATTGCTTTATTTGCTTGCGCCCAATTATACCATCCCATTAACATATCGCTAATGACTCCCCAATTTGGTAATGTTTCTGGTTTAAATGGAGGTGTTGAAATAATTAAACAAACACCACCTAGAATTGATAGTGGAATCGCAACAACCATCCCATCACGAATAGCTGCAAGATGTCTTTGATTCCCCAATTTATTTGCTAAAGGTAGTAAAGTACGATCAGCAAGTTGATTAAATTTTTCCATGAATTTCATAGATATTCCTCCCTTCTCAAATGTACCTGAATTATATCTTTTTCAACACTCTTTTGGCAATTCTTTTCCATATTGTCGAAATTATTTCCACATTGTGGAAATGTGTTGATTTTTCAATGTAATTAAGATATATTATTAATTTAGCGCTACATAATTAGGAATATCATAAATTTAAAATAAAAATTATTTTCTTGACACTATCAAAAAATCACTTATAATGTGACTTGTGTAAGTTTTATCTTCTTGATATAAATCAAGGAGGAAAGAATTATGAAATTAATTATTGAAGAATCAGAACAAAAAATGAGTGAAAGTGCAATGCACATTTTACTCGGTGCTATGATGCAAGACAAACGTGTGAATATTTCTTTAACAGCTGGGAAATCACCTGTCAATCTTTATAAGATGATGATCCCTTATATCAAAGACCAAGATAAATTTAAGGATATTGAGTATTGGTTATTTGATGAAGCACCATATCTTGATAAACCATATGGTCCTAACTGGGAAGAAATGCAAGAACTTTTCTTTAAAGATGCTCATATTCCTGATGAACGCATTCACACAACAACAATGGAAAATTGGGAAACTTATGATCAAGAAATCCGTAACGCTGGTGGTATTGATGTGATGTTGATTGGTTTAGGATTTGATGGTCATTTCTGCAGTAATTGTCCAAGATGTACACCAATGGATAGTTATACTTATCCAATGGATCGTAAAACAAAAAATGCAGCTAATCCTGGATATCCTGAAAAACCACATTTACCAATCACTCTTACAATGGGACCAAAAAGTTTAATGCGTGTTAAACATTTGGTAATGATTGTGACAGGAAAAGAAAAAGCTGAAATCTTAAAACAAGTTTTAGATTCACCGATTACAGATGAATTACCTGCAACAATCTTAAAATTACATCCTAATTTTACTGTGATTTGTGATCAAGATGCTGCATCATTATTAAATTTAGAAGATTACAAAAGATTATAATTGATTTCTAAAGAAGATGAATTTTCATCTTCTTTTTGTTTCCAAGATTTGGAAATGAATTGATGAATGATAAATGACTTTGTTATAATTTTAAAAAGTTTATTTTGAGGTGAGAAAAATGTCAAAGAAAAAAGTTACAAATAAAAATGATATTATTGAATTAAGAGTAAAGAGATTTTTAGCAATGGTTATTGATTGGTACTTAACAAACATGTTAGCTGTTATTCCTATCACTTTCTATTTTCGTAATGGTGATTATTTACAGCCTTATATGTTTGATTTTATCCATTATGATTTTCAAACAGCACTTTTACTTATTTTATATGGTATAGCAATTGGTTTGATATATTACATAATCATTCCTGTATTCCTTTGGAAAGGACAAACATTGGGTAAAAAAATATGTAAGATTCAAATTGTTGATATCAATGAAAACAATATTACTTTAAAGACAATGTTATTAAGGGAACTTGTTGGAGCAACACTATTAGAAGGTGGTATTGTCATAACCGCAACTTACTTAAGAAAACTATTACCTGTGTTAGGTTTTACAAGTTTTGTTGAGCCACTAAAGTATCTTGCTTATGGATTAACTTTACTGTCTATTTTATATGCTTATTTTCAACCAAATTCCCAATCTTTTCATGATAAAATAGCCCAAACAATTATCATAAAAAAATAAATTGTATTTCCCCTCCTTTCGTGATATATATAATATAATCATATGTCGAAAAGAGGAAAAAATATGTTTAATCTTATGATTATCTTGCTATCTACTATTAATAGTGAGCCTATTGATTCAAACAATTATAAAATCGCAAAATTTTTGATTGAAAATATTCATGATTTAGAAGATATTACATTAACAGATTTAGCCAAACAATGTTATGTTTCTAATTCCAGTATTTCACGTTTTTGTCGTGATATTGGTTTAAATGATTTCAACGCACTTAAAAGTCAAGTCGCTAGATTTGCAATTGAACATGAACATGCTAAAAAGAAATATGATTTTAAATCTTTTGAAGCTAGCTCTTTATGTAAATCTTATATTTTAAGCGTGATGGATAATTTAAAATCACTTTATAATAGTGTGATTGAAGAAGATATTCAAAATCTTGTTAAAGATATTTATCAATATAAAAAAGTGGCTGCTTTTGGTTATATGCAATCTGAAAATATTGCTTTAAACTTGCAGTTTGATTTACAAACGAGTGGCAAAATTTTATTTACTTGTATTAAGTTTATTAATCAAGTGGAATATATTCAAAATGCTGATGAAGAAACATTAATCATTATTTTTTCTGAATCTGGTACTTATTTTGATCGTGTATTTCAGCGTAGTAAACCTTTTAAAAACTTAAAAGTTAAACCTAAGATTTATATGATTACATCTAATTTTAATATATCCCTTCCGTATGTAGATGAATATATTCGCTATCATAGTCGTAAGGACTATGCAAGTCATCCTTATCCTCTTGCTATTATTGCTGATTTAATTTGTATTCAATATGCACAACTTTTACAAGAAAAAGAAAAAACCTTATAGAGAATTTTCTCTATAAGGTTTTTGATTATTCATTAACATCATTTTGATCAAAGACTTCATCAATAGCAGCTCCTGGAGCAACCATTGGGAAGACTTTATCATCTTCTTGAATCATACATTCAATCACAACTGGTCCATTATAATCCATTGCTTCTTGAATAGCTGGTGCAACTTCTTCTTTCTTAGTAACTTTAATAGCTTTACATCCTAAACCTTCAGCTACCTTACAGAAATCAACTTTATCATTTAAAACAGTTGCAGAATAACGTTTACCATAGAATAAAGTTTGCCATTGTCTAACCATTCCTAAGACATGGTTATTTAAGATAACTTCAATAATTGGTACATTATAACGAGAAGCTGTTGCTAATTCATTCATGTTCATTCTAAAACATCCATCTCCAGCAATATTGAAAACATATTGTTCTGATTTTCCATATTTACAACCAATAGAAGCACCTAAACCATATCCCATTGTTCCAAGTCCACCACTTGTAATCAATTGACGTGGTCTCCTAAAATGATAATATTGTGCTGCCCACATTTGGTTTTGTCCTACTTCTGTACAAATAATTGCATTACTATCAGTTAATGCTTCAATTTGTTCAATAACATATGGTCCTGTTAAAACATCAGGATTATAGCTTAATGGATATTGATCTTTTAAAGCACGAATTTCTTTAAGCCATTGTGGATGGTTTTGTTGTTTCAATAATAAATTTAATGCACTTAATACACTTTTGGCATCACCAACAATACCTAAATCAACCATAACATTCTTATTAATTTCTGCTTCATCAACATCAATATGAATAATTTTCGCATGTTTTGCAAACTTCTTAGCATTTCCCGTCACACGATCACTAAATCTTGCTCCAACAACAACTAACAAGTCACATTGAGAAACACCTAAGTTACTTGCTTTTGTTCCATGCATTCCTAACATTCCAGTATAACGTGGATTTGTTCCATCAAAAGCTCCTTTTCCCATTAAAGAATCAGTAACTGGAGCATCAATTTTTTCCACAAATTCTTTTAATTCAGCTGATGCATTAGCTGCAACAGCACCCCCACCAACAAATACAAATGGTTTTTCACTTTCTTCAATCATTTCAATTGCTTTTTTAATTGTTGAAGTTGGGTAAGTATAATTACGTCTTTCAATATGTTCAGGTTCTAAATGTTTATATTCACAATGTGCTAAAGTCACATCTTTAGTGATATCAACCAAAACAGCCCCTGGTCTACCTTCTTTAGCAATCTGGAATGCTTTACGAATTGTTGGTGCTAAATCTTCAACTCTCTTAACAATAAAATTATGTTTTGTAATTGGCATTGTTACTCCAGTAATATCAACTTCTTGAAAACTGTCTTTTCCTAGTAGTGGTACAACTTGGTTGGCAGTAATTGCAACAAGTGGAATAGAATCCATTTGAGCAGTTGCAATACCGGTAACAAGATTAGTAGCTCCTGGTCCACTGGTTGCCATACAAACACCAACTTTTCCAGTCGCACGTGCATATCCATCAGCCGCATGAGCAGCCCCTTGTTCATGAGAAGTTAAGACATGGTTAATCTTATCTTGATATTTATATAAACTATCATAGATTTCTAGTATTGTTCCGCCTGGATAACCGAACACAGTGTCAACACCTTGTTCAAGTAAACATTCAACAACAATATCTGATCCTTTCATTTCCATAGTGTTTCCTCCTTCTCTTTATTTGACTTTTAATACGGCTCCTGTGTTTGCTGAAGTAACCATTGCTGCATATTTTTTCAAATATCCTTTAACTTCAGGTACTTTAGGTTGCCAGTTTTTCTTTCTTTTTGCTAATTCTTCATCACTGACTAATAATTCAATACGATGATTAGTAATATCAATATCAATCATATCGCCTTCTTCAACGAAAGCAATAGGTCCACCAACTGCTGCTTCTGGTGAAACATGTCCAATAGAAGCACCACGTGTTGCTCCAGAGAAACGACCATCAGTAATTAAAGCAACATCTTTATCTAATCCCATACCTGCAATTTCTGATGTTGGTGATAACATTTCTCGCATTCCTGGTCCACCTTTAGGTCCTTCATAACGAATGACCACAACGTCTCCAGCAACAATCTTACCAGCACGAATAGCAGTTATTGCTTCTTCTTCGCTATCAAAGACTCTAGCTGGTCCTTTATGTTGTAACATTTCAGATGCAACTGCACTTTGTTTTACAACACAGCTATCAGGTGCTAAATTTCCTTTTAATACAGCAATACCACCTGTTTGACTATATGGGTTATCAATTGGTCGAATGATGTTTGGATCTAAGTTCACACATCCTTCAATATTTTCTTTTAATGTTTTTGTTGTACAAGTTAAGACATCAGTGTGTAAAACACCTAATTTATCTAACTCATTCATCACTGCATAAACCCCACCAGCTTCATTTAAATCTTCAATAAATGTATCTCCAGCAGGAGCTAAGTGACATAAGTTTGGTGTTTTTTGACTAATTTCATTGGCAATTTCTAAATTTAATTCAACACCTGCTTCATATGCAATAGCAGGTAAATGTAACATAGAGTTTGTTGAACATCCAAGTGCCATATCTACTGTCATAGCATTTAAGAATGCTTCTGTTGTCATGATATCTCTTGGTTTGATATCTTGTTCAACTAATTTCATAATTTGCATACCAGCATGTTTAGCGAGTCTAATTCTTTCACTATAGACAGCTGGAATGGTTCCATTTCCTTTTAATCCCATTCCTAAAACTTCAGTTAAGCAGTTCATTGAATTGGCTGTATACATACCTGAACATGATCCACATGTTGGACAAGCTTTTTCTTCAATTTCTTTTAATTTTTCTTCAGTGATCTTCCCAGCGTTCAATTGACCAACAGCTTCAAACAATGAAGATAAACATGTTTGTTTTCCATCTACACGACGACCAGCTAACATTGGTCCACCACTCACAAAGATGGTTGGAATATTTAATCTCGCAGCTGCCATTAATAAACCAGGAACGTTCTTATCACAATTAGGAATCATAACTAAACCATCAAATTGATGAGCATTTGCTAAACATTCTGTACTATCACAAATTAATTCTCTTGTCACTAAAGAATATTTCATTCCTGTATGATTCATTGCAATTCCATCACAAACAGCAATAGCAGGAACTTCAATAGGTGTTCCTCCAGCTAAATAAATTCCTTTTTTAACTGCTTCAGCAATCTTATCTAAATTCATATGTCCAGGAACAATTTCATTATAAGAATTAACAACCCCAATTAATGGTCTTGATAATTCTTCTTCTGTCATTCCTAAAGCATTAAACAACGATCTATGTGGTGCTCTTTCAGCCCCTTTTTTGACATTATCACTTCTCATATGTGACCTCCCCATTATAAATTTTCCACAATCAAGTCGCCCATCTTCGAACAAGTAACTTGTTGTTTTCCTTCTGACATAATATCAACAGTACGATATCCAGCTTTTAAAACCTTCTCAATGGCATCTTCAATAGCCTTTGCTTCATCATCCATATCAAATGAATAACGTAACATCATAGCCGCTGAAAGAATTGTTGCAATTGGATTTGCAATATCTTTTCCTGCAATATCTGGTGCACTTCCATGACTTGGTTCATACATTCCAAGTTTATCTTCTCTTAGTGATGCACTTGATAACATACCAATTGATCCTGTTACCATACTTGCTTCATCTGATAAAATATCACCAAACATATTTTCAGTTAAGATTACATCAAATTGACGTGGATCTTTTACCAACTGCATCGCACAATTGTCTACTAACATATGTTCTACTTCAACTTCTGGATAATCTTTTGCCACCTCATTAACAATCTTACGCCATAAACGAGATGTATCTAAAACATTAGCTTTATCCACACTTGTAACTTTCTTTCTTCTTTTCATGGCTATATCAAAACCACGTTTGGCAATTCTTCTAATTTCTTTTTCACTATAAACCAAATTATCATGAGCCACCATTTGTCCATCAATCTCTTTGGTTTCTCTTTCCCCAAAATATAATCCACCAGTTAACTCACGCATAATCATCATATCAAAACCACCTTCAGTGATTTCTTCTTTTAAAGGACAAGCGCTCTTTAATTCATCATATAAATAAGCTGGTCTTAAATTAGCAAATAAACCTAATTCTTTACGCATCTTTAATAAACCTGCTTCTGGTCTTAAAGATGGTTCTAACTGATACCAAGGTGATGTATTGGTATCACCACCAATGGAACCTAGTAATACAGCATCACTTGCTTTAGCAATTTTGATAGCTTCATCAGTTAATGGAACTCCATATTCATCAATTGAAGCCCCACCCATTAAAATATTTTGATAATGAAATGTATGTTTATATTGACATGCAATCGCATCTAAAACCTTAATCGCTTGATTAACAATTTCTGGTCCGATTCCATCGCCTTTAATAACTACAATATTCTTTTCCATAATTTAACCTCTCTTTTTCTCATTTACATAATTCACTAAACCATTGACTTGAATCATTTTTTGTAAGAATTCAGGGAAAGGTTGTGCCTGATATTCTTTATGCTTTGTTTGATTATAAATTTTTCCTGTATCAAAATCAACTTCTACAATATTTCCTTCATCAATATCATCAGCGGCTTCTTCACATTCCAAAATTGCAAATCCAATATTAATTGAATTACGATAGAAAATTCTCGCAAATGATTTGGCAATAACACAACTCACACCTGCTGTCTTTAAAGCTAAAGGAGCATGTTCACGAGACGAACCACAACCAAAGTTCTTTCCTGCCACCATAATATCTCCAACTTCCACTCGTTCTACGAAAGTGGGATCAATATCCACCATCGCATGACTTGCAAGTTCTTTGGCATCAAATGAATTTAAATAACGGGCTGGAATAATAACATCTGTATCAACGTTATCTCCATATTTTAAAACTTTACCATTGGCTTTCATCTTATTCTCCCACCTTTCTTGGATCAGCAATATATCCAGCAATTGCACTTGCAGCAGCAACTTCAGGTGAAGCTAAGTAAATCAAAGCTTCTGTATCACCCATTCTTCCAACAAAGTTACGATTTGTTGTAGAAACACATTTTTCACCTTTAGCCATGACTCCCATATGACCACCCATACAAGGTCCACAACTTGGTGTATTAAAAGCACATCCTGCTTCAACAAAGATTTCTGCCAAACCTTCACGAATACATTCAACAAAGATCTTTTGAGTTGCTGGAACAACCATGACACGCACTCTATCAGCCACTTTTTTACCTTTTAAAATAGCTGCTGCTTTACGTAAATCACTCATACGTCCATTCGTACATGAACCAATCACAACTTGATCAATATAAATCTTTTCCTCATTATTGATTTCATCCATTGTATGTGCATTTCCTGGTAAATGTGGGAATGCAACTGTTGGCATAATCTTTGATAAATCAATTTCAATGACTTCATCATATATAGCATCTTCATCTGCCACATATTCTTTATAAACTTTCTTTGAATGCTTTTGCATATATTCTCTTGTTTTATCATCAACTGGAAAAATCCCATTTTTAGCTCCAGCTTCTATCGCCATATTACAAATAGTAAAACGATCATCCATAGATAACTCAGCGACACCTTCACCAACAAATTCCATAGATTTATATAAAGCCCCATCAACCCCAATTTGGCCGATAATGTGTAAAATCACATCTTTACCACTTACATAAGGTTGTAATTTTCCTTTTAAAACAAATTTGATAGCACTTGGAACTTTAAACCATAATTCACCAGTTGCCATACCTGTGGCAATATCAGTTGTTCCTACCCCTGTAGAAAAAGCTCCCAATGCACCATAAGTACAAGTATGAGAATCAGCTCCAATAATACATTCACCAGCTACAACAATACCCTTTTCTGGTAAAATCGCATGTTCAACACCACATTTTCCTTGTTCCATATGATGAGTTAAACATTGATTTAATGAAAATTCACGAATAGCTTTAGAATTTTCTGCTGATTTAATATCTTTATTTGGTGTAAAATGATCAGGCACCAATACAACTTTATCCTTATCAAACACCTTATCAGCCATTTGTTTAAAAATTGGTAATGCCATTGGTCCAGTAATATCATTGGCCATAACCACATCCAATTTTGCTTCAATTAACTGACCAGCAACAACTTCTTGCATTCCTGCATGATCAGCCAAGATTTTTTGTGTCATTGTCATTGACATATGAATTCCCCCTTTACCCCTTTGTATGTCATCACTAAAGAGTCAATAGACTCTTTACTGAACACACACAAAGTGTGTGTGTATTAGTTATTAATTAATTTATCTTCATCAGACCAGCTGTATAATTTTCTGATTTCTTTACCAACTTTTTCAGATTCATGTTCAACAGCTTTTTTACGCATTGCTCTAAAGTGAGCTTGTCCACCAGCTTCAGACATATCTAATAAGAAGTCCTTAGCAAATGTTCCATCTTGAATATCAGATAAGATTTTCTTCATAGCTTTCTTTGTATCTTCAGTAATAATCTTTGGTCCAGTAATATAATCACCATATTCAGCTGTATTAGAGATAGAATATCTCATACCTTCAAATCCTGATTGATAGATTAAATCAACAATTAATTTCATTTCATGGATACATTCAAAATATGCATTTCTTTCATCATATCCAGCTTCAACTAATGTTTCAAAACCAGCTTGCATTAAAGCACAAACCCCACCACATAAAACAGCTTGTTCACCAAATAAGTCTGTTTCAGTTTCAGTTCTAAATGTTGTTTCCAACACACCAGCTCTTGCTCCACCAATTCCTAATGAATAAGCTAAAGCAATATCTTGAGCTCTACCAGTAGCATCTTGTTCAACTGCCACTAAGCAAGGAACACCTTTTCCAACTTGATATTCACTACGTACTGTATGTCCTGGCCCTTTTGGAGCAACCATAGTGACATCTACATTCTTAGGTGGAACGATTTGTCCAAAGTGAATATTGAAACCATGGGCAAACATTAACATGTTTCCTTCTTCCAAGTTTGGTTCAATTGATTCTTTGTATAATTTTGCTTGTAATTCATCATTGATTAAGATCATGATGATATCTGCTTTTTTAGCAGCTTCTGCTGAAGTATAAACTTCAAATCCTTGAGCTTCTGCCTTTGCCCAAGATTTAGAACCTTCATACAATCCAATAATAACATTAACCCCAGATTCTTTTAAGTTTAATGCATGAGCATGTCCTTGAGAACCATACCCAATGATTGCAACTGTCTTTCCATCTAATAAAGATAAATCACAATCAGATTCATAATAAATTTTTGCCATTTTCTTGACCCCCTATTTAGTTATCTTCTTTTTTTATATCAAAATCACTAAGACCTCTTGCAATACCAGATAAACCAGTACGTACGATCTCAACGATATTGAAACCATCTAACATGGCTAATAAGCCATCAACCTTTCCATGATCACCAGTCACTTCAATAACCATTGAATGCGGTGATACATCCACAATCTTTGCTCTAAAAATATCAACAATTGAAACAATATCAGCTCTTGTTGTTTGATCAGCTTCAACCTTAACCATCACAAGTTCACGATAAACTGATGATGAACGAGGTAAAGCAAAGATTTCAATCACATCTTCTAACTTTCTTAATTGCTTTTCAATTTGTTCAAGAATTTGTTGATCACCATGAGCAACCACTGTCATTCTTGAAACTCCCTCAGTGTTCGTTGTTCCTACTGTTAAACTATCAATGTTGTAGCCACGTCTTGCAAACAAGCCACTGACACGAGTTAAAACTCCAGAACTGTTATGAACAAGAATAGATAAAACAAGTTCTTCCATATATTAACCTTCTTTCTTGATATTTCTATAAATTCGATTCATTGCTGAAATCATGGCTTTAATTGTTGCTGTTGTAATATTAGCATGAACTCCTACACCATATTCACAAACCGCACTTCCTTTAGGACGAAGTTGTACATAAGCTGCAGCCTTAGCTGATGAACCAGATGTTAAAGCATGTTCACTATAATCTAATAAATGTGTATATAAGAAATCATCTGATGAGTTCAAAGCATTCTTTACAGCATCGATAGGTCCATTTCCATAACCAATTAAAGTCTTGACTTCTCCATGATCTTCAATTGTCACTTCTGCCCTTCTTTCATATTCACTATCATCATCACTTAAATCAATAAGTCTTTGTTTAATAAATTTATATGGTTCCTCAATATCAATATATTCCTTTTTAAATGTATCATATATTCTTTCAGGTGATACTTCACCTTCAGTTTCACTAATATCTTGAATTGCTTTAGCAAAATCAGCTTGCAATGCTTTTGGTAAATGATAACCAAAGACAGTATCCATCACAAAGGCAACTCCACCTTTACCTGATTGAGAATTAATACGAACAATTGGTTCATATTGACGATTCAAATCAGCTGGATCAATTGGTAAATAAGGAACTTCCCAAACATCTTGTCCTCTTTGCTGATAAGCATGCATTCCTTTATTAATAGCATCTTGATGACTACCAGAGAATGCTGTAAAGACAAGTTGACCAGCATATGGATGACGTGGTGGAACTTCCATCTTTGTACATTTTTCATAAATAGCTTTAATCTGATTCATTTGACTCAATTCAAGTTTTGGATCAATACCATGAGTAAACATATTAAGCGCCAATGTAATAATATCCACATTACCTGTTCTTTCACCATTACCAAATAAAGTTCCTTCCACTCTATCAGCTCCAGCTAACAATGCCAATTCAGTTGTTGCTACTCCACAACCTCTATCATTGTGTGGATGAACACTCACAATGACTCGTTCTCTATCTTTAAAATTTCTACACATCCATTCAATTTGATCAGCATAGACATTTGGTGTATCCATTTCAACTGTTGAAGGTAAATTAATAATCACTTTATTATCAGAAGATGCCCCCCATGTATCAAGTACAGCTTCACATACATCAAGTGCATAATCAACTTCTGTACCAGTAAAACTTTCAGGTGAATATTCAAGAATAACTTTTCCCTCAAATTCTTGAGATAATTCTTTAACAAGCTTTGTTCCTTCAACTGCAATCTTTTTAATTTCTTCTTTACTCTTATTAAAAACAACATCTCTTTGTAGGATTGAAGTTGAATTATAAATATGCACAATAGCTTTATCTAATCCTTTTAATGATTCAAATGTTTTTCTAATAAGATGTTCTCTAGCTTGAGTTAAAACTTGAACAGTGACATCATCAGGTATCAAATGTTCATCAATCAACAATCTTAAAAAATCATATTCAATTTGTGAAGAAGAAGGAAAACCAACTTCAATTTCTTTAAACCCCAAATCAACTAATAATTGAAACATTTCCACTTTTTCTTCAATCTTCATTGGTGTAATCAAAGCTTGATTTCCATCACGTAAATCCACTGAACACCAAATCGGTGCCTTTTCAATTTCTTTGTCAGGCCAAGTACGATCTTTCAATTTAATCGTTTCAAATTTCTTATACTTTTTATAATTCATGCTTCTACCTCCTATCCCTATATAATAAAAAACCTCGCTCCTCATTATGAAAAAATCATAATAGAGGACGAGAGTTAATCACTTCGTGGTTCCACCTCATATTCATTATTACCTCACAGTAATAACCTTATCAAGTACGCTTATCAATAAGTTCATACTCTAGCGTGATAACGGTCGCAAGTTCCGTAGCAGCTTACTCCACATGTTTCAGTGCTCCACTCAAGGACGAGTTCAATAATGAAGTCATGACTCTTTACACCATCCAGAGCCTCTCTATGCTTTCTACACTACCTACTATTTCCTATCTTTGTATTTCTTATAGGGTTGTTGCATATATGATATACCTTTTCCAATTTTTAGTCAACATTATTTTCATAATTTTGTTTGTGAATTTTTAGTTTTAGAAAATTTCATATACTAATTTTCGTATTTATCAAAATTTTAAACAATTCTTAATAAACTCATTATAATTATATACAATTGTATCATTAGAAATAGTACGATAACCTTGATTTTTTTGTGTCACTTGCCCCATAATCTCTACACCATTATCAATATATTTACCTTGATAAACAAATAAATAAGAATCCTCATTTCCTTTCATCGTCTCATGATCAATATATACTCCTTCTTCAGAGCGTTCATGTGAAACAATTTTAATAATTGCATTAACATTCTTAATTTCTTTAATAAAACGTTGAGCAATCTCCTGACTTTCACAAATAATAATAAAATATAAAGGTATTGGTTTTTCTTCAAATAGTTTTGTTATATCTTGATGTTTATAAACTTGAAACTGCTTTGGATACATTTTATTATATTTTTCATGAATCATTTGATCATCATTAGGAATTTCTTTATCTACAGTCGTATTAGGTGAGTAAGAATCATAAGCATTTCGTAAAGAAACATCAATATTTTGGCAATCTATTTTCTGTTTTAGTTCATTTTCATGTTCATACATATAAATACTATGAAGTTGAGAAAAAAATCCATATTCATTATTAATAAAATAATCATCTTTCTTGTCTGAACAAGATATTCTCCAATAACTATATTTATCTCCCTTAGCATTTTGCTCAGATTGTGTATGTTCCTTTTTTATATGATATTTTCCAAAAAAGCTTTCCATTACATCTTGATACTCATAAGGATAA
The DNA here is from genome assembly GCF_004343035.1 of Longibaculum muris. GTDB lineage: Bacteria > Bacillota_I > Bacilli_A > Erysipelotrichales > Coprobacillaceae > Longibaculum > Longibaculum muris. The sequence continues at coordinate 24,160 of NZ_SMCQ01000018.1, forward strand.
AATTGCTGTCTCAATATATCCACAGTTAAACTTGTCACGATAAATAAAACAAACACTATTATTACAGTTAATAATTTCTTCATACTATCATCCTCGCTCTCTTTTATCCTACCATTTCTCTTAATAAAAGTTATTAAGATTTAATTAATAAAATAAAAAAACGAGAATTAATCTCGCTTTTTCAATATCATCATTACCCCTAAACAACAACTCAAAAAACTCAAAGCCATCAATATCCACACAATATAGATATTTCCTTTATCAGCAAACTGTTGTAAAGTATACTGCTCATCTAATCCTATTCCATATCCATACATTGTGTACATACATAAGATTAAACTAACCATACTCATAACCGTTTGCAACATTACTATTTTTTTCATATTCATTCTTCCTTTTTGTACGCTATTCTTGCGCTTAATAGATTTTTTAAAAATGCTTTGTCTGTTCTATATGCGATATCATTTTATTAATTTCTAAATATCTTCTCTGGATTTAATTTTCTAATCATTATAACAGATAAAACTATTGAACAAATAAAACTTACTCCCAAAACAATACCAATCTGAGAAAACAAATTAAATATTGGAATAGATAAACCTCTAAACTGTAAAATAACAATAACCAATAATGCTATTAAAAACGATGTTAACATTTTTATCAATTGATCTATACCTAAAATAATTCCCATTTCAAATCTCATGACTCCATTTGCCATTAAAATCGTTAATTCCTTTTCACGCCTTTTCATCATCCAATAATCAAGATAAATAAACATCATAACCATTAATAAAACAGTGATGACTTTTTCCATTTGAAGCATACTTATTGTTTCATATTTCATATTAATCAATAGATTTACATCTTGGAATGTTGATAAAATATTGATATCTGGATATTTATTAGCAATATATATCATCAAACTATTTAAAGTATTAATATTATCACAGAATAAAATATAAGTACTTTCCTTAGGTTTTCCATTTGCTTTCTTTACAAGTTGAAGAATATCTTCATAATTCATCAACATATAATCCAATGATTTGTTATAAGCATTAATTTTTCCTATAGACATAACTCCACTTATTGGAATATCTTGTTTAACCTGAACTTTACCATTCACAATGAAGTGAGAATAAACAGTATCTTTATTAATTTGATCTATATTTTTATAGACAACATGGTAAGAAGGATATAAATGCCTTTCCTCTTGCAATGTTTTATATAACTTACCTTCAAGACGATTTTGCGCATATAGTGGATAAACTGGTATTTCTTCTTCATCAACAATGACACTTAAATCATAATAAGGGTATATTTCTTTAATACCTTCTTGATTTGTTATATCTTTAATAATTGAATCCTGATTATTTATTCCTGAAGTTTTATCATTATCAGTAAACTCAATCATCAGCTGATAATCAGCTAATTTATCAATTCTTGCATCAATATCATTTAAAGATTGCCATATTGTATGCTCAATTGCAGCAACACCTAAACATCCTATAGACAATATCATAATCATTAAACAATTCATCAGTTTTTCACTTTTAAAATTATGTTTTATATAAAACCATAAAAATGAATAATCTTTTTTAGAGGATAATTGTTTTCCAGGATAAACTTCATCTTTAGCTTGTTTGACAACGCATATGCCCTCACCATTTAATTCATAAATAGTATCAGCATATTCATTAGCTATATAGCTATGACTTGCCAAAATGATTGTACATTGTTGTTTTAATATTTCTTGTAATAATTCAAAAATTTCTCTTTCATTAATTTCATCTAATGCACTCGTTGGTTCATCAAGAATAATAATTTCAGGATTTTTCAGTAAGACACATGCTATTGCGAGTCTTTGTTTTTCTCCTCCAGACAATGTTTCAATTTTTTGATCTAAAGAATTATGAAGATGAACTTTTTCTAATAATTCTGATAATTCATTCTTATTCTCTTTTTTATTAATCAAATGACAATAATATTGAAAACATTCATAAATCGTCATATTTTCCAAAAGACAAAAGTCTTGAAATACATAACCAATACAATATCTTCTAAGATATGCTTTTTTATGTGAAGATAGAGTCATAAGATTTTGTTCGTGATAAAAATACTTATATTGTGTTTCTTTAGATATTAAAGCAAGTTTATAAAGTAATGTTGATTTTCCACTCCCACTTAGTCCTCTTATTAATGTTATTTTATTTTCAGGTATATTTAAATTATTGATTCTAATAGAGTTTCTAGTAAATTTCATAGAAATATTTTCTAACTCAATCATTCTTTTTCACCCCTAACTATCAATAATGGAATCCCTGCTTCAATAATAAAAGATAATATTATACAAAATAGAAAAAATGAGAGATGAATAAAAATAAACTCTTGATAAATAAACCTCATAAAGATATATATAATGATTCCCATAGTAAGAAGTGAAGCCACTGAACATAAAATTCCCTCATATATAAAATAATATCCTAATATTTTTTTAGCTTTTTGACTTGTTATGCCACGATTTGTAAAAAATCTGACAAAATCTTGATATTCTTTTTTCTGATTATATTTGATACCAAAAAACAACATTAATGCAACACACATAATCAATGCTGATATCATTGTAACGCCTTTGTTCATATCTTTAGCAACTAACACTTGGACTTCTTTATCATAATATTCTGAATAAACACGATATCCCAAAGCTTCAATTTCTTCTTTAACTTCTGAAAAAGTAGCATTATCATCTACTGAAAATTGATAATAAATTGGATAGAATGGTATCACAGGTTCTTTTATAATCTCACCATGACTTTCTTTTATAGCTGGTAATAATCCCTGACTTATCTTTTCACGATATTCTTTTTCAACACTTAGTGGATAGAAGATATCAGGATTAACGCTAAATTCTTTACAAAGTTTAAAATCAAGTGGTCCAGAATACATCCCTTTAATTTTCATTCTTATAGTCGTTTGTTTAAAATAAAGTTCTCGATATTCCTGTGATTCTACATAATAAGGTATTCCTATAGGAAACTCAATTTCAGTATCTGTATTTATACTAGACATAACTTCTTGAAATTTCATTTGATCTAAATCTACAATACTCTCCATTATTTCACCAGTTATCAAATAATAAAGAAAATATTGATCAATATAAATTCCTTCATCAACATCAAATGTAGAAGTTAATCTTTTTTGAGAATAATCATATTCTTCATTATATGTCCCTAAATTATACTGTATTTCACCTTTTTCTCTTACTGCAATTAATTTTTGATTTTGAAAAACACGAAATTGATTGATTATATTATCTGAGATAATATTACATCCATCATGACACATAATATAAGGCCATATTTTATTAATATGTTTAATATTTTCAAGATTCTTTAATTCCTCCTTAGCAATTGGTGAGGAATTGTTATATAAAGTATCATCAAAAAAATCTGTATTTTTAGAAATAACCCCTGCTTTATTTACAGTCTTTAGCTCATTTTGATATTTATAAATAACAGAATTTCCATAGAATACTGAAAAACAACTTAAACCTATTGCAATAGCCATAAAAACGATCATACATACTTTTAATATCTTTTTATGATTAAACATCTTATAAATATATTGTAAATAATGTTGAGTTGTTTTCTTTGTTAGCTTCGAAGAAGATATCTTTTTCACTTGATGATCTTGATATACACAATTTAAAATCTTATCTTCAATGAAATAAACAACATCTCCCTCACACTTCATTAATTTATCATGAGTAAAAACAATGACAATATGTCCTTGATGAGCATATTCTTTAAGTAACTCTATAATCAACTGACTATGATGTTTATCTAAAGAAGCTGTTGGTTCATCAAATACAAGAATTTCTGGTTGATGAATCATTGCCAGTAAAATACTAATTCTAATCTTTTCGCCACCAGATAGCTGTTGTGGGTATTCGTTTAAAACATGTTGAATTTCTAAACGCTGAATGTATTCATCAATATCATATCCATCCCATAATGACTGACATAACGCTATATGATCTTTTATTGTTAAATCATCAATAAAAGCAGGAATTTGATTCACAATCCCCATCTTTTTATTAATAAATTCCTGTTTCTGTTTATATGATAATTGACCAATATTTTCATTATCATAATAATAATCATATTTCCCTATATTATGCAAAATTACTAACTGGTGTAATGTTGATTTACCACTACCACTTTTACCCATAACAAGTGTCAATTCATTATGATGAGCACAAAAATAGGCATCTTCATAAATGATATGTTTCCCATACTCCACATGAATATTTTTGAGTTCAAGCATTAGCCAACACTCCTCCCTTTAATTAAAGTGTATCAAATAAAAATAGAGATGAATATAAAAACAATTCATCTTATTTATTTTTTAAATTATTAATTCTAATCTATGATATCTTATATCTATATATTTCATTTATATATTTATCAGAGTACATCACTCAATAATAATGAGATAAATTAAAAGATAGCAAACTTATCATTTATATTAGTGCTCTGATAACTCAGAAAGCAAATAACGAAAATATAAATAATATTTTTCCTTTATAATTAGCTAATTACATTCTAATATATTATTATTTTTAATGATAGTAGTTGGGGACGTTTTGCAGATATCGAGGACATTTTGCAAATTGTATACAAAAAAACACTATTTCAATAATAGCGTTATCTTTATTTCATAGTATTTTTCATTATTTTCAATAGAATATGTTCCTTGATATTGATCAATAATTCTTTTGATACTCTTTAATCCAAACCCATGATTCTCTTTATCTTTTTTAGTAATCAATTCTTTTGAAAAGTTTTTAGAATCATTATCATTTTTTACTCTTATATGCAAAAACAAATCCTCTTGAACAATATCAATAATTATTCTACCTTGAGTTAAACAATTTTCTATAGCATTATCTAATATATTTGATAATAATTCATTCAAATCATAATCAACCATATTTATAAATTCATTAACAATAATATGACATTCTACTTGTATATTTTTAGCATATGCTTGAATAATTTTATTATTAATAATTGTATTTAATAATTTATTATTTGATTGAATAAGCGTTGGCATATGATCTATCATTGCTTTTTTAGAAACGATAAAATCTTTTATCTTTTCAAAGTTATTAATTTCAATATAATAATTTAACAAATCAAAATCATGTTTTAAATCATGTTTTGTTATTTTTAATTGATCATATAAATAGGATAATGTTTCTTCATTTTTCTTTTCTTGTTTTAAACGTTTGTATTCTTCTTGTGCCAAATTCATCTTTGATATTTCCATAAACAAGAGAATTAATACAAAAATACAAAGTACCATCATTACAATCGTAATAAGTATTTCAGGTAAATCACTTTTGATAACTATGAAAAGTTGTAAAAACTGTTGTAAAACATAATGAATAAAATACAAAATTAGTATTAACTCATAAGTAACTTTTTTATTTAGATATCTTTTCTCAAGATTTTTATTCTTTATTATTATATAAGTTCCTAATCCATATAACATACGATTGATAAGAGAAAGATTAACTTGACTCCATTGCAACGAAATGAAAATTGTAAAACAAGTAGTTATAGTAGAAAACGCACCTTCAAAAGTTGTTATTAAAAGCAGTTCAGACCATGTATTATATGTAAAGAAATGCGAAATGATAGTTGAAGTAATAATGACAGCAGTTGATAAAAACAAATCATACATATTCATATAATTAGATAAAGTAATAATAGATAAATTGACAGCTGCTAATAAAAATCTATACAACCACTTTTTACACTTTATATCTACTAAAGAAGATATAAACCATGATAAAAGAATAGATTCAATAACATTAATAATTATCCATTCCATATCTTCTTTCTCCTATATTCCATATATGCCTTCATAAACTTATCCTTACTATTTCTAACAAAATTAATATTGTTTTGTTGAGTTAAGCATATATATTGTTCTCTAACATCAATAACATGTCTAAAGTTAATAATTGTATAAGAATTAAATCTAAAAAAACTAGATTGATCTAATTGTGTTAATATTTCTTTTAAAGATGATTTAATAACATATTTGTTATAGGTTGTATGAATTGTAGCTGTATTTTTAGATGAATTTATATAAATAATCTCACATTGTAAGATATCTATATCTCCTTTGATTGTTAATATTTGTTTATCATTTAATTGACTTTGATTGTATTTTTTATAAAATTCTTTTAAATCAGGGTATAAATTTGATTTTCTAACAAAATAAAATGTTTTTTGTTTATAACTTTCAAAGACAAAATGTTCAACACTAGAAATATATACTAAAGTTGTATGGGGAAAAACAGTCAAAATCTTTTCACCTTCATTAAAACTTTTTTTATCATATAATAAAACATCTAGAAAGAGAATATCAAATTCTTCTTTATATAATTCATCTGATATCTCTTGATATCTTTTTATTTGTACTTGAGAAAAGAGTTGTTCTAATTCTTTATTTAAAACTTCAGCAAATTCCTTATCATCATCTATAATCCCTATCTTCATATCTATCACCATTTTTATTTTAACATAATTCTTCTTTTACGATAAGGCTAAAAAAGGAAAGGTCTCCCTTTCCTATCTATCAAAAGCTAAATCTATTAATTTATCAATTAAATCACTATAGGCTATACCATAATCAGCCATTAATTGTGGATACATAGAAATACGCGTAAATCCTGGCATTGTATTAATTTCATTCAAATAAACCTTGTTTGTTTTCTTATCTAAGAAGAAATCAACACGAGATAATCCATGTCCATCAATAGCTTTAAATACCTTTAAAGCATAACCTCTTATTTCTTCTTGAATCTTTTCATCAACTAATGCTGGAATACATGTTTTACTTTCTTCATCTTCATATTTTGATTCAAAAGTATAAAACTCTCCATGTGGCATAATTTGTCCAACACGTGAAACAATAGGATCATCATTTCCTAATACTGCAGTTTCTAGTTCAATACAATCAACACATTCTTCAATGACAATATGACTATCATATTTTGCTGTTTCATTTAATTTATCATAGAAATCTTCTTCTTTATCCACTCTATAACATCCTACACTTGAACCAGAACGACTAGCTTTCATAAAGCATGGGAATCCCATTTTATCTTTAACAGCTTGAATAATATCAGTAGATTCATTAAATTCATGATCTACAACAACCAATGTACCATCATATCTTTTTTTCACGTATAAAGATTGGACTTGAGGAATACCTACAGTTTCTAATATCTTCTTTGTATAGATTTTATCCATTGCAACACTTGAACCCATTGTACGACATCCTACATATGGAACTTGAGCAAGTTCTAATAAACCTTGAATTGTTCCATCTTCCCCATATTGACCATGTAAAACTGGGAATACAACATCTTGTTTCTTTAATAATCCATAGATATCTTCAATTGGTAAAGCATTATCTAACCATGTATCTTTTGCTAAATCTTCTTGATTTTGATCTAATAAATACCATGTTCCATCTTTATCAATTCCAGCTAAAGTTAATTCATATTTTTCCAAATGAATATTATTTAACACTGACGTACAAGACATTCTTGAAATAATATGTTCAGTTGATTGTCCCCCACAAATAACTAATAATTTTTTCATAGCTTTTCTCTCCTTCAAATGTTCAACAACTTCTTTAAGATGCATACCATTAGATCCTTTAACAAGTAAAACATCATCTTTTTCTAAAAGTTCATCTAAATATTCAATCAATGCTTGATTATCTTCAAAATGATAAGCTTGTTTTAAGCCTAACTCCTGTGCTTTATCTACCATATACTGACAAGCTTTACCAACGCATAAAAGCTCATCAATTCCTTTTTCAACAACATATTGTCCTACTTCTTCATGTAATGCTTGTTCATATTCTCCAAGTTCTAACATATCTGCTAAAACTGCAATTTTTCTTGTTTGATATTGTCCTAAAACATCTAAACTTGATTTCATAGAATCTAAATTTGCATTATAAGTTCCATCAATAACCTTTATTCCATCTGCTAAATCAAGTACATCCATACGATTCTTTGTTAATTCAAAATGTTCTACACCTTCAATACATCTTTCCATATCAATATCCAATGTCAATCCAATCGCAATCGCAATTAAAGCATTATAAACAAAATGAATCCCTGAAACAGGAACATGAACTTGATAAGTCTTTCCTTGATAATCAATATCAAAATAAGATTCTTCCAATCTTAAATCAACATTTCTAGCTTTTAAATCACAACCATCATTTTGACCAACTCTTAATAAATGATGATCACTTAAAGAAACAGTATGAAGCATATCATTATCATCATTAATAACCAATGTTCCTTGTTTTGCTAAAGCATTTACAATTTCCATCTTTGCTTTTAAAATATTTTCTCTTGAACCTAATTCTCCAATATGTGCAGTTCCTACATTCGTAATTGCTGCAATATCTGGACAAGCAATATGTGTTAAATGATCAATTTCACCTAAATGATTCATTCCCATTTCTAAAATCATAACTTCTTCATCTTGATATCTTAACATTGTTAATGGTAAACCAATATGATTATTATAGTTTCCTAATGTTTTTAATGTTTTATATTTTGTTGAAACAACTGAATAAATCATATCTTTGGTACTTGTTTTACCAACACTACCAGTAATCCCTACAACCTTAACATTGCGATGAAGTCTTAAATATCTTGCCATATCACTCATTGCCTGAAGGGTATCTTCAACCAAGATAACATTCTTATCAGGATAATCTACAACCTGTGATGTTATGATTGAACTTGCACCTTGTTGAAATGCCTGTTCAATATAAGCATGTCCATCACTCTTTTCACCAATTAAAGGAATATATAAATCCCCTTCTTTAATCTTTCTTGTATCTTGAGTAAATCCTAAAATATCATCATCTAAATTCCCACTCAATAATTTTCCATTTGTCGCATCAATAATTTCTTTTATAAGCATACTTTTCCCTCATTTTTAATATATGCACTATTATAGCACAGTTTTCTCACAATAAAATAGAAAAAAGAAAAAAGCCTTCCAGCTTTTCTCTAAATAAAATCACCTTGTCCATCAGTAAACAATCTTTGCTGATTTTCTCCATTAAAATCCATAATAACTTGATAAGCATTATCACTATAACTTCCACCAGTCATTAAAATCAACTTATCACCAATAATTTGTCCACCTGTAATATATCCACTATAAATCTTTGTTTTCTTCTTTGTTTTCAAATCATATTTCATAACATTCATATCATTTGTATAATAAAACAAATTGTGATCACTCATATTTATAAACATTTGAACATTCTTATCATAAGTCTGTGTTTCTTTATTTTTAATATCATAAGACATTAAACTTCCATCAGTCTTACCACAATATAAATAACCATCTTGATAAATCAAATTATAATACTTACCACTTAATAACTTTTCTTCACCCTTACCATCTAATCCAATACTATAAATCCCATCACTACTTGTAAAATAAATCTTATCATCTAAAATATTTAAACTAAAAGATTGACGTTCATTCAACTTTGTTTCTTTCTTTGTTTTTATATCATATACATATAAAGCTTCATGATCCTCATCTAACTGATAATAAATCTTATCATCTTTGACAATCACATAATAAACGGCTTTATTTATTAATATCTTTTTATCTTTTCCATCTAATGATGACTGACACAAATAATTATCTTTATTTGCATAATAAATCATATCTTTTGTCACATTCACATATTGAACAGATTCATTAAGAATCGTTTGACGATTCTTTAAATCTTTATCCATACTTACAAGATGACCTTGATCATCACAAATATAAAACTTATCTTCACTTTGATAAACTAAACCAGATAAATTAATATTACCAGTAAATGTTGCATAAGATGTTGTTCCACCAATACTTTGTTGTTTCACTTTAATTTGATGAGAAGAATTATCTCTAGCTAGATTCAAAGCTGGTCCATGATAGAGATAAAGATAAGAAATACCTGTTAACGCTATTAAAATAGCAACTCCAATACCAATAACTTTCTTATTCACCTTATGACTAACTGGAATATCTTCAAAGTCAACAGTTTCCTCTTTTAAATTATCTTCATCACCTAATGGTTGATAAAAACCACCTACTCCTTGAGGAACATCTTCATATAAACGTTCTCCACAATGTGAACAGAATTTAGCATTTGGAAGTATTGGCTGATGGCAATGTGGACATCTTTCTATTTTTAAACCACATTGAGGGCAAAAACTCATATCATCATTTAATTCACTTTTACATCTTGGACAAATCATAAAACTCCTCCTTTATACAAAAACACTCTAATGAGTGTTATCTTGTTCTTCTTCATCTACAACTTTATAATCTACATCAATGATATCAGGATTTGTTGGTTCTTCTGGTTGTTGATACATTGATTCATAATATGTACGATCATCAGTTGAGGTTGTTTGCCTTCTATGTCTACGTCCAAATAGAATTCTTAAAATCCACACAATAACAAGTACGGGAATTAAATAAATAAGAAAAGGCAAAAAGAATCTCAATGCTAACATTAATAATATTAAAACACAAAATAAATATATAAAACCATATCCCATATATATTCTCCTTTTTTACATTTCTAGTCTATACGACAAATATAAACTATAAATGAACTGATTCATCACCATCATGCCATTTAAACAAATAATAGACAGGAACTCTTAATCCCGCTGCAAATTTTTCTACAACCTTAATAGATACATTACGTCTCCCTCTTTCTACATCCGAAACATAGTTTTTAGAAAGCTGACAACGGAAACCTAATTCTTCTTGCGAAATATTTTGTCTTAAACGTAATTCTTTAATTCTTCTTCCAAATAGTATATTAATATTTTCCATATTAATCATTCTCCATTTGTTTTAATTTTTGAGCTTCTTCTTTAATCTTTTTAAAACGATGATGTAATCCTGATTTACTAATGGTTTGCCCCGTCTGCTCATAATAAGCATCCGCTAATTCATTCAAGGTTAACTCTGGATTCTCTAAACGAAGTAACGCGACAATTCTCGTCTTATCATCTAAGATTTCTATTCCAGCCTTATCAATAACATAAGCAATATCTTCAATTTGTGCCGTAGAAGCACTCATTGCCTTCACCTCATTAGCAATATCACAGTTATTCCAACGATTAACGGTATTTGCCATTGAACGATCAATTCTTGTCATTTCAAAATCCATGACTGATTGACTTGCCCCAATAGCTCTTAAAAAATCACCAATTCTTTCTGCTGATTTCATATAAATAACATATTTATTACGACGTTTAATAACCTTTGCATTAAGTTCATAACGATTCATTAATTCTTCTATAAACAAAGCAAAATCTTCTTCATTAACACTCATTTCTAAATGATAATTAGAAGTATCGGGATTATTCACACTTCCACAAGCAAGAAAAACCCCTGCTAAATAAGCTCTTTTTTGTGAATCTGTCTCTAATAATTGAGCATCTGGTACACTTTGAATACCAATACCCTCCATCAAATGTAAATCATCTAAGATTTCTCTAGCTTTAGATACAATTAATATATAGACATTGTTTTTTTTAAGTTTCATTTTTTTAGACACACGAAACTCAATATGTGGTTGATATAAATCCTTTAATAATTTATGCAATTTTGATGCAATTTTTGCATTTTCAGTACGTAATGTTAGTGATAATCCTGATTGGTTTAAAGATAATGTTCCAATAATTTTAATCATTGCACAAAGAATAGCTTTTTCACAATCTAAATCAAAATCATTAAAAACAATTTCTTCTTTTACAACTCTTGAAAAAGATATCACTTTCTTCCCTCCTTAATGATCAGCATCTCGATGCCATTTATAAACTTGATAATACTTAGAATAATAATCAGCAAAATAATTTGTTAAAGTCACTGAACGATGTTGTCCACCAGTACAGCCAATTCCAATAATCATTTGCATTTTTCCTTCTTCTTCATATTTCTTTAATAAATAATCATAATAAGTAATTGTCTTTTCAATAAACTCTTTAGTTTCGGCTTGTTCCATAACATAATCATAAACGGCCTTATCATTTCCTGTTAAATTTCTTAACTCCTCAATATAGAAAGGATTAGGTAAGAAACGCACATCTAATAATAAATCAGCATCTCTTGGTACCCCATGTTTATAACCAAAAGAAACAAAAGAAACTCTAAAAGTATCTTGATTTCCTTTATGAAAATATATTTCTAACTTATCTTGAAGCTTAGTTGGCTTTAACAATGTAGTATCAATAATAATATTTGCTAGCTTACTTACTGGATCAGCCATTTCTCTTTCAAAGTGAATAGCTTCCATTAAAGAAGATGCCATATTACCAATCATCAATGGATGAGAACGACGTGTTTGTTTATATCTAGAAAGTAAAACTTCATCATCACAATCTAAGAAAATCACAGTTAAATCTATCCAATCCATATTAGATAGCACACGCACTGCTAAAATAGCGTCTCCTAATGAAACAGCCATAGCAACTTTGGCATATTTTGTAGATGTACGCATCAAATCACCAAACTCTTTTAACAATGCAACTGGATAATTATCAATGCAACGATATTCCATATTTTCAAAGATTGCCATTGCCTGTGTTTTACCAGCTCCAGACATTCCAGTGACGACTACAACTTCAATTTTATCCATAAACTCATCCCCTTTTGTCATTTATACTATATCAAAAAACACATCATAAGTGTACTCTTTTTTCAATCTCAATAAAATTATCTTTCCTCATTGACACCATTAAACAAAAAAGGAAGAAAAAATCTTCCCTTATTTTAACAATGAAGCAATATATTGTCCAGCAATGGCACCATCATTTGCTGCCGTAATAACTTGACGTAAATTCTTAGCTGTTACATCTCCACCAGCAAAGATTCCTTTAACCTTTGTTTCTTGATTTTCATTAACTTCAATATATCCTTTATCATCCACAATTCCTAAATCACTAACAAATCCACTAATAGGATCCAAACCAATAAATGGGAAGATACCATTCGTTGGAATTGTTGACAATTCACCAGTCTTAGAATCTTCAATCACTAAACCACTTACTTTTCCATCCTTCTTTTCAATCGCATGTGGTTTCTTTAAATAATGCATTTCAATATTATCCTTTTCCTTCATTTTATCAATTAAATATTGATCAGCTCTTAAAACATCACGACGAACAATAATATGCACATGACTTGCTATATCACTTAAATAAAGTGATTCCTCAATCGCACTATTACCACCACCAACAACACATACAACCTTATTTTTAAAGAATGGCCCATCACAAACAGCACAATAAGAAACTCCATGTCCAGTCATTTCTTCTTCACCAGAAATACCCATTTTTCGCTCTTTTGTTCCCGTTGCAATAAAGACATATTTTGTCTCATATTTTTCTTTAGCCGTATAAACAATCTTATGATCACCTAAATCTTCAATTTTTGTAACTTCACCAAATTCATATTTAGCGCCAAATGATAAACATTGTTCATACATTGAATAAGCTAATTCAGGTCCTTTTTTCACAACTCCTGGATAATTTTCAATCTCAGCAGTTAAATTCAACTTACCACCTGGTGCTCCTCCATCTAATACAATCACACTTGCTCCTGCACGAGTTGCATATAAAGCTGCAGTTAATCCCGCAGGTCCAGCTCCAATGACAATTAAATCTACCATCTTAATCCATCCTTTCTATAAAATGTATAATATCCTTCATTTCATCAATCATCAAATCAGGATTCAACTTCTCCATCTCACTTGTTCCTTTTGGTGTCCACTTTACACCAGCAGTATGAACACCAGCATTTTTACCAGCTAAGATATCACTTGTATTATCACCAACATAAAGTGCTTTTTTACAATTTGTTTGATTCATAGCCTTTAAAATACCCTCTGGATCAGGTTTAACCCGATTCACATTATCCATTCCTAAAACAACATCAAAATATTGGGTTAAATCAAATAAATCCAAACCTAAATAAGCCGCTTTAGAATACTTCGTTGTAACAACTGCTAAAGGATATCCCTTATTTTTCAAAGTCTCAAGCGTTTCCTTTACGGTTGGATAAATCGTTACAAAATCCTCATGATGTGCATGATTATAATCACGATAATATTCTATCAATTCATCACTCATTGATTCAGGAAAATATCTAGCAAAAGTATCTTTTAATGTTGGTCCTAAAAAAGATAAATGTTCCTCTTCACTCAAGATATATCCAGGTTTATATTTTTCAAAAACATGATCAAATGTTTTGTGAATCAATAAATCAGTATTTAATAATGTTCCATCTAAATCAAATATAACTGCCAAATCTTTTTTCATAAAGTCCTCCTACAACGCATTATATCATACAAAATTAACATCTCAAACGAATATGCTTAGCAAAAGAAAGATAAAAAACTTATCTTTCTTTTAAAATATCTTCAATTGTTAGTATTAATGTTTCCATTTGTTGTTGTGTTCCAATTGTAATTCTTAAATATTGATTAATTCTTGGTTTAGCAAAATAACGAACCAATATTCCTCTTTCTCTTAATTGAGTAAATAATGTTTGAGCATCATAATCTGGATGCTTAACAAAAATAAAATTAGCATAAGAATCAGGCATCTCAAAACCTAAAGCTTTTAATTTATCTTTTGTATATTCTCTTGTTTTAATAATCTTTTGAGCATTTTTCTGAATATAATCACTATCATCCATACTCGCTTTACCAATCACTTGTGCCAATCTATCAATTGGATAAGAATTAAAAGAATTTTTCACATCATATAATTTTGATATCAATGTCGGATTCCCTAATGCAACCCCCAAACGGATTCCCGCAAGAGAACGGAATTTTGAAAAAGTTTGAATAATCAATAAATTTTCATATTTCTCTAATAACGAAACTGCACTTTCTCCTCCAAAATCAATATAAGCTTCATCAATCACAACAATACTATCTGGATTATGTTTTAAAATATCTTCAATAAAATCCAACGTCACTAATAAACCAGTTGGAGCATTTGGATTAGGAAAAATAATTCCAGAGTTTTCTTGATAATAATCTTCTTTAACAATTTCAAAGTTTTCATTAAGAGGAACCATTTGATAATTCATTTGATACAATTCACAATATACTGGATAAAATGAATAACTAATATCAGGAAACAAAACTGGTGCTTCGCCATTAAAACAAGTTAAAAATGTTAATGCTAAAACTTCATCAGAACCATTTCCTAAAAAGACTTGTGAATCCTTTAAACCATGATATAAAGCCATACTATGTTTTAAATCATCTGCATCAGGATTTGGATATAATGGTAACTGTGAAGAATCAAATTGATTGATTGCTTCTTTCACAAGGCATCCTGGATCATATGGATTCTCATTTGTATTTAATTTAATGAGATTCTTTATTTTAGGTTGTTCCCCTGCCTGATATGGTTCAACCTTTCTTAATTTATCTTGCCAACTCATCTTTATTTCCCCCTAACATATCTTCAATAACCTCATAAACATAATGAACATGACGCTTCGTTTGACTTTTAATATCATCATGTGCATGAATAAATGTATAACCATAATCAGCAGATTGAATCATTGATAAATCATTATACGAATCCCCAATCGCATAAACTTCATCAATATCTTCTTCAATCAAGGTTAATAGTTTTTTTATTCCACTTCCTTTAGAACACCCCTTAGGAACAACATCAACAAAATGCATATTAAAATAAGCTTCAACACTATCACTATAATTTTCTAAAATATAATCATAACATGCCTTTGTATTTTCAATACCTTCATCCTCTTGATTAAAGGCAATAATTTGAAAATGTGATGCTTGTTGATAAGCTTGATGAAAATCAACATCAATCTTAGGTTTTCCCTTAGCCCCATGATTAATCGTTTGACCATCTATATAACCATAATTAACATGACCATCACAATAATATGCCCACATTCCAGCATAACTTGTTAAATGTTTTAAAATATCAACACCAATTTCATGGTCAATATGCTTTTCATAGAGTGTTGTTAGATTCTTATCTAAGATTTGACCCCCATTATTTAAAATTAAATAATCATAAGAAAAATCAACACAATCAATTAATTCTTTAACTTCCATAAAATTACGTCCTGTACATAACGCAATCAAATGACCTTGTTTTTTTAATTCTTTGAGTGCTTCGATATTTTTAGGTGATATACTTGTATTTTCATTAACTAATGTTCCATCTAAATCACTTATTAATATTTTCAAGATGATTCCCCCTTTGTTTTAAATATTATAGCGAATATATTAATAAAAGCAAAGAAAAAGAGGTTAAAGAACCTCTAGTTGATATAATCTTTTAAAGAATGAGTATATGTTAATACAGAATAATATGTTTTTTGATAACGATGAACAACAAATGATGATTCACCTTTATAATTTCCAATTCCATAATGCCCTAAAGTTTTCTTCTTACTTTCAAATTCATCTTGACGTTTTGCAAAATCATCCATCAATTGATTAGTAACTGTTTGAGGACCACTATATGTTTCAAATAAAGCCTTTTGTTCATCAGTTAAAAATAATTCATCAAAACTTTGTGCATTATCCTTTTTAAAAACAATCTTTTCTTCATTATATTGATGAGCACGATCATAATAACGTTCAATTGATAAAGTAACATGTTCATTAATCTTTGTTGTATAAGTGAAATCATAATAGATATTATAATTATCTAAAACCTGAATCTTATAATCCTTATCAAAAGTATAATCATGAATTGCAAATAAAATCTTTTCATAATCAGCAATAGATTGAACAATTCCATCAACATTACTAAACTGATTCTTAAAATCAGCTAATGTATCATAATTCGCTAAAATCTTTGTTGGTTCTTCATCAACAATAGCTGGAAGCTTTGTTTTCTCATCACCAATTTCATTCATACTACTTCCAATATCACTTAAAATACGACCATAAAGTAAAGGAATAGTAATAAAAGAGAAGAATATAATCACATATAATAAATAAGTCATTGATTTATTCTTAGGTTTAATTGGTCGATATCTAACTTGTAAGTCTAAACCACAATGTGGACAATACTTTTCATCATCTTTAACTTCATATCCACATCTAGGACATTTCTTCATTGCTTAATCCTCCTTGAAATAATCATCCATAAAGCTTTGAAATTCATCTAAAAATTCTTGTTTTCTTTGTAATTGTTTTTCTCTATCCTTAATTTTAAAATAATCTTCATCTAAATACTGATATGTTTTTATAAAACGTCCATTAGAAACAACATGAATTGTTGGTGTCCAATCAAAATCTAATTCCTGATAAAGATTCTTATAAAAATCTTTTTCTTCTTGAGTTGCATCTTTTTGATTTGCTCGATCTCTAAATGCTTTAACATTTAAATAATATAGACCTGTTCCTTTATGACTCGTCACATATTTTTCTAATACTGGATAGAATTCTTGGCAATCACCACAATCAGGCCTACCAATATACAACATAAATGTAACATCTGAATTTAAATTCTGTGTTAACTCTTGATACTCAATTTCTTGGATTCCATCAATCTTTAATCTTTGACTCGTTGTTTGACAACCAACGAGTAATAAGATAGTTAATAAAAAACAAGTTATTTTTTTCATTGAATCACTCCATTTTGTTTAAATATATCATAATCAAAGGCAAAAGAAAAGGAATAAGAAATTCTTATTCCTAATCTGATAAATCTTCCCCATTTGTTGCAATGACTTTTTTATACCAATAGAATGAATCTTTTCTATATCTGTCTAATGTCTTTAAGTCAAATTCTTCTCTATCTACATAGATGAATCCATATCTCTTAACCATTCCTTCATGTGTTGAAATTAAGTCCACTGCACTCCATGGACAGTATCCCATCATTTCACATCCATCTGTAATAGCTAATTGTACTTGTTCGATATGTTTTCTTAGATATTCAATTCTATATGGATCATGTACTTTTCCATCTTCTGTTAATTTATCATAAGCTCCTAATCCGTTTTCTGTAACGATCATTGGCAAACGATATCTTGAATACATTTCACGAATAGTTGCTCTGAATCCCATAGGATCAATTTCCCATCCGAATTCTGTTGTTGGCAAGTTTGGATTCTTGAATCCCTTGAACATTCCTGCTTCTCCACGTGCTGTCTGTTGATCGACTGCCTGTGATAATTCTTCACTTCCATCATCCCACTCACATGTTGCTGTGTTGTAGTAGTTGAATCCGATGAAGTCTGGATGTCCACTCTTTAATGCTTCTTCGTCTCCTTCAGCAAATTCTGGTGTTGCATTGTGTTCTTCTAACCATGCCCATACTAAGTTATTATAAACACCATAGACTGCCATATCTAAGTATAACCAGTTTCTAATAGCGTTATAATTTTGAGCTGCTAGATTATCTTCTGGCTTGCAGCTTGCTGGATAGACTAATGAAATGTTTGGGGCTGGTCCAATCTTAGCTCCTGGTAACATTTCATGGCATAACGCCATAGCTTTTGCTTGTGCGACTAACATATGGTGATTTTGTTGATAGATTTCCTTTAATTCATTTGTACATCCTTCAGGGATTGTTAATGTTCCAATAACTGGTCCTACTAGAGTCAACATGTTTTGTTCATTGATTGTTAACCAATATTTAACTCTGTCTCCAAAGTTTTCATACATAACCTTAGCGAAGTTTAAAAACCAGTCTACAGATTCTCTATTAGACCAAGAACCACGTTTATCTAATGCCGCAGGCATATCAAAGTGGAACATAGTGACTAATGGTTCAATTCCATATTTCAAACATTCATTGATGACATTGTTATAGTATTCGATTCCTTTTGGATTGACTGCTCCAGTACCTTCAGGAATGATACGAGACCAAGAGATAGAGAAACGATAAGTCTTGAATCCCATTTCTGCCATTAAGGCAATATCTTCCTTATATCTATGATATTGATCAGCACAGACAGTTAAATCTGAAGTTCCTTCTGGTACTTCCTTAACATCCTGACAAGATGGACCTTTTCCATCTTCTAAATTAGCTCCTTCAACTTGATAAGCTGATGTACTTGCTCCCCAAAGAAAATCTTGAGGAAATGCTTTTAATTTTTTGTGTAACATGATTTCATCCTCCTTTAACTGACGCTATCATAAGAAATTCTTTAACTTTTTTCAAGACCTATCCAATCAAAAGCAACATTGTAACCATATTTTAAATAAATTCTCAAGAAAAGTGCAACAATGTAACCTATTATTTAATATAGACTTCTCCATAAGCTTCATTAAACTCAATAATTGAACGATAATTATCACTTAACATCAAAGAAAATATACAATTAAAAATATATTGTGTAGAGATTTGAAAAATCATATCCCTAAAATCAGCAAACGAATTAATATGAATAGCTGGAATCACCTCATCACAGCACTTTGCTAGAGTACTTTCTACTCTCCCTGTAATCGCAATTGTATAAACGCCCTTTTTACGAAATTCACGGGCAACCTTAACAACTCTTTTATCTTCACCCATACGACTAATCAACACAATAGCATGATCTTTAAGCGGTGTCATCGTTAAATATAATTGTAAATTTGTTGCTGTATAATTGGTTGCTATTTTTTGAGCAAGAAAAAACAAATGACAACCATAATCTCCTAAACATGTATTTGCATCATTACTGATAAAATCAATATAAGTTATCTTTTGAAAATGTTGGGCAACTCTTTCTAATTGTTGAACTGAAAGTTGATTTTTAGTTTTCTCAATAACATTCTTTTCTAATTCACTGATTTTATCAATAATTGAAATACTCATTTCTTTTTCTCTTATTTTTACATCTTCTAATTGAGCATCCTTTAAATCACGAACCAGATGAACTTTAAAATCATTATAATTCTCATAACCTAATTTCTTAATAAATCTAATAATTGTTGAAGCATTGGTATAAGTTTTTTTAGCCAGTGTTCGAGCACTCATTTGAGGTATTTCTTCACTATGTTGTAATATATATTGACTAATACTTTGTTGAGTTTCATTCATTTTCTCTTGATTTTTTAAACGTTCTATTAAATTCATGTTTCATCACCTCTTTTATTATACAAGATTTATGTATTCAAAAGAAGAAAAAAAGAGATTCCTTAGAATCTCCTATTTTAATAGACTTTCTCCAGTCATTTCTTTAGGTTGTGGTAATCCTAATAATTGTAAGATTGTTGGAGCTAAATCTCCAAGTTTACCATCTTCTCTTAATTCTAAATGTGTATTTGTAAGAATTAATGGTACTGGATTTGTTGTATGAGCTGTGAATGGATTATCATCTTCATCTAATAATCTTTCACTATTTCCATGATCAGCAGTAATTAACATAGTTCCACCTAATTCAAGAACTTTTTCATAAACTTCACCAACACATTCATCAACAACACTCACTGCTTTAATAGCTGCTGGAATAATTCCAGTATGTCCAACCATATCACAGTTTGCAAAGTTTACAATCACAACATCATGAATATCTTTATCTAATTCTGCAAGTAATGCATCTTTCACTTCATAAGCACTCATTTCAGGTTGTAAATCATAAGTGGCAACTTTTGGTGAATTGATTAAAACACGAGTTGCTCCTTCGATTTCTTTATCAACTCCACCATCCATGAAGAATGTAACATGAGCATATTTTTCAGTTTCAGCAATTCTTAATTGTTTCAAACCTTGAGCTGATAAGTAATCACCTAAAGTATTTGTTAAATCTAATGAATGGAATGCAATTTCACCATTAACAGTGTCAGCATAACGCATCATACATACAAAGAAAATATTTGTTGGTTTATCTGCTGGTTTAAAATCTTCATAAACATCAGCAGTGAAAACATTAGACATTTGAATAGCTCTATCAGGTCTAAAGTTAGCAAAGATAATAGAATCATTATCGCTTACAGCACCATCAGTTGCTGGATTATATCCAGGAATAACAAATTCATCGTAAACTTCTTTTGCATATGAATCTTTAACATATTGAACTGGATCACTATATGTTTCTCCAGATTTACCAACTAATGCATTATAAGCTAATTCAACACGATCCATTCTCTTATCTCTATCCATAGCATAATATCTACCAGAGATAGAAGCGATTTGTCCAACACCAATTTCATTCATCTTATCTTGTAATTCTTGAACGAAATCAGCACCACTATCAGGAGCAACATCTCTACCATCTAAGAATGCATGCACATAAACTTTTTCTAAACCTTGATCTTTAGCTAATTTTAATAATGCATAGATATGTTCATTTGATGAGTGAACACCACCATTTGATAATAATCCCCAAATATGTAATTTTGAATTATTTTCTTTGGCATGATTGATTGCTTTTAAGAAAGTTTCATTTGTAAAGAAAGTTCCATCTTCAACAGCTTTATTAATTAAAGTTAATGATTGATAAACAATTCTACCAGCACCAATATTTAAGTGTCCAACTTCACTATTTCCCATTTGTCCTTCTGGTAATCCGACTGCATTTCCACTTGCTTTAAGAGTTGTTGTTGGATACATTGCCATTAAATCATCTAAGTTTGGTGTATTTGCTAATTTCACAGCATTTCCATCAACTCTTTCAGTTAAACCATAACCATCTAAAATACATAAAACCACTGGTCTCTTTTTCATTTCATATACCTCCATATGCGCTCATTATACAAAATTATAACCAAAAAATAAAGTTATAAGATGAATTTTTTCACATAAGTCAAAAACACCTTAGATTTTTATATTTTTATTCAATAAAACAAAGAAAGTTCCTATCCTCAATATAGACAAGAACCCATATTACTTTCTTCTTTTCACTGGTGTAGATATCATATAAATTCCAATAAAACTCAATATCAATGGCCAATATGTTTTCACCATCACCTCAATTTGTTTTATTAAATCCTTTTGTTGTTCACCTTGATTAATTGTCAACAAAACACCTAACATCATCATAATAATACCTAGATTTTTTCTTAAATTCATTATCATCACCATGATGACTATATCATAAATTATCTACGAACTTTGTCACTCTTAAGAATCGCATGACAAAAATTCAATAAACCTTGTAAATCAATTGGTTCTCTACCCTTTTGTGAATAAACAACAACTTCTAAACGCGTATACTCAAATCGATTGGAATGAATAATACTATTCATATCCCGTCTTAATTCCTCAGGTGTGACAATAAATAAATTTTCTGACATTTTCCTAAGTAATATACAAAGTGTTGCTAAGGAGAGTTCTAAATCCAAAACAGTTTTAGAACGATCATGTGATAAAATATAAGCATCAAAGACACCTTTCTTTTGTTCAATTTGATTCAGTCTATTCAATATCATTTCAACAGAAACAACACTATCCTCTAATGCTTCCATATAACATAATTCTTTTAATTCCCGATTACTTCCCATGTTCATCACCTGATTTTATTATACAAGAAAACAATCAAGAAATATATGTTTATTCGCTAATAATATAATTATATGTCGTTTATTGCCGAGGAAATAGAAAAAATCAGCCATAAGCTGATTTCTAATCTTCTTTATATAAATGATATAATCCTTGTCCATAATAAATCATTGCTATTGCCATTAAAGCAACAGTTGAATAAATCATCACAGTTGATGCAATTGTATTAGGTATATAGAAAGCAATCAATAATATAGAAACAACAAAGAATACAGCCGTTGCGATTTTCCCAGGCATTTCTGCTTGCGCCAAATGTCGCCCCTTTTTACGATAAATAAACCATCCTACAAACAACAACATACCATCCTTTAAAACAATAATTGCAACTAACCACGCATAAGCAGGATAGGTATACATAAGTGTACATGCCACAACAAATTGAGTTAATTTATCAGCTACAGGATCAATCAGTTTACCAAGTTCAGTAATCATATCATATTTTCTAGCAATATAACCATCAAAGAAATCACTTAAACTAGATAATATAAGTATTCCAGCTGATAAAAAATGTCCCCCACTTGTTTCCGCAGTAAAATAAGCATACAAAAACACTGGTACTAATGCAATTCTAAAATAACACAAAATATTTGGAATACTAAAGATTTCTTTTTTTGTAAACATACTAGTCCCTGCCTTTACATATCACCTATTATAAGGAAAATATATGTTGAAGTCAAACGATTCTCATACTAGGCATGAATTATGTCACAGATTTTTTCTACTGTTTGTTCAATTGTTAAATGTGTTATATCAACTTTAATAGTATTTAAATCATGATACATAGAAAGTCTTTCTACACTTCTTTTTAGCACATCTGCTTTTCTTATTCCTAAATCAATATCTTTTTGAATATGTTTTTCTAAGGCTTCTTTTGAACATATTAAAGAAATAGGATAAACCTCACAATTTGATACATCTAATCTTGATAAAAGCTCATCAATAATACTTTGTTGATGCATCACCCAACAAAAGATAATATTTTCTATCTTTGAACAATGAATAAATTGATTTAATTGATAAACAATATTATTCATCACCATTGTTTTTGTTTCTTCATCAACAATAAAAGGATGCATATCCCAACACCAATCACCATCTAAAAAAACACAATTATCTAATTGATATTTTAACAAAGAGGAAGTTGCTGTTTTTCCAACTCCCATTGTCCCTCCAATCAATATTAATCTTTTCATAACTACCTCCATATATCTGCTATTCAAAAAAGATGAGCCTATAGACTCATCTAGAATTTCAAGAATTTTCTTACTGAAACAAAACTTCCAATTAAACCAACACCACTACCTAATCCAACTAATAAACCAGCACATTGCCAGATAAATGGATAAGGTTCTCTTAAAGAAAACATCACAGGTAAAAATGTTGAAGCACTCTCATAGAAGAAATTATAACCAAAATAAACAACTAAGATAGGAATAATTGCTCCAATAATTCCAATAAAGATTCCTTCTAACATATATGGCAAACGAATATACCAGTTGCTTGCTCCAACCATACGCATAATGCTTATTTCTGTTTGTCTTGAAGTAATTGTAATCTTAATTGTATTCGCAATCATAAATAAAGCTACTACAGTTAACCCGACAACAAAGATAGCTCCTCCATTACGCACAGCCTCTAAACTGTTGACTAATGAATTTGTTGAACTTCCACCATATTGAGGTTCATTGATATGTTCAATATCACCAATCTGACTCGCAACATTATCAATATGTTTGGCATCTTTTACTTCTACAACAAAAGCTGCACCAAGAGGATTGTTCTTACGATATGTTTCAAATAATTTTTTACCATCATCATCTTGTTGAGCAATCATTTTATCTAATTCATCTGCTTTAGAAGAAAATGTAACTTTTTTAACTCCTGCAATTTTTTCAATTTGTGGTTGAATTTTTTGTGCTTGTTTATCTGTTAATTCACGATCAACCTTGGCATAAATCGTTAAATTATCTTCAATACTATAAGTCATATCTTGAATATTAATCGCAATAACACCAATCACAGCAATCAAAATCAATGTAATTGTCACAGCAAAAATAGATGAAACAGACATAACACCATTTCTCCAAATATTTTGAAAAGCTGTTTTACAGTGTTTTGGAAAGTTTTTTACACAACTAATGAACTCCATCTACATAACCTCCTACACTTGTATCTGTTTTAATGCATCCATCTTCAATTAAGATTGTTCTTTTCTTGTATTTTTGAACAATTTCTTTATCATGCGTAACAACTAAGATTGTTGTATGATTCACTTCATTAATCCGTTCTAGAAGTTCAATGATTTCTACAGATGTATCAGGATCAAGGTTTCCTGTTGGTTCATCAGCAATTAAAACTTTAGGATTATTAACGATAGCTCTTGCGATTGCAACACGTTGTTGTTGTCCACCAGATAATTCATGTGGAAAAGCATTAGCTTTATCTTCAAGACCAACAAGTTCTAATGTTCTTCTGACCTTTTTTCTAATTTCTACTTTAGGTGTATCAGTTACCTCTAAAGCAAAAGCAATGTTTTCAAAAACAGTCTTTTTTGGTAAAAGTCTAAAGTTTTGAAAGACAATTCCGATATTTCTTCTAAAATAAGGAACCTTACGATCTTTAATCTTAGAAACATCCTCTCCAGCAACAATAACTTTACCAGAAGTTGCTTTTTCTTCTCTATATAATAACTTAATAAAAGTAGATTTTCCTGCTCCAGTAGGTCCAATTACATAAACAAATTCACCAGGACCAATATTGACATTCATATTGTTAACGGCTCTTACGCCAGTTTTATAAACTTTTGTAACATTTTCGAGTTTTATCATCTTATCACCATCCTGTCCTCATTATAACACATATTCTGTCTAAAAAAATGGAAAATAACGGTTTTTTGATGTTAGAAAAAAGGAAACAAGCTCATTTGCTAGATATCATGGGCTTATTTCCTTTTTATTATTTTTTATGAAAGGGACAACGTTCTTTGATACATTGTTTATTTCTATGAGAAAATTCACATTCAACTTGATGACTTGCTAATTCGATACCATATTTATCCTTCACAAAAGCTATCGCTGTTTGTAAAGAAAGAAAAGCATTTCTCTTACAACATCTTGGTCCACCAATTTCACCAATATGACTTAAAGCTTGTGAAGTTAGACGCATATTATCCTTATAATATTCATTATTTGATAAAGGTCCAGTATCATGAATAATTGCTAAAGCTGCCCCTATTGATGAAGCCGAACCGCATATTCCCCATTGTCCACATGTTGCCCCTGGCATCTTTAAGCCACGATTTGCAAGTTCATCTAAAGCCGTCGCTAAATCAAAACTTGGTTCAACATTATGAATTGCAGTCAATAAAGCTGAACCATCTAAAATATGATGTTCTGGTCCATGCATATGAATCATTTCATTCTTCATCATTTTCACAGCAATTTCTATTGGATCCTTACTCGTTTCTTTAAGACACAGCGCTTTTATCATCATTAATTTTTCATCCATACTCATTCTCCTATGCCAAAATATATTCCTATCCCAATTATAATATCTATAACAAAATTTTCAAAGATATTTTTTAATGATGAAATAAACGAAGATGTGTACAAGCCATAACAATCTGATATTTATCACAAGTTTCAATCACATGGTCATCTCTAATGCTTCCACCTGCCTGAGCTACATATTTCACTCCACTTTTATATGCGCGTTCAATATTATCCCCAAATGGGAAGAACGCATCTGAACCTAAAGAAACATCAGTTAAAGTGGCTAACCATTCTTTCTTTTCTTCTCTAGTAAGAGGGGTTGGCTGTTCAGTAAAAAACTGTTGCCACATTCCATCACTTAAGACATCTTCATAATCATCTGACATATAGACATCAATTGTATTATCACGATCAGCACGACGAATCTTATCTTTAAATGGTAAGTTTAAAACTTTTGGATGTTGGCGTAAATACCAAGTATCAGCTTTACTACCAGCAAGTCTTGTACAATGAATACGTGATTGTTGACCAGCTCCAATCCCTATTGCTTGTCCATCTTTCACATAGCATACTGAATTGGATTGGGTATATTTTAAAGTAATCATTGAGATTAATAAATCTCGTTTTGCCCCTTTAGGTAATTCTTTATTTTGTGTTGGAATATCTTCAAATAAATCTTCTGTGATTTTTGCATTGTTTCTTCCTTGTTCAAAAGTTATACCAAAAACATCTTTTGTTTCAATCTCATTAGGTACATAATCAGGATCAATTTGAATTATCAAATAATTTCCTTTTTTCTTTTTCTTTAAAATCTCTAAGGCTTCTTTTGTATAAGAAGGAGCAATAACTCCATCACTCACCTCTCTTGACAAATATCTTGCACATGATTCATCACATTCATCACTTAAAGCTGCAAAGTCACCATAACTAGACATACGATCACTTCCACGTGCTCTCACATATGCCACAGCAATCGGAGATAATTTTAAACCTTCAGTAAAATAAATCTTTTCTAATGTCTCATCTAATGGAACATATACAGCCGCTCCAGCTGGAGAAACATGCTTAAAACTTGCAGCACTAGGTAATCCTGTAGCTTCTTTTAATTCTTTAACCAATTGCCAGCTATTGAATGCATCCAATAAGTTAATATACCCAGCTTTTCCATTTAAGATTTGAATAGGTAATTCACCATCTTTCATATAAACCCTTGCTGGTTTTTGATTAGGATTACATCCATACTTTAATTCTAACTCCTTCATTATTTTTCCTCCTCAACGATTTATTGAAAAAGAGCCGCAATCTGGACTCTTTGCCCAGACGGTCGGCTCTTAACATTATATTTCCTGTGGTCAATTCCACTTCCGTCAGTCATATAACTACCTTTAGATTAACACTTTTTATTTATAAAAGCAAGCTTGACCTCCACAATCATTCTCATCTTATAAACACCTAAGATATAGAATCCATAATCCCACTTGTCCTAACAAAATAATTGGTAATCCATAAACAAAATACCAATGTTTTGTCTTATGATGAAAAGTATACATTCCTATGATTGTCCCTAAACTTCCACCTATAAGACTAATCAAGAAAAATGACTTTTCATTTATACGCCATGCATGATGTTTAGCTTTATATTTATCCACTGCCATCATTATAAAACCAATCACATTCATAATCACCAAATATATCAACAATAATTTCATACCTATCATTCTCTTTCTTGAATTTTCACATGAACAATATCTCCAGGCTGTTTTTGAATTTGCGCACGTATATCTTTACGTAACCCAATAATATGCCCTGGTGTTTTCATTCGTACTAAACTCCCTTGATAAATAACATGATCAAAAGTTACTGTGACTTTCACTCGTCCTTTGCCAAATTCTTTTTTAACATCATAGGGAAATTCTATATAAGCTCCATCTATATTGGGAACTTTTTGAATAACTGCATCAAATTCATAAATTTTTGTATTCATTTGCTTCTCCTTATATTACATTGATTATATCATATTATCCCTTTTGTAAAAGATTTTATATATTTTCTTTTTGATGTTTGTTTTAAGTTTTATTTTCTGTATAATAATATGTAGAGGTGAAGAAAAGTGAGAAAATGTCCAAGGTGTCATAAGGAAATGAAAGAAGATTGTTATGTCAAAGATACGGCTCAAGCAATTAGTGATTTTGTTGTTGTGGAAAAGAAAGAGGATCTTAAAAAAAAGGAATTTCCCTTAAAGGCTGCTGTTTGTAAATCATGTGGTTATGTAGAGTTGTATGTTGATGTTAATGAGGAGTAAAATCCTCTTTTCATTTATTTTTAATATTTTTTACACCTAGTCTAAAAAAAATGGTATAATGCTTTCGCAAAGGATGTGATATAAATGTGTGGAATAGTAGGATTTGCTCCAGTTAATGAAAATGCTCCTGAAGTCTTAAAGAAAATGATGGAGCGTATTGCGCATAGAGGACCTGATGGTGAAGGTCAATATATTGATGAAAATGTTGCTTTAGGGCATCGTCGTTTATCTATTATTGATTTAGCCGGTGGGAATCAACCTATGAAAACAAATCATCTTGTAGTTGTTTTTAATGGGGAGATATATAACTATTTAGAATTAAGAAAAGAATTAGAAGAAAAAGGTCATCATTTTAAAACTAATAGTGATACAGAAGTATTGTTACATGGTTTTGAAGAATATCGTTATGAAATTGTGAATTATTTAAGAGGTATGTTTGCTTTTGCTTTATATGATACTTCAACTCATGAATTATTCTGTGCTAGAGATCATTTTGGAATTAAACCTTTTTATTATTACTACGATAAAGAACATTTGTTATTTGGTAGTGAAATTAAGAGTTTCTTAGATCATCCTGATTTTAAGAAAGAATTAAATACAGATGTTTTGGATATTTATTTAAAAATGAATTTTGTATCTGGTGAAAATACATTCTTTAAGAATGTAAAACAGTTGTTACCTGGACATTATTTTATTTATAAAGATCAAAAGATTGAAATGAAACGTTATTATTCTATTCAATTTGCTGATCAATACAAGAGTAATCAAGAAATGGTTGAAGCTATTGATCAAATTATGAAAGATTCAGTCAAACACCATTTACTTGCGGATGTTGAAGTTGGATCATTTTTAAGTAGTGGTATTGATTCATCTTATCTTGTTTCACTTGCAAGACCACAACATACTTATACTGTTGGATATAATGATGAAAGATATAATGAAATTGGTTATGCTAAAGATTTAACACAACAATTAGGTATTGAAAATAAGAGTAAGATTATTAGTAAAGAAGAATATTTAAATGTTTTACCAAAAATTATGTATCACTTAGATGAACCAACAGCTGATCCAGCTGCTGTTGCCTTGTATTTTGTGAGTGAACTTGCTAGTCATGATGTTAAAGTTGTTTTATCTGGTGAAGGGGCTGATGAGTTCTTTGGTGGATATAATACATATCGTGGAGATATTGATAGTGGATTCTATGGTAAGATTCCTTTTGGGATTCGCCATTTGATTTCTAAAATCTGTAAACATTTACCAACTGTCAAAGGTATTCCTTTCTTGATTAGAAATGGTGAACGTGTTGAAGATTATTATGTAGGTGTTAATCCTGTATTCTCTGAAAATGATTGTAAGCATTTATTAAGAGATACAAGTCATTTCCATTCTCATCAGGAAATTGTTGGTGATATCTTTAAAAATCAAGGGCATGCTACAAATATTCAAAAAAGACAAGCTTTTGATTTACAAACATGGTTTATTAAAGATATCTTACAAAAAGGTGATAAGATGACAATGGCGCATTCAATTGAAAGTCGTGTTCCTTTTACTGATAAAGAAGTCTTTCATGTAGCAAGTATGTTAAAAGATAATCAGAAAGTAACTCCTGAAAATACCAAAGTTTTATTAAGAGAAGCAGCTAGAAAAGTCATTCCTAATGAAGCTTATAAGAAAAAGAAACTTGGATTCCCAGTCCCTTTAAGAGAATGGATGAGAGAAGAAGATCTTTATCAAAAAGTCTATGCTGGTTTACAAACTCCAATTATTAAAAAATTATTTGATGATCAAAAATTAATTTCTATGTTAGAAGATCACAAAAATCAAAAACATGATTATTATAAGAAGATTTGGACTGTTTATTGTTTCTCTTTATGGCATCAAGTTTTCTTTGCTGAAGAATATGAAAACCAAGCTTAATTGCTTGGTTTTTTAAATGTTACAATATTTAAACACTCTGGTTTGATTTGAAAATCATAATGATCATATTGTTTTTCTTCACCATCAATATTACAAGCATATTGACAAATGACTTTTGCATTTTTTACCCGGAAATAATGAACATCTTTACGCCCATTTAATTTATGTCTTACTAAACGTTCAACCATATAGGGAATCTTCCATTTCGGTACTTGATCAACAACACAAATATCCATATAACCATCTTGAATATCAGCATGTGGAATAATTTGAAATCCCCCACCATAATATTGTGCATTATTCAAAGTACATAAAATCATATTGCCTTGATACAATAATTTTCCATCACTATAAATAGTGACACTATGATCTTTATATTTCATTGTATTTTGTAAAATCGATATGATATAGCTTTTTGAATCTGGTACAAGTGGAATATTAGGGGTATCATGCACGTGATTAGCAATTACACTGTCTAACCCAAAACAAGCAGCATTGATATAATATGTATCATTTAAAGCAATAGCGTCGACTTTTTGTGTTCCATATTGCAAAGATTCTTCAAGAATTTTCTTTGGTTTTTTCATGGATGTTAGAGTCCGACAAAAATCATTTCCTGTTCCCATTGGTAAAACGACAATCTCATGTTCAGTATCAATCAAACATTGAATCAAGCCATGAATTGTACCATCCCCACCAGCTATATAAAATCTTGCCTTTTCTTTTACATTTCTTACATATTTTTGACTATCAGCCAAACAGTTACGATAAACAACCTCATAATCATATCCACTCATAACCTCATGAATACAACTCTCAAAATCATGATGTTTTTTTGTATATTTCATCATAAAAATATGCTTCATTCCCCTCACCTCGCTTTTATTATAACGAATTATATCGCTTTTTGAAAGCATAGCGTCATGTATCTTTGAAAATTTCCTTTTTTAATCATTGCCCGATCTAAAATGGTATATCCCATAGTCTCTAATTCTTGATTCATAGGAATATGTGAAACAAGTAAAAGCTTTGGAGCTAATGATAATGTTCCTTTTAAAAGTTCAAGTTGTTGTTCATAGGAAAAAGGACTATAGACACCATAAGGAATATCTATTATCGTCACATCATATTTTTTATCAATCGTTAACATATCTTGTTTTTGTATTACTAATGGATCATAACCATAATGTTCTAAATTAAGTCTTGCCTGATAAGAAACATAACGATTAATATCATATCCTTCAATATCAATTCCCATACTTAAAGCTTCTAAAACAACAGTTCCTACTCCACAACAAGGATCAATGACTTTTAAAGATAAATCATTTCCAACTGCTATATTAACGATTGTTCTTGCATCTCTTAAATTTAAAGAATGAGAATAAGAATGTGGCTTTTCATAATGATCACTCCAATTCACTTCATCATGATAAATTCCAAAATACCATGTATCTTCTATTTTGGTTATTGCAAAAACAACTTTAGGATTTTGCATATTAACAGAGCCGTCAATCGGTAAAGCAACTCTTTTACAGTTTTCAATCGTTTCTTGATAATGTACATGTGTTATTTCATTTTTTAGATATATGACCTTAAAATCATAGTAACATAATTTTGCTTGTTCGATATAAGCAACAATTTCATCAAAGTTTTGTGATGATTGAAAGATATCCAATCTTCCTTTGATAAAAACACTTCTCGTATAATCAAAGAATTGATTCGTAAAATAATATTTTGATTTCATTTGAGTATGAAATATTTGTCTAAATTCCATTTCACAAAGCTCTTGTTCATGGGGTGAATAGTTATAAATATATAGATATTTGTACATTTTGTCCTCTTTCCGTCAATTTATTTCTTACATTTTTGTTATGTTGACTTTTTATAGTATACATAAATTTAGAAATGTTGTAAAATAAAGGTGCATTTTTGGGAGGTGTTTATTATTTTTGGAATAGATTATCTCAAAGAACATTTTAATCATCATCAAAGATATATTGTGGTAGCGATATTATCATTGTTTCTTCCTTTTTATATGTGTGGTGCAGTTTTAATCTTTTTAACACTACGTCTTTTATGGAAAGGAGAAATTCAGGAAGCTTATCGACAGATTCCTAAGAGTCGTTATATTATTTATTTTTGTGGGTTGAGCTTAATTGTTTCTTTGTTGTATCAAAATTTTTATGGTGCTGCTTGTAGTATTGGAATTTTAGCAATTTTATCTTTTCTTTTATATTATCGTATTCATATTACAAGTGAGTTATTTGAATTTATTGTTGATTGTATTATTGTTTTAAGTGCTTTTGCAGCTTTTTATGGGTTGATTGAATATATTGGTATTTTAAATAAAGTTAATATTGATCAATTAGAAATTGTTATTTTTAATAAACCACAAGATCGTATTAATTCTGTTTTCTTTAATGCAAACTATTATGCAATGATGATTGAATTCTTTGTATGTTTAGCATTTTATAAGATCTTAAAATTACCAAGTATAAGAAAGAATTTTAAAAAATTCCTATATTATGTTTGTATTATTGCGATTAATTTATTTATGTTATTGTTAACAGCATGTCGTACAGCATGGCCAGCTATTGCTGGAGGGATATTGATTATGTTGATTATTGATAAACGCTATAGAACTTGTGCATGTATATTTGCATGTATGATGTTAGTTTGTATTTATTTTATCTTTAATCCATCGAAATTCCCTAGAGTTGATAATATTGTTGCTTATTTTATGACTCGTCAAAATATTTGGGAAGTTGCGATTGCTAATATTAAGACACATCCTTTATTTGGAGAAGGTCCTATGACATATATACATATCTATCCTTTATATCACGGTCATCCTACAGAGCATGCTCATAGTATTTACTTAGATCCAGTGCTTTGTTTTGGGGTTGTTGGATTATTAACAATTGCACCATTTATTGCTGAAAATATAAAAAGATTATATCGCTTATGGAAAAAGAATATTGATAAATCACTTGTTGCCTTAATGGTTGCTTTTACGATTATGATTTTTATTCATGGAATGTTGGATTATACAATCTTCTTTGTCCAAACGGGATTCTTATATCTCTTAGTTGCTAGTTCATTTGATATTTATAAAGAGAGCCTTGATGCATAAGGCTCTCTTTTAGTTTAATAATCCTAATCTTTTTAATTCATGATAAATTCCATCATCTTCAACACTTTCACAAATTGATGATGCATACTGTTTCAATTCTTTAACACCATTTCCCATCACTACAGCATGATGACAAACTTTAATCATTTCATAATCATTCATACTATCACCAAAACCAATTGTATCTTCTAATGATAAACCAAGTTTTTCAGTAACAAATTGAACTGCATTTCCTTTATTTGTTCCTTTGATAATAATCTCCCCATTAATAACATCTTGAGAAAAGATTTCATGAATAATGAAATTAAATTTTTCTGATAATATTTCTTTTGGTTTTTCTAGTTTTTGTATATCATCACACATAAAACATAATTTTTGAATAGGTTGAGGATTGTTTTCATATTCTTCTAATGAATGAATGTTAAAACGATCTTTTTGTTCATTTAATAATCTAATCATTTCTGAATTTAATCTTTCATCAGTTAAACGATGCTTAATAAATTCTTTATTCATTTCTTCATCCTGAAAAGTCATATGTGTTGCTTCAAGATTATACATAATATGATGTTGATCAAAAACATCTCTTGCTAGTTGGAGATCCTCTTGACTTAGTGAAGATTCATAAACTTTATCTCCATTCATTTCAATATACCCACCTGCACTACAAATAATCCCATCAAAACCAATCGGCATTAATGCACGAACCCCCGCTTTATTTCTACCTGTACATAAAAATACATAATGACCATTCTTTCTGACTTTTGAAATAGCTTCTTCTACTTTTGGAGAAACTTGTCCATTAGGTAAAGTCAATGTTCCATCAACATCTAAAAATATTGCTTTTCTTCCCATATTCTCACCTCTTTAACAAGTATAAGATAAATCATTCAAGAAAGAAAGTTTGTTTCATATTTTGAATGAAAAGGAAAAGATAAATTTATCTTTTCCCTTATTCCTTAATAATATATTGGTTTTTACCAATTTTTTTAGCCTCATATAAAGCTTCATCACTTTGATTGAAAATATCCGCATAAAGCATATCTTCCTTTACAATCGTTGCTCCTATACTACACTTTAATGAAATATCTTGAATATGAATCTCATTAAGTTTTTTCATCAAAGTCTCTAGTTTTTCTAAAAGAACTTGTTTATCTGTTAAACCTCTAGCAAAAATTTCAAACTCATCGCCACCATAACGCCCTAAGATATCATCTTCTCTAAATTGAGATTTCAAAATATCAGCAAATGCGAGTAAACATTTATCTCCAACCGTATGTCCATACTCATCATTAATACATTTAAAATCATCTAAATCTAAGATAATAAAAGTTCCTAATTGATTTTCTTTCAATAATTGTTGTACCAACTCTACAAAACTATTTTTCAAATAAAGCCCTGTTAAATCATCTCGTCTTGATTTTTCCTGTAATTCTTCAACCATAGCATGTTCCTTTGAATTATCAGTAATCTTATAAACAATCCCTACTGGTTTTACACTCTTTTTATTATCATCAAATAACAATGCATAATCAATCTTGCACCATTTATACATTCCATCAGAAAACTTCATTCTCACTTCATAAGGATCATTCACTTCTCCTTGGCTCATCTTTTCAAATGTATTTAAAACTGTTAAATAATCATCAGGATGTATCAGATCACTTTGACGAATAATGCTTCTAAAGTTATGGAAAACAAGATGCTCAAGATTTAACATTTTTTTAGCATTAGAAGTAAATTTCAAAATATCTTTTTTAATATCATATTCAGCAACAACGACATCACTAAAATTAGCAAGCAATTGAAAACGTTTTTCATTTAAATTCTTTTTCTTTTGATCATGATATACAAAATAAAGTAATGCTATTAAAGTAATCCCTATAAAAGTAAAGACTATACTTGTTAAAACTCCTGATTCATAAGATAAACTTGACATCAATTCATCTAATTCATGACTATTTGTCATGGAAAATAAATACCAGTCATTATGTGCTAAAGGCAAGTAAGCAGCATAATATTTTTCATTATCTAATTTTAGAACTTGACTTCCTGATTTATTATTTTTTAAGTCATTGATAATTGAATCTATAGTTTCTGTTTCTTGAGTAACTGACTTTAAGTTATCGATAAGAGCAATTGAATCATTTGTAACTGTTCTTCCTTCATTTGTCAATAAATACCACTCTATATCATTTCT
This sequence comes from Longibaculum muris, assembly GCF_004343035.1. GTDB lineage: Bacteria > Bacillota_I > Bacilli_A > Erysipelotrichales > Coprobacillaceae > Longibaculum > Longibaculum muris. The sequence goes on from NZ_SMCQ01000018.1 coordinate 59,836, forward strand.
TAAAAAACCTGATTGTGAAGTAGATAATAAGTTTTCTACTTCTAATAAAGAATAAATAATTCCACTCATTTTTTGATTTATATAAATAGGTGTTAACATAACAATGAATTTTGATTTTTCATTTTTATTTTGATACTCTTTTAATATAAAATCATTAAGTTTTAAATTTGATAAAAATTCTTTATCTTTTTGATCAGTATATAAAGCTAATTGTTGTGAAGATAAATAATGAATTTCATAATTTAAATGCAATGATTCTACATGAGCTATTTTTTCTAAAATTTCCTTTTGATTCTTAGGTGTATCAAATATAACTGAATTCATTGTATTATGAACATCTTGGATATGAGCTTCTAATTCTACTTTTTGTGTTTCATTAAAAGATTCTAGATTTTTAGAAGCTAAAACATCAAAGGCATTTTCTAGTTTATTACGATAAGTCACAATTAAGATAGTAAAACTACATAAAAATACTCCAATCACTAGTACAATAATAAGTATTTTTTTCTTTAAATCCATGAAAATCACCTCTTTGGAATATCTTTATTAAGATAATTATATCGCTTTTTATATACAAAAGCAAAAAAAGGGCGAATCTTAAAAAAGATTTTCCCCTATTCATAACATTCAATTAATCTATCTAATTTTTCGATAATATCATGAAATTCATCCAATGTAAGTGATTTAATAAGTTCATCATTATTATCTTTAATTGCTCGTTTGATTTGTGGATATATTTTTTGTGTATCTTCACTTAAAAATAGTTTATCATCCTTGATTTCAATAAAATTCTTTTCTACTAAATGTTTTAAAATAAGCTTTAATAATCTTAAATCAATCTTTGTTTCAGCTTCTATTTCTTCTACTGATAATCCTTCAGCATAGTGTAAAGCTAAAATAATTTCATAATCTTCATAAGTTAAATGATATGATTCTAGTAATTGATTGATTCGATTTCTTCTTAAACCATACAAAATTGCTATTCTTTTTTCAATTCTATCCATATTTATCACCTTTTTTACTATAATACACCCATATGAATTGAATGTTAAGCTATTTTTTTCATCTTTAATCATTATAAATTTATTCACAACTCAAATATGAATAATATTTCACTTCAAAAATTAAATACTTTCTCAAAAGTGGCGGAAAATCAAGGGCTTAAGCCACTTTGAGAGGAAAAACAGTTGAGTTTTACTACACATTTACTACAAACGAAGAGCCTTGTTTATGACAAACTAAAAATATGCCAATCCCTATACCGCAGGTACTCGAAAAGTTAGGATTGACATAAACAGAATATACAAAAGGGATATTTCATTCATTCGTATTGAAATATCCCTTGATTTTTTATATTCGTGAAGTACTGTAATTAACGGCGGGCACCGCAGTCGCAGTATTCGTAGTCGACATAGGTCTCGTTGTGACCATGGTCTTCCTGATGGGAACCGACCTGAACCTGTTTTGTTTCGTAGATGGTTTCCGTACGGTAACCGTCGTCGACGCCCGCAAGAATAAGTTCTTTAGCGTGAGCTTTAGCGTCGTTGATGTTATCCGTTGTGTAACCGTCGTAGAAGAAGATGTAACGATTGCCTACAGGCACTTTCTGAGTTTCATAGTCGGGAACCGTCACCATGTTGGACACCCACTTCTGTGCGGTGTGCTGTTTCCACGAATGCTGGTGAGCAGGCTGGCTCGGCTTGTCGGAACCGCTGTTTCCAGAGTTTCCAGAATTGGAGCTGGAAGTGTCTTTTTTATTGGAATCTGTTGAACTGTTGTTATTATCTT
>NZ_SMCQ01000019.1 GCF_004343035.1 Longibaculum muris
TGCATATCAAAAAAGGGAAAACACCTTATATAATCAAGGTTTTTCCCTTTTATAGTACTCATTTATTCAATATATCTGCTTCGAAAGTCAAGATTCTTTACACTTTTAATATACCGTGTCAATATGAACCATGTATGAACATTATTTGTAATTGTTGTGAACTTATAATGAAATATCAATCCCTTTTTGGTGAAGATTGTCTAAACATTCTTTAAGATAAGCTTCGTTATGTTCTGGATATATAGGTGAAGATACTTGGATATCTTGACAGAAAGTCATTTCAGAAACTTCGTATCCTAGCTGTATCCCTCTATAACAAGGATCTTTCCACAATGGATTAACCTGATAGCCTCTTTTTTCCATTTCTTGAATAACTAACAAATGAAATTGATATAAATATTGATAAGGATGGGTATAAACATAATCAACAGTTTGATGTTTTCTTTTCCATCCCTTTCCTCGCATTGCACATATTTCTCGATGTTGTCCTAATAATTGTTGATATGGTAAATATGCAATTAAATCTTGATGCCAAAGGCGCATAAACAGTTCCCCCTCTTTTTTCTTATTCTATACGTTTTTTCTTAAAAAAATACGCGAAAAAGAAAAAAGTCCTCAAGGACTTTAAAAAAAGTGAAAGAGATGCTTTGGGGAAACATCTCTTTCTTAGGGATATATGATAGATTTGAGGGGAATCAATACTATCGTATTTGTCTTTCGACATCTAATAATATAACCTAGAAATATGTCTTTTTTGTGAACTTTTAAAATTTATGTGGTTTATTTAAAATTTCATGACAATGACGACACCTTGGCTCATAGTGTTCAACAGCTCCAACTAAAACAATTGGATCTTCAAAGGATGCTGGTTTACCATCTACAAGTCTTTGTGTACGGGTTGCAGGAGCACCACATTTTGCACAAACAGCAGTTAATTTTGTAACAAATTCAGCACGTGTTAAAAGTTCAGGTAAAACCCCAAATGGTTCACCTCTAAAGTCTTTATCCAACCCCGCTACCATGACACGCAATCCACGATCAGCTAAATATTCACAAACATCAACAATATCATGATCAAAGAATTGTACTTCATCCACTGCCACAACATCTGTATCTGGTTTAACATATTTTAAAATTTCTTTAGAATCATTAACCACAATACAAGGAACTCTTGTTCCAGCATGTGAAACAATTTCTGTTTCCGAATAACGATTATCAATTTTTGGTTTAAAAACAATAATATTCTTTTTAGCAAAGGATAATACATTAATACGTCTGATGAGTTCTTCTGTCTTTCCCGCAAACATACACCCACATATGACTTCAAGCCATCCTTCACGATATTGATTATACATATGATATCAACCTCCACGATATCTTATTATACTATAAAAGAAATCATAATTGTACATATTTCATTCATAATTCATCTCTATAATGAATTCAGGTGATAAAAATGAAATGGTTGAGAAATTTTATGTATGGTAGATATGGTGTTGACCAGTTGGGAAATTTTTTATTTATTCTCTATATTATTTTAGCGGTGATTTCTTTTGTATATCCTCCGGTTATATTTATTTGTTATCCAATTATTATTTATACATTGTTTAGAATGTTCTCTAAACAATATTATAAACGTCGTGCAGAAAATGATTGGTATTTACAAAAAACAGCAGGAATAAGAAAATTCTTTAAACGTCAACAAAATAAATGGAAATATAGAAAAACGCATAAGTATTTAAAATGCCCACACTGTCATCAATACCTTAGAGTTCCTAGAGGTAAAGGTGAAATTACAGTAACTTGTCCATCATGCCATCAACAATTTGATCAAAGAACTTAAAAAGACTGTAGTGAAATAACTTTTAGAAGTTATTTTACTATAGTCTTTTCATTATGTTCTTAAATCTTTTGTTGGTTCTAATGGATTGACTTGCTGATCACTTCTTGCAGGATTAGCAAATTTACTATACTGTTTCAAGAAAACAAGACGAATATCAGCTAATGCCCCATTACGGTGCTTAGCAACAATAATATCTGTAGCGCCTTGAGTTTCTGCTTCCTTTTTAGGATCTTGATAATCTTCACGATGAATAAATGAAACAATATCAGCATCTTGTTCAATCGCCCCAGATTCTCTTAAGTCAGATAAAACTGGTCGTTTATTATCACGCTTTTCTACTGAACGTGATAACTGACTTAAAGCAATAACTGGAACTTCTAACTCTCTGGCAATCATCTTTAATTGACGTGAGATATCAGAAACTTCCTGTTGACGTGATTCACGACTATTTGCTGGTCCTGAAATTAATTGTAAATAGTCAATAATGATCATTTTCAAGCCTTGTTCACGTTTTAAACGACGACACTTAGCAGCTATTTCACCAACTCTAATTCCTGGTGTATCATCTATATAAAGATTACATTTAGAAACTTTATCAGCCGCAGCATAGTATCTTTCGTTATTTTCTTTCAAAATACTTCCTGAACGCAATGATTCAGCATTTAAACTTCCAGCCGAACAAATAATACGTTGAATTAATTGTTCAGCAGGCATTTCTAATGAAAATACAGCAACTGCTTCATCTGATTTATAAGCAACATTATAAGCCACATTTAAGGCAAAAGCTGTTTTTCCAACAGAAGGTCTTGCTGCTAAAATAATCAAATCACCTTTTTGAAAGCCTGATGTTAATCGATCTAGATCATAATATCCCGTCTTAACACCAGAAATTTTTCCATCAGCCTTTTGTAACATAACCAAGCGATCTGTTACTTTTTGAATAACTGATTTAACATCTTGAAATTCACCAGCATTACGATCTCTTGTTACATTTAAAAAATTCTTCTCTGCTTCACCAATAAAATCATTAATATTTCCAATATCACCATAAGCATGTTCAATAATCTCAGTTGACTCTTGAATCAATCTTCTTAATAATGATTTTTCATTTAATATCTTTAAATAATACTCACTATGAGCAGTTGTTGGAACAGATTCACTTAATTGTAATAAATACTCAACCCCACCAATTTTATCCAATAACTTCTTATCAATTAAATAAGATGTTACTGTTGTGACATCAACAGGATTATTTTGACTATCAATAGATTGCATAGCCTCAAAAAGAATGCGATGGCTATCCAAATAGAAATCATCTTTTGTTGCTAGGCTTAATATATTTTGACAAGCGTCACTTGATATCAGCATAGAACCTAATAAAGATCTTTCTGCTTCTATATCATGGGGATATTCTCTGGCCATCTTGCTCACTCCTTATTTTTCTTGTAAATGCACTTTAATTGTTGCAATAACATCCTTATACAATTCAATTTCTAATCTTGTATATCCTAATGCTTGAATTGGTCTTGCATTAATAAATTTTCTTTTATCAATCTTAATATCATGTTTTTTCAATAATTCTTCAGCAATATTCTTTGTTGAAACACTACCAAAAGTCTTTCCATCTTTACCTGAAGATAAATAAAACTCCAATGTAATTCCTTCTAAAACAGCTTTTAATTCTTCAGCTTTCTTTTTATTTTCTAAATCTTGTAAACGTTCTTGTTCCTTATTTTGAGCAACAATTTCCTTACCATGTGCAGTTGCTAAAACAGCCAACTTATTTTTAATTAAAAAGTTTTGCCCATAACCATCAGCAACATTCACAATTTCGCCTTTCTTTCCTACTTTCTTTACATCTTGAGTCAAAATAACTTTCATTATACTTCACCTCTATCATCTAAATATTCTTTAATTTTTTCTTCTAATAAAACTCTTACTTCTTCAATACTTTGATTTTCAAATTGTGCAGCAGCCATACTAAAATGACCACCACCACCCATATTCTCCATAATAATTTGGACATTAATATCCTTAGCACTTCTTGCACTTAACGCTACCATTGTCTTAGAAACACGACCAATGGTAAAAGAAGCCTTAATGCTGCTTACTTCAAGCATAGAATTACTTGCTTTAGCTAACATCGTACGTGAATATTCTTGATTTTCTTGACCACATGCTATCAATATATAGTCATTATATTGATATGCTTCTTGAGTAATTGATAATTTCTTTAAAGTATCTTCATAAGAATCTTCTAAGAATTCATAAGCTTGAGTTACATTAGCTTGTAATTCTTTTAACTGCGCAGCTGACTGGAATGTACGAACGCCTACTCTTTGTTTAAAGTTGTTCGTATCAACCAACATACCTGCATACATAATAGTAGCATCTAATTCATTAATATTCAAATCCACATTTTGGTAATCACACAATTCAACAACCAGTTCAACAGTACTTGAAGCCGCTGGCTCTAAATAAGTTAAAACTGGTGCTTCAATAAATTCTTCACCACGACGATGATGATCAATAATCACTTTATTTCTAACACGCTCTAACAAAGCACTTGAAATAGCTAAACTTGGTTTATGATTATCCACAATAATCAATAAAGTATTCTTGTTGATACGCTCCATTGCTTCCGTATAAGTCACTATCAAACCTTTATAACGTTCATCTGATTTAACAATCGTCACAACATCTTTGGTTTTTTTCTCAATTGAATCTAAATCAACAACAATATTTGTTTTCTTCCCATAAGCCTTAGCAATCTTAGCAACACCTAAAGACGCTCCAAATGAATCCAAATCCGAATTTTTATGTCCCATAATCAGAACTTGACTCGAATTTTTTATCAATCCAGCTAACGATTGTGCAATAACTCTGGCACGAACTTTACTACTCTTTTCAAAAGTATCACTATTGCCACCAAAGAATTTTACATTATCATCACCTGATTTTACAGCAACTTGATCTCCCCCACGAGAATAAGTTAAGTTCAAAGCTGCCGATGCCATATCATCAAGTTCTCTTAATACTCTTGAATCACGGCCAATTCCAATACTTAAAGTCATAACTTCATCTAATTCTCTAGACATCTCTTTAAAAGTATCTAATATTGCAAATTTATTTTCTACTTGTTTTTTATAAATTCTTTCATTAAAGAAAGCTAAATAACCACCTGATTTAAACCGCCTAATAATAATCCCATTAGAATAAGCCCAATCAACAATAACCTGTCTTGATTTTGCTTGAATCATCGCCATCTTCGGTTCATCAGCATTTTCCAAAGTTTCTTCATAATTGTCAATTGTAATATAAGCCATACAAACTTGCTGATCTAAATAATCTTGTTGTAAAGATAAAAACTGTGTGACATCTTTTAGATAAATAAGTTTTGTTTCTTTACTGTTATAAGCTTCAAACTTCTTACCTTTAATATCTACAACCTTAATATCCTCATCTTCAAAAAGTGAAGCCAAATGAGGTTGCCATTCTAATAACTTAACTCCAACAATATTAATATTCATTTCTTTAAACAAATCACTTGTCCAAACAACATTTCTTGTTTCATCATATTGAATCAAAGCAATACCACCAAAAATCAAAGCATTCTTAGCATCAACATCTAATGCATCAGCAACACTCATATTATTTGTTTCCACAAGATACGTGAGATAAGCCAAGACAATGAATAGGAAGATATTCTTAATTAAGGCATAAACTGCAAATGCAAATAACATTGGTCCATTTAACAAAAGATATAAACCAAATAACAAAACACATTCTCCAATTAATAATGCTAGTATAATATTTCTAGCTTGAAGAATCTTTCTTGCCATTATTCATCCCTCCTTTAATCATTGCTATGTCTATTATACAATATATTTTCTCTTAAATCACTAAATATATCAACGATTCCAATAACCACATAAAAAGTATTAACCATTGGAATAAATAAACCCAACAACACAAACATCATAAATTTAGCTTTTTCCTTCACAATCAACAACCAAGATAAAAAAGCCAATCCTTGTAAAGCTAAAACCACAACACAAATTGTATATAGATAAGTTAAATAAATACTATCAACATAACCAAATTTTACTAACCCATAAGAAACCACGAGACCAATTGATAAAATCAATCCCACAGGTTTACTTAAATGCATATTTGCAATATGAAATGAACCCGGAAATTGAATATTTAAACGCATTAAAATAATCTGACACATTAAAACAATCACATACATTTCCATGACTGATACCATTAATAGAAAAAGTGGTGCCAAAGCTATAAAAAACTCTAATGATATTCTATTTGATAAAGCTGATATAGGTTGAATCATGGTTATATACATATCTCTCATCTCAGCAATGAGATCAACCCCTAATAATCCTGAAAAAACTTCATAAATCAAAATATTATTAAGGAAAGTCACTGCTAATGTTCCAAATAAAATTGTTTCTTTCTTAGCTTTACGTTTTAAAGCCTCACCAATAAATAAACCAGCTAAACATGACTCAATTGATGAAATAACAAAGAAAGGCAATCCCATCATAGCAATAACAAACATTGAAACAACACAGACAATGATATTATCTTTTAAAGAATAAGTATAACCATACCAAACAAGAGGAACACTCATCACATAACAAATCAACACATCAAACATACTTCCAGTATATGTATTAAACAACGATAACGCTCCAAAGATTGCTGCTATCATTGCTCCTTGTACCATTTTCTTTGTATTTGTTCTACCCATAATATCGCCCTTTCTCAACATATAAAGTATAGCATATTATAGCACAATTTAAGAAAATTGATACTCCTTATTAACATAAAGAAAAAAAGGAATATTTCTATTCCTTATGAGCACCTTGTTCTTGTTGATAAGCTTCTTTATCAGCCATTTTTACCCATGGCATCCATAAGAAGTAAGGTAATATAATATTAACAACAATAGCTAATGCTAAAACTTTCCATCCACCTTCTAAAAAGGCTCCTATTCCAAATGGTAACCCAAAGACAAACGTTGTACCATTGAGATGTGGTACCAGACCACTCGCAATTGCTAGATAGGCAACTGCTAACATCAAAACCCCATTAGTTAAGAAAGGAACAATAAATTTAAAGTTTAAGATCAATGGCATCCCAAAGTTTAAAGGTTCACCAATCCCAAAGATTGCTGGTCCAATTCCCAATTTACCAAATTCTCTAAATTGTTTAGATCTTGCACGTAATAACAATAAACATAAAGCAATCTGATATCCACCAAAACAGAAGATATTGTAAAAAGCATTTCCAACAATATTAGGTCCTGCTACTCCAGTTGAATAAGCTGCAAGATTTGCTGCATCTAAAGCTAACCAAATTGGATTATAAAATGGTGATAAAACATTTTGACCATGAATTCCAAAGAACCATAATACTTGAGCAAAGAAAGCAATAAATAAAACCGCCCAAATACTTCCTCCTAATGATTGCATAGGAACTTGTAATAATGTATAAACAGCTTGATGTAAACATTCAACACTTGTCAAAGAGAAAGCATAATTCACACCCATAAATAAAACCGCAACAATCACAAAAGGAATAATTCCTTCAAAAACATTAGATACCATTGGTGGAACACCTTCAGGCATTTTAATTGTTAAATGATGAACCTTACAATAACGATAAATAGCAACACTCACACTCGCAACAATAATAGCTGTAAATGCACCTTGAGCACCTAGCCAAGTTGTTGGAATCGCTGTAACTTCATCAGCAGTTGCCCCTAATGGTGTTACAATCAAAAAACTTAAAAATGCAATGGCCGCAGCAGTCATTCCATCATCATTCTTTAAATATTGATTTGCTAAGTTTTTAGCAATGAAAAAGACCATATAAACAGCTAATAAACCCATTGTATAAGTATAAACAGTATTAAAGACTTTAGATAGACCTGAATTTTGAATAAATGTAGAAATTGGTCCTAAAGGAACAACAACTAATAATAAAGCAAATGAACCAACAACCGTAATTGGTAATGTTGCCATCATTCCCCCAGATAGTCCTTGTAAAAATCGATTGGTTGAAATCTTATTAATCATTGGACTAATCTTTTCAAAAAAACTCTCAAACTTTTCCTTCATATTTTTTCTCCTCAAATATAATATTAGTAAACACCATCTAGAATCTGTCTACTTTAGAAACGTTCTACAAGTATTATAAGTGAAAATAATACAACTTACTTGTTCATTTGAGATGTAAAAATATAACAAATTTGATTTTTTCTCTCATATTCAACTCTTTTTTACTGATTTTGACATCAAATATCTTTGTTCCTTTTCATAATTTTCTAAAAGGACTTTACGATATTGCTTAGGTGACATACTTTTTATTTCTTTAAACTTCTTAATAAAATAACTACAACTATCAAAACCACATTCAACACTAATACTTAATATAGATAAATCCATATCAAAAAGTAATTCACAAGCTTTTTCTATACGATAATGATTAATATATTCAATTGGTGTATAACCTGTATTTTCTTTAAAGTATCTTGAAAAATATTGATGGTTATAATTGACAAGTTGGGCTAAAGATTGACTGGTAATTTTTTCCTGATAATTCTTTTCTATATATTGTAAGACTTTTTCTACAGCTAATAAATTATGTTTGTTTTGTTCTAGAGGAATTAAATAATTATTTTCGATAAGATCTTGAAAAATATATAATAAGTTGAGTTTAATGCTTAATTGAGAACTGATTTGTTGATTTTTGTATTCATTTAAAATATTGAAAAAGGTGTTTTGAATCCGTAAATCAGAACAGATAACTGGATTCTTAATTGTTAATTTTCCTTCAATAAAAGGATTAATATATTGACAAGATACATAATCAGCTAAAGCAAACTCTAATAAATGGCGGTCAAATACACATGTCAAATAACGACTTTTTTCAATCGCAATCATATAGTGAAGAATATGCGGTTCTAAAGCATACATTTCCCCAGCATTGATGATATGTGATATTCCATCTACAAATATATTAATTTTTCCTTCACAGACATAAAGCCACTCTATTTCATCATGCCAATGTAAAAAACAGACTTGCTCATTAACCTCGCCACTTTGATCAAAAAATTCAAAGGGAAACAATCTGTCACCATGACTATGTTTTTCTCTAAAACTTTTCATAATAAACCTCCAAATCAAATTTGTTATATTTTTCTGTATAATATATGCAAGAATATTTATATTTTTTATTATATTATTTTATTACAAATTAGCAAAGGAGAAAATAAAAATGATAAAAAGATATAGATATGGTCAACCAATATCTACTGATACTATTGTTAAATCAATTCCTATTTGTGATGAAAACATTGCATTTTTTCAATTGGAAAACAAGGAAAAAATGACTTTTACTTATACAATGGATGATAATGATATTATCTATGGATTAGGTGAAAATATGCGGGGAATTAATAAGCGTGGTTTTACTTATATTTCTAGATGTATGGATGGTGCTAAACATACTGAAGATCGTAATAGTTTATATGCTGCGCATAACTTCTTTATTATTGATGGAAAAAAACAATTAGGGGTCTTTTTTGATGCTGCTGGAATTGTTAGTTATGATATTGGAGAAACTGAAATTGATCAATTGATTATTACTTGTGATGATAATGATTTTGATATTTATTTAATTGAAGGAGATAATCTTAAAGATATAGCTAAACAATTTCGTCAATTAATTGGACAAAGTTATATTCCACCAAAATGGGCATTAGGTTATCATCAAAGTCGTTGGATGTATAAAACAGAAGATGATTTTAGAAATATTGTTAAGCAATATCAAGAAAATCAGATTCCATTAGATGCTATTTATTTAGATATTGATTATATGGAAGATTATGAAAGTTTTACAATTAATCGTGAGAATCTGCCTCATTTTGAAGAACTTGTTCAAGAATTTAAAGAACAAGGTGTTCATATGGTTCCAATTATTGATGCTGGAATTAAGGTGAAAGAAGGATATCATGTTTATGATGAAGGGGTTAAACAAAATCGTTTTTGTAAGGATAAAGATGGTAAGAACTTTAAATGTGGTGTATGGCCTGGTTATTGTCATTTTGTTGATGTATTGAATGAAGATAATCGTCATTGGTTTGGAGACCAATATCAATTCTTATTAGATAAAGGGATTGATGGGATATGGAATGATATGAATGAGCCTTCTATTTTTTATACTGATGAAAGATTGAATGAAGCATATAGTTTAGTTGATGAATTAAGAGATAGTGAATTAAACTTATTTACTTATTTTAAAATGCGTGGTCAGTTTTCTAAGTTATCTAGTAATCCAAAAGATTATCAATTGTTTTATCATGATATTAATGGTCAAAAAGTAAGACATGATAAGGTTCATAATCTTTATGGTTATAACTTAACAAGAGCAGCAGGTGAAGCTTTTGAAAGATTTTCACCAGAGAAAAGAATTTTATTGTTTTCACGTGGTTCAATGATTGGTATGCATAGATATAGTGGAATCTGGACTGGTGATAATCTTGCTTGGTGGTCACATTTAAAATTATGTATTCAACAAATGCCTAATATTAACTTGTGTGGTTTTCTTTATAGTGGTGGTGATTTAGGTGGCTTTGGTAGTGATACCAATGAAGAATTATTAATGCGTTGGGTACAATTTGGAATCTTTACGCCATTAATGAGAAATCATTCCCAAAGTCAACGTGCACAAGAACTTTATGCATTTAAACATACTGAAATATTTAAAAATATGATTGAAATAAGATATGCTTTTATTCCTTATTTATATAGTGAACTTGTGAAAGCAGCATTATCTGATGAAAGTTATTTTAGACCATTAGCTTTTGATTATGAAGATGACAAACAAGCAAGACTTATTGAAGATCAATTAATGGTTGGTGAAGCTATTATGATTGCTCCTATTTATGAACAAAATGGTCGTGGACGATTTGTTTATCTTCCTGAGAATATGAAGTTAATAAGAATGCGTTCATTAAGTGATTATGATGAAATTGAGTTAGAAAAAGGTAATCATTATATTCATGTAGGATTTAATGAAATGATTTTCTTTATTAAACCAAATCATATTGTTCCATTTGCAAAACCAGCTTTAACAACTCGTGATATGAACTTTGATGAATTATATGTACTAGGCTATGTTCAAGATGAAATTGAATACACTTTATATGACGATGATGGATATACAAGAGATATCAATCAACCTGAACATTTCCATAAGATTTATGCTTCAAAAGAATATTGTGACTGTAAAACTAAAAAAGTACAGTATAGATAAACCTCCCAAAAAACATCTTGATTTACAAGATGTTTTTTACCGTTTTAAACATAATACTAACTGACCTAACAAACTATAATCTCTTAATTGATGATTATTAATAAGCTCAATAGTTGGCATATATTCCTCTGGAATATAATGCATAACACTTTCTTTCAATTTCTTCATATCAGTAACTGCACGACAACATACAACAATTGTTTCTGGTGCAATGACACAACTCATAGATGCCATAACTTTACTTAAATGCTCAATGATTTCTTCTGGAGTTCTATTAACATGAATATCTACATTTTCAATATTATGAGGTAAGAATTTCACTTCCCCAGCAAAATTTTTATGACCTTTAATCAATTGACCATCTATAATTGTTCCAACTCCACAATCTAATCCTTGAGGATAGAATAATAAGGATACCAAGTTTCCTTGTTTCATTGAATAATAATATCCTGTTATTGCAGTATTAACATCATTACCAAAAATAATCTTTTGTTTGTAATGTGCTTTTATTGCTCCAATATCTAAATCATTTAAACCATTGATAACTGGTAATCGTATATAATTTTCTTGAATAATTCCTGGTGATGAAAATCCTATCTTTGTAATACTTGGATATAATGCTAGAATTGTATCAATAGTATTAAAGATATCATCCATTGTCATGATTTCTTTGACAATATCATTTTCCATAAGTATTTCATAGTTTGGAGCATAAACCCGATAAGCAATAACAATATTTTCTTTTGTCCGTATAATCGCAATTGATAGAATTGTTTCATAATATTCTATATCTGTTTTAAGTGATAATGCTTTTTTCTTTTGTTTTGCTTTTTTATTTGCTAGAGCATAGTCTATTTGATGAAAAATGGCTGCTACATCATATGTTCCAAATATTTTTGCTGGAATTGTTAAGACTATTTGTTGTTCTAGCATCTTTTGTATTTGAGGAAGCATATATGATATTTGTGGAGCTAATAATACCACATCATAATCGTCAGCTACTTCATATATTTTTGTATATGCTACAGCTTCAGCTTCATAATTAAAGTTCATAATATTAGAAGCTTCGTTAATTTTTTCAGCAAAGAACATCGTTGTTAATCCACCACTGCAACTTAATAATATTTTAATTTTTGGTTGATTCATAAGTTTTTCTATTGTATCAATGAGTTCATAAAACAAATCAATCGCATGTTTAAAGTTCTTCATTTGAAAATGAAGATATAATTCAATCTTTTGAGTACTTTTATGAATCACTGTTAATTCCATTATATTTAAAGGGTGAAACATAACAGAGCCTAACCCATATTCTGTTTCAATCATAACTTGGTCATCTGCTCGACTATAAATACGACACCCTTCTTTTTGATAATTCAAAATCCATAATTTATAAACTTGACAATATACCTCTTTAAAAAAATCATCTATCATGTGATTCACCATCCCTTGTCACCTCTATCTTAACATGAGATGAAAGAGAATAATTTTTATAAAGTTATTTAGAAAAGACTTCTTCAAAATCTATCAAGAATCTATTGATTTAATGAAAAAAATTTATCAAGAATTTTAAATTTTTTTGTAATAAAAGCCTTTGGATGAAATTACAGAGGTTTTGAATATTTTAATAAATATATTATCGTTACATTATGATTTCACAATTAATTTATTAAATTTATAAATAAAGTTAGTTCTTATTATAAATCATGCTGATTACTAATTAGCATCCCATATCACATTCCAGATTACAAGTATCATTTGTCATTCATTCTAAAATTTTGATGTTTTGTCTTTTAACAATAATGATAGCTTTGTTTCTGCCCTTTTTATATGAATATTGCATATATAACTGACATTTTTCATTTTAATATTTAAGCGAATTTTGAGTACCATTTATACAAAATAACACCACTCAAACAATATAAAATTTAAAAGCGTTCCTTGGAACGCTTTTGGAACGCTTTTTTAAAATATATTCCATATTGAATATTTATTTACAATAATAATATTTTTATTTCAATTGATTAATTTTAGTATTGTTACTTCTTGCTAGATTATTCCACTTATTTATAATTAATATCATATTCATACTAGTATCATTTAAATACAATTATCTTTATGAAAAAAGAAAAAACCCTTGAGTTATCAAGGATTTTAAATATCAATTATTCACCAACGTATGGTAATAATGCCATTTGTCTAGCACGTTTAATAGCAGTTGCTAATTGTCTTTGGTATTTAGCGCTTGTTCCAGTTACACGTCTAGGAATGATTTTACCATTAGCAGATACGAATCTTTTTAATAATTCAACATCTTTGTAATCGATGTAATCAATCTTATTTTTTGTAAAGTAGCAAACTTTCTTTCTACCCATTCTTTGTCTTTTGAATGCCATAAGTCTTATCCTCCTTAAAATTGTATATCGTCTTCCATGATATCAAATGAATCAAAAGAATTATCAAAATCTTTTTCTAAATCCACTGTTTTCATATCATAGAAATTATCTTGTGCGACTTGAGGTTGTTGCTGTTGTGCTTTTTCTCTGGCAGCTTTTGTTTCTAAAAACTGAACACTGTCACAAACAACTTCCACAACATATACCTTTTGCCCTTGTGCATTGTCATAACTACGAGAACGTAGTCTACCTTCAACACCAACTAAAGATCCTTTAGAACAATATCTTTCTACATTTTCAGCAACTTTGTTCCAAACAACACAGTTAATATAATCTGCTTGTTGACCATCTGCTGAATTATAGTTACGATTAAGTGCTAAAGTAAAACTTGTTACTGCAGCACCTGTATTTGTTCTTCTTAATTCAGGGTCTCTTGTCATTCTTCCAACGAGTACGACACGATTAATCATATCTACGCACCTTCTTAGTCTCTTCTAAGAGTTAAGTGACGTAATACATTCGCATTAATACGTGATAAACGTTCGAATTCAGCAATATTTGCAGGAGTAGTTGTTGTATCTACAACGACATAATATCCTTTAGTGTAATCTTTGATTTCATAAGCAAAATCACGTAATCCCCATTCGTTTACATTATCAACGCTACCTTCACCATTTGATAAAATGTTTTTGAAGTTTTCAATTAATTGATTTCTAGCATCTTCTTCAACGTCTGGTTTTACAATAAACATAATTTCGTATTTGTTCATTTTTTTACCTCCTCCTATGGTCTAATGGTCTATATCTTTCATATAGACAGGCAGTAAATAAATTTACATGCTTACAGATTATAGCATATCATTTTTAAAAATACAATGAATTTATCAATAAATTTTATATTTTTAAATCAAAATATCAACAGTCATTCTATAGAGATTATAGCACTCTTTTTTCAATCACATAATAATCATCAAAAATATTCAAAATCACATAAGTAAGTGGCAAAGAAAATCTTTTTCTTCCACAACTTCCTGGATTGATATATTGAACATTACTCTCTTTATAACATGCAAATTGATGAGAATGTCCATAAATATAAAAATCAACATCTTGCTTTTTACCCAATTGATGCACCATATAAAAGTGATAACCACCAATTTCAAAATACTTTTCCACATCAAGCTCAAGTTGATCATTATTCCCTTTAACAGCTATAACTGGTGCAATTTGTTGTAAAGCCTCTAATACTTCTACTTTCATGATATCCCCAGCATGTAAAATATAATCACAAGTTTTTAAATCATCAACAACTTCCGCTCTTAAGACATTATGGGTATCAGATATAATTCCTATTTTATATTTCATAATCATCATCCTTCCCTTATTATTTATTCATCTTAATAAAATATTAATTATTCATTCATCTTTTTCTGTTATAATGGATATCAATGAGGTGAAACTATGAAACGTAAGAAAAAGAAATTAAAAAAAGGGGTTATTGTTTTTTTAGGTCTTTTATTGTTGTGTGGTATGGTAGGATGTTATTTTATTGTTCAAACCCATAATGATATAGAAGAATATAATGTTGAAGGATTATCAATTCAGCATCAATTTTTAACTATCAACCCTTATTCAAGAAGTGGTAAATCCCTACATAAAGTTAATGGAATTGTCATTCATTATACCGCTAATCCTAACTCCACAGCACAAAATAATCATGATTACTTTGAAAGTCTTAAAACTAAAAAAACAGCTTCTGTCTCTAGTCATTTTATTATTGGACTAAAAGGTGAAATTATTCAATGTATTCCACTTAACGAAGTTTCCTATGCCTCTAACAATCGTAATCGAGATACAATTTCTATTGAATGTTGCCATAAAGATGAAAGTGGAAAATTTAATCAAGCGACTTATCAATCTTTACAAAAATTAGTCAAAGCTTTAATACAAACCTATCATTTAGATAAAGATGATGTGATTAGACATTATGATGTTACAGGAAAAATCTGTCCTAAATATTTTGTTGATCATCCTGATGCTTGGAAAAAATTTTTAAATTCTCTAGATAATTAAAATGAGATGAACGAATTCATCTCATTTTCTGCATCCACCTATTTCTCGACACCCAACTTGGGCGAAATAGGTTTTATGTCGGCTCCATGACATCATAACAGAAATAAAATAAATGTCAACTACGAATTATAGGGATGGACTCTTAAAAGTTCATCCATTTCTTTTATTGCTGCTTTTTTAGACAAAGATGAATAATTAAACAAACCAAATCCTTTATATCCATTTAAAGAAAGAATCTGAACCTGTTGAGAAATATTATCATCAGCTAGCTTCCAACCTTGATCAACATCATATTCATCACCAGCCCGATAAAGTGCAAGTCCTGCATAAAGAGCAACATCCTGACAACGTTTTAATCCTGCAAATTGCTTAGCGCGTTGACTAAACATTTTTGTTTGTGACTCACCATATTGGTCACTCCAATAAATTTGTGGCATAACATAGTCAACATAACCTTCTTCCTTAAGCCAAGTATCTACATCTGCCCCTTCATTTATACAATTTTCATAATTACCTTGAGGACTAATCCCAAACGTTACATCTTTATTTATTGCTTTAATACATTGATAAACATCACTTATCAATGTATTAACATTATCCAACCGTTGATTCTTAGTTGTTTTCCCATGGGTTCCCTCAATATAAAAATAATCATCAAAATGAATTCCATCTATCGCATAATTTTCAACAATTTCCTTGACTCCTGCAACAATATAATCTCTAACTTCTTGACTAGCTGGATTTAAAATATATTTAAAAGGTTCATAACCAATAGTTAACTTTGTATCTTTTAACCATGCACTTTTTGGTGATTGACTCATAAACTGTTGATATGTTGTTTGATTTAAAGAAATACGATAAGGATTAACCCACGCTTCAATCATTAATCCTTTTTGATGGGCAATCTTTGTCATTTCTTTTAAAGGATCAAAAGATAAAGATGTTTTTTGACAGATAACTTGAGATATAGGAAATAATTTTGATTGATAAAGAGCATCACTAAAAGGACGTACTTGTACAATAACAGTATTTATTTTATATTTTTCAACTCGATTAATAGCCGTCTGAAAATCTTTAGTAAAAGCTTTTTGAGAATCATAAGAAAACTTTGCTAAGTCTGAATAAGAAAACCAGATTGCTCGTTTATCAAAAGAAGATAAGGAACATGCTGGCTTTGGAAAGAATACATAAACAATGAGACATACACAAACAAGTACACTTATAACTAATAAACTATGTTTGTTCTTTTTCACAACACCACCCCTTTCATCATATTCAAGAAATATCCAATAAGTCCTCTGGGGTTGTTATTTTCTTATTTTCATAATCTCCTACAATAACATAAACACTCTCATCACTAAAATGCTCAACCATTTGGGCATCATCAGTTGCCTGATATCCTTCAAGCATTGCCTTTGTATAAGCATCTAAAATAACTTTTGTATCAAATGCTTGTGGTGTTTGTGCTTGCATTAATTGTGATCTTTGTAATGTTTCTACAACTTTTCCATTAATCACTTTTTTTATTGTATCTTTACAAGGAACCATTAACAAACAAGCTTTATGATATTTTAAACATTCTAACAATGAATCAATATATTCTTGTTTTACATAAGGTCTTGCTCCATCATGAATCAATACTTGATCATATTTCACCTTTTGTAAACCTTCAAATACACTATCTTGTCGTTCTTTTCCTCCATTAACAAATTCAATACGTGCATCATTAGATAACTTCATAAAATCTTTTCTTTCAAATGACTGTGTCACGACAATAATCTGACCACATTTTTTATCACTTGTAAAACGTTGTAAAGTCATTTCATAAACCGTTTGATTCCCAAAAGAAAATAACATCTTATTATAATCCAAACCAGTTCTTGTTCCTTTACCTGCACACAAAATAATCACACTATACATCATTCATCACCTTCTTTTCCATTATAACAAGAAAGACTTCGTTTGTCGAAGTCTATCAATCGATATTCATTTGTTTTTGATATTGATAATGATTAATGATAGCACAAAGCATTAAAGGAATCATAAATGTCAAAATCATAACAACCAAAATCATAAAATCCATTAACCCATGAAGATATAAAGATAATAAAATATTAAAAAGATAAAATAAGCCTAACAATAAAATCATTCCATACAACAAAATAATTTCTTTTCTTAAAATCTTCTTTAAAGCATCATTTTCATAACCAATTCTTTTTAAAGTCACAACAAGCTTTTCTCTTTCTATCATTTCTGTTGAAAAACGAAAAAGTATCGTTAATGACAAAAGACAATGTGTTGCTAAAAAAGAAACATATATCAAAATCATATACAATGTATTATCAATCCCCATAACAAATAACCCAATCATTAAAACATCACTTGCTATTTGAAAAACAATATGATTTTTCATAAAAATAATATCTCGTCTTAAAAAACCTAAATAAACTAAAGAAAGATAAGAATCTAATTTTTGTTGAATCCATTGATTCATATCAGGAATGATTACTTGACCTAAGAATTGATATAAACCTATCATCCCAATCATTGAAAATAAAATCGTTGAAGATGTTTCTTTTCCATAAATATATAATAAAACAATAGGTCCTACAAACATCACTAAAATAAGACCTTTTTTCATCTGTTTGCTAAAATGAAAAGGTAAAGAAAGTGGTTGCTTTAAAGAAGCTCTATCACCTTGAATAAGCATAACAATTGAGCTTCTATAAGCATAACCAAGATTTAATATTGTACACCAAAAGACTTCAAAAGCCATCATAGATAAAGTTACATTCATTCCTTCTTGAGAAAATGTTATAGTTAAAGGTAATAGCGATAATAAAAGATAAGAAAGCAAAAAAGCAATCGGAATAGCAAGACAAAATAAAATAACTGTCTGAGATAATAGAAAGACTGTTAATTGTCGAAAAGTTGCCCCACATACTAGTTGAATTGCAAGCTCCTTAGATTTTTTCTTAACATAAAAATCATTAGCAAAGAAAACACTTAGTAAACAAATAAAAATAACAAAAACACTTAAAGTTGTTACAATACTATTATGACTATCAATAAAAGTCATTCCAATTGAAGGAGAACAGGCTATTTGAAAAAAGACAAACATAAAAATTGTTGTTAAAACAAAGGTTAACCAATAAAATAATGAACGTTGAAAATCATCTTTAATAGATTGGAAAGCATTTTGAATCATTATTGAAAATGTCTCCTTGATTCAGCAGAATTTAATTCAACAATCTTTTGAAAATATTCATCTTGTGTAAGACTTTCACGTTTAATCATCTGTTCAATATAACCATCTTTAATATAGACTAATCTCGAAGAATAAGAAGCAATAAAAGGATCATGAGAGACCATAATAATTGTTGTTTGATAATCCTCATTGAGTTTCTTCAACAACATCAATAATTCATGAGAGTTTTCACTATCTAAATTACCAGTTGGTTCATCAGCAATAATAATTTGTGGCTGATTAATTAACGCTCTAGCAATCGCAGCACGTTGTCTTTGTCCCCCTGAACATTGGTAAGGGTATTTGTTTAAAAGTTGTTCAATATTTAATTGTTTAGCCATCGCTTGGACTCTTTGGATTATTTGTGTTCTATCGATATGTGCCAAGGATAGTGGCATCGCTATATTTTCAAAGAGTGTATGAGTATCTAATAGATTAAAGTCCTGAAAAACAAACCCTAAGTTTTGATAACGAAATTTACCTATTTCATGTGAGGACATTGTTCTTATATCAATATCATGAATCCTTACCCAACCAGAAGTTGGCATATCAATGGTTGAAATATTATTGATAAATGTAGACTTCCCACTTCCACTTGGTCCCATGATACAAATAAACTCACCACTTGTAACAGTAAAATCAATCCCATGTAATGCTTCAAATTCATTTTCACTATGTAATCCATAAATCTTTGTTAAATTCTTTGCTTGTAATATATATTCACTCATTTTATTCACCTAATTATAACTCTATCATAAGTTATAAAAGAACGAAAGAGTAATTTCCTTCGTTCTTTTATTTATCTATTTTTAGAAACAATATATTTCTTCATTTTTGCTAATAAGGCTCTTGCTCCAATGGAAGAATCATAATCTTCTAAAATATCATTAATCATCTTTTGGGATAATTCAATAGGTGAATTTTGAATTAAAATATCTTTTAAGTCTTTTTTCTTTAAAGGTTGATAATGAATGACTTCATCAATCCGATTTAAAAATTCTTGAGAAAATGATTCTTTTAATGTATTTTTAGACATCATTGCTTTTTTAAAACCAACTATGGATTGACTATTGGACATTACATTTGATGTCATAATAATGATTGTATCCTTAAAAGATATTTTATGATGATGATTATCTTTTAATAAGCCTTCATCAAAAACTTGTAGGAAAAGATGCATGACTTGGGGATGCGCCTTTTCTATTTCATCTAATAAAAGAATACTATTAGGATATAGGATAAGATCATGAAGCAATGAAGATTGATCATCATAACCAATATAGCCAGGTGGAGATCCAATAATTTTAGAAACACTGGCTGGTTCACTATATTCCGACATATCTAACTTTACAAAATGACGATGAAGTAAACGAGCTAATTCTCTAGCTGTTTGGGTTTTCCCTATTCCACTACTTCCTACTAATAAGTAAATGCCTTTAGGCTTGGTTGGATGGGGATATTTGGCAAGTGATTCTAATGATTCAACAAGTGTTTCAATTGCTTGATCTTGTCCTTTAATCACATTTTGCAATTGTGCTTGTAAATGTTGATAAGATAATTTAGTTAGTGTCATTCCTGTTATTTCTTCAATAACACATTCAATATGTTCTCTTTGTAACTCATTTTGTTTTAAAAATACGGCTTTAACACAAGCTAGATCTAAGACATCAATAGCTTTATCAGGGAAAACACGAGATATCAGATAGTCATCACATAAGTCAATGACATCATCGATGCATTGTTGAGAAATCTGGATATGATGATAATCAACATACTGTTGTTTTAATCCTTGTAAGATAGCTCTCGTTTCTTCTTTGGTATTCTCATTTAATTTAATGACTGCAAAACGACGATTCATAGCTTGATCTTTTTCAAAATACTTATAATATTCTTCTATTGTTGTGGCACCAATAATGGTTAAATCTCGTCTTGCTAGATAAGGTTTTAAAATATTAGAAGCATCAATAGCTCCCTCTGCTCCACCAGCCCCTATTAAATTATGAATTTCATCAATAAATAATATTGCATCCTTAGCTAAAATAACCTTATCAATAATCTTCTTAAACTTTTCTTCAAATTCACCACGATACTTTGTCCCAGCTACAATACTAGAAAGACTTAATTCATAAATCACTTTATTTTTCAAGGAATCTGGAACTTCATGATTATTAATCTTAATAGCTAATTTCTCAACTAAAGCGGTCTTTCCTACTCCTGCTTTACCAATTAATAAAGCATTGTTTTTCTCTTTTTTACAAAGAGTTAAAAAGAGTTGTTCTAACTCCTTGTCTCTACCTATCATTTGTCTTTCTTGTTTTTTTACTAATTGATTAAAGTTTGTTAATTCATGAATTAAATCTAATTCATGTAAAAGGGATTTTTCTTCACTTAATTCCTTTTTGACTTCATCAAAAGGAACATGATATTTATTAAGTAATTCAACGGCAACACTTTCTTTTTGCATCAGCATAGCAATACATAATGTATTTAAAGAAACTTTACTTTCTTTTTTCACTGTACTCATACTCATCGCATCTTCTAAAATCTTTTTGACGACTTCACTATACTCCATATAAAAAGGTTGTATATCTTTTTCACCAAACAACCTAACAATATCATCATAGATCATTTCATCAGTAACTTGATAGACTTTCAATATCTTTGAAAATGGGCAATCTTTCATTTTCAAAAGAGACAAAAGAAGATGTTCACTTCCAACACTACTATGTCCTAAATCAAAAGCAATACTTTCAGCAATCACAATTGCTTTCTGTGCTTTTTCATGAAATTGTGTGAGCATACTACACCTCTTTTCCTTTCTATCATATGAACTCTATTTGAAATTATTAACCATTTCCATCTATTTAATCAAATTATTCAAGAACCCAAGATAAAAAAATAAATCAAATATATTTTTTTATTTTTTTGTTAATTTTTTCCCCACTTTTATAAAAAATATGTCATAATATATATGTCAGGAAGATATATTTTAGCAGTTCAATAAAATATTAGTTTTTTGTTCTTTTAACATTAAATAGCGCGAGCTTTCCAATTTCCCAATTAAATATGTTAAAAGAATTTGAGACTCCTTTCTGAAAAGAAAAATCACCAATAACTCGGTGATTTTTTTATTGCTTAATATTTTCTTTAAATTGTCCATAGACAATATAACGATTATCTGTTCCATTATAACAAGTACTTAACATAATAAATGGTTTTTGTTTTTCACTTATTGGAGATTGAACAGAGGCAATCTTTTGAATCTCTTTTACATATTTAGGATAATCAATGCCTTTTTGATACATTGAACTTGTTGATTTAATAACAGCTGATGCCACGGCATCATAAACATTCACACTACCATCAGGTAAATAAATATATATAGTTGAATGCTTTTTATAATAATCTTCTTTGACAAAATATCTTAAGTCATGAAAACGAGATCCGTTTTTCATATTATGACCATAAATAATAGTATTATCATCACTAAAATCTTTCTTATTTATTTCATCTATAAAGACTGAACCAGCTTTATTTTTTTTCTTATATATATCTGTATAAAGATATGTATCATTTGTTTTTCCTTTAAGGATGGGTTCATCAATTTTTGTATCTGGTATATATAACCAACCAATAACATCTGGATTTGTTGCTTGTAATGCTTTAAAATTAACTGCTCTTTGAATTGGATTTTCTTCCTTTTCTACAACATATTCATCAATCAAATTTTCAGATTCTTTTTCAATAGAATAATATTCATAGAAAATCTTTCCTAATTGAAAAGCCGAATAAGCAAAAACACAGACACAAATAACAAGAATAACTTTTCTTATTTTATCTTTCATTAAACATTAAACTTAAAGAACATGATGTCTCCATCTTGCCCTACATATTGTTTCCCTTCTTGACGAATCTTACCTGCATCTCTTAAAGCATGTTCACTCTTAAATTCCATTAAATCATCATAGCTATATGTTTCAGCCTTAATAAATCCTTTTTGGAAATCAGTATGAATAATTCCTGCCATTTCTGGAGCTAACATACCTTTTTTAAAAGTCCAAGCACGAACTTCATCCGCTCCAACAGTAAAGAAAGTATTAAGTCCAAGTAAAGCATAAGCTTCTTTGATTAATTTATCCAAACCACTTTCATCAATACCTAAATCTTGCATAAACATAGCTTTTTCTTCTTTATCTAATCCAACTAATTCACTTTCAATCTTAGCACAAATAGGAACAACATCGCATCCTTCTTTTGTCGCATAATCTTTTAACTGTACATAATAAGGATTACTATCAGGATTTTCTAAATCTTCTTCACCTAAATTTGCTACATAGATAAGTGGTTTCATTGTTAATAAAGTATATTGTTTAACAATATCAATATCTTCTTTAGAAAAATTCATTGTTCTAGCTGGTTTCCCTGCATCTAAGATTTCTTTTAAAGGTTCTAAAACCGCCATTTCAGCTTTAGCTTCTTTATCACCAGATTTAGCTTTCTTTTCAATCTTTGCAATTCTCTTTTCAACTGTTTCAAGATCGGCAAAAATTAATTCTAGATTAATTGTTTCCACATCTCTAATTGGATCAACATCTCCATCAACATGTGTAATGTCTTTGTCTCTAAAACAACGAACAACTTCACATATTGCATCAGTTTCACGAATATTTGCTAAGAATTTATTTCCTAAACCTTCACCACGTGAAGCTCCTTTAACCAAACCAGCAATATCAGTAAATTCAAATGTTGTAGGAATTGTTTTTTTAGGATTAAAAATTCTTGTTAATTCATCTAAACGATGATCAGGAACTTCCACCACTCCGACGTTTGGATCAATAGTTGCAAATGGATAGTTTGCTGCTTCCACTTGC
Organism: Longibaculum muris; assembly: GCF_004343035.1. Taxonomy (GTDB): domain Bacteria; phylum Bacillota_I; class Bacilli_A; order Erysipelotrichales; family Coprobacillaceae; genus Longibaculum; species Longibaculum muris. Next base: position 23,766 of record NZ_SMCQ01000019.1, read on the forward strand.
GCATTTGTAATTGCATTAAATAATGTAGACTTCCCAACATTTGGTAGTCCTACGATACCGGCTGTTAATGCCATAAATTATCACTCCTTAACTTCCTATACATTTTATCTAAAAACATGCTAAAATACAAGTTATTTCTATTTGTCTTAAAGGATTGTTTTGGTTATAATAGAAGCGAAAGGGTGATCATATGGAACAATTTTATCAAACAACATTGGATTATATCAGAAAACATCCTCAATTAAAAAAATCAGTCATCTTTATGACTCAATATTTCCCATATATCACTTTTTGTCTTTATCCTTGTGTCCTTGTTTATCTCTATTTAAACAAGAGTCCTTATTTGAGCGCTGCAATCTATAAACCATTAGGGGCTTTTCTTTTTGTGACCATTTTTAGAAAGCTCATAAATCGTCCACGTCCTTATGACTGCATGAATATTGAACCATTGGTTGGTCACAAACATGGTGAATCTTTTCCAAGTCGTCATACCTTAAGTGCTTTTATTATTGCTTTGATTTGTTTTTATGCCAATATATATGTTGGCATATTTGCTTTGATTGTGGCAATGATATTAAGTGGATGTCGTATTCTTGCTGGAGTTCATTTTATAAGTGATGTTTTGGCAGGAATTGTCATTGCGATTGTTTTTTTCATTATTTAATTCAAATTTTTTAATTATTTGATTGACAAAGTTTATTTTTATATTATACTGTACTTAAAATATTTTAAGTATCATCAAAGGAGGTGCAATATGTTAAGTAAAGAATTCCAATCTGTCTATAACATCTTTAAGATGAACTTCTATGCTTCAATGTGTGCTAATTCAAAAGAATTAACTATGCAGGAAGCATTTAGTTTGGATATCATTTATATGTTAGGTCATCCTACAATATTAGAATATGCGAAATATATGGGGATTTCTCAACCCAATGCAACATATAAAATCAATCAATTGATTGAAAAAGGATATTTGATTAAAGAAGTAAGTAAGGAAGATAAAAGATCTTATCGTTTACAAGTCACAAAGAAGTTTTTAGCTTTTTATCGTGATAATGATCGTTTTATAAAAAAAGTCCTTGGTGATATTGAAAATATTTTTACGTCTGATGAAGTAAAATTACTAGAAAAAATGTTACAAACAATTAAAGTGGAAATGACACAAGGAGAAAAAAATGATTAAGATTTTAACAGATTCTACATCTGATATTGATTTAAACCAAGCTAAAGAATTAGGAATAGACATTATTCCATTGAAAGTCATTATTAATGGTCAAGAATATAAAGACCGTATTGATTTACAACCCGATGAATTTTATCATCTTTTAACAACAAGTACGACTTTACCAACCACATCTCAACCATCCCCACAAGACTTCTTAACTCACTATGAGGAAGCTAAAAAACATGGGGATAGTGTTATTGTAATGACGCTATCAAGTGTTATTAGTGGAACTTATCAAAGTGCCAATATTGCGGCTGGGATTGCAAAATATGATGATATTTATGTTATTGATAGTTTAGCAACGACTCAAATGTTAAGATTACTTGTTTTAAAAGCTGTTACTTTACGTGATCAAAATATGGATGTTAAAGATATTGTCAAAACTTTAGAAGAATATAAACATCGTATTCGTATTTATGCTTTTGTTGATACTTTAGAATATTTATATAAAGGTGGACGTTTATCTAAGACAGCCGCTACTGCAGGAACATTGCTTAAATTTAAGCCAATTATTGGATTAAAAGATGGAAAATTAGAAATGTTTGCTAAGGCAAGAGGAACACAAAAAGCAACTGCTAAAATTATTGACTTGATTCATGAAGATGGAGACATTGATTTTGATGAACCTATCTGTGTTGGATTTACTGGTAATGATGATGGTTTAGATAAATTTGAACAAATTCTAAGAGATGAATTTGGTTTTGGAGAAGTTCTTCATGGTTGTGTTGGTCCAGTTATTGGGACACATGCTGGTCCAGGTGCACGTTTAATAAGTTATGTCAGAAAGGAAATTTAGTTTCCTTTTTTTATTTTCATTTTGTAAAAAAAGCGAATATTTTTTACAAAATTTGATATGATGTAAAACCGAGGTGGAATATATGTTAGATATTTTAATTAAAGCTTTTGGATTTATACTTATTATTGTGATTGGATTTTTATTAAAATCAAAGGGAATATGTAAAAGAGAACATGGACAATTTTTATCAACGATCATTATGAATATTACATTACCTTGTGCACTTTTATCTTCAATTAATAATTTAAAGATTACTCCTGTTTTATTGATTGCTTTAATCATTGGATTCATGGGTAATGTTATTACGAATATCATTGGTTATCTTTCATCAAATCATGAATCACCTATGAATAAAGCTCTATCAATGATTAATACTTCGGGATATAATATTGGAACATTTACTTTACCCTTTGTCCAAACATTCTTTCCAGCAAGTGCAATTGCTTATGTTTGTCTCTTTGATACTGGTAATGCTTTAATGTGTTTAGGAGGAACATTTACAGCCGCAAGTACTGTTGTTTCTTCTGATCAAAAACCCACTTTTTATAGTATTATTAAGAAATTATTTTCTTCTATTCCTTTTTGTACATATATTGTTTTATTCTTTTTATCTTTATTTCATATTTCAATTCCAACCCAAGTTTTAACGATTACCAGTATTGCGGGAAATGCCAATGCATTCTTAGCTATGTTAATGATTGGTATTCTTTTAGAAGTGAAACTTGATTTTTCACAAATGAAAACAATCTTAAAAATTCTTATCAATCGTTATACAATTTCAATTATTCTTTCATTGATTGTTTATTTTCTTTTACCTTTAGATAACATTGTTAGAAAAATGATTGTTTTATGTTTATTTGCTCCTATTTCAGCAGTTGCTCCTGTTTTTTCAACAAAACTTGGAAGTCATTCACCAGTTCCAGCAGCTGTTAATTCATTAAGTATTATGATAAGTATTCTTATTTTAACTTGTTTAATTGTTATTTTTGCTTAATAGATTATATATTTAAAAATGAGATAGGGACTATCTCATTTTTGATATTTCATATGTCTAATATACCATTCTTTTAATAACGTATTTAACATATCATTTAATTGGATTTGTTCTTCAGTTGATAACATATCAAACATATCTTCATCATTTGTTTTTTTATTGGTTATTTTCTCATAACCTTTTTTTGTAAGAGAAATAATGTATCTTCGTTTATCACGTTCATCTTTATAACGCTTTATATATTCTCTTTGTTCAAGCTTGGCAATAATTTCACTCATTGAACCAGCTTCTATATCAAGAATTTCTTGTAATTCTCGTTGGGATATTTCTTTATGTTTTAATAGAATTTCTAATATGTTCTCTTGACTTCTTTTTTTACCTGTTTTATGGGTTAAGATATGTCCACATTTAATGAGTTTATTGGTTAAATCTTGTTGAAAATATTTTTGTCCTTTTTCACATTGTAAGTTAGATAATAAACAGTTTTTTGAACATATTGGACATTGATTATTCATAAATCTGGACTCCCAATTGTTTCATTTCTTTTTGAATTAAGAACATAGTGATTAAAAAAGCCACCAAATCAGCAATCGGTACAGCAATAAAGACTCCATATAATCCAAAAATCAATGAAAGAATTAAAATAAATGGAATCAATAATAAGCATTGTCTTAATAAATTTAAAAAGCTAGATTGTTTAACCATCCCAATAGCTTGAAAGAAATTGGCACACATTGTTTGACAACCAACAATAGGTAAACAAATAAACCATATTCTTAAAGCTGTACTTCCTAGTTTAATAATTTCTGGTTCTTGATTAAACATTGAAATAATCATACCTGGGAAAAATTGAATAGCTAAAAAACCTACTACTGAAATTATACTTGAAGCAATAATTGTATATTTTAATGTTTCTTTCACACGATCAACTCTTTTAGCACCAAAATTATAACTAATGATAGGTTGCTGTCCTTGGGTCATACCAATTAAAGGCATCAACATTAAAGTTTGAACACTGGTAATAATACCTACTGTAGAAATTGCTGTATCTCCACCATATTTCCCTAATGTTCCATTAATCACAATATTTAATAAACTCGTAGAAAGCTGCATCAAAAAGGCAGGTAAGCCAGTTTTAAGAATCATATATGTTAAATGTTTCTTGAGTTTTAAATGCGCTAAACGACATTGAATCATACTACGCTTACCAAATAGGAAAGTGAGTTGCCAAACCATACTTAAAAATTGTCCACCAATCGTTGCTAGAGCAGCACCTTCCATCCCCATATGACATTTCACAATGAAAATATAATCAAACACAATATTAAATCCTGCTCCTAACAATTGTGAAACCATTGCATTTCTAGCATTTCCCTGTGCTCTTGAGAAGTTATTTCCACAAATCGCCACACACTGAAAAACTGCTCCATATAAGATAATACTTAAATATGCTCGTGCATGTGGTAAAACAGCCTCACTCGCTCCTAATAATATCAAAATAGGATTCATAAAAAGATTCCCAAAAACCATAAAAATAAGACCAAAAAGAACTGTAATCATCAAGGCATTTCCTTGATAATACTGAGCTTCATCATCTTCCTTAGCACCTAAAGCAATTGAAAAACGAGTTGCTCCACCAACTCCAGCCATTAAACTCAATGCCATTAAAATAAGCGTTACAGGATAAGATATTGTTATTCCAGCAAGTCCAAGTGAACCCAATTGTGGTGCATTTCCAATAAACATTCTATCAACAATATTATAAATAGCATTAACAATCATTCCTATCATTGCTGGAATCGAAAGTTCTATTAACAAAGGTAAAACTTTGCCATTTTCCATTTTATCTTTATTCATATAATCATCTCCTACATCAGCGTTATCTTAAACTTTCTTTAAATATTTGTCAAGGTACCTTACTATTAACTAAAGAAAAAAGACAAATCTTGTCTTTTTAACCTTCTAAAACTTTAACATAATATGTTCTATTTCTAGGACCATCAAATTCACACAAATAAATTCCCTGCCATGTTCCTAAAATTATTTTTCCTTCACTAACAATAAATGTCTGACTTGCATTAAAAATAGTTGACTTCATATGTGCATGTGAATTTCCTTCAAAATGATGATAATCAGGATGATTAGTTGGAAAGGCTCTTTCAAAGCCATTCAACATATCTCTCACAACATCTGGATCAGCATTTTCATTGATTGTAATACCGGCAGTGGTATGTGGTGTATATACCACAATAATCCCATCTTTTATTTGTGATTTTTTTAAATCTTCTTGAATTTGTTGAGTGATATCATGCATTTGCATTCTTTTAGAGAATTGATATTGATGTTTAAATAACATAGTCTATCCAATCTCCTTTGCATACCATCGATCACAGGCATAATGTGGACCTTCAGTAATTGGGACAGCTAATGGAACAAAACCATTTTTAACATAAAATTTATTGGCTGCAACCATGTTGGCAAATGTTTCTAAATAAATCAATGTATAGTGTTTTTTAGCAAATTCTATTGATAAATCAAGTAGTTGTTGAGCAATTCCTGTTCCTCTTATTTCTTTTCGACAATACATTTTTTGTAGTTCACAAACATCATAGTAGCCATCAACCGGACCAATTCCACATCCCCCAACAACATGACCATCTTTTTCTACAACTAGATATTGATAAAAATGAGAGCTATATGTTTCATAAAATTTGTCAAGGTTAGGATCTTCCCAGGCACATCCAGGTTTATCGGCACCAAATTCAATTAAACAATCTCTAATAAGTTTTTCTACTTCTGCATTGTCTTTAGGTTCTATTTTTCTAATTTTCATCTGCTGGAATCACCTTTTTTAAACGTTTTTCAAAATCTCGACGAGAGAACATAATAATTGCTCCACAACCTAAACACTTGATTTTAATATCAGCACCCATTCGAATAATTTTCCATTGATTAGATTTCTTACATGGATGTTGCTTTTTCATTTCAACAATATCATTTAAATTATATTCCATAGATATTTACTCCTCTCTATTATAATAAGCTTTTAATGTATTCTCCAATAACATAGCTATAGTCATAGGTCCTATTCCACCTGGAACAGGTGTTATGTATGAAACAATATCTTTAACATCTTGATAATCGACATCACCACAAAGTTTATCATTCTCATCACGATCCATTCCTACATCTAAAACCACTGCCCCTGGTTTGACATAATCCTTAGTAAAGAATTTTGCTTGCCCAATTGCGGCAATTAAAACATCCGCACGTTGACAGACTTCCTTTAAATTTTCAGTACGTGAATGAGCAATTGTAACTGTTGCATTTCTTTGTAAGCAAAGTAAAGAAACTGGTTTCCCTACAATATTACTTCTTCCTACAACTACCACTTCTTTACCTGTTAAATCATAATGAATCTCATCTAATAAAACCATCATCCCCTGTGGTGTACAAGGTACCAGTCCATCTTGTCCCAAGAATAATTTTGCAACATTGATTGGATGAAAACCATCGACATCTTTTTTAGGATCAATTAAATCTAAGATTTTTTCTTCATGAATATGTTGAGGTAATGGCAATTGAACTAAAATTCCATCAACTGTTTCATCATGATTTAATCTTTCTATTACTTGAATAAGTTCATCTTCTAAAACAGATTCATCTAATCTCATTATTTCTGATAACATGCCTACATAAGCACAAGCTTTTTCTTTATTACGTACATAGACTTGACTTGCTTGATTATTTCCTACTAATATAACAACTAATTTAGGAATTCTTTTTCCTTCATTTTGTAACTGTTGTATTTTTTGTTTAATTTCATCTTTACGCTTTAATGATACATTTTTTCCATCAATATTCATTCAGAACCCCTCCTTCTGATTGACATTATTATAATTGAAATTCACTTTATTGTAAACCAAAATAGAACATCCCTAAGATTCCATGAACACATTTTCTTTATAACCATAAATTATAAGAGGAAGTGATCTTATGAATTATAAAGAAACAGTCTATCGTGTTTCTTTTTTAACCATGATAGTTAATTTTATTTTATCAGTATTTAAATTCCTTGCTGGTCTTTATGGTCATTCGCATGCAATGATCAGTGACTCTATTCATTCATTAAGTGATGTTATGACGACTATCGTTGTAATGATTGGTGTTCATTTCTCAAGTATGCCTTCTGATCATGAACATCCTTATGGACATGAACGAATGGAATGTATTGCAGCCATGATTTTATCTATTTTACTTATTTTTACTGGTTTACAAATTGGTTACAATAGTTTCCTATCCATCATTCATCCCCAAGCATTAACTCCTAGTTTCATTGCACTGATTGCTGCATTTATCTCTATTTTCACCAAAGAAATCATGTACTGGTATACGCGTTATTATGCCAAACGAATCCACTCTCCGTCATTAATGGCTGATGCCTATCATCATCGTAGTGATGCTTTATCTTCTATTGGTAGTTTGATTGGGATTAGTGGTGCTATGCTAGGTGTTCAATGGTTGGATCCATTAGCGGGAGTTTGTATTAGTTTATGTGTTTTAAAACCTGGTATTTCGATTTTTTATGACGCTACTGTGAAAATGGTGGATCATAGTTGTGATGATATTGTTTATAATCAATTAATTGATTTTATTTTAAAACAAAAGAATGTTATTTCAATTGATTCATTAAAGACAAGGTTGTTTAGTGAAAAATATTATGTTGATTTAGAAATTGGGGTTGATGAAAACTTCTCATTAAAAAAAGCTCATCAAATTGCTCATGAAGTCCATGATGCCCTAGAAAAAGCGTTTCCTGATATTAAACATTGTATGATTCATGTAAATCCAAAAGCAAAGTGACATTTTTCTACTATTTCTTATGACTTATGATAAAATGGAATTAAGAGGTGATGGTCATGAAAAAACTACTTATTTTTTTAACTTGCTTATTAATGTTTTGTCCCTCTCGTGTATTTGCGGATACAGGCCCAAAGCCTAGTGTTAAAATAACAATCCATGGCTTACAAGAAAAAGCCTATGTGACACTTCTTTCAAAAGAAGCAAGTTCTGGACCTTTTGGTGTTTATGAGAATGATGAAGAAACTGATCATTTTAACAATGAATTTGGTCCTGATGAAGTTTGGAAAGCCTTTATTAATTATCAGGATAAAGATGGTTTTTACTTTATTTCTTATTTTCAAGAATGCACGGATACATTTCAATGGAATTACTATCCACCAAATGAATTTAAAGTGCTTATTTATTTTCCTGAATCTCAAAGTTTTATAACCAGTTCAAAATCATATGAACGTTATGCATTTGAAAGTTTTTACACCATTTCATTAGATCAACAAGCATCCTTCCCGACACAAAAAGGTATTCATGAAATTGATATGGATATCAAAAAAGAAATCTTCTTTAATGAAGTCACATATCATTTTATAGAACGTGTTGTTGTAACTATTCTTATTGAATTACTGATTGCGCTTTGTTTCCAAATCAAGAAAAAAAGAGAATTAAAGATTATTGTGTTAACCAATATAGCGACACAGATATTACTCAATTTTATGTTACAAATGTTAAGTGTCTATTATATATCAGTCTTTGCTTTTCTATGTTATACACTTTTAGAGATTGCGGTTATTTATATCGAAGCCAAAATTTATCAAAAATATATGAAAGACCATAGTAAAGGTGAACTCATAGGTTATGCTACTGTTGCTAATATTCTTTCCTTGTTGATTGGATTTGCTATATAAAAAAGCCAAGATATGTCTGTTTAAAGATATATCTTGGTTTTTATGTAATTTATTTTATTCTTTTAATAATATCTCTTGCGATTAAGATACCATTAGCCCCTGCTTGAGCAAGTCCTCTGGTTAATCCAGCACCATCTCCGCCAACATATAATCCATCAATTTCACTTTCAAAACCTTCTCTCACTTTTGGTCTTGCTGAATAGAATTTTGCTTCTACACCATAAAGTAAAGTATGTTCATTGGCAATTCCTGGAGTGACATGATCAAGTGCTTCAATCATTTCAATAATTGATTTCATTGTATTGTATGGAAGAACCAATCCTAAGTCTCCTGGTACAGCCTCAGGTAATGTTGGAATTGTATAACCTTCTTTTAAACGTTTTTCAGTTGTACGTCTCCCTCTTTTGATATCACCATATCTTTGTACAATAATACTTCCATGTGATAACATATTGGCAAGTCTTGCAACTTCATGAGCAAATTCATTTGGTTCATTAAATGGTTCACTAAAAACATGAGAAACAAGTAATGCAAAGTTTGTATTAGGACTTCCTAATTTTGGATCATGATAAGCATGTCCATTTGCTAACATTGTTCCTGAATGATTTTCCACAACCACATGTCCACTTGGATTTGAACAGAAAGTACGTACTTTTGTTCCTACAGATGCATTGTATACAAATTTACCTTCATATAAATTCTTATTAATTTCATCCATAACAATATTGTTTGTTTCTACACGTACACCAATATCAACTTGATTATTATATAAATCCAATCCTTGATTCTTTAAAACTTTTGTTAACCAAGTTGAACCATCTCTACCTGGTGCTAACACAACATAAGATGCTTTAATTTCTTCACCATTTTCTAATACAATCCCTTGTACACGATTGTTTTCTACAATAATATCTTTAACAGCTGTTTTAAAAGCCATATCAATATGTTCTTTTAATTCATTAGACATTTCTGTCATAATTCTTAAGTTTTCTTCTGTTCCAAGGTGTCTTACTTTTGCACGAAGAAGCTTTAATCCAACTGCATATCCACGTCTTTCAATATCTTTAATCTTATCTGTTGTAGGATCAGTGATTTCATGAGTTGCTCCATGTTTTAAATACAATTCATCAACATATTGAATCACTTCTTCTACTTCTTGGTTATCTAAGTAATCCGTTAACCAACCACCAAATTCACTAGTAATATTGAATTTTCCATCTGAATATGCTCCTGCTCCACCAAAACCTGAAGTTATTGAACATGCTGGTAAACATCCTGGTTCATGTTCTTTAATTTGTGGACAGCTTTTAATTTTCTTGTCTTTTATCGGACAATGACGATACATAACATCATGACCTTTATCAACTAAAAGAACTTTTAAGTCTGGATTTTTCAAATACAATTCATAACTTGTCATAATTCCTGCTGGTCCAGCTCCAACAATAATAACATCATAACTTTTTTGCATAAAAAAACGCCTCATTTCTGGGCATAAAATGAATTATCCTTACTTATTATATTCATATTTTGAAACAATTGTCAACGAAAACAAGTTTCGACTTCTGATAACTTGTTTTCGTTAACTTTTATTGAAATTGCTTAGCCAATTGCTGATAAGCTGCATTATATTTTCGTTTCTGTAACATCGTAAAGAAATACTTATCAAACAATAAATCAAGCTTCTCACGAAGCATCTGCATAAATTCCTTCATTGGCATTTGTGCTTGTTCAACACCATTTACATAAAAATAAATAATATTATTTATAATCTTTGCAGATTTCACATCATGATTATCTTGATAACTCCAACCATCTAAAAGTGATGCTAATAAACTTCTGATTCTTGATTCATAAACAGCTCTCATCAAAAACGCATGTTCATCTTTTCCATCAGTAAAATCATCATAGAAAATATAATGTTTTATCCATTCTTCTTGAAGATGAGAATAATTGTTTTGATAAAATTCATATTCTTGAGATAATAAATCTGTTAAATCTAATGAACTTAAAATTTTATGATGAAAATCATGAACCAAATAATATTTTTTAGATTTCTTCCCTTTCATAAGCAAACCAGCTTTTTCAATTCCCATTTTTCCAATAACTTCATAAGATTCATCTATTGAGATTGCTTGATCCTCCATAGCAAAATATTGAGGATTTTTTTGTACAAATTCTGAATCATTCAAGTACAAATAAAAATTAACATCTTTATTTGTAATAATAGTAGGCATAGGCATATCTTGACAAGATAAAAATTCTAACAAATATTTATTTCTTTGTTGAACAGATTGTTTTAACCAATTTGATAGATTTGGCATATCAATTAAATGATTTAAAAAGTTAAGAAAATCTTCGGTTTGTTGTTTGATAATATGTATGTTCCAATTCTTTGCATAGTCTAGTTGAATAAGTTCATGATATTGATTTTCATCAACTGATATGTTTAGTTTAGTCAATTGGCTTAAAGGACTCCAATCTTGAATAGGACAATTATAGATAATTAATTCAGTTAATTGATGAAGCCAAGAAAGTTGACTTATATCAGTTAAAGGATTTTCACTTATATCTAAACTTTTTAATTGTTGGAGGTCTAAAAGAAATGATATGTCTTTTAATTGTGTATTTGCCAGAACAAGTTTTTTTAAAGATTGACAATAAGTTAATGGAGAGAAATCTTGTATGGTAGAGTAATGAGTTGCATTGAGATTTGTTAAATTTGAAGCATAGGACAAAACATCAATTGAATCTATTATACTAAAGTCATGAGAATAGTATGGACAATATTTTGTAAAATCTAAGACTTTGATTTTTTGCATATCTTCAATTGTAATAGGTGAAAGAGAAGAACGTGAAAAACAATTATTGATATAGTAACGTAAACGATTGTTTTTTATAAATAGTTTTTGTCTTAAATCTTGTTTATCGATATTTTCATAAAGATATTGTTTATATTTTTGTGGATCTTGACTTAAAATAGTTCTGACACATTCACGAATATCTTGATTTTGATGATTTTTAAAAGCAAGTATTTCATCCAAGTTTTCATCTAAATAATAAGATAAGATAGATAATGAACGAAGGATTATTGGAATATTATTTAATGATAATAGAGTTTTGATTTCTGTCTTATAATGCATGATTGAATCTTTTTGATAGGTTTCAATAATTTCTAGCCAATATAAATACATTTCATAATCATCAATATTTAAGAATAATTGATGAAGCATATTTTCACATTGTTCATCCCCTTGATAACAAAATAAAGCAGCTAAATTCAATTGTTGTGCTTGATTAGCATTCGTATAATATTCATGTAATTGATTGAATGAAATTTGTGATAATCCTTTAAATTTATAGAGTGAGTATAATGTTTTATCAAAGTCATCAGATAAATGTGCAAGAACATTCTCTTGATTTCCTAAGAATTGAATCCCAAAATACTGTGTATCATATCCACTCAATGTTTCCTTCAAGAAAGCTCTATACCATTCATCAAAGGAAGCATAGAACTGTGGTAAATAATCTAGATGATCCAAATCAATACTTACCATTTGTCCATAATATTCACCTTGACAATATAACCCATGTAAAACATGGCAATCAGCTACCAACAATAATAAACCATTTCCATAATCATACCCTTGTTTAATCATATTTTGCCATTCTTGAATTGTTGTATAGGGCGTTAAGCTTGGCTCTTTATCATTATAATAATAAAAAGCAATTTCTAATGGCTGTAAACCACTTGATGGACCAAAACCTCCATCACCAAAATGCATTAAGAATTGTTGATATTCTAAAGGAATTTGAACTTGATATTGATGTTCATATTTACGAATATCATGTTGTGTGAGTGCTTGATAAAAAGATACATCTATTCCTTGTGATAATAATTCATTTATTTTTGATTGCATGATAAACACCTCTTTTTTTATTATGTATCAAATAAAAAGAAAAAGCCAGTATTCGTACTGGCTAAACAAGAAATAATGCAACAATCAGAGGAATCGTAACAACAGATAATAATGTTGTCATAAAAACAGTTTTTGCTGCTAAAGAAATATCCCCATCATATTCAGTTGCAAACAATACAGCACTATTGGCAACTGGCATTGATATCATAATTAAAGTAATACCTAATATTAATGGATCACTAATAAACATATTTAAAATTGGATAAGCAATAATAGGGACAATAACCTGTTTAATAATTGTATAAGGATATATACGTAATTCACTAAAAACTTCTTTTAATGGAATATTGGCAAGTGTTGAGCCAATCAGAAGCATTGCCATTGGTGTTGTAATATCTCCTACCATTGTTATTGTGGAGGCTAAAACATGAGGAACATGAATACCTGTAAAATATATTAGTAAAGCAACCAATGAAGCAACAACTCCAGGTGATAATAAATTTTTTGGATCAAGTTTCACTTTTTGCCCTGTTCCATAATTCATAATCATAACGCCACCAGTAAAAACAAATAAATTAAATATCATATTAAATATTGCAGTAAAAAAAACTGCTTCATTTCCAAATATTGCTTTCATTACAGGAAATCCCATAAACCCAATATTAGAAAACACTGTCATAAATATGTATAACCCTTGTTGTGGTAAAGGGACTCTCATAATCTTAACAATGATATAACCTAAAATTGGCATAATTAAATAAACAGCAAAACCAACTAAAAATACAAATAAAATATCATTAAGTCCTTGTGTCACAGTTGTGGACAAAACAGATGAAACAATCATTGCTGGTGTTGTTACTGATAGTAACAATGTTGTAAGTTTTTTATTTAAATCAACATCTAATAACTTAATCTTAAATAAGAAATACCCCAAAGCAATAACTAAAAACAATTGTATCATCTGCATTAATATAACCCGAATATCCACAACTTATCCCCCTAACCTTTTAATCCATTTGCTTGTCTTTCCATATTTTCTACTACAACATCATAGATTTCTCCAAGTGTCGCAGCATATTCTAAAACCTTCCAAGGTTCATTAGTATGATAATGAATCTTAATTAATTCATCATCACCTACAGCCAATAAACAATCTCCTTGAAAATTTTCAGTAATATAATCATTAATTTCATCTTCATTTAAGTTTTGACCTTCAATTAATAATTGTGTGTCAAATTTATATTCTAACATTATTCTTCTCCTTCAAATAAGCAAGCCCCATTCGTTTCAATCACATGCTTATACCAATCAAATGATTTCTTCTTATATCGTTTATATGTTCCATTTCCTTCATCATCACAATCTACATAAATGAAACCATAACGTTTACTCATTTGTTTTGTTGATTCACTGACAATATCAATACATCCCCAAGATGTATATCCCATTAAATCAACTCCATCTATTTCTATAGCATTTAACATTTCTCTAAAATGAGCATCAAAGTAATCAATACGATATTGATCATCTACTGTTCCATTGACTAATTCATCTTTTGCTCCTAATCCATTTTCAACAATAAATAATGGTTTTCTATAACGATCATATAAATCTACTAATGAAATTCTAAGTCCAATTGGATCAATTTGCCATCCCCAATCAGAACTTGGGATGTGTGGATTTTTAATCGCAATCATAGTATTAGCAGCAGTTGTCTTTAAGCCATCAGCATTCTTAGCCACACAGCTACTAGAATAATAACTAAATGAAACAAAGTCAACAGGATATTGTTTCATGATATCCAAATCTCCTTCTTCCATCTTGATATGGATACCTTCGTTTTTGAATTTGGCAAGCAAATATGCAGGATATTCTCCAAACACTTGTGTATCACTATAACAGTATGTGCTTCGCATATCTTGTTGAGCTTGTAAGACATCTTCTGGTTTACAAGTATAAGGATAATATGTTAATTTTGTTAACATGCATCCTACTTTTGATCCTGGAATCTTTTCATGACAGATTTTTGTAGCTAAAGCACTTGCTACGAATTGATGATGCATTGCTTGGAATATCACTTCTTGGAAGTTTCTTCCTGGGAATCTATCTTCGACTAATCCTCCTGTTGTATAAGGATGTCTAATCATTGAGTCAACTTCATTAAATGTTAACCAATATTTGACCTTATTCTTATATCTTTCACAGATAACTTCAACATATCTTACAAACATATCAATGACTTCTCTTGAAGCCCAACCATCATAATTTAAGACAAGATTAATTGGTGGTTCGTAATGTGACATAGTGACTAATGGTTCAATGCCATATTTTAAACATTCATCAAAAACATCATCATAGAACTTCAAACCTTCTTCATTAGGTTCCTTATCATCCCCGTTAGGGAAAATACGAGTCCATGCGATAGACATACGATAAACCTTAAATCCCATTTCAGCATACATCTTGATATCTTCTTTATAATGATGATATCCATCACTGGCATGTCTTTTTGGATATAAAGAATCATCAGTTGATTTCAAAGCATCTTCAATATCTTTTGTTGTGATAGAATTGTGTGCTTTATAATCTTGAACATCTACATCTAAATGATGTCTAGCACAATCTGAAACACTGATTCCTTTACCTCCTTCATTCCATCCTCCTTCATATTGGTTGGCAGCAGTAGCTCCACCCCATAAAAAACCTTCTGGAAATTTTCTTACCATAATTCTTCCTCCTCATCTTTAAGTTTATTATAATCAAACCAAATATCCCTGCACATTATTTTCAAAAGATGAAACAACTTTACAATATTAAACCCTTCTTTATTTATTAATTCAACGAATATCAAATAAAATCTAACGGATTTCTAATAGATTATATAAATCTCTATTTTATTATTTACGAATAATCAGAAATTTCATCTCATTTCACTTTCAAATCGAGGACGATTTGCAGGAATCGGGGACGTTTTGTACTTGATATACTATTTTATTTCCTAATTTCCTAAATTAATATATTAAGACTATTCTTTTAATTCAGATTCAACGGATTTCAAATAAAAAAAGGACCTAAGTCCTTAAATTAAATGATTACTTTTAAGTTGTTCTTCAATGATATGTTCATCAATAATACAACGACATTCCCCTAATTCAATAGCTGGTTTTGTCTTTCCATGATAATCACTACCACAAGTTGTCATAATATTGTACTCTTGTCCTTTTTGATAGAAGTATTCTACTGTTTCAGGACTATGATAGTTGCTAAAGCATTCAACACCATCATAACCAAGTTTCATCATATCATCAAACACTTCAAATTGACCCTTTAAATTGTTACCAGGATGTGCTAAAACAGCTTTTCCCCCATGTTTATGAATTAATTCAATCGTTTCTTTTAATGATGGATATTTAATTTCTGTATAACATGGTTTCCCTTGAGCATAAAAATCCCAATAGAAATTAACAAAAGGATTATCACTACGACTTCCACCTTCACGATATGGTTTTAATAGTTCATGATCTTTATATTCTTCTTTGCCTAACAAAACTTCTCCAAACATTTCACCTGTATAAACTCCATTATCTGACAATGCATCTAAATCTTCTTTTGTTAATTGGAATCCTAAAGCATTTGTTAATTCTAATTTCTTTAATGAACATGCTAATTCTTGATTTAAAACATTATCTTCAAGTTTTACAAAATCTTCATCATGATAATCAATACCATATCCTAAAACATGTAAATTAATGCCTTCATAAGTACAATCAATTTCTACTGCTGGAATATATAATATTCCCTTTTCTTTAGCTACACTTTTTGCTTCATCAATAGCTTTTACACTATTATGATCTGCAATTGCCATAATACGTATTCCGGCATCATAACATTTTTCTACTAATTGTGTTGGGGTAAATTCCCCATCATCACTATAAAGTGAATGCATGTGTAAATCAATAAATTTTTCCATTGTTTCTTCCTCCTCTTAAAAATTCATGACCTAATTCTAATAATCCCAAATTCATATATTTTAGAATATCTTCAACAACGACAATATGAGGTAACACTTCTTTTGATAACATTGTTTTTTGTAGATTTTCTTCAATCTTTTGACTTTCTTCTATCCACGGACAACTAATAACAATTGTTTCTGGATCAACAGTGACTAGTAATGTCAAAATAAATATTGTTAATAATTGCAATGTTCCTTCCTTTGTTTTTAAGTATTCAAATTGTTGTTGTTTTGATAATCCTGGTAAAAATGAAAGTTCTCCAGCCATCCCATGATGTCCACTATGAATATGTCCACCTTGTAAAATACCTACTCCAGATAATTCCTTAAGAGGTTGATAAATCATAGCTAAATCTTTATATTCTTGATGTTTAGAATAATATCCCTTAGTAGCAATATTAACATCATTATCAATAATAACTGGAACATGAAATTGAGCTTGTATTTCTTGTTGTATTTGACGATTTTTTAAATCTTCTAATCCTCTTACCAAGAAAGATTCATCTAAATAGCCTTGTTCATTTAATATAGCCGGGATAGCTATCATAATGACTTGTATATTTTGATATTTTTCAAACATACTATGTATGTTATTTAATAATTCTTGAAAGTTTAATTTCTTTGGTTGTGATTTTTTTTCTTCCAATAAATGATTTTGATAATCATAAACTTTCATAATATTATAAATATCATCATATTCTCTAAAGAACGAAATTGTAAGTAACTGACAATAATCAGGATTTAATTCATAACACTTGGCTTTTCTTCCACCTGTTGATGCAAATTTACTATTCATAACAACTTCTTTAGATTCTATAAGCTCTTGTAAAATATTATGACAAGTCCCCGAACTTAAAGAAGTCAGTTCAACAATTTGACTTTTTTGACATTGCCCTAATTCATATAATACTTTTAATACTTTTTCTTTATTTGTTTTCCTTAAATTTTGAATTGATTTTTGCATCAGTTCACCAACTTTCATCAACTATTGACGAAAGAATTATAACCTATTTTAATGCTTATGAATAGTTGTTTTCACATTATGAAAAAAATAATGAAAATTTCTTGACTTTCCTACCCTTTTAAAACATACTTTGTATATGTAAGAAAGGATGTGAGATTATGGATAAAGGCAAGCCCAAACCGAATCATTATGATCTCACATTAGTGAGATCTTCTTAAAAAGGAGGTCAATCATGGAAAATAAAACACAAATTCAATTAGAAAAATTATTACAAGCCCTAGTTAAACATGATACTAAGGAAATTGATGATATTTATGAACATGTACAAACAATTGACTTAGCGCAAGAGATTGAAGAATTAGAGGATAATCAGTTAGAATATTTATGTAATCATATTGATGATGAAAAACTAGCTGAAATTTTAGAAGAATCTGATGAAGAATTACAAGCTGATATTATTGATTGTTTGCATAATCAACGTATTTTAAGATTATTTAATTTTATTCCTAAAGATACTATTGTTGATATTTTAGGAGAATTACCTATTGGGAAACGTAAACAATTAATAACATTAATGAAAGCTGATGATCAAAGAGTCATTGAACAATTATTAGGCTATGAAGATGATAGTGCTGGTGGTTTAATGACCACGGAGTATATTGCTTTAAATGCCCAATTAACAGTTGTCAATGCATTAATGAAAATTAAAGAGATTGGTCCTAAGACTGAAGTTATTGAAACAATTTTTGTTTTAAATCATAAAAAACAATTGATTGGGACAGCAGACTTAAGAGATATCTTGGTTTCTGAAGAAAATACAACTTTAGAAGATATTATGGATGATCAAGTGATTTATGTTTATCCTGAAACTGACCAGGAAGAAGTTTCTTTGTTAGTGTCTAAATATGACTTAACAACTATTCCGGTTGTCAGTAAGACGAAAGCTATGTTAGGAATTATCACTGTTGATGATATCATTGACGTTATTCAAGAAGAACATACTGAAGATATGTTACAAATGCATGGTGTAAGTAAAGAAGAATCATTAGACTCAACTTTATTTGAATCAATTAAAATGCGTTTACCTTGGCTCATTGTTAATCTTGTAACAGCATTTTTAGCATCATTTACTGTTAAAATGTTTGAAAGTACTATTGAACAAATAGTTGCATTGTCTGCCACTATGACAATTGTAACCGGAATGGGCGGGAATGCTGGTAGTCAAACTTTATCTATTATGATTAGAAGTATTGCCTTAGGTGAAGTTCATTTTAAAGATTGTTTGCCTGCGCTTATTAAAGAAATCTTTTTAGGTGTGATTAATGGTTTTGTGACTGGAGCTATTACTGGTGTTATTGTTTATATTTTATATGGTAATTTCTATTTAGGTATTATTATATGTATTGCAATGGTTGGAAATTTAGTGGTTTCTGGATTCTTTGGTTTCTTGATTCCTGTTGCTTTAAAAGCTGTTCATGCTGATCCAGCACTTGCTTCATCAATCTTTTTAACAACTGCAACTGATGTTTTAGGATTCTTTATATTTCTAGAACTGGCAAATATCTTTTTACCCGTTTTACTATAAATCAAAAGCGACATGACGTCGCTTTTTTTATAATTCTTTATCATATCCTTCTAAAATAGCAAATGAACTACTTGTTCCAATTCTTTGAGCACCTGCTTCAATCATTTTCTTGCATAATTGCCAATCCCTAATACCACCAGCAGCCTTCACTTTTACACTATCCCCTACTACACTTTTCATAAGTTTCACATCTTCTACCATCGCTCCACTAATACCAAAGCCTGTACTTGTCTTAATATAATCAGGTCGAACTTCCTTAGCAATCATAGCTAATTGACGAATTTCATCTTTTTCTAAATAACAATTTTCAAAGATAACCTTAGAAATAACATTATTTTCTTTACAGATAGATACAATACTTTCCATTTCTTTTTTAATATAATCCCAATCATGCATTCTTGCTTTTCCAATATTAATAACATAATCAATTTCATCAGCACCATCTTCAATTGCTTGCTTTGTTTCCGCTAACTTAATATCTAAAGTTGTTTGTCCTAATGGAAATGAAATAGCTGCACCCACATGAATATCAGTTCCTTCTAATTGTTGTTTACAAAACTTTACAGCAACACTATTAATTGCTACCATTGCTGCTCCTAATTCTTTTGCTTCATCACATAATTTAATAAAATCTTCTTTTGTTGCATATGGTTTTAATAAAGTATGATCAAACATTTTTGCAAGTTCTTTTCTTGTTATCATTTTATATCTCCTTTACATGCCTGTATTTATATTATCTATTTTACATAATTTTTATCATATTTAAAAGTGATTAACACTAAACATGAAAACTTTTTAAGAATCAATAATTTAATCATTTTATAGAATTATGCTTTATTTTTAAGAATTGATTCGTTATCATATACTTATAAGATTATCATTATTTTTTATCTAAAGGAGGAATGAAAATATGGATAAAGAAAAAATGCAACCTACAATGTTAACATACATCAAGGAAACCCCAGCTCAATTAGCTTATAATAATGAGCATTCTAAAGAAATTACAAAACAGCTAGTTGATTTATATTTAAAGAAAGATTATCAAACTATTTGGATTATTGCTTGTGGTTCTAGTTTTAATGGTGCCCAATGTGCAAAACCATTTATCATGAAATATTTAAATTGTGATGTAAAAATTGTTCCACCTAATAGTTTTGTTTATCATGATCATCATTTAAATGAAAATGATCTTGCTTTTGTGGTTTCACAAAGTGGATGTTCAACAAATTCAATTGAAGCTTTAAAGAAACTTAAAGAATTGGGGCATTTAGCTATTGGATTAACAGGTAATATCAATTCTGATTTTAAGGATTGGAGTGATTTGCTTATTGATTATAGTGTTGGTAAAGAAACGGTTGGTTATGTGACAAAAGGGGTAGCTACCCTTGCTCAATTTTTAATGTTATTTGCTTTAGAAGCTGCTTTAGCTAAACAAAAGATTTCTATCGAGGATTATGAAAAAGTCATGAAGGAATTGCATGAAGTTCCTGCTCGTCATGAAACCATTCAAAAAGAAACTTTTGATTTTTATCAGCGTAATAAAGCTGCACTCACATCAATGAGTGTTTCTTATACTTGTGGTTTTATTCAAGGATATGGTATCGCTTGTGAGGGGGCCCTTAAAATTGGTGAGACTGTTCAAATTCCTAGTTTTGCCTATGAAGCTGAGGAATTTATTCATGGACCTAATCTACAACTCACTCCTAACTATACGCTTTATTTCATTGATGACTTTGCTTGTGGTAGTGAAAGGTTGCTGCAGATTTATCAGGCTGCTCATAGTGTAAGTGAAAGAGTATTCGCCATAACAAATAGTCCAATTGTTGATGATCAACACGCTATTCGTTTACCTTTTGATATCCAAGAACCTCTTTTAACACCTTTATATGTACTTCCATTTTTCCAAATCATTGCTTATCAAGTGACATCAGATTTAAACAAATGGAATAAACATCCAATGTTTGCTGATTTTAAAAAATATGCTGACTCTAAAACTAAGACAATTAAAAGTATTATGGTTGATTAAAATACAAAAAGTGATATGTTTTGTCGACTATTTAAAATTTCACGTGGTTTGAATTGACTACGCATTATTGCGTGGTCTTTTTCTATTCCTTTAAATTCTTGCTTTAAATATTTATGGGGTATCTGTAAGTTCTTGAATTATTATGATATTGTATAGATAAGACTATTTAGAAAGAAAAAAGATAGTAACCTCACCGACCAAAGTTAGTTTACCATCTGCTTTCTCATCTCTTGGATTATAATCTATTTCAACTATTCTATGTACTCATTGTTTTAAACAAGTAGAATTTATGTAAATGAATCAATACAAACTTACTTAATCATACGCATAAAGTTCACCAGTTGCATTAGTCTTTTTATCAATAACACCTGTAACTTGTAACTCATATCTTCTTAGATTAGAAGCATTATACGAATGATATGTTTCTGTATCTCCAATACCAACACTCATTGTTTTTTGAACATAGCCAGAGACTATGCACCTTCCATAACTACCACAGTTCGTCCCTGTGGTAGTTACTTCAAAGCGTCCAGTTTTATATGGATTACTTGTTTCACCTGTACTAGCTTTACTCATACCCCCACTTAGTGTACAACTTAATCTAGATGTGGCTGCACTTACATTGACAATTGTAAATGCACATATAACCGCAATTAAACATGCAAATAATTTTTCTTTCATCCTCTTTTCTTAATTATTTAGATTTTTTTCATTACTTCTACCAATAATTAAACAACTAACCAAAACAACAGTCCATTTTAGATAGTAATCAACTCCAATTAAATTTACACCATTTGTCATAATAAATAAAGATAAGGGGTTTTCGATATTAGTAAAAATAAGAATATAACAAATCATTATTCCAAAACTCACAATAGACATTTTTGAAACAACTAAGGTAGAATAGAATATACTTGTTAAAACAACTGATTGAAACATGAGTACAAGAATAATATCAATCATATAAACATTATTTATTGAAATATAGATATAAATTGGTAAAGTTATTATATGAAATAATATGCACACTAGATAAAGAAAGTACCATTTTGGCCTATGGTTTAAAATACAATTTAATTCTCTCATATTCGATTGAATAGTTTTTTGGGACATGAAATATTCTAAAATAATCATAATAACAAATAATATTTTTTGTAACATTTCAAATATACTTGACTTCAAATCATAATTTAAATATACAAAATCCATAATCTTATATATAAAAAATGGAAAAACTAAAAAATAAAGAATACCTAGAATTACAATATATACCCACTTGTCCTTTTTTAAATTAAAAGATATAAGTTCTATGTCTTTTTTCATGAGTTTAAATAAACATATGCATCATCTAATGTGGGTTCTTCTTTAGTAAGAAAATCATATTTTAGTACAGTCTTTGAAACTATTCTAAAAATATTATTCTGATTAAACACTACATATATTTCCTCTTTAATATTATCAATATTTGAAGAATGACAAGAATAAACTTTATTATCCAATAATTGTAATAAATCATTAACTAATCCACTATAAATTAATTTCCCATCTTTTAAAAATAAAATATATGAACATTGTTTATAAATATCGTCAACAATATGCGTAGAAATGATAATTGGAATATCAAAATCTAATTGATTAATAATCTCTCTAAACTTTAAACGTTCTTGTGGATCTAATCCTGCAGTTGGTTCATCAAAAACGAGTATATCCGGTTCCCCCATTAGTGCTTGAGCAATTCCAAGTCTTCTAATCATCCCACCAGAAAGTTCTTTACATTTTTTATCTCTATCATTTGATAAATGTGTTAGCTTTAAAACCTTATCAATTTCTTTATTTCTATCTTGCTTGGGAATCTCTTTAAGAATCGCAAAATATTTCATTTGTTCATATAAAGTTAAATCTTTAAAAGCATCAAATGATTGAGGAAGATATCCAATATTAAATTTCATATTATCACTAATACATTCATCATCAGCTAAATACTGAATACTTCCACTCGTCACTTTATAGATCCCTAAAATCATTCTAATCAAAGTTGTTTTCCCACTACCATTCGCTCCCATCAATCCATAAATATGATTGCTAATTTTACAGTTAAAATTCCTTATAATTTCTTTCTTATTTAAAGTAATACAAGCATTTTCCACTATCACCTCCATTATTCCATCTCCATTTCTTTAGCGATTTTTTTCATATACTGTTCTACTCCCAATTCATTTAAGTCTTTATCAAACTGTTTTTTAAATTCTACAACTTGGCGATATCTCTCTTTTAAATTTTCATCAACATTTTCCTCATTATAAGGCCTTGTTATATATTCAGAAAGAAAATCATTTACTTGTTTTATAAATTCTTCATCTGAACACTGTATAAAACTTTCCAATATAAGCATATCTCTTAAAACAGAATTAATATGATCATTTTGTGTTAAATAATAAGAGAGATATTCATCGGTAGAAATATATCCATGATTACTTACTAAGATATAATTATCAAATTCACAATAACCACCTAAATTAGTAACTTGAATTAAAGACATAGGGAAAATAATAATAGGTTTGCTTTTTAACGATACTTGTTCTTTATCAAAAAGATTACTCATATATTCAGTAAGTTGTTCCTTATGTTCATAGATATCTTTAATATAATCATTATAAGAATTATTTTGTAAACTCAGTGGATAATAATTCTTAAATTGAGAATCAATTGTTTTTTTTATATTTCCTCCAATAAGTGTAAAACTATCACTTTCTCCAACATAATGTGATTCACTCTTCTGACTAAGATTAGTAATTATTGGATATAATGCATCAATTTCAACATCGAATTTTGCATTAACTCTGTTATAAGGATTAAACCCAATGAAACTTGTACAAGGATTTTGAATCTTTACAAAGATTTGTTTTTTTCCTTCCATAGGATACCATGGAAAATAGCCAGGGAGCTGTGTTGCCTGATGGTTGGAATAAAGTCTTGGGTGATATCCAGTATAAGTAATTTTTAATTTCAATTGATCAACTGGATTAGCTAAACTTAAATAAATGTAATCACCCTCCTGGGTAAATTCTATTTTTTGATTACTCGTTAAAGTCTTAATATGATAGCCATGGTAAAGTGTTAAGACATAGTCACTTCTTTTATGTTCAGAACTGATTAAAATTTCTCCACTAGCTTCCAATTGTCTTCTTATTTTTACTTTAAGTTGATAGTTAGATATATGATAATCGATCTGATTCTCTTTTATATATATATTTTTACCTTGAGAAATTTGATAATAATTCATATCATTATATGAATATCTCCATGAATCATCCGCACGATACATACTTTGTGGGATATTAACAGCAACTAATGATAAACATATTAATACTATTTGTAATCCTTTTTTTATATGAGATAGTTTACTCTTATATGCAATATAAACTGCAACTAATATCCAAAATATGAATATATATATTTTAAATACCTCATTTTGAAATCCATATAGTTCATCTACAGCATAAACTCCATACTGGTAAAAATAAGAAAATGGTCTAATTATAATTTGTATGAAGTTATCTAATAGATCAATAGTTTGTGGTTTATTTATTGATGTAAAAAGATTTATAAATGGACTTGATAAAAAAATGGTAACTACTAAAAAAGGTAGTGCAACTTTAAAACTTCTTATCCTAGATATTAGGCCGATAATAAGAGTAAAACATATTTGTGGCAAAAGGATGTTCATTAAGTAGTAATTTGCTATAAAATTCATTAACAAAGCATATTCATTAGTAATAATTGAAGCAATAAACATTCCTACTATGATTACTATATTATAAATGATAAATAGAATACAAATAATTAAAACATAATAGAAATACCATCCCTTTTTAACATGTATACAATTTAACACTTCATCGACTTTTTCATTCCTTGCCATAGTCAAATATACATACGTTATACTAATAAACATTAAGTTAATATAAAATATATTTTTTACAAATGTATCAAACATATATAGACCATTTAATGAGATTTGTAAGTAAATAGGGAAAACAAGACAAATAAAACACAGTAATAAATATATATATTTCAGTATTTTATTAGCAAAGAACAATTCTAGATGTAAGTTTATTTTTTCTATCATATTTCATCAGTACCTTTCTGAGAGACGGTATATCATAATTCGGTTCTATATTAGGATGCTTATAAATTCAATACAAAATAATATATTATCTTTGAATTATTGAATTGATATAGAATACAATTCATTTAAGATCTTTTTAAATGATGCTTATTTATACCCAGTTAAATACAATATCTTGTTCTAAGTGAGTTCTTTTTATGTAATATTAAATTCTTATTTTACTATTAAACCATAGAAAAATGATTGATCCAATATTTTTAGATCTTAAACAAACAATTTGTGAACAACAACTACTAAATTTTTTTCATTTTCTTTAAAACTTCTGGTTCTTTTCCGTGGTATGAACCAGATCTAGAAGCTCCACTAATCGCTCCTGCCGCCATAAACACAGACAACAGTGAGATAAATCTTAATAGTTTAACTTTCATGGTTTCTGATACAAGCAATAATAAGTATACTGACTATTAAAATAACATATGTAAGAATATTTGCATAATGACTTATATAAGAGAATGTTATAATTCCTATGAGAATGATGAGTGATAGAATTTTATATTTTCTAATTTTCTATTTCTTACTGGACTGAATATTATAAATACAAGTATTGCAAATATTTGAATATATAACATGTAAGACTGGAAAAACAACATCCTGTTGTTTAAGTAATCCATAAATATCTTGAATGGGTTCCGAATTGTCTAACCATGTCTCTTTTGCAAGATCTTCTTGGTTTTGATCGAGAAGATACCAATTTCCTTAAAGGTGGTAATCCTAGAACGGGAATATCCACCTTTATAACTTATTCAATTGTTTGGGGTGTTACTTACCCCACGATAATCTAGACCCCCAACAACTGGAGAGCATACGTTATTCTAGATTACCGTTTTGTCATATCACTTTTTTATGTGGTCTACAATATGCACAATAAATCTTTTTATTATCTTCTTCTCCATAATAGGTAATATACTCATTCATCATGAAAACTTCTCCATCCTTACTCACACAAGGATAATTAATATTTGTATAATCTCCCCATTCTTCATAATTTAAGAAGAATTGTTTGATTCTCTTTCTATCAAATTCAAGAATAAGTTCTATTCCTTTACCATTATGCACAATTTCTTCAAATTCTTTCTTTGTATAACGATACATAAAATCTAATCCATAATTTAAGACACGGCTAGTAAGTCCATCTTCAGTAATAATATATTCAACAATATTACCTGGAACTGTATCTAAAACAATCTGTATCTCTCTTTCTCTTTGCATTTGTTTTGTATAATCACTAACTGCTCCATAGAATACACGTTTATTGTGCTCCTTATGCAAGAAGAAAGCATTCAAATGCATCCACATCATTTCACCACTTAATCGATATCTTCTAAATGTTCCACTTGCACCCAAATGTCCTGCTTTTTCTGCACGATTAAAAATATCTAAAACAAGTGCTTGATCATCTTTATGAACCTGATTGATAATCACTGAACATTTTTGTTTTAAATCAACTGAATTACAACCCGTAATGTTATAATATCCATCATTAACTGTCTTAATAACAATATTATTATTTTCATCAACTTCGTAAATCGCAATTCCACCTAAAATATTATTAAGCATTGATTCACTTGTCACATCTTTATGAAATAAATCCTCCACCTGTAAAACAGGTAAATTATCAACCATAACATCTCTTGTATCAACAAGTTCATGATTTACAAGTAATTCATCAAAATATTTAGCAGACATTGGACGATAGAAATAAAAGCCCTGCATGAATTCACAATTCATATTCAAAAGATGTTTCACTTGTTCTTCCGTTTCTACACCCTCAGCAATGAGTCCCATCTTTAGCCACTTAGCCATTAAGATTGAAGATTCCAAAACACTTAATCCCTTATTTAAACTTGTTTCATCCATATCAAGAAACTTCATATCTAATTTCAAAGTATCGACTTCAATATCTTTTAGCATATTTAATGCTGAATAACCACTACCAAAATCATCCATTAAGATTCTAAATCCTGATCCTCTTAATTGTGATATTGTTTCAACCAATTGAACAAAGTTTTCACTATAAGCACTCTCAGTAATTTCAATTTCTAAATATTTTTTTGGAACTTGATATTTTTTACATAGATCATTAAAAACTTTTACTAGATTATATTGATAAATATCTAATCTTGATACATTGACTGAAAGAGGAACAATAATTTCATGATTCATCATTCTTTGATGAATATATTCACATGTTTTTTCCCATACATAATAATCTAACTTATATATAAATCCACTACTCTCTAAAATAGGAATAAATGAATTAGGCATTAATAGTCCTTGAGTAGGATGATTCCATCTCACAAGAACTTCTGCACCTATAATTTTTCTTGTTCTGGCACTACATTGAGGTTGAAAATAAATCTCAAATTCATTATTTTCTAATCCTTTTTTAACTCCAAATAAAATTTCTTGTTCATTTTCTAATTTCAGTTTCATAGTTTCTTTATAAACAGAAACACGATTTAAAAAATTTCCTTTAACTGAATTCGCTGCCATAATTGTTCGATCACACATTAATGTAACTGGAAGTTTTCGATCACTTATTTGATATATCCCTGCAGCTGGCAAGAATTTATATTCAATATTATAATTTTGAATCCAATTCACTAATTCATTTTCGACATTTTCCTTATGACAATATTTGTAAGGTAAAAAGCATATAAAATCATCATTACCAATACGTGATGCATAGCCATCTTTTCCACTCATATAATTTTGAATACAATTTGCTACATATTTTAATAAACGATCTCCTTCTTCAGTTCCATACCATTCATTAAATAATTTAAAATGTTCAATATCAATAGAAATCATTCCATATGATGTTTTCTTATCATTTTGTAATCTTTCTTTAACGAGTTTATTAAATGTATCTTGATTATAAAGATAAGTTAAAGTATCAACTTGTGCGGCATAATTATTATCAAAATGCATTTTATTACCATGATATCTATCATCGACATTAACTGCATAACATAAATAACAAATATTATCTTTACTCTTTTCAACTGGTTGTAAATAAAGTGAAAAATAATGATATTCACTATCTGATCTTAATACTCGAAAATCTTCAACAACATGTCCCATATTTTCTGTTCGATAAGCAAGTGTATTAATATCAAAAAAAGCTTTAAAATTTAAAGTATCATCAGGATAAACATATTTTAAACTGAAATTATTAATTAAGGATTCTATCGTTCCTTCTTCTGGTAAATCTATTTCATCATGATTGACATAAAGATAATGATATCTTTTGGTATTTAAATCAAGTTCAAGCAATTCATCGTAATGTTGATTTTGATTGATATTTAAAAAGACTTTTCGATTTTCATCATTAATAGGATGGACTGCTACTAAAATACAATCACCTTCATTTGGCCATTTTAATTTTAAGATTGTATAATTATTCCAAACTTGATCATTTTTATTATAACGTAGAAAATGAAAAATCGACGTATCATTTTCTTCAAGTTGTTTTAAAGGACAATCTAAACAAGGTTGGCATTCATGAGATAATAGCTCATAACATAAGGCATTATCTTGAAAATGAGGGTATTTTTCTTTAAATGCATCATCAATATAAACGATTTGATACTTTTCATTAACAACATAAACGCTATTTAATTCTTTATTATTTTTCTCTCTCATTATAACACCTTCTGTTTTCTAAATTATCTGTTCATATATATGATAACATTTATATTTCAAATAACAAAGAAAAAAGGTCTTTTTAAAATATTTACTTGAATCCAATTGAAAAAAAGCTTGAAAAAAAGAGGAGATTTAACTCTCCTCGTTCACTACATCCAATCCGTTCCATCTTCTCTTTTTAAAATATAACGAATCATTTCAAATATTTCTTCTTGTGTACGTGCTTTAACAATAAAGACATGATTTCCCATTGCTGCAGCTAAAGCTTCAGGAACATCAGTTTCTAAGGCTACCTGATTGCCATATTTTTCTCTTATTTGATCATAGTTATGCATATACCAAATACCATCACGTCTACCAGTATATGCTACCCAATATTGACGTTTAATATCATAGAAACATTTATTATATTTCACCATATCTGCCCAAATAGTATAAACATCAACATTATATGCAAAATTCATCATATCTGGCATATAAGCTCCTGGAGCACGCATATTGACTTCTAAACCAACAATATCTCCCTTTTTCCCTAATCCTTCTTTATCTTCATCTAATCTAAAGAATTCAAAATGGAAGAAACGGCTTCGCGTATCAAAAGCCTCTACAGCTTTTTTACCAATATCGTATAAATCTAATCCTTCTACTGGTTGTGAATAAAATGCTGTATCGCTTGCTTCATTGACATTATCCATAATAGAATTAAGCATAACATGACTTGTTGCAATTAAGATGTTTTTATCTTTATCAGTAATACCATCAAATGTTTCAACATGTCCTGGTACCATTTCTTCAATAATAAAATGAATATGCGAATCTTTTGTTGCAAAGAAATAATCAAGTTCATCATCATTTGATAGCTTATATGTTGAAGTTGCTCCAACGCCATTATCAGGTTTAACAATCACTGGATATCCTACTCTATTTGCAAAAGCCTTAGTTGCTAGGTAATCATCAACTTGACGATATCGTGCTGTTGGAATACCAGCTGCTTTATAAACATCTTTCATTTTTGATTTGTATTTCATAGGTGCAAGATGTTGAATCTTAGGTCCTGTTGTGACATTAAATTCATTACGTAAAGTTGCTTCTAATTCTAACCAATATTCGTTTTGTGATTCAATCCAATCAATATGTCCATAATGCCAAGTAAAATAAGCACATGCACGATAAATACTTTCATAATCTTCTAAATCATCAACACGATAATATTCTGTTAATGCATTTTTTGTATGTTCAGGTAATTCTTCATAACTTGTATCTCCAATTCCTAAAACATTGACTTCACGTTTTTTTAAACGATCACAGAAATTATAGAAATATAAAGGAAAATGAGGTGAAATAAAAACTAAATTCATACTATATCATCCTCTCTATAAAATATGGGAATTGCACTTGCCACCAGTTCCAATCATGATTAACATCATAACCCCAAAAATCAATCCATGCTGGAATATCCTTATAATCTAATAGTTCTTTCATTCTTGTAGTACTTCTAATCATATCATCTTCCCATGCACCTTGCCCACAACATAAAACAATTTGACAATGACGATACATTTCTACATAAGGATGATCATAACTCATTCCTTGTAAATATTGAATTGGTGAATTGCGATATAAAATATCATCATGATAATCACCAAAGAATAAATCACTATCATAATATCCACTTAAAGCAATTGTTCCACTAAAAATATCAGGACGTCTAAACATAAAATTCACAGCATGTGTTGCGCCCATTGAACAACCAGTTGTAATAATTCCATCATGATTATATCCATTATTTCCTTGTGCATTGATTTCAAAAATTCTAGGAACCAATTCATTGACAATATAATAATACCATTGTTCCATCATAAATGTTCTGTATCCATTATCCAATCCTTCACCAGACCAAGACTCAGGATCAATACTATCACAACAAAATAATTGAATTTGTCCATTATTAATATAATGTTCTACAGTATTGACCATCCCAAAGTTTTCAAAATCAAAGAAACGTCCATTTTGTGCAGGAAAAACCAAAATAGGTCTTCCCGCATGTCCATAAACCTTAAATTCCATATCTCTATCTAAACAATGACTATACTCTTTAAACCATTCTATCTTCATATCAATTCCTCCCTCTATCCCAAAACATAATCAACAAATGCATTCACTTCATCCATTGTTTCAAAACGTGCTGTATATGTAAAGTTACCCATTGCTCCACTCAATATATCCGGCATTCTTTCACACATCACTAAATCAAACTGATATTTTGTTGCAATTTCATTATGGGTATGTTTATAAAGCACATGATCTCTACGTCCACAATAAACACAATGATAAGGTCTATGATGATCATATTCACTATATCCCTTAGTTACCATATCTGCATAAATTGAATAAACATCTATTTCATTAGCATAATTCATCATATCTGGAGTATAACCTCCAGGTGTTCTTAAATTAACCTCTAACCCTACAATATCTCCTTTTTTTCCTAAACCTTTCTTATCCTCTAATAGTCTAAAAAATTCCATATGGAAACATCTTCCAGCCGTATAAAAGGCTTTAACACAAGCTTGTCCTGCTTGCTTTAAATCATAAGGTAATTCTTTTAATGAATAATAATACATACTGCTTGCATCATTAACTACATCCATAATTGGATTAGGAAAAACATGTGAAGTTTCAAATAATATATCTTTATCTAGATTAGCAATTCCATCATAAGAAATAATTAAACCATTCACAAATTCTTCCATAATATATTGAGTAGGATGTTCTTCTAAATAAAAAGCCTCTAGTTCTTCTTGATTAGAAATTTTATAAGTCTTTGCTGCCCCTACTCCATTATCAGGTTTCACAACAACAGGATAACCAACTTCCTTAATAAATGCCAAACCTTCTTTTAAGTTAGTCACTAAATGATATCTAGCTGTCTTAACTCCTGCTTCTTCATAAAATTTCTTCATCTTCGATTTACATTTAATATCTTCAATGTGGTTTGTATGAATACCTGTTGTAATATTAAAATCTGTTCTTAAACGTGCATCTTGTTCTAACCAATATTCATTGTTTGATTCTAACCAATCAATATGGCCATAGTTAAAAATAAAATATCCCATTGCTCTTACCATCTCATCATAATTTTCCATATTATAAACTTGATAGTAATCATCAATTGAATTCTTTAATTCATCTGTTAATTGATCGTATGGTGTATCCCCAATTGCCAGCACTGTTACACCTCTTTCTTTTAATCGATCACAAAAATTATAAAAATTTTTGGGAAATGCTGGCGATATATATACAAAGTTCATAATTCTTCCCCTTTCTTTTTTTCTATTATAACATAGATAGTTCTTTTGTAAGTCAAAATTTTTAATAATTTTTTCTAAATTTTAAACAAAAAAGATAGTCATTTCGACTATCCCTAATTTTTGCATCTATTTCCGTGTTTAAAAATTCCATATATCATCAAAGCAATCGCAAAACAATACCCCATCAAACGTGCCCAATCAGGAATCATTTGAGCTTCTCTTAAAAAATAAAATGTTGTACTGATTAACATCCCAATCGCAATATAATAATTAGGTTGTTTTCGATTTCTACACATAGTACTAACCTCCTTAATATTTTTTAGAATAATAAATTTTAAAAATCAATGTTATGAATAAAATACCATAAATGACACATATCAATGTCTTTGTCACAAGCATATTCATATAAGCACTCACACAAGTTATTATAGCTAAAGATAAAACAATCGTTATTAATGAAGATTGTCCGACTTTTTGCTTAATCATCATTTTTCTTTCATCATGTTCTTCTATATAAAGTTTTTTTAACATTTGTTCATCTTTAAGTGCTTTTGAATATTTGTAGATTCCTAATAATCCTAAGAAAAGTATTCCTATACAAATTCCTAGTTGAAAACTGATACCAATTTCATAAGTTTTTTCAAATGGTATTACATAAAACATAATACTTAAAATAATACATACCAAAATAGATCCTTTTAAAATAAGATTTCTTTTTTGAATAATTCTCTTAAATTCTTCCATTATTGAATCCCCTCCACATCTGAAAAATCAAAAACATCTTCGATACTCAAATCAAAATATTTTGCTATTTTATATGCTAATACTAATGAAGCAACATATTTTTCTTTTTCTAAAGAAATGATAGTCTGTCTAGTTACTCCTACTGCTAAAGCTAATTCATCTTGCGATATTTTATTGGCTTTTCTTAACTCTTTTATTTTTGTTTTCATCTCATCACTTCCTACCAATAGTATAGTACGCTTTACATATTTTGTAAAGCTTATTTTACATTTTAAATAAATATAATGAAAACTATTTTCTTTTTTTGAAAGTCAAAGCGTTTTCAAAAAGTTTCATATATAATAAGAAAATGTGGGAGGATGAATTATGAAAGATAAAAATATTATTAAGTTTCAAGCCTTCTACTTTTTACTAATTGGAGCAGTTGGTTGTTTTACACCTTATATTAATGTCTATTTAGAAAAAAGTATTGGTTTAGAGGGCTCACAAATTGGTTTAATTACTGCCATATCGCTTATTCTAGGGGTTTGTGTTATTCCTATTTGGGGTGTTATCGGAGATAAAACAAGAAAATATAATCTCTTGTTAATGACTTCTTTAGCTCTCAGTATTGTTGTTTTGTATTTTTATTCTAAACAAACTGTTTATCTAGGATGTATTGTATTTGCCTTATTATTAGAAGTTGTTAGATTAGGATCAACACCAATGGCAGATACGATTACGATGAACTATACTGCAAAAAATGGTGGTAACTATGGTTCTATTCGTGGAATGGGATCACTTGGTTATATGTTAGGTAGTATGGCTGTTGGCTTCTTAGCAGATATCTTTGGCTTAGATGGACCTTTATTTACAAGTTACATGTTATTGCTTGGAATTGCTTTATTAATTTGCTTTACTTTTCCTAAGTCAAATGAAGAAGATGATGAGAAAGAAAAACCTCAAAAAGGTAGTTTTAAAGAATTATTAGTTAATAAAAATTTCATTTTTATTCTAGTACTTGTTATGATTACTCAGATTGTTGTAGATAGTTCTGGAGCATATGCTGGAAACCATCTTGTTGTTACATTAAAAGGAAATAATTCACTTATTAGCTGGTTAACTTTGGTACAGGTATTACCTGAATTTTTATTCTTAATGGTTGCCTCACAAATTATTCGTAAAATGGGATATAAGAAATTCTTTTTAATCTCAACTATTCCAATGGCTATTCGCATGTTTACATATGCATTTATTCCAAATCCTTATGTTTTCGTTTTTATAAGTATTGTTCATTGTCTTGGTGTTGCTTGTTCAACAGTTGCGAGTCTTGCATATATTCAAGATACAGTGAGTCCAGCAGTTTTTGGGACAGCTATTACTTTATTAAATGCTGCAATGAGTATTGGTAAAGCAATTTATGGTTATTTATTTGGTGCTATTTATCAATATTTTGGTTCTTATAATATTTTTCTTATTAGTGGTATTATAGTTGTAATCGGAGTTATCCTTGTTGCAACAACAAAGCGTTTTGACGAAGCAGATCACAAATTAAAAAGTACAAATGTTTAAGCCTTCTAGTTATCTCTAGAAGGCTTTTTTAGGCTCATATAAAAGAAAAAGAGTAGAGAGATATATAAAATATCCTCTCTCCTCTTATGTGCAGCAGGCGGGAGGACAGGGCAGATTTCTATGATAATCAGATTAAATACCTTATGAATTCACAAAATGAGAATGATTTCATTTTTTTAGACAAAAAAAGAGAGATATCGGATGATATCCCTCAGGAGAACTGGCAGCTTGCTATTGTCGCAATCGCTCACTATCTTCGCCGTTATGATGCTTAA
>NZ_SMCQ01000020.1 GCF_004343035.1 Longibaculum muris
CACCCGTATGTCAAGCCCACGACAAAAAAAATTACAACTTTTTTTGAGGATTTCCGGGCAGCCGCATAGCTGCCCGTAGCTGCTTAATACGGTACTCATGGCTCACACCTCCTTTCCCGGTTCGCTTATCCCTAAGAAATCCTGTGTCACATATTCAATCTCGATCCGGTCTCCCGGAAAGATATAGACCTTACTGATAAGCCTGTCAATCAGGGCTTGCGTCAGTGTGTCGGCGCTGCCTACTTCCTGAACGATCTCACGCTGTTTCAGCTTTGCTTCATAATCGCTCTGTATCTGCCTGGTCTGTGCGGTAATGGCGGCATGGACATTCCTTGCCTGCACCAGATCCGCATCATATACCGCCTTGCGCTCCTGGTAGGTTTCCAGGTCAACCTCTCCAAGTGCATACTGTTCATAAAGCTGCCGTTTGCTGTCCTGAATAGAGCGCATCTTTTCTTCGTGCTCGGCCTGCTGGATCGTCTGCAAATTCAGCTTATCCTTGCTGCTGTCAATCCCCAGCGCCGGACACATCTGTGCCCGGATTGTTTCAAGGACCGCCTGCTCCAGATCAGCCATTTTCACTCGCACCCCATGGCAGGGGAGGGTTTCTGCCACTTCGGAGTGACGGCAGTAAAACCACGTTCCATTTCTAAGTGACATAGCATGGTCGCAGCATCCGCAGAATACTTTCCCGCGGAGAAGGTAGTCGCGCCGTTTTTTATTCGGAAGGGAGAAACGCCTGATCGAAGAGTTGGCTTTCTCAAACAGCTCCATGCTTACGATTGCCGGGTGGTGGTCCGGTATTTTGAACCATTCGCTTTCATCCTTTAGCTTCATGCGGCGGCTGCCGATTTCCTGTACCTTACGCTTGCCGATCACATAAGTGCCGATATACCGCTGGTCCTCCAGCATCCGCAGGACCGTTGAGCTACTCCAGACGCCGTGTGTCCTGGACACATTATAATGGTCTTTCCCTTTATCCCTCCGGTATTCCCCAGGTGTATGGATATTCATGGCATACAGTTTCCGCGTGATCTCGGCAGCCGTATTGCCGTCAGCCGCCCATTCAAATATCTGCCGTACAATCCCTGCAACGTCCTCGTCCGGCTCCATGCGCCCGTCCGCGCTCTTGCGGTAGCCATAGGGACAGATAACGCTCTGGTACTCGCCCCGGCGCATTTTTGCATATTTGGCGCTTTTCGTTTTCATAGACATATCCCGGCTGTAACATTCGCTGATAAGATACTTAAAGGCAACGTCAATCCCTCCGGTATCTCCTTTGAAATTGGCGGTGTCAAAATCATCACTGACTGAGATAAACCTGGTATGGTAGAGCGGGAACACCCGCTCAATGAAATAGCCGGTCTCAATGCTGTTGCGCCCAAACCGGGAGAGGTCTTTTACGATGATACAGTCGATCTTCCCGGCCTGGACCATCGTCAAAAGCTCCTGTACCGCAGGGCGCTCAAAATTTGTACCCGTATGGCCGTTATCAACAAATTCCAGGACCTCGCCGTCATCCCATTCCGGCAGCGACATAGCCTTTTCCCGGAGGATCAGCTTTTGGTTGGGAATACTCAAACTCTCGGTCTTAAAGTCCTCCACGGACAGGCGGATATAAAGGGCGATTACATATTTTTTGTGCATGGGTCCACCGCCTTTCCCTGGAATTCACTCTTGAAACGGAAAGTTACATGGATATTCCGCTCATGGTCGATTTCGATCCGCTCAATCAGCCGGTCAATCAGTTCTGCCGTAAGCGCGTGGTCCTGCGCCAGTGACTTTGCATCCTTTTCCATTGACCGGTAGCGCACAAGCCGGCTGTCCAGGGCGTCCATATCCTTTTCCAGCGCCTCAATCTCGCCGGACAGTGTGCCGATGGATTCCTCATAAGCTGTTTTCAGTTCAAAGTATTCCTCATTTGTTAAGATACCCTGGACGAAGTTCTCATACAGGCCGCGGATTAGCCGGCGTTTCTTTTCGGTTTCCTGCCGCCTGGCCGACATCTGGGTTTTCAGCCTGTCTTTGTCCTTTTTCTGTTTTGCCTCCAACTGAAAGAGGGGGAGGGACATTCCCAGGGCAACAGACAGCTCTTTTTCCAGAATAGCTGTGACCGTGGCGATAAGCTCCGTTTCCTGCATCATCACGCCTTTACAGCTATCCTTTGCCACACGGCTGTTGGTGAGGCAGTGGAACCAGTACACGTCCGGCCCTTTCTTTCGCTCGGCACGCTGCCGGTGGAGGCTCCTGCCGCAGTCAGCACAGAATACCTTCCCCTTGAAAATGTTTGGGGTGTAGGGCCGCTTTGGGATCGCCCGGCTTTCCTCGCAGATTTGTTTCCGATATTCCTGCACCGCTGTAAAGAGCTCATAACTGATGATCGGCTCATGGGTGCATTTGGCAATAATCAGGTTGTCCTCCCCTGCCTTAACCTGCTGATGGTCCACAATCTTTGTTTTTCCCTGCACCAGATCGCCGGTGTAGACCTCGCTTTCCAGAATCTTCATTACGGTGCGTGTCTGCCATTTCCCGCTCCCGATCAGGCTGGGGCTGGTGATCTCTCCGGTGGATTTTTTATAGTGGCTGGGCGCTGTGATCCCCATTTCATTCAAGTTGCGGACGATACGGTTCAGCGCCACATGCTCATGCGCCCACTCAAAAATCTGCCTCACAACAGGGGCGGTATCTTCATCAATCAGCAGTTTATGGCAGTTGTCCGGGTCTTTGCGGTATCCGTATGGCGCCCGTGCGCCGATATAATCGCCGTCTTTCATGGCCTGCCTTGCCTGGGCCTTGATCTTCCTGCCAATGTCCAGCGCGTAAGCCTCGTTTATCATATTTTTCAGGGGAAGCATAATGCCGCTGTGGAGGCTGCCGGGGTCTGCCGTGTCAAACTGGTCCGTGACCGCAATAAAACGGACGTTGTGGGTATGGAAATACTGTTCGATATAATAACCGGTATCAATGGAATTCCGCCCCAACCGGGAGAGGTCCTTGACAATCACACAGTCAATATGGCCCGCCTCAATATCGGAAAGCATCTGTTGGAAACCGGGGCGGTGGAAGTTTGTACCCGTCGCTCCATTGTCGATATAGGTATCATAGACAACGAAATCCGGTTTGTCCGCAAGGAAATCATTCAGCACCAGCTTTTGGTTTTCTACGGAGCAGCCCCGCTTTTTATTATCCTCCACAGAAAGACGGATATAGAGCGCCACATACACATATAAGGACGGCGCCGGCATGGGAGCCGCCGTCTGTTTCCTGCTCTTTCTTGCCATTTAGCCCACCTTCCTTTCTTTGCCCTGTACGGCAATCTGTTCCGCCAGGGAGACCGCCTTTTGGTATTCATCCTGGTAATTAAATTCAATGTGCAGCTCGTCTTTCCCCATTACCCGTATGCTGCGGATAAGCTGCATGACCGCCCTCCGGTCAATTTCCTCCATCGTGGAGAATTGCATAAAGTGGTTGATCCAGCGGTTCCGCTCGCTGCGGTTCTCCAGTACGTCCGTCAGCTTTTCGTTCCACTCGGCAACCGCTTTCTGCAGCAGTTCAATATCCGCATTGTATTTCCGCTTATAGGAGAGGAATTCTTCTTTGGTGAGAATCCCGCTCACCAGGTTTTCATAGAGTTTTGCCTTGAAACCCTCAACCTGCGCCATACGTTTCTCATTTGCTTTGATCTGCCCGGCGTATTCCAGGGCCAGTTCCCGGTTGATCCGCTCCTGGCTGATACTGGACAGCAGCGCATCAAGGGAAGCCACATTTTCAATATGCCCTTTCAGGCTACCTTGCACACACTCGATCAGGTCGGACTCTTTCAGCATGACGGAAGATTTACACCCGTTCTTTTTGCCGGTAGGACAATAATAGTAGTGGTATTCCTTATCCTTATAGCGGTTGGTCTTGCGCGTCATACGGCAGCCGCAGCAGCCGCAGATCAAAATGCCGGAGAACAGGTAGACTTTATCCGATTTTGGGGAGGTTCTGGTATCAATCCTGCGGAGGCGCTGTACCAGGTCAAAATCATGTTTCTGGATGATCGCCTCATGGGTACCCTCTACACGGACCCATTCAGAGGAAGGTCTGTCCTCACGCTCTTTCAGCTTGAAGTGGGGCGTGGTCTGTTTTCCCTGTACCAGCGTTCCGGTATAGGTTTCATCCTGCAAAATGCGGATGATCGTTGTGGCAGACCATTTACAATCTTTACGGTCCGTATAGCCGCCTTTGGCGTGGGGCATCCCATGGTTGCGCTTATAAGCCAGCGGTGAGAGAATGCCCATGCGGTTCAGTTCGTCCGCAATATGGGAAGCGCTGAACCCCTCCAGCCGCTTTCTGAAAATATCCCGCACTACATTGGCAGCGTACCCGTCAACCTCCAGGCTCTTGTGTTTGTCGCCAGCTTTGATATAGCCGTAGATGGTAAAGGCTCCTACAAAATCCCCGCTGCGCCGCTTCACTTCCAAGGCGCTCCGGGTCTTGACGGAAATGTCCCGGCTGTATGCCTCGTTCATAATGTTTTTTACCGATACGGTAAGGTCATCGGCAGCGTCATTCTCCGTGTCCACGTTATCATTGATGGCGATAAAGCGGACGCCGTAGGCCGGAAATACCCGGCGCATATAGCGGCCGGTCTCTATGTATTCACGACCCAGGCGGGAGAGGTCTTTGACGATCACACAGTTGGCCTCGCCCTGCTCGATCATCCGCATCATTTCCTGAAATGCCGGGCGGTCAAAGAGGACCCCGCTGTAACCGTCGTCAATCTTTTCTGCCACGACTTCAATCTCCGGGTGCCGGGCAATATAATCATCAATCAGCCGCCGCTGGTTGGCGACGCTGTCGCTTTCCACCGTCTTATCATCGGTATAAGAAAGACGGATGTACTTAATGGCTTTGTAAACCTGCATAAAAAAACACTCCTTTCATTGCGCAGAAAAATCCCCGCAATCCAAGAAGTGTGGCTGTGCCGTATTCAATTCCTTTTCCAGTTCTTATTGTACCACGCCCCTGCGGGAAAGTCAGCCCTTTTCCTAAAATAATCCGGCTCACCGTAAGATTCCCTTGATACATTCCTCCAGGGTAGCGCCGCCTGCGGCAAAGCTGGCCTGTACGGTGAACCGCCCGCATTTGAAGCGGTAAGGGTCTTTGATCTGCTGAACAAATTCGGCAATCCGTTCCTCACGGGAAAGCTCCTTATCAACGGCAACCTCCCGGATGTCCACCAGTGCGTCGGTTCTGCCGGTAACAACCGTATTCTCCATAATACCAACTCCTTCCTGAAAATTTCTGGCTATCGAAACCACATGAATAAGTCGGGCCTGCGCTCTTACAGTCACAGACCCGGCCCATTGTATCTGATTTCGATCAGCTGCCGTATTTGCCACGCTCCCCCGGCAAGCCCTGGCTTTCCAGGGCGGGGCTGTTACAGGCTGCGGATAGCGTCACCGCATCATAGCCCCGCATACGCCGCCGCTTTGCCAGAGCAAGCAAACGCCGCAGGAACTCTCCCCAAGTCTTTAGCGAGCCGTGAAGAAGTACCATTGTGATCTGCGTCGTTGTCGCGCCCGGCCTGCCACAGCCGGTTTCGTGGGTAGCGTTTACCGCTCGGACAGCCTGGATTCATCACCTCCTTAGGCTGCCTGTCACCGCGCCGCCCCATCTGCCGCTCGGAACACAGAATGAAGTACCTGTAACAGCGTGTATTCGGTTGTCAAGGAGCAAGCGAGGGGCGTGGCAGTTATGACAGTTTTTCAGTTGGGGCGGGCCGGAGCATGTGCTGTACGGCCACACCCGCCAGGCTTGTCCTGCCGGATAAATATGTCCCTCTATTATTCATTTCATTTTTGAGGGTTATTTTCGGGGGCAGGATTAAATTTCTTCCAGAATTTTTTTCAGGCGTCGGAGTCCGCGCTGGATTCCTTCATGCACGGAGCTTACCGCCGAGTGTTCGCTTTTGGCAATTTCGGAAAGGCTCATTCCCAACAGATAGTGCGAGCATATCCGGTTCCGCTGCTTTTCAGGCAACAGGGTAATGGCCCGGTACAGCCGCCCATGTTCTTCCTCATGGATCAGAATATCTTCCGGCGCAAGCACGACCACAAGGGCATCACGTTCAACATTCTTGTCATAGTCCAGAGAAAAATATGCCTTATGCCGGTATGTACGCAGGAAATGGGCTGCCTCGCTTAATTTATATTCCCGGAGCAGGTCGGCCACCTCGTCCGGCACTTCAACAATATTATCTTTCGTATAGAACGGGTAATAGTCCCGCAGATTGATTTCTTTCATGTGTAATTCCTCCGATTTCGATTTTTTTAGTTGATAGGCAAAATCGAAATCAGAGGGTGGGGAGCGACACCCCGGACTATCACCTGCAACAGAGGCAGCAGGAAAGTTTGTCTGTTTTGTAGATAAGAAAAGAGCGCGTACCCGTTTTGTTACAGGCGCGCGCTTAATGGAACATTTTGCTGATTGCTGGGAGAAAAAATAAAAATATGTCGATACAAAAAGTGCCGCAGCTTTTTGAACTGCGGCACTAAAATATATTTGGCTATTTTTTTGTCGTTTCCTGTGAAAATATAGGACTTTTCTAATGTGCATGTCTGCCCCCATATCTGGGGGAGTATAAATGGATTTGTCACTATACTTTGATATATCCCCCAACCTGTTACATGGGGGATATTATACAGGGGCATATTCGCTTTTTATCGCCAGCCTTTCCCGGTAATGTCCTAAAAATGCCATAAATTTATCTGTCATATTCCAGCATCAAATTTATAACCGACGCCTCGCACACTGATAACATATTCAGGTGCTTCAGGTGCAATTTGAAGTTTCTGGCGAAGGCGGCTCAACAGATTATGGATTGTTTTTGGAGTAACGTCAATATATTCTTCGCCCCAAACATGGTAAGCTATGGTCTCAAAGGTCAATACCCGTTTCTTGTTGACAATCAGTAAGTGGAGTGCATCGAATTCTTTAGCTGTTAATTCTATCTCCTGACTGCCGACACACACCGTTCTTTCTTCCAGGCAAAAATACAGATCACCTTCCCGGATTTCCAATAATGGTTGAACTGAACCATTCTGGAAACCGTGACATTTAGAAACAGTACATAGGAAAATATCGGGAAAATCACTCAGATTTTCTCTATTAAGAATATACTGCAATAAATCTTTCTGCTGCTCTGTATCAAGCAAAGCAAACAATTTTTCTCCAATTTGTCTGCCGGATTCAGATATATCCAATACGGCTAATTTCCCATGTCACCACCTCCTTCAAATCAACTTTATTTCAAGATTTTTACCATTATTTTGAATCTTCAATAAAATACATAATTCTCCGTATCAGCTCTGGAATATTTATACCTCAAAATCCTCTGATTTGAAATTACAATAATATCTTCCCTTAGTCGCTGTAAATTTTAATACGCAATAGTCAGGGTCAGTCACTCCTTCTTTATAATACGCAGTATCGCCATCTTGCCAAATTCGCTCTTTTGCCTCTGCGGTTTCCAGCACTTCCATTGTTCCAATCAGACTAATACCGCGGAAGAAGCGTTTATCAATAAAATAAACGCTTGCTTTGCTGTTCTTCTTGAAATACTTTACTTTATTTGAAGACGTATTCGTCGAAAACCAAATTGTCTTAATTCCGTTTCTTTATCTAGGTTTTAGCATTGCCTTTGTAATTGGATAACCGTTATCATCTACATAGGCGATAAAACTTGTACTTGCCTTATCAATAATTTTTCCGATAGTTTCTTCTGGATTTCTCATCATAATAAATTTCCTCCTAAACTGTGATTTTTCAGTATGCCAAACTGTGATTGCGCACCTATTCATCGGCTCTGCGTCTATGCGTCTGGCTCTGTGATAATGTTTTGTTCTCCCCTATAAACACCGATTTATAGTATTCGTTCCTATTTCTCAAAAACAACAAAACCACATTCGTAAGGATGGGCGCAATACAAACTTTCTCGCTTATCAGTTAATATACTTCTCAGTATAAGTTGAAAATCTCCGCCACCTGATAAAATCATGTATTCTGCCGCAAAAAACAGCAGTAACTGATTTGTCATCACCGCAGCCGCTGCACCCCCACCTCCTAAAACCAATGTAGGCATAGCAGTTCCTAACAGATATTGCCACTTTTTCAACGGTTCGAAGCAAGTGCAATATGGAGATAAAGTACTCCAAACGATTCCGAAATCAATCGCATGAAAATGATTTTTTGCAAAAATCGCCCAAGTAATTCCATGTATTAGCTCATGCACGATAATCAGGCATAGAATAAGCAGAGGCAACGCCACAGCATATCCCCAGGAAATACCATCTAAATTAAAACCATTCACATTATTGTAGAGCCAAAATGTTAAAGCCATAAACGGAAACATGACTAAAAGAGCAAAATACTTTGCTTTTTGTGTATTGATAACCACATTCTTCATTTTATATCCTTTTTGTTGCATTTCAGAGCTTATTTTTTCAAAGCAATCTTTACGTTTCAGTTCTTTTTCTGTTAATTTTCTTTTATCGTCAGCCATAGATAATTCCTCCAAATTTGAATTTAACGCTTTTTTAGTTCGGCAATAGCACCATAATGTAAAATATCAAATGTTGTAGTTCTCGAAATGCTTTCCTAACAGTTTCCGGGCTACTTCCAGCTTCTTTTGCCAGCTCGGTGTAAGAAGGCATTTTATCTCCTGTTCTATATTTGCCGTGTAAAATGCGAAAGAAAATCTCATTTGCAAGGCGTTGATACAATTTTTCGCTAACATCAATATCCCAGCTCATACAATAACGTTCCTTTCAACAATCTCTATCTTATTTTGGGCCGAAGAATTACCTTTTTGAACAGGAACATTGTTGCTCCAAAATAGGTTAGGTAAATAGCACAGAATAACAGAATTGTCACCATGCCATAGAACAACACAAGTCCTTCCTGCAAAAACGATTTCCCGAAAAGGAGCTGTGTTCCTGCAATCAGGAAAACGGTAAGTATGATGGGGAATAGCAAGGGGATAAAAAACACAGTGGAAAGTT
This sequence comes from Longibaculum muris, assembly GCF_004343035.1. Taxonomy (GTDB): domain Bacteria; phylum Bacillota_I; class Bacilli_A; order Erysipelotrichales; family Coprobacillaceae; genus Longibaculum; species Longibaculum muris. Next base: position 9,048 of record NZ_SMCQ01000020.1, read on the forward strand.
CCTTGCGTATCAAGGCAACCTGTTTCTGACTTGATACGCCCAGCCGATCAATCACCGCATAATTTTTCCGGTTTTTGTCTATAGAAGAAAGCTGTTCAAAAGCCAGAACCGAGCAGGAAAGAATGATAAAAATAATACTCAAATACAGCCCGCAGAAGGAGAGAGTTGTAAATCCGGTCAGTGAATTGGCAACACCCCACGCTTTTACTGTTATCCCCATTGTCATTTTCTCCGGTAGTTCCTGTCCGGGTTGGATGTCTGGCAACCATTCTCCACTGTTCAAAAACTGTCTTAGTTCGCTTCTAAGTTCCGGGTATCCACCATCCGCCAGTTTCATCACCAAGCGAATTTTCTCCCCGGGTAGCTGTGAAGCTACTTTATCCGGCAGGACAAGCACATATCCATTTGTTCCTGCCATTTGATACTGCTCCATTGGTTCAGTCAGGATCGGCGTTTCCGCTGCGGTCAAGGTCTGACCATTCAATGTGATTTTAGATTGTTGTTCCAATCTCTGCTGAATGTCATCCACATAATTCCATGTATCACAGTGAACTAAAAATTCGTTATTGCTTATGGAAACAGACGAAAAACCTAAAATATCTCGCAGGTGATTATAGTCTGACAAAGATAAGGCTTCAATGGATTTACCGGGAACTGTATATAAGTAATAGGTTGCACTGTCCTCCACCTTGCAGCGTTTCTCCACAAAGGAACGAACAGTATCCATACTATTTTTTGTCAAGGGCGCGTCAATGGCTACACCGGCGTCATAGGGATAATACGCCTCCATATTGGCCTTATAGCCTGCGCCCATTGTCAATCCTATAAACATCGTTGTAAGAGAAATCGTCAACAAGATTGTCACAACAGCCATAGTACGCCCGGAAGATTGAATACGACTGCCAATCTGCCCCAAGAAAAACAGATTTTCCTCTCGATATTTTCGTTGAGGGTTTCGTTTGGCAAGCAGGTACAGCAAAACCGGGATTTTTCGGTGTAACTCATAAACAGCTACAAGAATTAGCAGACAGGCCCCGCCACAATACAACAATGCTTCATTAGTCTGGATGTGAAGTCCTTTTTCCAGCAGAATTACACCTGCTACCATAACGGCAATCGAGAGTAAGCCAGTTAGAACACTCCGAAGCAAAGATTGAAAACCGATTTCCTCATTTTTTTGGTTATCGTAAAGCAAATCAATCACTTTTTGCCGCCGGATAACACTTGCTGCACGAAACATTCCAAATCCATACATCAGGGTGAAAAAGAAAAGTGTCATTCCCCATGCGCGGAAAGAAAACAAAACTCGATAAGTGTGCGGAACCTCGAAAATATTCTGGATAACCTGGTTCAATAACCCGGATAAGCCGGTTCCGACCAAAGCGCCCAGCAAAAAAGCACCCCCGCCAATTATGCCGTTTTCCACCAAAAACAGATTGCGAATAGTTTTCACTTCCATGCCCATCAGCTCATAGGCAGCAAATTCCTTTTTGCGCTGGCCCAGCATGAAGCGAACAGCATATCCAATGACAAACGAGGACATAAAGGCAATTAGTACCGACAGTATCAAAATGCCAGTGGTAAGCATTGACATATTTTCTGTCATGGCAAGAATGTCCGGGGAAAGTCCCAGCGCCAAGAAAGAATACATCAATGCCGCAGTCAGCGTAAGCGTCACAAAGTAGATGATATAATCCCGAAGGCTCCTGCGAATATTCCGAAATGCAAGTTTAGCATACATCACTCACGCCCCCTCCCGTCATGGTGAGGACATCCAGAATTTTTTCAAAGAAAGTCCTGCGGGAATTGTTGCCTTTGAAAATCTCCGTAAAAATTGTACCGTCACGCAAAAAAAGAATACGGTTTGCGTAACTTGCGGAAAAAGCATCGTGTGTTACCATTAAAATTGTCGCTCCAAGCGTTTCATTGATGCTTTGGATAGCAGAAAGTAGCATTTGGGATGAATGGCTGTCCAGAGCGCCCGTAGGTTCATCTGCCAAAATCAGTTTGGGTTGATTGATGATTGCCCTGGCGCAAGCACATCGTTGCTTCTGACCGCCAGACACCTGATAGGGATATTTGTCAAGAATATCCGTGATGTTCAGATTTCCGGCCATTTCTCGTACCCTACCATCAATATCACCTGCGGGAACCCTATTGATTGTCAATGCCAAAGCAATATTCTCGCTAATGGTCAGAGTATCCAGCAGGTTAAAGTCCTGAAACACAAATCCAAGGTTCTCCCGGCGAAACTGGGCAATCTGCTTTTCAGTGATTTCAGTCACATCGGTTCCATTCAGATAGATATGCCCTGCGCTAACCATATCAATGGTGGAAATGCAGTTGAGCAGAGTGGTCTTGCCAGAACCGGATGCCCCCATAATCCCCACAAATTCCCCTTCCTGAACAGAAAAGCTAATATCCTGAATTGCTTTTGTGACATTACCTTTACTGCCGTAATATTTTTGGATATGTTCCAGTTTCAAAACTTCACTCATATAGGCAGACCTCCTTCATCATTTTTAATAGCTTGATAGCGGCACCCCCATTCAAAAGAGCTGATAACCACAAGGAATTAGACCTTGTGTGTTATCGGCTCTGCGGCTGTGCGTCTGGCGCTTTGATAACGAATATATGGAATTGTTCAACATCAATTAGACATTCGCTTTTACATTTTGGACAAAAGAGAGGAAAATTTTTCAGAATAGTATCTTCTCTAACTTTGTCGCGCGTTTTATTCCCACAGATCGGGCAACGGATAAACTCTGTTTTCTCCACACCCATCATTTTTCATCCCGGTTTTTATCCTGTTTCTTTTTTTCCTCTCGATATTTACGAATAAGTTTATTCCGAACAGGAACGCCGACACCAATCAGAAGCACTACTGCTAAAATCGTGAAATCCATACTATCCACCTCACATTTCTTTATTTTTCATAATCTGGACAGAGAACCAGATCGACACAGCATACATAACAACCACCAGCGCAATCGCAAGAGTGAGAAGCAGCACAGGTGAACTGGCAATCGCGTTGATAATGGGGTTATCAGCAGGCAGTTTAGGAAGAAGAAACAAAGTCACTAAAAATCCTGCAACCGGAATATACATAAACACCCGGCCTTTGATAGAGCCAAATTTGTAATATCCGGGAATTTGAAATACCGTGTAAAGGGCAAACAAGAACAGGCCGCCAATGGCCGCGCTGATAATGCCAAACGGTTCAACGGTTTCTCCCAATGCCTGTAATACAATCGGCTGTGTGATAAGGGACACCACCAAAGCGATAACTCCAAGCACAATAACAAAAAGATACCGTCCCATTACCATTTCACTTTTCTTTACAGGCAAAATACCATACAGGCGTTCCATGCTATTTTTTTCTGTGACGGAGAAGGTATAGCCGGTTGTCATGGCGATAAAGCACATGGCGAAAGAAACTCCTGTCAATATAGAGCGGTTGATTGCTGCAAAAGCGATGGGGAGAAGCATAGTAAACCCAATCACTTTGACATACGGTTTTACAAGGGAAAAATCCAGTCTTGTAGCTTTCAATATATTACTCATAATCCTCACCTTTCTTGCTTGTAAACACAACGATTTCGTCAATGGTAGCCGGTTCAATGTCCAATGCTGTAAATGAGCCAATTTCCTCGGTTTTTACCAGAGCTTCAAAGCCAGTCGGGAAAGTACGAACGCCAACCGCCTTCGCTTGTAGATCAGCGGAAAGTTCATCTATACCACCCTTAACAATGCGGAACATATCAACAAATTCATCCTTGCTGCCGGTGAAAAAAAGTTCCCCATAGCTGATGTATGTGATATAATCAGCAGCTCGTTCCAAATCGCCAGTAATATGGGTGGAAAATAAAACGCTGTGTTCTCCGTCCTCAATGTATTCCGAGAGGATCTGAAGCAATTCATCTCTGGAAACTGGATCAAGGCCGCTGGTAGGTTCATCCAAAATCAGCAGCTTTGCGTCATAGGAGAACGCACAAGCCAGCATCAACTTCATCTGCATCCCCTTTGAAAGTTCTTTGACCTTTTTGGTCGGAGCGATATGAAATTTCCGTAGCATTTCACTAAAACGCTCCGAGTTCCAGTTGGGATAGAAAACAGAGATGGATTTTTCTACCTCAGAAACTTTCCAATCATCACTGAAATAGTTGGTATCAAACACAACGCCAAGTTCTGCTTTTGCCTTCTGTTCGTCAGCGATATTGTCCAACCCCATGATTTTGATTTCTCCGCCGTTGCGTTTGAGCATATTCAGAATGAGTTTAATTGTAGTTGTTTTGCCGGAACCGTTCGGCCCGATCAGCCCCATGATATATCCTTTGGGGAGCGTAAAAGTAATGTTGTGAAGCTGAAAACTGTCGAAAGATTTTGACAGATTTTTTACTTCCAAATAATTAGTCATCTGTATTCGCCTCCAATAAAATATCTAAAAGATGATGTAGTTCCTCATTAGATAGGTTAGCAATTTTTGCTGCTTTTATAGCTTCTGTTAAGCCATTTTCCACTTTGCAAATTAGTTGTTCCTTCATAAGTTCGGAACCGCTACCAAGTACAAAACAACCGCGGCCCTGAACATTCTTGACAAACCCTTCCTGTTCCAGTTCCGTATAGGCCCTTGTAACTGTCAGAACACTGATTTTTAAGTCCTTTGCCAGAGTTCGGAGAGAAGGCAAGGCTTCTTCCTCTTTTAGTTCTCCCGACAAGATAGCGGCTTTGACCTGCCGTTTAATTTGCTCGTAAATGGGTACACCCGATACATTTGAAATAATTAGCTTCAATCCTTCCTCACCCCCTCCCGTTTCAACTGTTATGGTTTTATGTATAACAGTATAACACATAAGTCTCTGAATAGCAAGAGCCATATAAACTTATATTCTTTGCGCTATACGCACAAACGATGAAATAAAATAGCCCATAACATCAAATTGCATTACATTCTCATAATTCAACCCGAAATGTACAATGATATAGGGTGATATGAGAATGAACCAAGATGAAAGAAGGTTTGACTTTCATGGGCTCTGTCTGGCACTGAAACAGGCCAGAGAGGAAAAGGGCTGGACGCAAGCCTATGTGGCGGAGCTGGTCGGCAAGACAGACCGCACCATTATGAATATTGAGAACAAAGGCCAACACCCCAGCTTCAACCTGTTTTTTAAGCTCGTCACACTGTTCGATATATCCGTAGACCAGTTTTTCTATACGGAGGGCAACCGTGGCGGGAACAGTTGCCGGAAACACATTGATGTACTTTTAGACTCCATGAACGAAAAAGAGCTTGTTGTCATGGAGGCTACAGCCGAAGGGCTCAAGAAAGCCAGAGAAACGGAGGTTCAAGAGTAAGAGCCTCTGTTTTTTTGCGCCATTTTCGGGGGTGTCGCTAAATGGCAAGCAATGCAATCTTCCGTAAGATTGCGTATTTTGGCAGGAATCCCTTTCCGGTATTCCTGCCAAAATGCTTGTTGGTGACATATCCCCAAACCCCTGAGATCATCACCTGCGGTGATGGCTGCGCGTTCCGTTGGAACGCTGAAAAACAAAATCAGGAAGAAACTTATTGCCGTGACTTCTGCGTGTCCCTCTGCGGTTCCCGCCCGGTAGGAATATCCAGCAAATGCTCCACATTCGCCCGGACATTATGGAGCTCCTTCATATCAGCCCTGGCCTGCTTGTAAGAAGAATAGGCTTTCCGTTTCTGTTCCAGGAGCCCGGCGTATTCTTCCCGCAGAGATTTAACGGAGGGCAGCTTTGTGATCCCCAATCCGTCAAAGTGTTTCTTCGCCGCCTGGTGCAGCAGGATTTCCGTCTCATGCGCCGCACGGAATTTTTTGCTGTACCCGGCTTTCCGGTATTCCACATAGACTGTCCGTGTTTTGGCATAATTGACGATCTGTTTCTGCAGCTCCCCGTTGGCGGCCATCTGCGATTCCAGCTCCTTGATCTGTACCGACAGCGCATTAAAATTAGCAGTAGCAATATCTGATTTTTTCTGCAAATCCTCATAGTTCATATCGCCATGCTCTTTGAGCCAGATCACCGCCTGGGAGAGCTGTTTTAAGTTGAACACCTTCGCCCAGCGTTCATATCCCGGACCTTTGCCGGAACGGATTGCCGCCTCAATATCCACCAGAAGCCCGACTTTGGAAACCGGCCTTTGGGGAGAAATACGGCGCGGCTTTGCCGTCCGTGTGCCGGCAATCCGTTCTTTGATGGCCTGCTCGGTATAGTCGCCTTTCAGTGTGTCACACCGGGTATATCTATCATCAGGTGACAGGCGAAAACGAAGGTGCTTTCGCTCCCGGTTGACTTCAATCCCAGCCGCCTCCAGCTTTTTCAAAAGTTCTTCAAAGTCCTTCGGCTTTTCTTCCAGGGCTGCGTCGATTGCCTGTCGCAGCTGTTCCTGGTGGGAAGGCTGTTTCTGACTTCCCATCCATGTGCCGTAATGCTCCCGGCTGGGTTTCGGATTCTCCACAATGGAAAGCCCATGCTCCAGGCACAGCTTGTCATTCATGCGCCGGATCGCCCATGTAGAGCCCCAGAAGTTGCGGAATTTTTTCTGGCAGTCCAGCGTGGTAGAATTTATGATGATGTGGTTATGGACATGGTGTTTATCCACATGGGTACAGACAACAAAAGCATGGTTTCCCTTCGTCAGTTTCAATGCCAGCTCCCGGCCGATCTGGTTCGCTTCTTCCGGCGTGACCTCGCCGGGTTTGAACGCCTGCCGGAGATGGTAGGCAATCACATCATCCGCGCCCCGGTTTCTTCCGGTCAGGTTCGCATACTGGCGCTTGGATAAAAGGAACTCCGCATCAGCGGTCTGGGTGTCGCACTCATGGCCATAAATGAATTTCCCAAAATCGGTTTTCTGCGGATTCTTTACATAGTCAATGATGTCCGCTATGGCCGTGGAAATATCCCGGCCTTTCCCAACATGCAGCGGCATGAGCCGAGTGGTTGCCATATCTGTCACCCCCTTAATCCAATATTGGCCCTGTTACCGCTCCGGCTCCTTTTTTGCTTTCGTCCTGTCACTGTGCGCCTGCTGCCCGGCATTTTTATTCAGGCTGTCACGCACGGACGGTTTCTGCTCCTGGGCCGGCACACACTCCCGTCTGGCCTGGGAGAGAAACAGGTCGGTAAGTCCGGGATTGCAGCGGTCCACAACAAAGTAAACACTCCGGTCATATCCGAAACCGTCCTTATCCTCACAGACCGGAACCATCTGCGCCCATGCTTTGTTGTCCCGTGAAATGCGCCCGTCGTAATCTTTCTGCCGGACCGTGTTGGCAAGGACATAAAAAATCCGGCCATAATCAAACTGCTGTAATACCTGCTGCACACATGCCGGGCCTAAACGGTTATCCCGGTAGTTGTCCGCAATGGCCTGTTCGATTGCCTCCCTGCACGCAATGTTTGCTTTGTGGGAAGCGTGGTACTGATCCAGTTCCCCATGCTCATGCGCATAGGTGGCAGAATGAAAATAAATTGGCGTTGTATCTTTCAATGAAATCCCTCCAATCAAAAAGCTGCCGTAACAGACAGCCATAATTATAGAAAAAGGGCGGGGCTGCCAATGCGCCCCGCCGAAACTGTTTAACCAAATATAAAATCTTTCAGGGCGCCATTTACGCCGCCGATCATGCCGACCAGCCAGGCCGCCGCCATCGGCAGGCCGTATGGGCTGATAAGGAACGCGATCACCAGCCAGGACATTCCCGGCCAGAACCCGGCAGCGAAGAACAGCGCCAGCGCTGCCAGAAGAACAATCCCTGACAGAATCCCCAGCACAGCGCCGGAAATCACAACAAGAAATTTGCAGAACAAATAAAGAATCCCTGTAACTATTACAAAGGGAAGTGCCAGCAGTTTGCCAATCAGACGCATACGTGCGCCTCCTTTCCTAATCCCATGTCCGATTTTTCAGGACATCCAGGTATGCCCGAAGGGTATTTCAAAGAGAAGCATATTTACCCCTCCAGTAAAATTTTACCGTGCCGGCCTGCGGAAAGCAACGGCGGTTCTTCCTGTTTACGAAATGTTCGCAAATCCCCGCAGCAGCTTATCCATGCCGTCCCACAGGCTGTCCAGGCGGGTGCGCAGATCGTCCACGTCGGCAGAATAAACACTTCCGGTCTCATTGGCGCGTCTGGCATACTGGTTCAGGTTATTGGAGCAGATACGAAGGAGCCGTATCATTTCCTGGATGTCGCTCATATCCAGATGGATAATATAACCGTCAACCGCCATCTTGCGCAGATATGCGGACAGGTTGGTAATGCCGAGCTCCGCCATGCGTTCCCTTACCAGCTCCGCATCCTGCTCGGACATGACGAACTCTGTGCGGACGGATTTTTTATTATGCCCGCCCTTCATCGTTCCGGCTCCTTTTTCGGGGCAGGCGGTTTATGGGTGGGGGCGGTTGTCCGGGACTCTTTGAGCCTTCCGCGCAAGGTATTCTTTTTCAGGCCGTCAATATATTCTTTTATATTGCCATTTGTGGCATGGCAGGAGCGTTTGAGCCGTTCCCGTCTCAGGATTACGGCAAGCTCCCGCTCGTCCTTTGGCAGATCGGTCATCGACTTTGGGCTCCCATGTACCGGCATCAGCTCATTCATAAGCTGTCTCCGATCCTGATAAGGAAGCGTGATACTGGCTCCGTCCTCAAACACAACGGCCACTTTACCAATGGGGCAGGTCAGCAACTTTACCCGTTCCACATGAGCCCCATATTCAAGCGGGTATATATCGCCGACCACTTTTCCGTCTTGCACGTCTTTGATCGAGAGGGCATAGGCAAGAACCGGGTCTTTTGTCTGTTCATGGTAAAACTTCCACACATTATTTGCATGGCTGCCCTCCAGATAGACCTCCCATTCCCGCAGGGTATAGGTGCCGCACGGCCTCGACATCCAGAGAAGCCGCCGGTCCTCCGGTTCTCCCGATAGAGCCAGCTTTGGGATCAGCTCTTTATCCATATCAAAATCATCCTTGTAGTGTTGCGTGTGCAGCTCCATGATCTGCCCCAGGCTGTCCAGTATATCCACGCCCTCAAATCTTACCGCGCCCATCAGCGTTCCCTCTCTGCCATCAACGGCGCTGCCTGTTTTGCTTCATGCTCCGAACGTTCCGCCTTCAGCCGTTCCATCAGGGAAGGTTTCTCCGGCGTTTCCTCCAGCAGCGTCTCCGGGGCAAGCTCCCGGATTTCCTCGTAAGTCTGCCCGTCCGTCAGGTCGGGGCGCTCCGGCGGTTCGTTGTTGAGGCGTCCGTCCAGCATATTGTAATTGCCGGTCTGTCCTTCCTCGTAAAGCTCCGCATTACGCAGATAGCTCTCCGGCGCCTGGAAGGGCTGTCCGGCAAACATGATCTCCCTATGGGGCGTAAACTGTGAGAGCACGCCGTCCCGGAGCCTTGCAAATTCTTCATACTGGCCCAGGGTAAGGCCGCGCTCCAGCATTTCCGCCTGGGTATGCGCCCAGCCCTCCCCATAGAGAAAATAGTACATATCCGGCTGGTCGCAGACAAAGCACAGGGAGCCGTCCTGGTTGTCATAATAAGATGCCTGCATATCCTGATAGTGGCAGCGTTCCTCACGTCCCAGGTACACCCGGTTATCTGCGCCCAGCATGGCGACCATGCCCGCATAGTTGCTGTGGACCGCAGAGCGGATTCCCACCAATGGGTCCGCCTCCGGCATGATCTGCCTGCCGGGAATCTCATTGCGCTTTTCCGCTGCGTCATTTCTCGGCGCCACTTCCTCATGGGCGCGGGCATCCAAATCCGGCTGTGCCGCACGTTTTTTAATTGCGCCCGGTTCCGGCTCTTTTTCCTCCACATAGTAGCGGACATTCGCCGTGGCATGGCGGCCGGCTTCGTCCGCATAATCCTGGGCGGCTTTTTCAGAATCAAATTCCAGAGGCTTTCCGTCCTCTTTGCACCAGCCCTCCGCACGTCCAAAAATGGAAGAGCCGCTGCGGACCGCCCACACGCCGTATACTTTTTCTTTTCCCATCCTGACCCTCCTTACCGTTCCTGCTGTTTCGGCGTTTTCTGCTTTTTGTCCGGTTCCGCCGTCTTTGTTTCTTTTATCTGCTGCCGGACCGAGGCCCTGTGCTCCGGCTCCCTTTCGGAATCCGTGATATTGACATACTCGCCGATGATGTTCAGCGCCTCATGGTAGCTGCCGGAAGCAAACACCCGGTCCGACATTTCTTTTGCCTGGTCCGCCATATCATTCCTGCGGAGGGTGCGGGCCGCAATCCCTACCAGGTTGAAAACATTCCCGTCCTGGCCGATCAACGCGCAGTCCGGTTTCTCCGGCTCCGGCGAAGGCTCACTGATAAAGCCGCCCAGACGGTTCGGTACAAAATCGGATAGCCAGGTACCCCCGAAATCCGCATGGGTCTGTAACCGCCAGATGGCAAGTTTCCCGATGTCCAGCTTTACATCCTCGAAAGGGTAGAGCAGGCAGGTAAGCTCCCCATACTGGAAAGCTGAAACGTCCTCAAATTTACTGCCGTCCTTCAAAATGCCCGCCTCGGTGAACATATCATTGATCCCGTCCACCCATTCCTTCAAATCCCCGCCGCAGCCCTGCAGGATCAGGCCGTCTTTGCCCTCCATGCCCCGCAGGTCATCAGTTGTGATCGTGTTGATATTCATAAAACCGCCTCCTATCGTTCCTGTTGATGGTTGGTTTTCTGCCGGGTGGCTTTAGCCTCCGGCTGTTTTTTTAGCTGCTTACGGACGGAAGGCTTTACTGCTGGCTGCCACATATCCGTTAAAATGGCAGAGGCCGGCTGTTCCCATTCCTTCCCGAATCCACGGATCACAGTCCCGTACATGATCCCGTTATCCGCAAACATTTTCAAAGTGTCAAAGGCCCGGTCAAATAATTCTATATTCCTTGCATCCACGCTGGGCGCAAAATGGATCACTCCTACAGGGTAATCCCCTCCGGTACCGACCCAGCCCCGGACAAATGCATCATAACCCTTTGTAATGCCGGCAGCCGCAAGCTCACCGGCATGGCTGGAATCCAACAGACTTGTCACTGCATACTGCCGGCCTAAGACCAGCAGCCCTGTGTCCGGGTTATACATGAAGCGCCGGTTGTCAATCTGCTGTATGTCAATGGCCTGCGTCCATGTGTCGATCCGCATAATTTCCGGTACAATCGGTATTTTTACTTTTTCGATAAACATCCCTCCCGATTTTTCCGTCTGTCCGCAACTTAGGGCTGCTTCAGGGCGCCGGAGTATTCTTATTCAGCCGCCCCTTAAACCGGGTTCCGAAATCCTTGAAAATCAAGCCTCTTTTTGGTTAAGTTGCGGACATATTACACCTGGTTCTGCCTGATCCGGCGCTTGCGTTCCCGCTCGGATTTCCGTCTGGCAAAGGCGCGGCAGGAATCCGAACAATATGCCTGGCTGGTGGTGGGAAGATACGCCCTGCCGCAGACCGGGCAGGTTTTCTGTTTCAGGGAAGTGTCCTCGCCCGTAAGGGCAGATTCCAGAGCCGGGTCCGTCGGCAGCACCGCCTCCCGAAAGTAGCGGCAGAAAGAGCCGGTCCACCATTTATGCAGCATATAACAGGGGCAGTCCAAAGGGCGGCAGAGCTTATCCTGGCTGTCATAATTGGCGCACAGCTCCGTCACCTGCCTTCGGACCGCCGCCCGTTCCTGCCTGGTTAATTCCCGTGAGGGCGGCCCGCTCATTTCCCCCTGCCTTTCTTCGCCGGGAATTCCAGCCTGAAATTTACATATTTTCCACCCGTGTCATCCAGCAGCACCACCGCGTCATATGTCTTTCCGGTCTTTCCGCTGTAAAGCCCGGACATGGAAACGCGGCCCTCTTTCAGAAGGGCCGCCGCAACAGGCTTTGTTATGGTTTTTTTCTTGCCGGAAAAGAACTTATTGTCTTTCCACAGCGCAAAGGAGCAGTCCCGGTTATCGCAGAAGAACCCTTTTTTGCCCTCATACACGGAAGTACCGCAGCGGGGGCAGGTACCGACAGCTTCACGCCCATTTCTTTTTGCGTCCGGGAACAGGCCCGAAAAACGTTCCTCCGGGGCATGGTGTTCCTTTACCAGCGCACGGCTCATATCCGCGATCTGCCCCATAAAAGTATCTGCGGCCAGCTCGCCGCGTTCCACCTGCTTTAACATGGATTCCCATTCCGCCGTCAGGACAGGAGATTTGATGTTATCCGGCAGCACCAGGATCAGGTTTCTGCCTTTCTCCGTGGGGATAAGCTGTTTCTTCCTGCGCTCCACAAAACCGGCAGATACCAGTTTCTCCAGTATGGCGGCACGGGTGGCCGGGGTGCCTAACCCCTTGCGCTCGGCGTCCTCCGGCATGTCCCCGGTACCGGCGGTCTCCATTGCCGCCAGAAGGGAATCCTCCGTATAGTGCTTCGGCGGGGATGTCTTGCCTTCCCGGACGCCAGCAGACACCTTTTCAAAGGTCTGGCCCTCCTGCAGCGGCGGCAGGGCAGCATCTTCACTTTCTTTTTCTTCCGTCTTAGACTGTTTCAGGCCCATGCGGTGAAGGCGTTCCACTTCCTTCCATCCTGTCTGCAGCACGGCTTTTCCCTTTGCCGTGAAGGAATGGCCCCGGCAGTCCAGAACCGCCGTTACCGCCTCAAACCGGTGGACCTGGGCCGTGGCAGAAAGGAGCCTTGCGGCGATCAGCGTCAGTACATCCCGCTCCCCGGAAGGAAGCTCCGATAAATCCGTCCGGGCAATCTCCACCGTAGGGATAATCGCGTGATGGTCGGTGACTTTGCTGCCATCCGTCACGCGGCCAATATCCGGTTCCCCGGCGCATCCCTTCCCAAAGGGCGTATTGCCCCGCAGCCAGAGGACCAGGGAAGCGGCGGTTGCCTGCATATCCTCCGTCAGATACTGGCTGTCCGTCCGGGGATAGGTCGCCAGTTTTTTCTCATAAAGCGACTGCACATAGTCAAGGGTCTGCTGAGCCGTATAACCATAAATGCGGTTACATTCCCGCTGTAAGGTTGTCAGATCGTACAGGCGGGGCGGCTGTACCGTCTTGGCCTGCTTTTCCACGGACAGCACCGAAGCGGCCTGCCCGTCACTTTCCATACGGATTTTTTCAGCCCCCGCCTTATCCGGCAGCTTTTCGCCGGAGGCAGTAAAGCCGCCGCAGGTGATTTCCGGCACATAAAAGGGTCTGCTTGTAAATGCCTGAATATCCGCCTCCCGCCGTACCAAAAGCGCCAGCGTTGGCGACATTACCCGCCCCACATTCAGCGTCGTGCCATACAGGACGGAGAAAAGCCGGGTGGCGTTAATGCCGATCAGCCAGTCAGCCCCGGCCCGGCAGACCGCCGCGTCATAGAGCTTATCGTAGTCGCTGCCAGGACGCAGGTGTTCAAAGCCGTCCCGGATTGCCGCATCCTCCATACTGGAAATCCAGAGGCGTTCCATTGGTTTGCTGCATCCGGCATATTGATAGACAAGGCGGAAGATCAGCTCGCCCTCACGTCCGGCGTCGGTACCACACACCACAGAATCCACCCGTTTGTCTTTCATCAGCCGGCACAGAAGGTCAAGCTGCTTTTTCTTATCCTTCGGCACTCCGTATTTCCATTCTTCCGGCAGGATCGGCAGATCGCCATAACGCCATCTGGCATACTGTTCCCCGTAAGCCTCCGGCTGCGCAAGCTCCAGAAGGTGCCCCACGCACCAGCTTACCAGATAGCCGCCGCCCTCCATGTAGCCGTCTTTTTTCTCATTTGCGCCCAGGACCGCCGCCAGCGATATGGCGACGGAGGGCTTTTCCGCAATTACTAACTTCAATTCCTGTAAACCTCCATTTCTTTGAAATAGAAAAGCCAGCATGGCAGCCGCCCTTTATAAGCCCGGTTCCTGCCGGGTTTTCTGACTTTCTCTGGGTTCCTTTGCCTCCTTTTCCCGGATCTTTGCTTTATTTGCGGAAAGCCGCTCCAAAAGCCCTTTTTCCTGTTTCCGCCCCAGGGTTTTCGCTGTCCGGTCATAATACTGCACCTTATCGGAGAGCAAATCCTCCGGCGCCACTTGGGAAGCATTCACTTCTTTTACCATATCCTCCAGTTCCTTTGCCTGCATATTCCCGTTATCCGGCACAATCAGGACTTCATGGATGGATGATGGAAGGACGTAAAAATCGGAACCGACCAGATCCCCGATTTTATCCAGTACGCCATCCCGCGCCAGGACCCCGGCGCCATCCAATCTGCTCTGGTTCGTCAGGACATACATAGGCACAGCGCCAGTTTCTATCGGTTCCGGTTGGTTAAACAGATTCGTAGGTTTAGCAGAAAACATAATCTCTGACATCACATCATCCATCGTATATAAGCAGACAGGGCTCCTGGCACTTTCTGCTGTAACTGCGTCATGGTGAAGCTGCTCCGGCGTAATCCCCCAAAGTCCCAGCATGTCATTTGTAATTATAGCCGAAGCTGTCCCTTCGCTGCCCTCCATGACCTGAATCCGGTAAGATGCCGCCAGTTCCCCACATGCAGTACAGGGTTTATCTTTCAGATATTCCTGATTCTTTTCCGGGTCGCACAGACGGATAGCAAGCAGCGGCCTGGCTGTTTCATAATCCTCCAATCCCTTCACGTCAATAGGAAGCTCCAAACTGCTCTCCATTTTTATCTGTGCGAGTTCTTTCATTATATCCTCCATCGGACGGCCTTTTCCAAACTGTTCCCCATAGTGCTCCAGATAAATGGTTGGCGTAACCGTTTCATCATCCCTTCGGATGATGAGCCCGGTAAGGGTCCGGTCATTCCCTTTTGTGACTTCTTTTAAGGAAATATCTGCATCCTGGTAGTCCGCCGGCAGATATTCCCGTATATGGTTTTTGATATATTCTGCAAATTCCTGGTTCATTCATTTCCCTCCCGTTTCCTGTTTTCTGGCCATTCATCTTCCTGCTTTCCGGCCTGTAAAAGACACATCAGCACGATGCCGGCAGACATTCCTCCGGTGAATGTAAGAAAGTGTGTAATCATGCTCCACATAAAAATCCTCCTAAAATTGGGTAAAGAAAAACGCCCACCGGAAAGTGAGCGTATCATCAAGTATCAGTTTTTTGTTATTTCATTTTCTTCTCGCTCCGGGTTGCCCTGGCAGGATAATCTCCCCAACCGGGATTTCCCGCAGCTCTTTCTTCATCTGGTGCGCAAACCGGATCGTCCTGACCGTGCCGCCTTTTTCCCTCCCGTCATACACGGCGATCACCCGGTCCGAATGTTCGGCCATGTAGCGGTTCCGGTGGGAATAGACGCTGGGGTGGTATTTTTCCTGCATGACAACAACATCCGCACAGGCCTCCAGCATTTCATAAGTCCGGCTCTTTTCCATCAGGCTGTCCAGGCGCTTTTGATAAGGGATAACCGCAACCAGCTCCAGCACCGGATTTGTCTTTTTCTTTTCCAGTACGATCTCCGCGAAATACTGGTCCACACCATCCGCAAAGCCGCTCATAAAGCGGGTAAACCCGTCCGCAACGGCAGAATCGATTTCACGCCGCAGGGCCGTTTTTACACGGCCTATCTCTTTCTGCGGTAAATTCCTGTGCCCGGTGACAGAGCATGTCTTTCCTTCCATCTTCTTTTCCTCCATCCGATAGTTATTATTCTTTATTTCTCAAATTATAATAGATTTGTTTTAGCGTTTCAACGCAAATACCCTCTTTTATTTTGCGAATAAGGACAGGGCGTAAGGTACAATCTATTACGGAATAGGAGGTAATGGCAATGTATGAAAATTTCGTCCCGGAACGACTGGCAAAGCTGCGGACTCAAAAAGGCGTGTCTGCACGCGATATGTCATTGTCATTGGGACAGGCAAATAACTACATTAACAACATTGAAAACAAAAAGTCCCTTCCCTCCATGCAGTCCTTCCTTTACATCTGTGAATATCTGGGCGTGACGCCCCAGGAATTTTTTGACGAGGGGAACCCGGCCCCGCAAGCCTTGCAGGAATTTATTGCAGAGGCAAAAAAACTGGATTCCAGGTCACTTTCTTATATCCTGGGGATTATGAAAGAACTCAATAACAGAAAATAAGCGGCCACGGTGCTGGCCGCTTTTTGCTGCCTTTCTTTTATTTTATCCTGCAATCCCCCCGATATGCCCAATCCCACTACCGGCGATAAGCCAAGAATCACTCCCGGAATGTCACTTTTTTATTTTCCTGTACTTCCAAATCCGCCTGCGCCGCGCTGCTCGCCAAGCTCTGTAACAAAATCTGCGATCACAACCGGAGTAATTACAAGCTGGCCCACGCGGGAGCCTTTGGAAAGCTCCTGGGTCTGGCTGCTTACATTGCTGATGATCGCGTGAATCTCCCCGCGGTAGCCGGAATCCACCGGCGGCAGCTCACAGACCAGCCCTTTTACTGCCATGCTGGTGCGTGGAAACACATAGCCCGCATATCCGTCCGGCACTTCAATCCCAAACCCAAGAGGGACCTTTGCGATCTCCCCCGGCTGTAACGTACAGTCATAGGGCATGTAGACATCTGCACCGGCATCGTTCCCATGCGGACGGAAAGGGCGGCGGTCCTCCGGCACGCCAAAGTCGATCAGTTTGATCTTCATGCGCCGCCTCCTTCCAAAAGCGCCGGATAGTCCGTTTTCAGGATGTCTCCGGGCGTCATATCCGCTTTCAGCATGTTCCCGCAGGTCATTTTCCCCTCCAGGCATTTGTCCTGTTGGCAGAAGGGGCCTGTAAGATCAGGGGCAAACAGCGCTGGGCTTAAAGTATAAAGCTCCTGCCAGATTTTCAGGAGCACGATCCGGGTCTCGTCCGTATTGCGCCGGCATACCCGCTGGCCGATGATGTGTTTCCACTGATAGGGCGTGGCGCTGATAACCAGCACATTCCGAAGCCCCTGGGGCGTGGCATATCCCGCCGCATCATGGCCGATTCCCTCGGCGCACAGCTTTTCATAACAGTCCATGCCTTCGTGGCAGCTTTTTAAGTACAGTTCCCGGACCGCAGCCGTGGCGGTTATAATCTCATAAGGTATGGCAAAATCCGCCTGGCCTGCATAATTGCTGTACTGCAAAGACGCGCTCATAAACTTTACTTCGTTCTGGTGCCTGGTGATCTGTGAAAGGAACCGCCTGCTTGCCCCTACAACAGCAGCGGTGATCACTGCAAATTTCTGGACCGTCGGGTGGGGAAGGGCGCTGATGGCCGCCACAGTATCATCACTGAACGATTTTTCATAAAGGGCCATCAGATCGTCCATTGTGGCAATCCGGTGGCCCCTCTGGGTGAGCCGGGCAGCAAAGACCATGTTTTTCTCGGCCTCCCTGGCCGCCTGGCAGTTTAATATTTTTACTTCAATCCGTCTGATCGGTATGTCCCTCCTTTACAATGGCTTTCAGTAAGAACAGATAGTTGAGGCTGTCTGTGATCTTTTCCTCCCATGTGCTTATCCCGTAATCCGTATCATTGTCAAAGCACATGTCATACAGGGAAACGATATGCTTCGCCAGCATCCCGGCAAGGGCGCGCTCCGGCGTGGTGTGCTGCAAGGCTGCCGCCGCCTTAAAAGCCCCCAGCCGGTCCGTATCGTCCCCGGTATATTCCTTCGTTTTCTTTTGCAGTGTGTCGGCACAGAGCCGCACCTGCGCGTTAAATACGGCATTGACTTCCTGCTGTGTGATATGGCATCCCTCCTTTGAAAAATGGATTGTCCCGAATACTGTATAGAATCCGGGACAGTTTTACTAAAAGCAGAACAAAATACACATTATAGCTCTTATCCGCTGCATTTCAGGCGCTCGGCAGATAAATCCAGTCGTGCATCAGGCACACGCTGGGTTCGTCCTCCCTGGGGACCAGGTGGTAGGTACATTCCCCGTACACGGTCCGCTTGTCCTCGATCTCCATGCCATACGCCTTGTAGAAGCGGTATTCCAGGTTGGAAATGATACACCGCAGCGTCTGCAGCGCCTCCCGCTGTGAAGTCACGATCAGGTCCCGGTCAATGCTGCGCTTTAAGAACAGCAGGGATTTATAAAGCTGTACCTCCGTCCGGTAAGGGCGGTAATCCTCATGCTCCAGCCATCCGCTAAAGGCCACCGGCCCGCTCTGGACCACATCACGTTCCGGGTGGTAATACTCGTAGCAGTCCAGGTTTGCCGTATTCAGAAGATAGAGCATTTCCCGGACCTCATTCTCCGGCATATCATAGAACCGCAGAAGGGAGCGGTACAGATGGACGTAGCCGGGTATCGAAACAATGGTATTCACCATAGAAAAATCCTCCTAAATAGCAGGTGCGGGAGCAGAGCGCCCCCGCACTGGTTTCCAATATTCTTGTTAATCGTTTACAGCCGCCAGCTTTCCCATGACAATAAAGCGGCTCTTACTTCCGGGCGTACAGGTGGAAAGGGTCAGCACCTTGTCACTGGAAGTCACCGTAACATCGGTCTCAATGACAGACCGGTCCGCCATTTCAGAAAGCCATGTGGTGTAGGCCCCGTCATCCTTCCAGCTAAGCCTCCAGGGGGAGGTGTCGCTGCCGGATTCCGCCGGTTTCGCCTCAAATGCGGAGAAAACCTCCATCACATAACCGCCGTCAGGGGTGACAAGGTACATCTGCGGGTGCCCGTCATAATAACTCTGTCCGCCATATTCATTCAGCGCGGCGAACATGGAGCCGTCCCGCATGTTGTGGCCGTAGATAATGGTATTGCGGTCTGAAAAATCCGCCTGATTCTCATAGTCTGCAAACAGGCAGCCCACCTTGTTATAGGTGCCGTCATACAGATGGCGCAGGTAATACTCGTTATTGTCTGTCTGCGTTACCGGATAGTTGATGGCCGTATCAGGAAGGTTGAGCCATCCGATGATGTCCGGCCCGTTTTCCCTGAGAGCCTCAAAATC
Source organism: Longibaculum muris (assembly GCF_004343035.1). Classification (GTDB taxonomy): domain Bacteria; phylum Bacillota_I; class Bacilli_A; order Erysipelotrichales; family Coprobacillaceae; genus Longibaculum; species Longibaculum muris. The sequence continues at coordinate 27,983 of NZ_SMCQ01000020.1, forward strand.
AACAACAGGGAGGACCGTACTTGAATCCTCCCTGCCTGTTTCTTCCTCTGCCCCCGGTTCTTCCGGTTCCCCAGCCTGCTCCGGTACTTCCACATGTTTTGCCAGCCCGTTATAGGTTCCGGCACTCTCGGCATACTGGCTGAGGTCGCGGACGATCAGAAACCCGCTGCCAAGAGCCAGCAACCCGCAGAGGGAAATCACCGCAATGCCGGCAGCCTTTGTCCTGTCGGTATTTCTGCTGTGCTTTCCCTTTTTTAAATAGACCACGGCAAACAGCCCGCCGCCGATCACAGCCAGCGCCAGAAGCCCGCCATATAGGAAGATGAAATTATCATCCCCGGTCTGCGGTACCGCTTTGCCCGGATTGGACGGGACAGTCGGATTTGAAGGATTATCCGGGGTGGACGGTGTTTCCGGATTGTCCGGCGTTTCCGGTTTCTCCGGTTTTTCATTGAAGAACTGGACCGTTGCGGTTTCGTCCGCCTTGATCTCCACCGTGGCAGCGTCAGGAATGATATAGTCCCTGCTTGCCCGGTTGGAGATTTCCGTTACGGTATAAATGCCAACGCGCAGCCCTTTGACCTCGATCACGCCGGATTCCGGGGAGGTAAAGGTCTCACAGTAGGAGCCGTCCGCATTCTTGACCTCAAAAGCAAACCCATCCTTGCGCCCGTCGCTGGAATCCTTCGTGATTTTCAGGTTCCCGCGGTACGCCTCATTGGTAAAGCCGCGCCCGGCCTCGCCGTTTTCCACAACGGCCACCTGGCCGTCCTCGGTGATTTCAAAATAGTAGGCGTTTTCATCAATCTGGTAGCCCTCCGGCGCCTTGCTTTCTTTTACAAAATAGCCCTTTGCCAGAAGGCCCTCCGCCGTGTGGTAGCCCGCATCCGATTCTTTCAGTGTGCCAACCTTCGTATCTTCGGAATCAAATTCCTTATTGCCGTTGGCGTCCTCATACAGATCGAACACCGCGCCGGAGAGGAAACGCAGGAAGGTGTTGTTATCCTTGTCCTTTTTCTCCACAGAAGAAGGCTCGTCTACCGCTTCGGTTTTCATCACCTGCACGCTGCCCCGGATCAGGGTGTTTTCCACCTTAATCTCTATGCTCTGGCCGTCCACACCGATATAGATATGGTGCTGTTCGGGGCTTACCGTATAAAGCGCCGGAGAGGAAATTTCCTTTACGATCCAGTGGCCGTAAGGGATATTCTCAAAGGCAAAGCTGCCATCCTCGCCAGTAGTAACGGTAAGCAGCGCATTTTCCCCTGTAAATTCCTCGATATCGGGCTTAAACAATCCCATGACCGCGCCGGCCAGCTTCACATCCTCGCCGCCCTCCGGGTTTTCCCCGGCTTTCACGCCGTCCACACGCCCGCGCAGCAGGTCATTGGAAACAGCTTCTCCCTCGTTTACAAGAACCTGCACCAGCGCCGCCTCCTGGCCGGCATATTCAAAAACAACCGGATATTCCGTATCAGGGAGGATATAGGCGCTGTTTGTGGTGCGCTCCTTCACATAGTAGCTGCCAAAAGGCAGGTCGGAGGCAAAGGAAGCGCCATAGCCGCCCGCCCCATCCGGGTCAACGGAAACCACCTCCAGAAGCCCGCCTGCCGGGATCACGCTGCCGTCAAGGGCCGTCAGATCAGCGGAAGCATACAGCCCGAAAGAAATGTCTTTGTATTCCTCGTTCATGCCGAGCCCGAACAGCCCGTCCGTTTCCAGCGCTTTAGACAGGCTTACCGCCACCTTCTGGCGCTCGTCATAGAGGCCAACCGCGGCCTGCGTCACTTCCACGGTTTCCCCCGCATAAGTAAGCTCCGCGTATTCCGGCTGGGTGTTTAAGACCATCCCCTCCGGCGCCTGGCGTTCCTCCAGACGGTAGCGGCCCAGGTACAAAAGCCCGCTCTGTGCCGTTCCATCTTCCCCGGTGGTAAGGGTCTCCACGACGGCATCCTTTGCCGCCCTGAGCGTACCGTCGCCGGTATAAATATCTTCATCCGCGATCACGTCATAGACTGCGCCCGGAAGCCCCATGACCTCATACACCGGCTGGTACAGGCCGCCGTTCTCCTGGACGGAAGCGAATACCTCGCCGGTCTTGGTAATGGCAAGCTGCCCCTTCTGCGGCATATTGTGCTGTGTGACCGTGACAACCGACTCGCTGCCGTCAATGGTAAACGGCACCGGCTCACTGGAAAGCACATAACCGTAGGGCGCCGCCACCTCATACAATTCATAATCTCCGGTGTGCAGAGGCTCCGGCAGCATCAGCCAGCCTTCATCCGAAACATAGAAGGTATCAAGGGTTTCCGGGTTCGGGTAGTAGATTTCCTGGGTGACAAGTTCCCCGGTGGACAAATCCCTGATCTGGAAGCCGGTGCCCGTCATCGGGATAATATTGCCGGTCTCCGCGTCGCATTTCTCCACACGCAGCCTTGCGGTAATGGTACGGTTATTCAGGATATAGCTGTAAGTCTGTCCGTTAGAGGAAACAAAGACCGTAAAATCCGGGATAAATGCCTTCCCTTCCTCGCCGGAAACCTGGTGCACCGTGTAATGTCCGTAGGGGAGCATTTTGGAGGAAGCGAAGCCGTCCCCGTCCGTGGTGAGCAGGTCACGCTCGCTTTCCTTCGCTGCGTCATAGCTGCCAGCCGCTTTCAGATAGACCTCAAAAACTGCGCCGGCCTCCGGGCGCTCAATGACGCCCTCATTGGGCTCGTCCGTATTTTCATCCCCGGACACATCCGGGTCCAGGTCGTCCGTATGCTTCACAAGCTGGATGTTTCCGTAAATGACCGTTTCCGTGACCTGGTTCTCGGTGGTGTTCAGCTCCACTTCATAAAGCGTGGGGGAGGCGCCCACCTCATAGACCGTATCGTTTAAGAGGTAGCCGGTGCTCGGCTCAATCTCCCGCACGGTCCAGTTATCGCCGCAGACATAGTACCGGGTCATAAAGCTGCCGTCCGGCCCGGTAGTGTAGGTGTCTACCAGCTCGCCGTTGTTATAAATCCCGTAAACTGCCCCTGCAAGGGTGGCGTCGCCCTGGGCGGCGCCGGTATCTGCGTCACTCTTTACCACATGGACACGGAATTTTTTCAGGATATTGCTGAAATGCACCGTGGCGGTCTGGCCGCTTTCAATGGTGGCATACTGCGCGGAAGGGGTCACATAGCGGTCCACCGGCAGCTCCTTCACCAGATAGGTGCCGGGCAGCAGCTTTTCCTTGATCTGCCCGTTTTCCCCGGTAGTGACGGTTTCATCCACCTTGTTCCCCAGGATGTCCGTGCCGGAGATTTGGAAAGGAATCCCGGACACAATGCCGTCCTCGCTGGTCTTGACAATCTTTGCGGTGCCGTAGGTCTCGGTCTTGATCTTTACAAAGAAGGAGACCGGGTCGCTGGCGCCGGTCATCATGGTCTGGTAGCCCGGCCTCCCCCAGATCAGCATGTCGTTAGCAACCGGAATATCCTTTCGGAATTCAAAGGCGACAGGGTCCATGATCATGTTCTTGCTGGTGAACGTGTACTTGTTCCCGCTCCTTGTGGCGGAAACGCCGCTGCCTTTCAGGGTCTCCAGATCGATTTTCAGGTTATTGGTGTCCGTGACGGTCAGGGTATAGACTTTTTTCTCCGTGTCCCATTTCAGCTCCAGTTCCGGGGCTTCACTTTTCTTCGTGGAAGTAAAGGAGGGGACCGTGGAATGGGAGGCGACCTGTGAAAGAATCCAGTTGTAGGCCTTTTCCGCAGGACGTCCGGCAATCACGCTGAAATACTGGTCTGCATTTGCCTGGCCGTTCCCATGCCGGCTGTAAGGGTCGCTGCGGAGCTGCTGCTGGTATTCCCAGAGGATGATCTGCGTCGCCATTTTATAATCGTCCTCGTTAATGCCGGACACAGGGAGGGAAGCGCCGGGTTTCCAGCCGTAGATTGTCGTGAGGGTAATCCCCCGCCTTGCCTCGGAAGGGAGCAGGTTCAGGTAATTGCTGTTGGTGCCGCTTTCCGACGTATAGGTATTGTCGGAAGTGTTATAGGCAATACCGCTTTCCACGCAATAGACATGGTGGCTCACCCCGCCCGAATCTGTCAGCATGTAATGCCGGTAGGCGCTGCCGCCAGAGCTGGTGCGCACATCCATCGTCCCGTCAGAATTGTAAACAAGGTAGGTGTAAGGCGCCGGCGCATAATAATGCCGCCCGTCAGAACCGACGTACTGGTCTCCGAGCCAGGAGCTTGCCTTCTGGCCCACGGAGGCGGCGGACGCCTGGGAAGGGAACACCCCGCAGAGGCATACTGCGCAGAGCAGGAGCGCCAGGAGCCTTTTCAGGCCGTGCTTTTTCATATTTACCATAGAAATCCTCGCTTTCTTGTATTTGATTGGAATATAAAAGGACAGCTTTACTCGCTGTCCTCCTGTTCATCGTTGATCCTGTCCTCAAAATCGTCCTCGGAGAGATATTCCGTCCCGCCGTAAGCCTCGTCCGGGTCAAAGCCTTCGCCGTATCCGTCATCCTCGAAATCCTCGTCATCCTCCGCCTGCTGTTTCGGACGGACGATCTTCACATAATAGCCAACGCCTCCTGCTGCAAGCAGGGCAATGATAATAAAAATGATCGTGCCGGCGCTGCCCTTGTCTTTTTTTGGCTGCTCGGCCTGCGCGGGTTCCTCCGTTTCCGCAGGTTTTTCCTTCCCGGCACAGCCTTTCAGGTCATTCTTGCAGACCGGGCAGGCGGTATCAACTTCCCCGGCTGCGCATTTCTCCGTACAGGTGCAGACATCCTCTGCCGGGATCGCACTCATGGTGTCCTCGCTCTTTTCCGCCAGCGCCATCAGGTCAGCCTCGGTAACGCCGTTCAGGAAGTAGACGTTGTTGCCGTCCCGCTTTCCGTCAATAATCAGATAGAACACATTCCCGTCCTCGGAGGTGATGGTGTAAAACTGTTTATCCCCATCTTCCCCGGTGGCCGTATCTAACACCGTGCCGGTGCCCTCCGGGGTAAATGCGCCGTCCGGGATAGCGGAAGCGGATTCCGTTTCCTCCTGGGAATCGGGGCTGCCGCCGTTTGTGCCGGAGGCTGTATTACCGCCGCCATTGGCGCCCGTATTCGTACCTGTATTAGAACCGTTCCCGGAATTGCTGTTCCCGGCATTGCTGTTTGTGCTGCCAGGGGAAGCAGCCTGGGCCTGCACAGGTTTTGCCGCCGTGCCGCCCTGGTTCTGCTGTGTTGCAGCCGCAGGTTTTTCCGTGGGCGCCGGTTCCTCATAATAGGGATTCTCAAACTTCACGGTCTTTGAGCGGTTCCCGGCATAGTCCTGGGCGTACACGCTTACCTGCTTTTCCGTGCCGGCATAATCCTTTAAGGTGACGGAAGCCGCCCCATTGGTTAGGGAATTGATACGGTTCCCGTCCACAAAGACCGCCTCCACGCCGGAATTATCGTCGCTGCTTTCTATTTTCAGCGTGTCGCCGTCCAGGGAAGCCGTAAGTTCGGGCGGCGTGGTATCTTTGTCCCCGGCTGCATAAGCCGTCAGGGGCAAAGATATGGCGCTTATGACAAGCATAAGCGCCAGTAGCAGAGAGATTTTTTTAGTCCTCATTCTTATCCTCCTGTTTCTGCAGCGGGCCATCCCCGGACGGGGCGGACTGCTGCGATTTCAGAAATTCGGCCAGCTGCTGGGGTGTCAGATGGAAGCTGCGGGCAATCGCCACATAATCGGTATTCTCCAGCTCCGTTTTCTGCTTTTCCAGGTCGCGGAGCTTGGCCTGCATCTCCGCAATCTTTGTTTTTGTCTTGTCGATCTCTTTCTCCAGTTTCTCAATCTTAGGGTTCAATTTATTACCTCCAATCTGTCTTTTTGCAAAACAGTTTGATAATAATAAGCTCCATAATTACAATTAAGTTTGATAATTTACTCCAAAACTTAATATCACGAAGCCATGTTGCAGAAAAACAAAGAAGCAAAATAAGAACCATGCTCCTTTAAGTGCCACGAAATCTCCGTTTTTATCAACTTTAATTGTCATTTTCTTTGAGTTTTATCAATCATAATTGTTAATTCCTTTGTGAAGCCGTTTTTATCAAACAAAGTTGTAAATTATCAATCTTTATTGCAAAATTATCAAACTTAATTGTCACTGGACACCAATCTGTCAGGGCAGACGCCCGAATGTATAAAAATGCTGCTGCCAGTAGCTTGTGTTGATATTTGCGTAGGAGATCGGGTCCCCGCAGTGGATCATCATCCCGTTGCCCACATAGATTCCCACATGGCTTGCGCCGCTGGTATTGTAGGTGCCCTGGAAGAATATCAGGTCGCCGGGCCTTGCATCCGCGCTTGATACAGGCGTGCACACGCCTAAAAGCCCGTCTGCGGTAAGCCGTCCGAAGTTCCAGCCCACGCCGCAATGGTTGACTACCCAGGAAACATAGCCGGAACAGTCAAAGGAAGTGGAAGGGCTTGCGCCTCCCCATACATACGGATAGCCTAAATACTTTTCGGCCTCCGCGAGCATGGCGGCAAATTTTTCATCTGCAAGGGCCTCCGGCGGGACGTCATAGTCAAAATAGTTCCCTCCGCCGCCTGCGCCTGCCTCCGGTAAATGCCGCTCGCTGGTATCGCCGGTATCGGCAAAATACAACGGGTTCATATACTGGCCGTCAACCAGCACCTCCAGGTGCAGGTGCGGCCCGGTGGAATTTCCGGTGCTGCCGACCTTCGCGATCACATCCCCGGCCTTTACCTCCTGTCCGGCAGATACAAAAATCTGTGAACAGTGGCCGTATTTGGTGGTAAGGGAGCGCCCCTCATAAGCCTCGCCCTCAATGGCAACGCACAGGCCGTATCCGCCGGCTTCACCGGCCAGCGTGACCGTGCCGTCATGCCCGGCTAAAATCTCCGTGCCCTGGGGCATCCCGATGTCAACGCCGGTATGGTAGTTCTTTCCCCCGCTGATCGGGTGTACCCGGTAGCCGTAGTAGCTGGTGACATAGGGCAGCCAGTTCGTGCCAAATACATTTTTCACATACTGCCGGTTGCCTTTGGTCTGCAACAGAATCTCGCAGATTTCCTTCTGGTCTGGGTTCATGCGTGAAACAACCAGGTTTTCAAGCGGCGTAGAAGTAAGCGTTACATTCAGGATGTGCCACTCATAAGGCACTTCTTCCTCTGTTTCCTCGCCGGTCTCCGGGTCAACGCTGGTTTCTGTCCGGTAGCGGGTTTCCGTTTCTTCTGAAAAAGACAGGGAATACTGCCCGTTAAACAGCTCCCGGAGGACACCCTCGATCTGCGCATAGGTAAAATTCTGATAGGCAGAAGTGAGGTACCCCATTAAGACATAGGGATCATGCTCAATGGGGCCGATATTATAGCGGTACTCGTCATAGCCGGGCCGGTCCGATTCCACACGGTTAATCTGCATCTGCAGGTCCGTTTCCCACTCGGTATAAGCAAGCTCCGCATTGTTGATGTCCGCATCGTCCGCCAGATAGGTAGAGGCTGCAAGGCTGCCCAGCCCTCCGGCCCCCAGGTTGGAAAAGGAAGAAATCAGGGACGCGATCAGGAAAAATACCAGAAGGAGCAGGAGCACGATCCCGCATATGACCGGGTGGCGCCTGACGGCATGGACCACGCCGGCAGCGATCTTTTCCGTGGTAACGGCGGTGTTCTTTGCACGCTTTCCCGCTTTTTTCGCTTCTCTGGCTGCTTTGGCATACTGGCGTTTTATCTTTTGTTTCTGCCACATCCGGGCAAGAAGGTTTTTCTTCAGTTCCGGGCTGTCATGCAGGGTCTGCCGGTAGGCAAGCCGGGCATTGGCCCTGGCTGATCTCTGCTGTAATTTTGCCACCCTGCGGTACGGCGCCGTCTTATGCCTGTGATATGCCATACGCAGCCCCGATTCGCTTACAAGCTCGGTGCGGTGGGCCGCTTTAATGCCGACATTTTCATTCTCTGCCTGGTAAATCTTTTTATGGGCGTAACCCACCGCCATATTTGCGCCGGCCTTTACCGGGCGCATCGGAACGGGACCCTTGACATGGGCCCGCTGGGATTTCACCTCCTTTTCAAATTTCAGGCGCTTTTTGGCCTTGCCCGTATCGGGATCAGAAGATGTTTCCATCCGCAACTTACGGCGGGCAGGAAGGCGGTTTTCCGCCTGTTCCAGTTTTTCCGCTGTCCGTTCTGCCTTCCGTCGGGCTTTCGTGAGCTTCTTATCCGCTGTTTCCGGTGGGAGTTCGTCAGCGGTAAATTCCAGCTTGGAAGGCCGTTTTGGTTCTCCTTCGGCTGCCTCCGGCGGTTTCTCCTGAGGTTCCCCGGCTTTTGCCGCCTCCTGAAAGCGCTGTTGGTATTTATTACCATGCTGCCGTGTCCGGTTCCAGTGTCCTGCCTGGCCGGATTTTTCTTCCCCTTTCTGTGCCCCGGCTCCTTCCTGAAATAGTTTCCCATACCGGGAATCCGTACCTTTCGGACCGTGTTCTGCAAAAGCTGTCTGTCCGGGATTTTCCTGGCCGGAATCCGCCTGCCTGGGTTCTTCCTGCCTGAAATTCTGGTAAGCGGCATTGCGCCTCCCTGGGCTCTCCTGGCTGGAATCCGCCCGCCTGGGTTCTTCCTGCCTGAAATTCTGGTAAGCGACATTGCGCCTCCCTGGGCTCTCCTGGCTGAAATCTGCTTGTCTGGGTTCTTCCTGCTTGAAATTCTGGTAAGCGGCATTGCGCCTCCCTGGGCTCCCCTGGCTGAAATCCTCCTGCCTGGAATCCCTGTAAGCAGCATTGCCCTGTCCTTGGCTGCCCCGCCTGGTTTCTGGCACATATGGTTCTGATCCAGTTGGTTCCTGTCCGGGAAAAACCTGGGTAGGGGAATCCTGTGCTGCCGTATCACTGTTTTCGCAACCGGCAAATATATCTGATCCATAAGTTTCCGTCTGCACCGGCGCCGCCTGCCTGCGGTTCCTTGAAGTGCCGGAAGAAGGGGCGTCCCTTGCCCGGCGCAGGTCATAATCCGGCTCTCCCTGCCGGGCCGCCATGCGGTCCTCCCCGTGGGAATCCCGCGCCGGCATCCGGGCATCTTTCTGTTTCCTCTGAAAATTCCTGTCACGCGCCATTGCCCTCACCTCCAATCGCTTTCAGGGTATTTTTGTTTCCTCATGCCTTCGTCCCCGCCACTTCATCAGGCCGTGTTGTAAGTACGCTGTACAGCAGGGTATCCTTCGGAAAATGATCGACAAAGGGGATAATCACATTCCCGAAGAACAGAAGCCCCTCGCCGGGGCCGGAATGGGTCACATAGGAAAGCTGGTGCGGGGAAATCCCCAGCTGCTTCGCCAGAATCTGCCGGTCCCCCTGGGCCTGGTTCAGCATGTAGATAAAATCCGAGTTCTCAAAGATATTCTCGATCTCACGGGAGGCCAGCAGGTCCTTCACGTTCTGCGTCAGGCCGCTCGGTATGCCGCCCCATTTCCTGAACCGTTTCCAGATTTCCACGCTGAAACTTCCGGTCTGGCCTTTCAGAAGGAGATGGAATTCGTCAACATAGAACCAGGTCGTCTTATGCTTGGAGCGGTTGGCCGTGACACGGTTCCACACGGCGTCCTGCATAATCAAAAGGCCGATCTCTTTCAGGGCCTTGCCCAGAGACTTTAACTGGAAGCAGAGTACCCGGTGGTTGTTCATATCAATGTTGGACCTGTGATTGAATACATTCAGGGAGCCGTTCACGTAGATTTCCAGCGCCGTGGCGATATTCTGCGCCTCCGGCTCGGACTGTTTCAAAAGCAGCCCGTACAGGTCTCCCAGGACCGGCATATTCTCCGGGCGCGGGTCCTGCAGGTAATCCCGGTACACCAGCCTTGTGCAGCGGTCAATGATGGTCCTCTCAATCGGGGAAAGCCCCTCCTTGCCGCCGATCACCAGGTCGCACAGGGACAGGATAAAATCGCTTTTCAGCGTGATGGGGTTTTCATCATCCGAATAGTCCAGGTTAATGTCCATCGGATTGATATAGTTGGTGGAAGTCGGGGAAATGTCAATGACCTGCCCCTGGGAGCCGAACTGCTGTACTAAAGGCCCGTACTCATTTTCCGGGTCTGCAATGATGATGTCATCCTCCGTTAAAAGGAACACATTGACGATCTCACGCTTTGCCGAGAAAGACTTGCCGCTGCCCGGCGTGCCTAAGAACAGGCCGTTGGGGTTCTTTAAGTTCTTGCGGTTCGCCATGATCAGGTTGTTGCTTAAAGCGTTCAGGCCATAATAAAGCGCCTCGCCCTCCTGGAACAGCTCGCAGGTCGTGAACGGCACGAAAATGGCGGTGCTGCTGGTCGTAAGCCCACGCACAATCTCAATCTGGTTCAACCCTAAGGCAAGAGAGGACATAAGGCCTTGTTCCTGCTGGAAGTCCAGACGTTTCAGGGCACAGTTATATTTCTGCGCAATACCGGAAGCAGAAAGGATGTCATTGAACAGCTTCTGCCGTTTGTGAGCGATATTCTCCACCAGCACCGTCACAAGAAACATGCGCTCATTCCGGCTCTGCAAATCCTGTAAAAGATTCTTTGCTTCTTCGCCGTAGGTGGCAAGGTCCGTAGGTATGATGTCCATGTCATACCCGGCGCGGACCGCTTTTTTCTGTTCCTCAATGGTCATTTTCTGCAAATCGGACATCTTGCGCTTGATGTTCTTGATCGCCTGGGCCTGGTCGATAGACTGGATATGCAGGTTTACTGTCACGGCATCGTCCAGGTCAAGCAGCTCCGCAAGCAGCCGGTCCGTCAGCTCCGGCGCTAAAATCTGCAAAAAGGACGCCGCCCCGGAATGGTCGGCTACCCGGAAGGTCTTTCCGTCATTCGAGAAGGACAGGCCGGAGGGCGCAATAAAATCTTTTGTGGACAGCCCGGTTTTCGGCAGGTCCGCCCAGGTAAAATGAAACTTTTCCTGCCCGTCTGGGTGGAGCTGGCTGTGAAGGAGCTCCAGGCGTTCCAGCCCGTCTAATGGCTTTGCCTGGGCTCCCAGGGCCTTGAAATTCGCCAGCACGTCGGCCTCGATCCGCTCCAGGCGCATCTTCGCGGTGCGAAGGTCGTCAGCCTCAATGCCAAAAGTGATATATTTCCGCTTGGTAAGACCGTTGTTGCCTTTTTGGAGCTGACCTTTCAGCATATCCCCATACTCCCTGCGGATTCCGTCATATTCGTCGCCACGGATGGGGATGTCAATACTGCGGGCGAAATCCTGCATGTTGGCCCGCTGGTTGACAAAGGTAAGCTGCACACGGATCGAAGCGTCAAAATAATTGAGGAAATCACAGTAGCCCTCAAAAATCTGCGCCTTGTCATCCGCCTGTGCGAGCTGGTAGTTAATGTCAAAAAACTGCACCGTCTTGGTGTAGAGCTTATCCGTCAGCCGGCAGATCCCATCCCGGTACATTTCCTTATAGGGAATGCTCTGCTGGACCGTCTGCGGGGCGTCCGATTTAAGCCCACTGAAAAAGCCGCCTTTCCTGGACGGCTTTATGCGGGAAGCATTACGCCCGCCTGTTTTTGCGTCTGCCCTGGCCTTTTTTGCCTGCCTGATGTTTCTTTGCAGGCGCTTTTCCTGGGCCTCCTGCTGTCTGGTTTTTGGCAATCCTCATAACCTCCTTCTCTGACATGGATTTATACAAATTTTCCGTCCGGTATGGCCGTTTCTTCGGCCAGAGCTTATAGCGGAGCCTGTTTTTCAGAAGTTTCTCCGCCGGCTGCCCATCCCGCTCATACATGGCGAAAAAGAAAAAGGGCATCATAAGCCCGATCATCATTAGCACCGCCGCCGAGTTACCGACAGCGCCGCGGGTAAGGAAGTATACCGGCAGCCCGACCAATGCGGCCAGGCTGAAACAGATAAGCTGGCGCTTCGTCAGGTTGAACGCCAGCTTGGTCTTGACTTTCGTTAAGTCTTTGGGTACGGGTACATAAGGCATGTAAATTCACCTCCATTCATGCTGTATCTCACTGGTTTTGTTCCTGCATCGTGACCGTGGATTCCACCTCATTGCCCCACACATCCCAGCCGGGGGTCTGCTGCCTTGCAAAAAGCTCTATCCTGGGCTGGTCGCCCATGAGCTTCACAATCTTATCCCGTACCTCGTCCGGCTTCTTGCTGTGCTGCTCAATATGGGAGATTACAAACTGGTGGATTCCCGCGCACTGGCGTTTCGGGCGCCCGCGTGTCGCCAGAAGGCATACCTCCGCATTAGAGCGGGTCCAGAACCCCATCCCGTAAAACCAGGAATCTGCTTTCCGGTTCTGTTTGAGCCAGAGGAAGGCCAGCGTCTTATATTTGAACCCCCATGCTTCGATCACCCGGAACGCCTCATTAAGCTGTGGGAAGGTGGCCCATAGGAAAAGCGCACTGTCTTTGGCCGCAAGGTCTGCAACCGGCAGCGCGCATATTTCTTCCATGCTCATGGTGGGGTAGTGCTTTTCGGCCACCCCATTTCCGCGTTTCATATCATAGCGCCAGGGCGGGTCCGCGTACACGATGCCATATTTTCCGGCCTCCGCCATTACCGGGCCTGCTCATTCTTGGCCGGGGCGGATTTTGCCGGGGGCGTCTTAACCTTGCCGGCATTTTCTTTCAGGGCGCCGGCCAGGGAAGGCTTCTCCGCCGCTCCCTTTGTCGCTTCAAGGGTGGCCTGCAGGTTTTCAATCGCCTGGCCGTACCCTCCGATCAGGGCGTCATTAAGCTGCCTGCGGAAATCCGCCGTCACCGGCCAGCAGACATCCCTCCATTTTCCCTGCTTATCCTGGGTGGAGGGCATATTGACGTACAGGCCGTTCTCGCCGGAGCAGATACGGAAGCCGTCGATCTTGAAACAGTCCCCAATCGTCACATTGGCGAAAGCCAGAAGGTTCCCCATCGGGGCAATCGGGCGTACCGTTACATCCAGCTTCAAGCCCTCGCCCGCCTGGGCCTCCGGCTGCATGGTTTCATGGTTGGTCTTACTCATATAAAAAAATCCTCCTTCTTGTTAAAATAGGTCGGTTACACACTAATGCGAGTTAAAAATACTTTTGGATAGCGAGCCTGTCTTAAACAGGGCAAAGGCCAGCAGGACCGTATAGCCTGCCGTGCCCCAGATCGCGCCGTGGATGTCGCCGGAAGAAGGGATTGACTGGACCAGCGCCGCATAGATCGCGACGCAGACCATAATCAAAAACCCCTGGAAACCCAAAGCAAACAGGGAACGCAGGTAATTCGTCCCCATCTGCCCCCATTCACGGTTTGCCATTGTGGAAAACGGTATGGGTGCCAGGCTGACCGTGAGATATATTTCAATCATGCGGCCATACACAATGACAAAGATCACGATGGACAACACCCACATGCACAGGTTGATAATGTTGGTCTCCAGCCACAGGCCGATCAGTTCCCACATCCCCATTGCTTCAAGCTGCGTCTCCAGGTCGGCCAGCGCAGCGGTAACATCCATGCTCCCGTTTATCACGCCGGAACTTTGATTCACCACATGCTGGGCGACGTCAAACACCGCCATGACGATGGTAAAGCAGTTGGTGAGCAGGTATGTGGCAACAAAGGTTTTGAAAATCCACTTGAAGATGTTGAACGTATCAAAATCGTGCATGTTGTTCTTTTCGAGGATCATCTGGATCAATTCATAGACAAGAACAAAAGTCAGGATGATTCCCGCAATGGGAATGACGACGGTTTCAGAAAGATTCTGGATCATGCTGAACACGCCGCCATTCCACCCCTGCGGTGTCTGGCCTACCTGTGAGGCCACATCCGAGACCTGGCTGTTGACGGACTCAAAGATACTGGTGTATTGTCCTGTGATCGCTTCAATCAAGCCCTCTTTAATCCAGTCTGTTATCCATTCAAACAGACTGCCCATCGGCTATTAACCGAACAGGCCGGAGAGCAGCGGGATCAGCGTGGCACCCACCAGCGCAATACCTCCGCCAGCCATAAGCTGTTTCATCCGTTTTTGTTCACACCGGGTCGCTGCCCCGGTGCGGCCCCACTTCATAAAGAAGCGGACACCCCATGCTTTCACATGGGCGCAGACTATATCTTCACCCGCATGGAGCGGGGCAGGCTGCTTCGGGCCGCTCGGCCCTACTCCTGCAAAGGATAGTCGTTGAACCTTCCCCTGTTCGGGGCTTGGCTGCTGATCGCCCATTGTCCCGGCGTTTAGGTTCGCACCCTGCGCCATCCGTGCGTTTTTTTCTGCTTTCGCCACCGTCACATCCGGGCATGTTTCATCCCCATGTTTTGGTACGCACGGCTTTAGGGGTTCCCAGCAATTCAGCCTGTTGCCGTATGGACTTCCACCATACGCTGCACGGCAATTACTTGTCCGTGGAGGGCGTAGCTTACCCCTGCGACTTGGCTCCGGGATTGTCATTGCCGTAACCTTCCAGAAGGTTGATGACGCCCCATGCACCGAGGCCGGCGCCCAGAGCAATCACCAGAATTTTCAAAGTATCAATCGCACTTGCAAAAAAAGCCATATAAAAGTCCTCCTTTAATTTGAATAATCTTGATTTTGTGGTATGGCCGTATCTGGCCGGAAACGAAAAAACGCCCCAGTGCTTTAAGAAAATCTGCATAAAGCACTGGGGCGGCATAGTCCAGGATCATCCTGGAAAGGTATACAGTTGTCAGGGAGGGGCGCGAATCCTCAATAGAACCTCCTTTCCGGTGAAAAGAAAAAGCCCGCCAAAGCCAGAGACTTTAACAGGCAGCTACATCATTATACAGCCGGCGCCTCCAAATCCTCCGCCGTGACCTCATAATTGCGGTACAGCTCCCCAGGGCTGACGGGCAGCCTGGTTGAGAGGAATTTTTCAATGTCAAAAGCATTTTTAGGGGCATAATCAGACAGGTATTTATAGTTCGGGTGTTTCGTAATATCATATTTGCGGGAGAGGAAGGGCCGGACGCCCCTGATCTGCAGGAGGCATTTCCCTCCGTCCATCACGGCCAGTTCGTCCATCGACATCAAATCCTTTCCCAATTTCTGAAAATTCTGTCCGTGGGATTCCTGGCTGCCTTTGGTGACGCTGGTGTTATACATATCGATGGTCTCTTTTCCCAGCAGGGAATTCCAGCTTTTCAGCGTGGTTTCCTCCTTGCCTCCCAGGAAAAGGGAAGCGTCACAATTCCCGATGATGGTGTCCATGTTGTCCTTATAAAGCGCCTTTAACTGGCTCTGCGCCTGCAGGACCAAACAGGCCGAAATCTCCCTGGAACGGATCGTCGCCATCAGCTTTTCCAGGTTCGGAATCTGCCCGATATTGGCGGCCTCGTCGATCAGGCACCGCACATGTACCGGCAGCCTGCCGCCATACTTGTCATCGGCACGCTCGCACAGCAGATTGAACAGCTGCGTATAGGCCATGCTGACAAGGAAATTGAACGTCGCATCCGTATCGCTGATGATAAAGAACAGCGCCGTTTTCCTGTCCCCGACCAGGTCAAGCTCCAGCTCGTCATACATGGTGATCTCCCGGACCTCCTTAATATCGAATGGCGCCAGTCTGGCGCCGCAGCTAATAAGTATGCTTTTCGCTGTCTTGCCCGCCGCTAATTTATATTTCTTATACTGGCGGAGGGCGAAGTGGTCCGGGTCTTTCTGCTCCAGCGCATCAAAGAGAAGGTCAACGGCATTTTTGAAACTTTCGTCATCCTCCCGGACCTCCATAGCGTTTATCATTTCTACCAGGGTGGAAAAATTCTGCTCGTTTGTCGGGGCCTCATAATAGATATAGCCGATCAGCGCCGTATACAGCAGGGTCTCGGCCTTGACCCAAAAATCGTCGCCGGATTTCCCTTCCCCTTTGGTGTTTGCAATCAGCACCGTTACCAGTTTCAGAATGTCCTTCTCATTGTGGATGTAGGCAAAAGGGTTATAGTGCATACTTTTTGAAAAGTTGATCGTATTGAATACCTTGATCTTATAAGGCTCATACACGGTTTTCCCATTCTTTCCCCTGACCGGTTTTCCGTCCTTGTCCAGTTTCGGAGTACCGCGGCTTAACAGCTTTCCCACTTCGATTAAGACCGTGCCTTTCGGATCGGTGACGACATACGAACTATGGAGCTGCATGAGGTTGGGTTTTATAAAAAATCTCGTCTTGCCGGAGCCGGAACCGCCGACTACCAGCACATTTTTATTGCGGGCATGGGCCGGGTTCTTCGGCCTGCCGGACATCATAAGTCCCTCGGTCTGCGTCAGGATAATGTTGTTTTCCGGTTTCGGGTCCATGAAAGGGGCAATGTCTGTTTTGTTCCCCCAACGGGCAGAGCCGTACTCCACATCTTTGCGGTACTTTTTTGCATTTTTTCCTTTCACATATACCGCCAGCCGCACGATAGCCGCCCCGCATAATCCCGCCAGCCAGTCCAGTGCCGCACCCGGCCACATGCTTTGAAATGCCAGCGAGAAACCTTCGGACAATCCTAACAATTTCTGTGAGGCGTCCGTTCCGGGGGCAAGGCGCACCGCCTCGCCCAGCTTCGCAAATACCAGAAGGAACAAAAGATAGGGCAGGTGGAGGATCACCTGCTTTTTTAAGGCATCCGTGTCTATCTTCATCGTTCCGGCCCTCCGTGTTCCTTGTTCTTTACCCGGTCACGGCCAAGAGCCTGCGCCAGCTCCTTGAATTTATGAAGCTGGGAGAGCAGCGACGGCCTGGCGCTCCGGGCAAGGTCTTTCTGGGTATATTCCTTAAAAGCTGCCGTCAGCGCGTCCGCCTGGTTCGCTTTGAAATAGACCGTCCATTTAGGCGGGTCAGTCCCCAGCTCTTTTTCAATATGGTAGCGGACCTGGTGTTTCCTGGCGTACCGCTCAAAGGAGCGGATTCTGCCGGACACTTCAATAGTGTTGGCTCCTGGGTCCTTACAGGTCAGCCGTTTCATGCTGTTCCTGCCGACTTTCGGGGTCGTGCGTTCCTGCTCCATCTTCTGGAGCACGGCGGCAATGGCAGAGCGCAGCACCCGCCCGGACAGCTTCGCCGCCTGGATGGAGACCGATACGGTCCGCTGTTCCAAATCTTCCTGCATAAGCATCCTCCTTCCTGATAAAATCTGTAATTATAAATTGGGAAACAACTGCCTTACCGGGCGTCCCCGATCACCTGCTGGCGGGGTGCGTGCTCAAAGGCTTTTGCCGCCTGGTCTGCCTGGATTTTCGCATGTTTCAAAAGCGTCTTAATGATGGTCGCCGGGTGGCTCTGTTCCTCTAAATGCGTCACCATATCCTTACAGCCCTCCGGGAGATATTCAGCCATATCCTTACAAGCATCCTCCAGGCCGCCCATGAAGCCCCAGCAGCTATCCGTCAGCTCGCCGTTTTTGTAAAGCTCAAATCCGTAGCACTCGCCCCGCAGGTAGGAATCATAAGCGGCCACTTCGCTGCGCATCAGGTCCTCCGCTTTTTTCCGAATGGCGCCGGTCATTTTTTCGCCGCCAAATTCCTTTAGAGCATCCTCTTTGGCAACATAAATCCATCCGACCTGACCGCTGTCCCAGGGGTCATTGAAACTTGTGGTCTGCATGGCAAGGCCGCTGTGGTCCATCAGATAGAGGGGCAGCGTAATGTATTTTTCGGAGATCACCTTCAGCATGGCGTCATCAACCGCCCGTTCCTCCGTTTTTGGCCCGTGCCGGAACCGGCTGCTCACAATGTTTACCATGTGTTCATAGCGTTTCAGGCCCGCTTCATCATGCCCCACGGTATCTAAATACATCTCCCGCAGGAAATCGTCTTTATCCATGTAATTGTGGCTGTCACCCAGCGCATAGCGGGAATGGAAGCAGGCCATTGTCCCAAAATGTTCGTCTACCTCACGGGGAGAGATTAAAATGTCGTCCGGCTGCACCATCAGCGCATACGGGCCTTCTACTGCCATCAGCATAAGCCATCAACTCCTTTCCGGTTCCCTGGGCTTTTTATCCGGCGCTTTCGGCCCTGCCTGCGCCACCTGTTTCCTCGCACTGTCAAGCTGTTCCCGCACGGAAACATCCCGCTTTGTCTCCGGCGTCCCTGCGCCGAAAAAATCCGGCAGCTCCTTAAAGCCGATACTGTCCACGTACCAGGCGGCATCCGCGCCATTCCCATGCAGGACTACCACATCAGAAACGGAAAGGGAATGGCCCTTGAAATCTTCCGGGTGGTCGATATTGAACCGCCGGTAAATATCCTCCAGCGTTTCGCCCGGTTCCCGCTGCATGGCATAGACCATCCGGTAATTGTCCCGGTCCACGGAGAGCCCCCTGCTTTCCAGCCAGTCCAGGGACATAAAACGCAGGTTGTCTGTATTGTCCGATAAGTCAAGCTGGTAAATGGAATAAGCGCTGATCCCATACTCTTTTTCATAGGAAGAAATACGCTCCAGAAGCGGCGCCGTTTCTCCCTCCATGTGTTCCTCATGTTCAAATGCCGCCAGCCTCATGCGGATTTTCCCGGTATCTCCTGAAAGCAGCCCGTCCGCCATGCACTCTTTTTCCGCATGGGAATCCGGGTACAGGCCTGCATAGGCCCCGCTGTTTTTCCTGAAAAATTCATCCAGGTCGAAAGCCAGGTCCGTGGATTCGTCAAGCCTTATATCATCCCCGCCCGGTTCCTCCATGGCAGGGACCGGCTGCTGCTTTTCCTCCGGCGGGAGGGGCTGCTTCACCGCAACGATCTCACCCGCCAGCCGGACAAATTTCTCCGGGTATTTGAACTGTTCCTTATACTGCTCCATGAAATAATCGGGAAGGTCGGCAAAACTTTCCTCGCCGAGACCGGCTATGAAAAAGGTGCCTGCCATGATCTCGATCATCTCGCCGTCCTGGTTGTAGATCGCCCGGTTCAGGGGCAGCCCGTTTATTTTCCCTTCATCATTGCAGACAATCGCGACAGGCTCCGCATAAGGGTAGTAGCCCTCTATGCCTCCCCCGACTGCCTCCTGCATGGATTCAAGGCTCCCGTCCAGCTCGGCCTCATAAGGCGCTTTCCCCGGCTCTATCATCAACACTTTCAAATCTGCATATCCTCCTTCTTTTTAATTGGCGCCTTCGGCTCTGCCGCAGCCTTTTCCCGTTCCTTCGCCGCAGACAGCTTTCCCAGCACAGAAGGTTTTTCCGGCTTTTCAGGCATAGAAATGCCGCCCTCCGAAACATCGGCGGCGGTATGGTCTGTTTTTACCGGCTCCTGGCCCTCCACTGTATATCCGGGGAGAAGCACGCCATTGACCGTAAAACAGTTTTCATGCTCTTTCGGAATAGGCGGTGAAATCTCCGCGAACAGATGGGAATAGGCTTTCTTTCTCCCGTCCAGGTACCTCTCGGCGGCGGCCTTGTCCGTGTAGCGTTTCTTATCCTGCCCTGCAAGATGGATGTTGTAGCCTTTCCTGGGTGAATTGATATACAGGTCCCATGTTACATACCAGGCAGTCGGAACATCCTGTTTTGCCTCCCTGTTATATGTTGTCTGTTCCCTGATCTGGCAGAACATCTTATAAACCCGGTTGCTGATCTCCATCCAGTCCTTGTTGTTGGAAAAGGGCTGCCAACAGTTCCCGGTATGCTTTACCTCCGGGGTGCGTAAGTATGCCAGCGCCCGGTCAAGCCGCTGCGTGGCCGCCGCCTGCTGTTCCCATTGCTTCGCTGCCGCCACCACGATGTCATAGGCTTTCTTTTCTCCCTCAATGCTGTCCTGGCGCATGGCCTGTACCGTTTCTGCCCCCTGTGCAATCAACGCTGAAATATCTGTGTTCTCGCATGATACCGTGTGTTCCACCTGCAGCTTGTAGCCTTCCGACAGGTCCCCGGAGCGGTGCACCCGGTAATCTTTGTTTTCCTCCAATCCTTCCACCTCCTTAAATCTCCGGCGCATGGCTCTTTTTCGGTGCCGCCTGTGCCGGGGTAGTTTTTTCTGCCGGTTTCACCGCTGCAAGCTGCGCCATGACCGAAGGCCGGTCCGACGTAAATATGGAAATCTGTTCATTCTCCGCCAGCGGCTGCGCCGGAAGGGGCAGCGTTTCGTCCGAATGGGTCAGTATCTGCTCCCGTTTCAGGTCTGCCACGATCTCGTCAAATACCGCATTGATGGCTTTCCGTTCCGCACCCTCCGGGAAGGCTTTCAGGACTGCCATTTCCCCGCTTTTATCTGTCGCGAAAGTAACGGCACAATCCGCATGTCCCGCCAGATAATCAGAGCTGTAAGGCAGCTTATCCTTGATGTAACAGGCAAAGGCCCTGGCGGTCATCTCCGTGTTGCTGTCCCAATAGCCGCCGTCCTTTTCGCACTCCTTACCCATGCGCACGGAATTCCGGTAAAAATCGGTTTCCACCCGCCCGATCTGCGGCGCCTCCTGTGCCTGCATCCCGGACAGCATGTGCTCGAATATTTCCAGCCGTTCCCGCTCACTTTTGGGGATCACCCGCCCGGTGACAGACTTCTTGAAAGCGCTGATCTGCTCCACGGAACCGGCCTCGCCGGATAGAAACGACTCTTTAAGAACCGCGTAGGTTTTCATCTGTTCCTCATTGCCATGCCGTTTTAGGGAACCGAGCACCGCCGAATCCAGCCAGCCTGCCGCATTTTTCCGGGTTCGTTCTGTCTGCGCTTTGGTGCGGGCCGCGGCCTGCTCCGGCGTCTCCGGCTTATATTTCATGGTATCAATCAGCTTCTGGAACGGCGCATAGAGGCGGGGCTGTTCCGAGAGCATCCCATTCGCGCCCATCTTTGTACCCAGGTAATCGTCAAACCCGTGCCACCATTCATGGGCTAAAGAGCCGGCCCCGTGCATCTTCGTAAGGTTGATGACCTTCCGCAGCGGTTCATAATGGGCCGCCGCGTTGCCGCTTCCCCTGGCGCCGAAAGCGATGGCAAGCGTTCCCTGATAGGCAATATCTTTATCACTGATCTGCAAGGCCGACGCCAGATCCTTCAGCGCCTCAAATCCCATGTTGAGGGAAGCCTGCCGGTCATTCTGGTTCATCCAGTTCCCAAATTCACCGCCGCGGAACCCGAAGGTATCAAGGTAGTGCTGCCCGGTGATCTCCATGCCGTTTCTGTAATCCGGCCCGGTGCGCCGCACATGGGAGAGCTGGGGAGGCACAAACCGCGTCTTTCCGCTTTTGCTGCGCCCTTTTGCCAACGCCTGCACCCATTTCAGGGCGGCCTCCCGCGATTCAAAGTTTGTCTGCAAGATGGAATAGCCCTTCGTCACATAATAGGTGTCAGGTTTCCAGTCATTATTTTTGGAATAAGTATTCTTCCCGTCGTTGAAATGGATCGCATAGCCCTTCGGCACCTTCTGGTCTTTGGAAACGCCAAACTGTTCCTTCTGCGCTTTCTGTGTGAAGTTCCGCTCAAAATGCGCGGCAGAGTGAACCATCAGGGCATTGGACAGCTTGTTTGTAATGGCCGGGTTCTCCCGGCCCTTTTCCGTCGCCTGGTAATGGATGCCGCTGCCCCAGCCCTGCACCTGTTCCAGATATCCGTTTTCCACAAAGAAACGGTCATAGGCCTTCATTGCGTCCTCCACGGTGCGCACCTCCGAGACCGCGCTTTGCAGCTCCCGTACCGTCTGGATATATTCTTTTTGTCTTGCAAGGCGCTTTTCCGGCGTGTCGTCCCTGCGGTAATACTGCGGGGAGGCATTCAGCCCGTCCCTCGCCTTTTTGATAAAATAGACCACGCCAAGGGGAATCCCGTCATCAAGCATGGCCGTATAATCCGGTTTCTTCCAGATATTATCTTTTTTTACGAATTTCTCGGCTTCACGCTCATTCATGGCGTCCAGATCGTTCACATAGAGCCCCCGGTCCTTCCATAAATCTTTTTTTGCGCCGCCGATCTTTTCCCCAAAATCTTCATGCTGTATGTTGTCAGCCAATCATTATCACCTCCAGTCTGTCATAAAAAATCACCGCTCCGGGGAAGGGCGGCGTTCCTGTAATTTATCATGCTGCGGGCGTATTCCCATGATCCGGTCCGTCTCCCTGCGGACCAGCCGGTCAAGCGCACCCAAATCCTCCGGGGTAACGGCAAACTCCCGGTAATTCTCATACCAGAGCCCCGTGACCGCCGCAATCGGCAGTAGCTTTTCCGGCCCTCCGGGAAAAAGGCGGTAGACCGGACCGCCGTCAAGGAGCATCTGCTTCGCTGTCCCCAGGGGTATGCGGTACATATCTGTGTCCGGGTTCTGCGCCTCCTCCATATACTCCACATTCAGCCGTTCCTCCAAATCCTGGGGCATATAGGAAAATGCCTGCTCCTTCCACTGGCTGAACCGGTTAGAATAGCGGTACTGCCATTCCGTCACCTGCTCCGGCGCATAGAGGTAGCGCCAGGTTTTCAGGGCGTCCTTTTCGCACAGCTCCATTGACTCCCATTTTTCAATAGCTACCTCCGCCTTCGTGCCGTCCCGGTATTCCATGCTGACGCCGTAAGGGTAGAGGGTATTCCTTTCTATATCCTGCCGCAGCGTGTCAAGGCCCATCATCAGGACATCCCCGTACAGCCGTCCGTCCTCTTTGCGCTCCGTGTGGAACAGGAAGGCCCTTGCGCCGGGATATTCCGTCATGGCAGCTGTCCGGTAAAGCTCCGCCGAAGGGCAGTAGGCAAGCAGCGCGTCCGAAAGCCACATGTGATTCTTCCCCATGACGGCAATGGAATCCGCCCCGGTATTCGTGGCAAGCGTGCGCAGGTTATATTCGCTGTCCCGCAGGAAATCCCCGGCCAGGATATGGAGCTCATAGGCAAATACGCCTAAATCCGTATCGCGGACTAAGTGAATCTGCGGAAGTGGTTCCTGTTTCAAGTTCATTTCCTCCCTTCGTTCTGTTTTTATCACCGGCTGCCCCTGTCATGGGACGCCTCCGGCTGGTGCTTTGCCGGCGCTGCCTTCGCCGCCTGCTCCCGCATGGCCTCCAGGACGGAGGGCCGGCGCTGTGCCTGCCGTTCCAGCCCTTCCAGGGCGGCGATTGCCTTTTCAGCCTGTTTCTTCATGGCGCCCATGCACGCACGGCTGGCACGGTAGGGAGCCTTGACATAGCGGGCAATCTCCCCGCCGGCCTTTGCCTGCTGCACCGGTTCCTTTCCCATCAGCGCCAGGCACATATTTTTTAGGTGCTTTCCTGCCTCATGGTACTCGGAAACGAAAGCATCGATCCTCTCCATTGCCCGGTTACTGGCCTGCTGGTGGTTTTCCGCCCCCTGACGTACCGCCTCTAACGCCGGTTTCAGGTGCAGGAAATTGGCGAGCCCGTTCAATGCAATCGTACCGCGTTCCTTGAAATCCTCCAGGATATGCCTGCATCCCTCAACAATCTTTCCCTTTAGCTCTGATAATTTCTGTTGCATGGAGGCAATATTGCCCTCCAGCGTCTTGCAGGTCTTTTGTAAGGAAGCTTTCAGGGAGCGGTCCTGCATTTTCTGCAGGTCCTCCCGCATGGCCTCCAACTCGCCGACCGCTATGGAAAGGCGGTTCTCCATCCCTGTGACAGATTCGATCAGTTTTGCGAAGTCCACATAGGCGGGGGAATCATTTTCCTTTAAGAACGCAAGCAGCGCCTTAACCTGCTCATTTTCCGCAATCGGCGTTCCCGTGCCGGAATCCGTATGTGTCCTTTCCTCCGCCATTTACAAATCTCTCCCCTCTGCCGGCGGCTGCCCTCCGGCAATCTTGCCGACAATCTCCGGACCGGTCTCGTAAATCTGCATGAGCCGCCTGGCCGTTCCGCTTGGCTGAGCGGCGCCGCTGGTCCAGAGCCGGACCGTGGAAGGGGCGACATTCATCAGGAGCGCAAAGCCTTTCTCGTTCATATCCAGTTTTTCCATCAGCGCCTTAACCATGTCAGGGCCGTAGTCCGGGCACCGGGCGGCTTCGGCGATCATCTGTAAAGCCGTGTTCTCTGTGTTCATCATTTCTTGAAATCCTCCTTGTCAAATCGAAACAGCCGCCTGTTTCCGGCGGCATTGCTGTTGATGTTCTTTCATCTGCGTTGTAACATGGAGCAGCATTTCGTTGTAGTCCTTTCCCATGCGGGGCGGGTTGACGCCCACCCGGATATGCCGGAACCGCTGATCTTCATGGAGCATTGCCTTGATCCTCCTGGCATTTTTAAGGCCGCCAAGGTCATTGTCCATGTAGAGGCTGACGCGCCGGATTTCCGGGTGGCGTTTCAAAAATGCAATCAGCGCCACATGGGAAGTGCCGCCCAGGGACAGCCGGTAGCCGTCCCATTTCCAGACTTCTAACTCCTGCAGCGTGGCATGGGAGAGGGCGTCAATGGGCGCCTCAAATACCGCCACATGCCGGCTGCCCGGATTCCGGGGTGGATAGCAGAAGCTGTATTCCTTGTCGCTGCCGTAGACATCTTTCCTAAGGCTGCCGGCAATGCTCCGCATACAGGCAAACTTTGCTTTGCCGGCTTCATCCTTTCCCACAAACACACAGACCGGCTCGCCATGATGCCGCGCCTCATAGAACAGCCCGTCCCGGAAACACCGGCTGATCACATCCGGGCTGATCCCGCGCCGTTGCAGATAAGAAACGGCAGAAGTGGCGCACCGTCTGGCCCAGGGGAGGGAAAATGCTTTCTTCTCCGGTTCCTTATGCACACGCCCTGCCGCTGCCGTGCTCCGATAGGCCGGCGTCTGCTGGATTTCCCCGCCGACCAGCGTATGGACCGCATCCACCAGCCCGTAGCCCCGTATCTGGATCAGGTAATCCAGGGCGTTGATACTCCGGCCCCGGCTGTTCCAGTACCAGTACCTTTTCCCGGTCACATAGACCAGGCTGTCATGCTCCTTGTGGCGGTAATTCGGGCCGTCCCGTTTCAGCACCCCAGGCTCATGGAACTGCAGGTAGGCAAACAGGTCCGCCTCACGCGCCGCCCGAATCTGCTCCTTTGTTACGCCGGGCATGACACCGGCACAGGGATTCTTTTCATCGTGCCCCGCCTCCTTTCTGTGATGAAAAAAGACGCCAGAAGGCGCCTAACAGCCGTACAGGTCATGGTTGACCTCGGCGCGGTAATAGCTGTCCATTGTTGCCGGGGCATTATAGAGCGCCGCCAGCAGGTATGCCTTGATGTTCCCGACTTTCGTGGTGTTCCTGTCAATGCAGTCAAAGACATACTCCAGGTGGCCGGAATTGATTTTCAGGAAGCGGCCCTTTACCACCTCCCTGGGAAAATCATCCCCGGCGATACGGATATATGGACGTTTGGATAAAACCACTTCAAGCATAAGCTCCACCGTCTCGTCTAAGCGTTCTTTCCCATACCGGGAAACCATACAGCCATACTCAATATTTTCTTTCAGGATTTCACGGTAAGCGTCTGCCAGCTCTATCCGATCCATCCCATCCGAACGGCCTGCCGCCTCCGGCCCTGACGGATAGATTGATGGATGGGTCCTTGATATATCCGTTTTTGATTTTTTAGTTTTTAATGGATTAGTATTTAATTGTGCGGGATTTCCCTGTCCAGGTTCCCCCTGTTCAGGTTTTGCCTGTCCTGGATTTGCCTGTCTTGGATTTTCCCGTTTAGGTGAATCCCCCTGTTTTTCAGCATTTACAGGCTTTTCATGGATCGTATACTCGATGTCTCCGAGCTGCCCGTTCTCATAGCGGAGGCGCTGCCTGGTGAGGTACCCGTGCCGCTCCAGCTCTTTCAGGGCGGTAGTGATTGAATCCACGCCGTCCTTGCAGATATGGGCGAGCCCCTTTGTGGTATAGTCCCAATCTTCCGGCAGCGACAGCATGAGCGAGAGGAGCCCCTTTGCCTTTAAGGACAGTTCCGTATTGCGCAGATGGTGGTTGCACATGATCGTGAAGTCCTTTGTTTTTTCTACCCGGAATACAGCCATTTCAAAGCCTCCTTTCTCCGGTTATCCTGTTACAAGACGCGGTCCCTGCGGTCATAGTGGAGATGCCCGTCTGAGACCTTCGCATGGTTTTTCAGTTTGACTTCGCCCCGTTCCTGGCTGTCTAAGAATTTCTGATAGCCGGCATCCGTAAGGAACAGGCGCATCTTATCGCCCTTATCGCCGACAGGAGAATTATAAGACAGCACGTTGAAGATGATCATGTGCCGTACCTCTGGGGCAAAGCGTTCCAGGGCCATGATGTCATGCCCTTTCAATTTTTCCGCGCCGGATCGCTGCCTGGCCTCCGCAATCTTTTCCCCAATCGTCCGGGGCGGGTAGGGCAGGAGGTAATTCTTCTGGATATCCCGCACGATGTCCATGCACTCGTCATCCGTCAGGACGCGCAGCTTTGCCATCAGACTTTCCGCTGCCTTCCGCTGTTCAGGGTTCTTTGTGTACCGGGCAGCCATGTGGAGCTCGTTCAGGACTTTGTATTGATAGTCTCCCTCAACCTGAAACAGCAGCCGTTTTTCCATTTCGTTTAATTCCATGTGGATCTCCTTTCTTTTGAAAATGGGTATAAAAAAAGGGCGCCCACCTATAAAAGTGAAACGCCCACGGCAACCAGCGGTCAGGCAATACACCGGACCGCTGGCACTATTAAATTTTGTCGTTAATGAAACAGCCTCCTTTTTTCGATATTTTTCTCGTCAGATTTCAACTTGGAAAAGGAATTGAATAAATGACGGCAAACGCTCAAACCCCTTGAAAATAAAGGCTTTTTCCGTTTGTCGTTATTATACCGTAACGGCAT
>NZ_SMCQ01000021.1 GCF_004343035.1 Longibaculum muris
CCACCTTTATCACCAGTTCAATTGTTTGGGGTGTTATTTACCCCATGATAATCTAGACTCCAATAATTGGAGACCACACGTTATTCTAGATTACCTTTTAAAATTAAAATTAAACTCATTCCTATTAATGAACAAGATAATAAAGTAATAACAAAAAATAATGGATTATTTATAAAGAAAATTGTAAAGATTCCACCATGTGGAAATAATTGACTACATCCAAAGTATGCAGATAATCCACCTGCTAAAGCTGAAGCAATAATACAAGGCAAATGAATTCCCTTTCTATCCTTACGCATAAAAGGAATAGCTTCCTCACTCACAAAACATAATCCTTTAATCATACAATGCCACTTTCCTTTAACTTCATCATCTTGATAAAGATTAGATGATGTAACCATTGAAAGACCAATCATGATTGGTGGAATCATTCCTGCAACCATCACTGCTGACATTATTTCACCATGTTTATAAAATATACTTGCAATACCAATAGAATATGCAATTTTATTAACTGGTCCACCCATATCAATTGACATCATTGCTCCTAAGATTGTACATCCTCCAATCAAAAGAATTGGATTAATTTCTGGGACTGTTTGAGCAACACCATAATACCTTGATGAAAATCCTAATATTAAATAGATACCACACATTATGAATGTTCCTATTATTGGTAACAGTAAATTTGGAATTATACTTTCTATAACCTCAGGTAAAAATGAAAATAACTTTTTAAGTAATAAAATAACATATCCTGCTACAAAACCAACAATAACACTTTCGATAAAATTCATGTTGAATAAAGTCAATCCAGTTATAAAGGCAACATAGAACGCTGGTCTATCACTGATACTATCTGCAATATATGCACTTAATAAACATAGTATAAATAAGTTTCCTATTGATGAAGTACTGACTATAATTCTTACAAATTCACTTAATGATACTCCTGGAGCAACACCTTCATAAACCACTTGACTATTTATAAGTAGATCAGGAAATTTATCATTAATAAATATAGTAATAAATGTAAAAATACCATAAATCATTAATAAAGGAATAATCTGTGAAATACCATTCATAAAATGTCTATAAATAATAACTAATGGATTATTGTTCTTAAAAAACTTACTAAATTTTTTAGTACTTTCAACTGTTTCCTTAACACCTTCACCACTCGTTGCTTTTTCCAAAAGTTCTTTTGCTTCATGTATTCCTTTTGCGACAGGAACCTTAATAATAGGTTTCTTTGAAAATCTTTTCATCTCAACTTTTTTATCAGCTGCTACAATGACACATTTTGCATTTTGAATATCCTCATCAGTTAATTTATTCTTAACACCACTTGCACCATTGGTTTCTACCTTAATTCTAATTCCAAGTTGCTTTGCTGTATCTTCTAAAGCCTTAGCCGCCATATATGTATGAGCTATTCCTGTCGGACAAGCTGTGACTGCAACAACATCATAATAATTATCATTTTCTTGTTCTTTTTCTTCCTGCATATCTGCAGTTAATATTTGAATAAATTCTAATGGGGTTGTTACATTTAATAATTTTTCAACTGTTTTCTTATCCATTAAAATTTGTGATAACTGTGCTAGTATTTCTAAATGTTGTGTTCCACCATCTTTGTTTACTGCAATCATAAAGAATATTTTAGCTGGTTTTTGATCCAATGAATCAAAATCAACACCTTCTTTATCAACCATTGCAACTAATGACGGATAATTAACGCTGTTATCTTGGGCATGAGGAATAGCTATCATATTGCCTACTCCAGTTGAAGATAATGATTCTCTAGCAAGTATTGCTTTCTTATATTCTTCTTTGTTATTGATATGTCCACATTGGTAATGTAAATCAATAAGTTTATCTATAGCTTCTTCTTTAGTCTGACTATGTTGATTAAGAATTATACTATCTTCTTTTAAAAGGTCTCTAATATTCATATTCTACCTCTTTAATTTCTTGTAATAATTTTTCAACTTCACTCGCAGTTGCTAAATTTTCAGAAAAAGCACTTGCACTTCCTGTTGCAACTCCCATTCTAAACGCTTGTACGTAGTCTTTTGTTTTCTCATAACCTGCTACAAAACCAGCAACCATTGAATCTCCTGCTCCAACAGAATTTTTTACTTGGCCTTTAGGTGCATTACTGAAATAAACTTTTCCATTCTCACAAATAAATAATGCCCCATCTCCTGCCATTGATATTAAAACATTTTTAGCACCCATTTCTTGTAATTTTTTTGCATACTTTACAATATCCTGAGTTCCAAAAAGTTTCACGTGAAACATTTCAGCTAATTCATGATTGTTTGGTTTAATTACAAATGGTTTATGTTTTAATACTTTCATTAACAAATCACCTGTAGCATCAACTACAATTTCAATATTCTTATCAGTAAGTTTTTCCATGATTTCACTATAAATATCATCTGATAAACATTTAGGTATACTTCCTGAAAGAATGAGAATATCCCCTGCTTGTAAACAAGATAACTTATTGTATAGTTTATCAATGTGTTCCTTATTAATCATTGGACCATTTCCATTGACTTCACTTTCTTCATCACTTTTCAATTTAAAATTAATACGTGAATAGCCATTTTCAACATCAATAAAGTCACATTGTACCCCAAAATCATTTGTCACTCTATTTTCTATTTCTTTTCCTGTAAAACCAGCAATAAATCCCAATGCTGTACTATCTATTCCTAGATTATGTAAAACAATAGATACATTAATCCCTTTACCACCTGGTAAAAGATATTCTTGGCTTGTTCTATTAACTGTTCCTAATTTAAAATGATCAACCGAAACCATATAATCTATTGATGGATTAAATGTTATTGTATAAATCATATCATATTCCCTCCTAACTCATCTAATCTTATTATACTTGATTCTAAATTAAAAATGAATATATTTCTATATTCATTTTTGATGATATTCTTGATATACAACGTTCTTAGATACATTACGTTGTTTAGCAACTTCTTTTATAGCATCTTTTGTTGACATACCCTTTTCAATATATTCATTAACATGTTCTTCAATACTCTGTTCAAAAACAATATCTTCTTCAACTTCCGTTGCACCTTCAACAACAATGACCATTTCACCTTTCATATCATCAACAACTGCTAGAATTTCTTCAATTGTTCCCCTATTTATTTCCTCATGCTTTTTTGTAATCTCACGGCATAAAGCAATATGACGATTACCAAAGATATCTAACATTAATTTTAATGTTTTCTTGATTCTATGAGGAGCTTCATAGAAAACAATTGTTTCTTGATATTTTTTTAAAAGTTCTAGTTCCTTCTTCTTCTTTTTATCTTGATGATCTAAAAATCCATAAAAAAGGAATGGTTGAGGTGCAATACCAGAGACAACCAAAGCATTTAAACATGCATTTGCTCCAGAAATAGGTACAATATTAATATCTTTAGTTATTGCCGCTTTAACTAATTCATAACCCGGATCACTAATTGCAGGATATCCAGCATCACTTACTAAAGCTATATCATTTCCTTCTTCTAACAATTGAATAATCTTTGGTATTGAAGTTACTAGATTATGTTCATGATGAGAAATAAGCTTTGTATCTATCTCAAAATGGTTTAATAATTTAACAGTATTTCTTGTATCTTCTGCCGCAATAAAATTAACATTTTTCAATGTTTCAACAGCCCGATATGTCATTTCACTTAAATTCCCTATCGGTGTTGCTACAAGATATAATGTTGGTTTTTCATTTTCAAAACTCTTTTGTCTATTCATGTTCATCTTCTCCAAACATTTTTCTTACTTCAGCACTATAGCTTCCATCATCTTCATGCGCATATAATGGTGCTTCAATTTTTACGCCTTTATTTCCTTTATACATTCCTTCAATAAGAAAGATATGAGAATCTTTTCCTACTTTTGGATAAACAAAACGTATTCTTTTTGGTTCAATATCATACTTTTGCATACAATTAATAATTTCAATCATCCGATCTGGTCTATGAACCATCGCAAAACGACCTTTATTATCTAAAATTGCAGCAGCACTTTGAACAATTTCTTCTAAATTAATTTTAATCTCATGACGAGCAATTTGTAAATATTCATTGTCATTAAGATTACTACGTTCTCCCACTTTAAAAAAAGGTGGATTACAAACAACCAATTTTACTTTCTTTTGTTCTTTAACATAATCTTTAATATCACTATGTACAATCTCTATTTGATCTCCCAACTGATTTAACTCGACATTTTTAATTGCTAAATCAACAGCATCTTTTTGGATTTCAACACCAATAATCTTTTTATCAGTTCTTCTACTTAATAGTAAAGGAATTGCTGCATTATTTGTACCAAAATCAACAATTGCATTTAAATCTTTATTAATTGTACAAAAGTGTGCTAATAAAACAGTATCCAAAGAAAAGTTAAACATATCTTTTCTTTGGATAATTTTCATGTTCTCATAAGCTAATAAATAATTAGTGACCTCGTTGTTCATGTTTATGATCCTTTGGTGGCAATATTTTAATTTCATTTAAAGATACAAAAGAAACATTTCCATCATGTTCAATTTTAACTAAATCACTTATCACATTTAATCCTGTTACTTTAACAATTTTATCTTCATATTTTACCCGTGTTCCAATTTTAGGGAATCTTTGTTTTTCAGCAGTATAGATATCGTCCTCATATTTCAAGCAGCATAATAAACGACCACATGCTCCTGAAATTTTATCAATATTAATTGCTAACATTTGATTTTTAGCCATATTAATTGAGACACCATCAAATTCTCCTAAGAATGATGAACAACATAATGGTAATCCACAAGAACCTAAACCTCCAACAATCTTTGATTTATCTCTTGGTCCAATTTGTCTTAATTCAATACGACACTTAAACACACTTGCTAATTCTTTTAATAACTCTCTAAAATCAACACGACTTTCTGAAGTATACATAAAAATGACTTTTGACGCATCTAATGTATATTCGCAATTGACTAAACGCATATCTAAATCATACTGACTAACAATTTTTTTACAGATTTCTAATGATTTTGCAGCTTTTGTTTTATTAAACTCATATAAATCCAAATCAGCACGATTAGCTCGTCTTTTAACTCTTTTAAGCTCAGTATCAAGTTTAAACTCATCAATATTTTTTAAATCAGTAATAAGTTCACCTAATTCTAACCCTCTAACTGTTTCAACAACAACTTTATCTCCTTTATGTACATCTAAATCAGTAGAAAAATAATACGACTTCCCTACATTATTAAAACGTATCAGAGCTAACTTTTCTTCCATAAAGTCTCCTTTCTATAATTTATACATCAAACTATCCATTAATAACATAACATTTGCATTTGTACTTAATAGATATTCTGTATTCAATATCAAATCAATTTTCTCTACTAATTGATTTTCATCTTCTTCTATTCTATCATACAATCCTTTATAAGATGGATAAGTAAGATTCATAGAATGTTTCACGTGAAACAAATCTCTTAATCCTAGAACAAGCATATTTAAAAATAATTGAATCTTATCCTTTTCTTTAAAGTCCTTCATTAAATGAGTTTCAACATTAATTACAAGATTTTCTCTATGCAGATATAAATCTTCAATAAAATGATAAACTTCTAATTTCAATTTATCAAACACTTCTGATTCAATATATTGCTGACAATCTTCATATGTATCAAATAATTCAGATAGAATATTAATATCATCTTCAGATAGATCATCTTTTTTTAACTGTTCTCTTAAAAACAACTTAGAACCTGGCAACAATTGAATAACTTGACATCGTGATTGAATTGTTGGCAATACTCTATTTAAGTTTTGACAAGTAAATATTGCATATACTCCAGCTATAGGTTCTTCAAGAACTTTTAATAAACTATTCATAGCTTCAACTGTAGAATTTTCAATATTTTCCATTAAATATATTTTTGCTTTACCTTCCATTGAAGATTTAGCAAATTGTTCTTGAATATATTCAACAATTCCTTTTTTGATTGTTTCATCTTTCCCATTAGCATAAATAAAATCTGCATATTTATGTTCATCTATTTTTTGGCAATCAATACATTCATTACATGCAAGATCATCATTTTCACAAATTAAACTCTTTGCGATATAATGAGCAGCTATACTACTATTCTTACCAACTAATAAAAAAGCATGAGGTATCTTTTGACTTTGAAAACTTTTTTTTAATATTTGATATAGAATTGGCTGTTCTTGTTTTAATTGATCTTGATAACTCATAAGACTTCTCTAATCTTTTCTAAGACTTGTTGAAAAACTCCATCAATATCTAAACTTGCATCAATTTTCACTATACGATCTTTAAATTCATCACATATAGATAAATAACCATCATATACTTTTTGATGAAATTCAATTGTTTCCAAATCAAGTCTATTAATTTCACGATCTTTATTTGCATAAACTCTTTTCAAGCCTTCTTCAGGTTTAATATCAAAAAAGATTGTACGTTTTGGTAAAATATTTTCTGTTGCAAACAAATTCATTTCATAAACTTCTTTGATTCCAATACCTCGTGCAATTCCTTGATAAACCATTGAACTATCAACAAATCGATCACAAATAACAATTTCATTTCGTTCTAAAGCTGGAATGACCTTTTCAACTAAATGTTGACGACGACTTGCTGCATATAACAATGCCTCAGTCTTTCTATCCATATTAGTATATTTGACATCATGAATGATATCTCTAATTTTTTCAGCTATCTCTACTCCACCAGGTTCTCTAGTTAAAGTCACCTGATATCCTTCTTTATCTAATGCTTCTTTGATTAAAGCAGCAATTGTTGTTTTACCACTGCCTTCTCCACCTTCAAAAGTAATAAATACTCCTGGCACTTATAACACCTCATTTCATACTCTATTATATAAAAATTTGGTTGAGATATAAAGCATTATTTCTTAATTTGACTAAAGGATATATTTTAAGACAATACAAAGAGCAACACCAAAGATATCAAAACATGAAATCATAAAAATGTTAAAAATATTTAATGACAATGTTATATGTGTTATTGCTTCAAATGTATTAAAAACAAATATAAAAATTGTTGCTATAAGCAATCTTATAAATACTTTAGTTAACTTATACAAAAAAATCACCTCATTTATTATATGAGATGATTTATATTTTCTTTCTTCCTTCTAATGATTTTAATAAAGTTAATTCGTCAGCATAATCTAGATTACTTCCTATTGGTAATCCGTTTGCTATTCTGGTTGCTGGAATATTTTGTTTAGCTAGAAGTTTAGCTAAGAATAAAGCTGTTGTTTCTCCTTCTCTTGTAGGATTTGTTGCAATGATAACTTCTTTAATATTATCATTTAATCTTTCAAATAAACTATTAATATTTAAATCTTCAATAGTTTTACCATCCATAATAGACATTGTTCCATGTAAAACATGATAAAGACCATGATATTCTTTTAACTTTTCCATCGCAAATACATCTTTAGGTGATTCAACAACACAGATTGTCGTTTGATCACGAGTTGTATCTTGGCAAATATCACAAACTTCACCTTCACATATATGTCCACAAATCTTACAATATTGAATATTGGTTTTAAAATCAATCAATGCTTCAGAAAATCTTTGAACTTGTTGCTCATCCATAGATAAAACATGATAAGCCATACGTTCAGCACCTTTGTTTCCTATTCCAGGTAACATCTTAAAACATTCAACAAGTTCTTCAAAACAAGCTGGATAATTCATTAGATAAACGCAGATACATCAACACCATTAGTAACTTTATTTAATGTATCTTCCCTTTCTTTATTGATTTTATCAATCATTTGATTAATAGTTACCATTAACAAATCTTCAACATCTTCTTGATTATCTGTATTAAACATAGTTTGATCGATATGTAATTCAATAATTGAAAGATTTCCTTTCATCTTACCAGTAATAATATTATTTTGAGAAACAATGTCAAATTCTCTTTCATCAAATTCCTTCTTTATTTTATTAACCTTTCTTTGCATTTGTTGGGCTTGTTGTACTAAATTTGCAAAATTCATTTCTTAATCCTCCTTAAATTCAACAATATCTCCAAATAATTTTAAAGCAAACTCTTGTGCCTCATTTAAATCAACATAATCTAAATCGTGTGAGTCTATATGTTTTAAAGTCAATTCATGTGGTTGTGGCAATTGACCTTTTTTCTTTAATTCAATAAAATGACTACGTATTTTTAACCAATCATCTTGTTGAACAGCAATAAATCGATATTCCTGTCCTAATATCTCAGTTAAAAATGAACTTAATTGTTTATAGTTCTTATAATAGTTAACAGCATTCACTGCAGGTTGAAATTCAAATGAAATAATCAATCCACCTGGACAAGCGGCAACTGCTGCACCATCACAAAGCATACCAGCACTTTTAGCAGTATTGAGATTAGCTAAATAACGCTTAATAATTGGCCATCTTTCTTGAATATTTTCCAGTATTTCACGTTTAGCTTGAACTAATATATTCATGATATCATCTGGATCTATCTGAATATTTTCATCTACTTGTGATTGAACTTCTTCTTTTTGTTCAAATTCAAATGTAGGAATTTCTTCTTGTTCAATTTCCTCTTGTTCTAAGATTGGTTCAGGGATAACTTCCTCTTGAATAGAATCATCTATTATTTCTTCTGCAAGTATTTCCTCAACCGGTTCTTCAATTGGTTCAGATGCTTGAATTTCAGCAACTTTAGGTATTTCCTGTATTGGAGATTCTACCTTTGGAACAGCAACTGTTTCAACATGAATCACTTTTTCATCTTTAATCTGATTACATATTTTTAAAATAGCTAATTCAAAATAAATAGATGGATTAATAACTTTAGAATATTTTTCACTAGCTTCCATCAATATATCTATAAATGTTAAAGCTTCTTCACAAGTTATATATGGCACAATCATGTCTAAATAAAATTTTGATAGAACAAATAAAATAGATTCATCTTGGGTATTACGATAAATAACAATATCTTTTAAAATATCAACTAAATCAAGAGTTAATCTTTTAATATCAATCCCATTCATTTTCATTTCTTCAAGCATTGAAAGAGATTTTTTCATATCTTTAGAAAGTAATATTTTAATAAAATCAATTTTATTTTCTAATGAAACAATTCCATAGATTTGATTAACATCTTGAATAGTTAAATGTTGATCATTAAAAGCTAAACATTGTTCAAGTATTGATAATGCATCACGCATTCCACCATCAGCTAATTTAGCAATCATTTCTAAAGCTTCATCATCACATTGATAATGTTCTTCAGTAATGACTTTCTTCATTCTATTAACAATATCCAACATACTCAATTTAGTAAAATCAAATCTTTGACATCTTGAAATAATAGTTGGAAGTATTTTGTGTGGTTCAGTTGTTGCTAAAATAAAAACAACATGTGCTGGTGGTTCTTCTAAGGTTTTTAATAACGCATTAAAAGCACCTGTAGACATCATATGAACCTCATCTATAATATAAACTTTATATTTCCCTTGAGTTGGTGCATATTTAACCTTTTCAATTAAACTTCTGACTTCATCAACACCATTATTACTTGCTGCATCTATTTCAATAACATCAGGATGTGATCCTAAAGTAATTTCTTTACAATTCTCACATTCATCACATGGTTTGATATCACCAGTACAGTTAATTGCCTTAGCAAGTAATTTAGCAATTGTCGTTTTTCCAGTTCCTCTTGGTCCACAGAATAAATATGCATGAGCAATTTTATTTTCTTCTACTGCGTGACGAAGCGTTGTAATAATATGTTCTTGCCCTGCAACATCTTCAAAACGTTGCGGACGGTAAACTCTATATAATGTTTTGTATGCCATATAATCAACTCCTTGCTCAATTATAACATATTTTACGATAATAAAAAGATATCTAAAGATATCTTTTAACTATTATCAGCAATAAGCATTAAAATATCTAAAAAAACATTAATGAAATCTAAATATAATAACAATGCTCCCTTCATTGCTTGGCTTTCTAATTCTTCTGGTAGACATTCTTCATAGATTCTTTGTATTGTTTTCATATCATAAAGAATCAATCCAGTAAAAATAATAAGATCAAGAATGACAATAATATGATAATAAATTGGAACATTCATAAATAATAAAATAATATATCCAATTAATAACATAGGTAAAGCTGCTTGACAAACTTTTCCCATCGTTAAAAAATTTGTTTTTGAATATTTTACAATTGTATAAAGTAAACCAAAATAAGCACATGTTAATGCAAAAGCTATAATAACAGCTCCAGGAGCAGTAAAATTTATCCATAATGATAATGAAATACCATTAAGAATTGAATATATATAATAATACTTTTTAGCTGATTGATTTGATAATTGTGTCAATCTCTTAACTAAAAAATAAACCATAAAAACTTCTATAATACTTGAAAGAATTAATAATGATAAATATATTCCATCTATAATAAATGGAATAACAATCATAACCATAAAAATAGATGATACAGTTGTTAATCCAATACCTATAAGAACCCATTTTAATAAAGTTAATAGAAATTGCTGATATGATAATTTTTGTTGATTCCCGCTATAATCCATACTATTCATCTCCTAAAAACATTATATATATCTTTTATAAAATGAATATTAACAACTTATGGACTTTTTATGAACGATTTCTTTTAGTTTTAAAATAATCTGATAATAATAAACTACACTTTTCTTCTAATATACCTGAAACAATAGTTGGATAATGATTAAATTTATGATACTGAAGATATTCAGAAATACCATGCCAACGTTGACCAACGGCACCAAAAACAACTTTATCAATACGACTTTGTATGATTGCACCACTACACATAATACAAGGTTCAAGTGTAGAATATAAAATACAGTCATCTAGATGCCATGTTCCTAATTTCTGACAAGCTTGTCGAATCGCTAACATTTCTGCATGCGCAGTAACATCATGCAATGTTTCTTTTTGATTAAAAGCTCGAGCTATAACTTCATTATCTTTTACAATAATAGCACCAATTGGAACTTCATCTATTTCTTTTGCTTTGATTGCCTGCTGATATGCCAACTCCATATATTTCTCATCATCCATATTGTTTTTCTCCTTTGAAAAAAGCCACTACACATAAACGGACATTCTTAATGCTGCTACCTTCCGGTCCTGACATGGTTCGAAGCCGCCTATTGTAATGGCAAAATCTATTATATCATATTTCATCAACAAATCAATAAGCTAATTTATTCTTTTTCATAAACATTTCATAATCTTTATTCCATTGTTCATAATGTGGGTCATGACGATAGTCATTTAATGTATAATTGTCTTTTAAATACTGTCCTATATACTTAGTCATTTTTGTTGCCCCACTATAATTTAAATGATTACCACCATCACGGGTATCTGTCATCCAATTAAAGCCTGTATTATATTGATCAGTATTAAAATCTATAAATGGAATTTGATAACGGTTAGCGACTTTTTCGATTGTTTGATGTCTTTTTAAAGTTGCTGTAGTTGCTGATGGATACCATACTAATAGAACTTTTGTTTGATGATCACTAGCTAATTGCATAAATTTATCTAAATATAATTGAGTTGTTACTGATAAAGCAGAAGAACGATTTTCTTTCATATATTTATATCCTGTGGGATGTGATTGAATATTGTTATGGTAAATATAACCTTTAGAAATCATTCTATCCTTATATTTAACTTTTAAATTCTTAAAATCTTTATGACTCATACTTTTCCAACGACTATGATATTCAAATAAAGGAAAATTATATTTTAACACATTATTAATTACTTCATCCAAATCATCAGCATCACCTTTAGAAAATAATTCATCCACCTCTAAAATAACAACTTCAGGTCTTTGATTCTTATAGACTTCTTTTAACAAATAATAAGCACTAAAAATATTTTGTGATGGTTCTCCTGAAACATATGCAGTTATTCCATGATTATTCCATAACTGCAAAGGATTCATGGCACTATACAAGTCACTATTACCAATAGCTAAAACCTCAATTGAATGAGCTTTCTCACCATAAAATCCTCTTGCATTTTCATATTTAATTCCACTTCTTTTATTGTTGTTTTTAGGTAAAAATATAGGAGATAAACAATTTAACAAAACAACACAAATCAATAAAAAGATAACAATTTTAGATATTTCTTTTAAACGATTATTTAGATTATTGCTTTTATCCATTATTTACACCTCCTAAAACTGTGCATAGATAAAACTAACAATATCATACCCTCTACCATAAGCACCAAATATAATAACAACAAATAAACTTGTTAAATAAAAACTCCATCTAGGTACAATATTCCATTTACTAATACTTTCTCTAATATGAATCCCTTTTTCTTTAATTAAACTCATAATAAAAACAACAAGTGTTCCAATTAATATAATACTAACATCTGCTACACTTAATCCCAAATGTGCAATAACACTCAAATCTAAATGAAAGTTTTGAAAACAAGATATAAACATATGATATGCTGCTGATAATGTATCAGCTCTAAAAATAAGCATACCTATATTAACAATGAAAACAGTTCTCAATATCTGAAAAAATTTAAAATAAGTTTTTTCTTTTTGAATATGTAATGCCTCTAATATTTTATGAAACACAGGTTCCATAAACATTCCAATAACCATTAAAATATAATAATACATTCCATACATGACATATTTCATACTTGCCCCATGCCATAGTCCATTACAAATCCAAACAAAAAATAAAGCTGTTGTTGCTGGTAATAACTTAGAAAAATACTCATTACAATGATTTTTTACAAAATGATTAAATTTCTTAAAAGCTCCAGATAAAGAAACACTATAAAAAACATAATCTCTTAACCATGCTCCTAAAGTGATATGCCATTTTTGCCAAAATTCATTAATACTCTTAGAAAAGAATGGCTGTTTAAAGTTTTCTGGTAATTCTACACTAAAGATTTGTGCACTACCTCTTACAATATCCATAGCTCCTGAAAACTCTGTATAAAGTTGAATTGTATAAAAAATAATTGCAATAACAACACTTAATCCTGAAAATTTCATATAATCATTAAAAACATAATTAACTAACATATTAGCTCTATCAGCAATCACAATCTTTTTAAACATACCCCATAAAATTAACTGACATCCTTGTGTTAAATTAACATAATTAAATTCATGTCCTTCATATAATTGATAAGCAACTTGATCATATCTTGTAATCGGACCTTCAACAATTGTTGGAAAGAAAGTTAAATATAACGAAACTCTACCAAAATGATAATCTGCTTTATATTTTCCTCTATAAACATCAATAACATAACTTACTGCTTGTAATGTATAGAAGGAAATACCTAATGGTAAAAAGAGTTTTAACATTGGAATTTCCATATGTAATTGATTGAATAGAGTAATATTAAGAACATCAGCAAAGAAATTAAAATACTTTAAGAATACTAATGTTCCAACATTAATCAATAACATCAAAACAATAACCATTTTCTTTTGCCATAATATCTTTTCTTTAAATTCTTTCTTTTGTTGTCTATCCATTAATTTTTTAACACTGGTAAATAACTCATTAATTTTATCTATCCATATAGCACCTAAATAAGCAGATAATGATGTTAATAATATAAAGACAATTAACCAAATACGACTAGCTGCCATATAATAAATATAACTTGCTGCTAATAGAACCGTCCATTTATACTTTTTAGGAAAGATTGTATACAACAAAAATGTCATTCCTAAAAATAGAACTAAATAGACATAAGATGTATAAACCATAACTAATCTTCTTGTAAACGTGTAATTAAAGCATACATTGCTTCAATAGATTGAAAATTTTCAGGTAATATATCTAGTGGTGTTATTTCAATATCAAACTCATCATTTAATTCAACAGTTAAATTCATAACATCTAAAGAATCTAAAATTCTATCATCAATTAAATTCTTTTCATTTTCAAAATCAACCCCTGGTTTTAATCCTTTTAAAATATCTAATAATTCTTCCATTCTTATTTCCTCCTTAATCTTCATAATGGTTCTTTAACCATTTTCTATCAATTTTTCCATTTTGATTATATGGCATGATTTTCTTTTTAATAATAACATTAGGATACATATAGCTTGGAATTTTATTCTTAATTCCTTCCATTATCTCTTGGTCATTCATCTTACCAGTATAAATCAAAACAATCTTATCTTTTCCTTCATCAAAAATAACAGCACAAGCTTGAATTTTTTCTAATGCATTAACAGCTGCCTCTATTTCTCCTAATTCAATACGATATCCCATATGTTTAATTTGAAAATCTTTACGTGTTATATAAATCAATTCATCAAATTCATTATATTTCACTAAATCTCCAGTTCGATATATAATTTCAGGATATGCCTGATTCAAAGGATTTTGCATAAATGCTTCTTTCGTCTTTTCCTCATTATTATAATAACCTAAAGCTAAAAATGAACCTCGGACGCAAAGCTCTCCTTCACTATGATCAGTCACTTCTTGATTATTTTCATCTAATAAAAAGACATCACAATTATTACAAGCTTTACCTATTGGTAAAACTTCATCATCTTTAAATTCTCTATCAACGATATAATAAGTACAAATATCAGTTGTTTCTGTTGGTCCAAATAAATTAGCATACATGGCATCAGGAATTTTCTTTATCCAGTAATTTAATTGTTTTGTTGGCATAACTTCTCCAGCAAATAAGACTTTATTCACATACTCTAATGCTAAATAATCTAATACTTTAAGATTAGCAATGATACATAAAGCAGATGGAACCCAATAAATGGTATTTACTTTCTTTTCATTCATATATTCTATTAATTTAATAGGAAATGAAAATAACTTTTTCGGCAAAATATGAAGTGTTGCTCCAGAGATAATAGTGCTAAAGACATCAGAAACTGACATACTAAAATAAAATGGTGTTTGACTTCCAAATTGAGTTTCTTCATTAATATCAAATGTGTCTTTAT
This sequence comes from Longibaculum muris, assembly GCF_004343035.1. Classification (GTDB taxonomy): domain Bacteria; phylum Bacillota_I; class Bacilli_A; order Erysipelotrichales; family Coprobacillaceae; genus Longibaculum; species Longibaculum muris. Next base: position 15,122 of record NZ_SMCQ01000021.1, read on the forward strand.
ACCATGAAGCATAATTTATAACATTGCGATGAGAAACAACTGCGCCTTTAGGTACACCTGTTGAACCAGATGTAAATAAAGCATAGAGTGGATCTGTATCTATCATTTGATTTCTAACTTGATCTAATGCAACTTGATTAATTTTAGTAGTCATTAAATCTTCGTAAAAATAGACTTTATGATGTAAACTTAATGCTAATTCTTGATGTGCATAATCAGAAATTAAAGCAATTGGTTCCAAAGTTTCAAATATTTTTTCAATTCTATCTTTTGGCATATAACAATCAATAACAACGTAAAAATTTCCACTATAAACAACCCCAAAGAATCCAGTTAAACTTTCTACGTTTTTATCCATTAAAACTGCTATAGGTTTTCGCTTTGCTTTTAATTCTAACAATGCTGTTCCTATCTTTTTAGAACATTCTACACAACTTCCATAAGTCATTTCATGATTTTCATCAGTAAATGCAACTTTTGTAAAATATTGTTGTGCTGATTTTTCTAAATATTCAAGAATATTCTTCATAAAATATCCCCTTCCTTCTTTTTCTTACACATTTTAACAAATTATTATGGATAACCTATGAAAAATATGTGTAATTTTTGTGTATATAAAACGAAAGATTTTTTAAAGAAAAAAAATGAGTCTTTCGACTCATTTTAAGAAATTTTATCTTTTCCACCCATATATGGACGTAAAACTTCAGGAATACTAATTGTTCCATCTTCATTATAATTATTTTCAATGAATGCTATTAATGCTCTGGTACTAGCAAGTACTGTATTATTAAGTGTAGCTACATAATATGTTCCTTGTTCACCTTTTGTACGAATACCTAAACGTCTTGCTTGAGCATCTCCTAAAGTAGAACATGATCCAACTTCAAAATATTTTTGTTGACGAGGAGACCATGCTTCAACATCACAAGATTTTTCTTTTAAATCAGCTAAATCACCACTACAACATTCAAGTGTTCTCACTGGAATATCTAGGCTTCTAAATAATTCTACTGTATATGACCACATCTTATCATACCATTCCATAGCATTTTCAGGTTTACATAAAACAACCATTTCTTGTTTTTCAAATTGATGAACACGATAAATACCACGTTCTTCAATACCATGAGCTCCAACTTCTTTTCTAAAACATGGAGAATAAGAAGTCATTGTAATAGGTAAATCTTCTTCTTTAACAATTTGATCTTTAAATTTACCAATCATACTATGTTCACTAGTACCGATTAAATATAAATCTTCTCCTTCAATTTTATACATCATTGCATCCATTTCTTCAAAAGACATAACACCAGTCACAACATCACTTCTAATCATAAATGGTGGGATACAATAAGTAAATCCTTTATCAATCATAAAATCTCTAGCATAAGAAATCATAGCTGAAGATAAACGAGCAATATCTCCCATTAAATAATAGAATCCATTACCACTTGTTCTACCACTTGCATCCTTATCTAATCCATTAAACTTAGCAATAATATCAGCATGATAAGGAATTTCATAATCAGGTACAACTGGTTCGCCATATTTTTGAATTTCTACATTTTCACTATCATCTTTACCAACTGGAACAGAAGGATCAATAAAGTTAGGAATTTTCATCATAACTTCTTTTAATTTAGATCCAAGTTCAGCTTCTTTTTCTTCTAATTGTTTTAAAGTTTCAGCCATTTCACTGACTTTTTTCTTATTAGCTTCAGCTAATTCTTTTTTTCCTTCACGCATAAATTGTCCAATTTCTTTTGATAATTTATTACGCATAGCACGAAGTTCACTTGCTTTTGTTAGTGTTTCACGATAAAGCTTATCTAATTGTGCAGCTTCATCAACTAAATGTAAACGATCATGTTGGAACTTCTTTTTCATGTTTTCTTTCACTGCTTCAGGATTTTCTCTTAATTTTGCAATATCAATCATCTTTCATTCTCCTTTTCTTGATAAAATAAAAACACCATTACAAGGGACGAATATATCGTGGTGCCACCCTATTTCATATCTATCTGATATCTTTATATGAGATAACGGATCATCCGGAAGTGATTAGCTTCTCTTGTTGGTAGATTTCAATATGTCATCATGCTGATTTACACCATCCATCAGCTCTCTTTGATGATTTCATATTTACTTAGTCAACGCATCGATTTAACACAATGATTATACCACAACACTATCTAAGTTCAAACATCTTTTTTATTATTCATTTGATTTTGTTAAATGTTTGCTTATTGTAAATTTTATATAATCAGTATATAATATATATGAAAATATTTCATAAATTTCTTCTAAAAAAAAGAAAAATAGATTTTTTCTTTGTATATATATAGTAGAGGGGCTACTTTTACTAGAAAGGAAAAAATTTATGAATAAAGAAAATACATCAATTATATCATTTTGCTCAGATTACTTTTTTCACTATCTTTTACAAAATTGTAATGATGTTCGTACCCTTATTGCCCAACATCTATCTGACTATCCTATTGAGTATACTCATATAGAAAATTCTGAAGAATATCCTATTAATCAGAAATTAAAGAAAATGATATTAGATGTCGTTTTTACTGATCAATTAGGACATTTGTATAATGTAGAAATGCAAAATCAAACAATAACAAGGAATGTTCTCATTCGATTTATTAGTTACGCCGCTAAGCTATTGGAAAGAGAAATAAAAAGAGGAGGAGATTATAATGTAAGTAGTGTTAAATGCTTAGTTATTTATACGGGAACACCTATTAAAAATTTTGAACATTTCACACATCATTTGGAATTTATGGATAGTGATTATTGTATTAAAATTGATGAAGGTCCAATCTGTATTGAAATTATTCAAACACAAAGAATGGAGGAGTTGAATATGGAAGTAGGTTTTAAAAAGCAATTTGAACAATTTATTTATCTCTTTGAAAATGAAGAAAATCACAAAAAAGAACAATTAACTCCTTTAAATAAAAAAGTTGTAAAACTTTATGAAGATTATTTAAACTCTGATCAGTTATTAGCATATTATCAATATGAACGAGATCAAAGAGTCTTTAACACTGCAATACATGATGCAAAAAATGAAGGCATTAATGAAGGAATTAAAAAAGCAAAATTAGAAAATGCAAAGACCCTTATTTCTAATATCTATCATATTGATGATTTTGAATGGTTAGATAATTGTACTCTAGAACAACTCGATAAAGTTATTACAATTGTTACACAAAGTTATACATATCAAGAATTAAAAAAAGAAATTCTAAAATAAAAATTCTCAATATTGAGAATTTTTTAACTATGATAAACTTTTTCATCTAACATATTTTCTTTTTTAGCAACAATAACTGAAGTAGAAGCATCACCAACAACATTCAATGAAGTTAATAACATTTCAATTGGACGGTTGATTGCTAAGATTAATGAATAAGATAACAATGCAGCATCATTTGTATATCCCATTCCTGTTAAAATAGTAAACAAGATAACGGCACCAGCTCCTGGAGCAGCAGGTGTTCCAATAGAAGCAATCAAAGCTAACACAGCTATAACTGCCATAGATGTAAATGTAACATCATATCCAGAACTTGCAGCTACAAATATAGCAGCAATAACTTGCATTATAGCTGTACCATCCATATTAATTGTCATTCCTAATGGTAAAGTAAATGAAGCAATTTGATCACTTACACCTAATTCTTCAACAGTCGTTTGTTTATTTAAAGGAAGTGTAGCAGCACTAGAAGAAGTTGAGAAACCAAATAAAGCAACTTTTGCCATTTTCTTCATGAATGGCTTAGGATTTAATTTAGCCATAATCATTAAATATAAAGGATAAGCAATAAATAGATAAGCAAATAAAGCAATGACAACAGTTATAACATAAGCTAATGCAGGCATTAAATAATCAATTCCATAAGCTGCAAAAGTTCTTGTTAATAAACAAAAGATAGCAATTGGAGCAAATTTATTAATAACAAATGATAAACATACAGAAATAATATCACTTAATTCAATAAATAATTTTTTCACTGTCTTTGTTTTTTCTTTTAATTGATTCATCGCTAAACCAACTGATACAGCTAAGAATACAATAGCCAATACACCACCATTGTTTGTTAAAGCAGAAACAAAGTTATTTGGTACAATTGACATAACAATACTTAAAGGATTTGTTCCAACTGTTCCTTCTTTAATTGCAATATTTGTAGCATCCACAGCATTAAATGCTCCCATATGGTAAACAACAGAACCAATAACTCCAGCAAAAATCAAAGCACAGACAGTTGTAATAAAGAAAGTTAGAATAGTTTTAGAAGAAATTCTTCCTAACTTCTTTGTATCTGTAACAACACAAATAGCTAAAACAATTGAAACAAAAACCATTGGAACAATAATCAATTGTAAAGCATTAACAAATAATTGACCAACAATATAGAAAATACCAATAGCACTTGTTGCTCCTTCAGCAGTAATATCTTGGAAAAAGACATTATTAATTGTTGTCCATAATTCAGTTTGACCACTTGACAACAAATGTTCTCTTAAGGCAATACAACCAAAACCAGTAATTAAACCACAAACAAGCGCAATAACCATCTTAATAGCAAGCTTTTTTCCATTTTGACTTGATTTCATATATAACCTCCTAAAAATTTACCCAAATTGCTAATATTATACTATATTCAACAAATATTTCAAGAAAAAAAGCAGAATATATATCTATTCTGCCACATTTATAGTAATTTCATAATCAATTGATGATTTATTTAAAGATTTAATAAAAGTTTTTATAGTAGATTCTACTTTTTTCTGTGCTTCTTCTAATAATCCTTTTTCTTTTACACTTTTTTCCATCTTATCTTTTTGATCAATTGCAAATTGATTATAATCAGTAATACTAATTTGATTAAATATATTTTTTGTTTCATCAAATACTTCAATACTCTTTTCATCAATTTCATGAGATAAGATTTTAGCTTTAGGTACTGTTACTTTAATCTTCTTTTTACTAACACTAACTTCAACTTGAGTCATATCAACTCCAGCTTTAATCTTACCATCATAAGAAATAATAAAACTTTTTGTTGTAAAAGGAACTTTCCAACCATAAAAAGTTGCTTGATTTTCAAATTTACCCATGTTTGTATAATTATACTCAACAGTTGCTAATTCACTAATATCTTGGATTTGTTGTGATAATAAATCACTTGTCATTTGGGTTGGTTCTTCACCACTTGGCCATAATTTACCTACTAGAAAAAATACAACTGCAATAATAACAATAATTATAATGTTTTTAACAGTTTGATTTAAATAAATCTTTTTCTCTTTTGCCATATTCTCACCTACTTTAGATTAATTGTATGAAAGATTGCTAAATTTGTCAATTTATGTTTTCCCTTATACAAAAAAATATTAATTAATCTTTACATATAGAAAAAGGATTCACTAGGAATCCCTTTCTATTCTTCAGTTGTTTCTTCCTCATCATCATTTGATTTTTCAACAACTTCTACACTTGATACAGTAGAACCTTCTGAAACCTTAATCAAACGAACACCTTGAGTATTTCTACCAGCCATCTTAACTTGTTCCATAGGTAATCTAATCACAATACCTTCACTTGTAATAATGAGAAGATCTTCATCACCATTAACCGCTCTTAAAGCAACAAGTTGTCCTGTTTTAAGAGTTGTATTAATAGTCTTAACACCTTTCCCACCACGATGAGATTCACGATAATCATCAATAGGTGACATCTTACCATAACCATTTTCACTAATCGCCATGATATATTGACCTTCACCATTTGTTGTCATACCTACAACATGACCACCATCTACATTAATACCTTTTACACCTGATGCTGTTCTACCCATTGGTCTTACATCATTTTCCTTAAATCTAATTAATTTACCATTAGATGCAGCAATAAGAATTTCTTCATCATTTGTTGTTAATTTAACAGCAACTAATTGATCTTCATCTTTTAATGTAATAGCAATCTTACCAGATTGTCGAATATTTTTAAATTCTTCTAAAGATGTTTTCTTTACTAAACCATTTAATGTAACAAAGAATAAATATAATTCTTTTTCTTCATCAATATGATTTCTATCAATAGAAATCATTGATTTTACATATTCATCTTTTTCAAGATTTAATAAATTAACAACTGGTAATCCCTTTGCAGTTCTACCAAACTCTGGAACATTATATCCTTTAATACGATAAACCTTACCAAAATTAGTAAAGAACAATAAATCATCATGAGTACTCATATTAATTAAAGAATCAACAATATCATCTTCATTTGTACTCATACCCTTAATACCTCTACCACCTCTATTTTGAGTCTTATAAGTATCAACTGGAGTACGTTTAATATAACCATTTGTTGTAAGTGAGATAATAACATCTTCAACAGGAATTAAATCTTCATCCTCTAAATCAAATGTTCCCTGAATAATTTCAGTTCTACGCTTATCAGCAAATTTCTCTTTGATTTGTAATAATTCAGTTTCAATAATTTCAAGTATTCTTTCTCTATTTGCAAGAATATCCTTTAAATCAGCAATCAATTCTAATAAATCATTTAATTCATTTTCAATCTTTTCTCTTTCCAAACCAGCCAATCTTTGAAGCTGCATTTCACGAATAGCCTTAGCTTGTCTTTCTGACATATCAAATTCTTCCATCAATCTATTTTGAATGATTTCAGTTGTTCTTGATGTACGAATTAAATCAATAATAGCATCAATTTGATCCAAAGCTCTTTTTAAACCATCTAAAATATGTGCACGATCTTCTGCTTTCTTTAAATCAAAAGCTGTTCTTCTTTTAATAACTTCTTCTTGATGATCTAAATAATATGTAATCATTTGTTTTAAATTCAATGTTTGTGGTTCATTATTAACCAAAGCAATTGAATTAACTCCAAAAGTTGTCTGTAAAGCAGTTAATTTAAATAATTGATTTAAAATAACTTCAGGTTGAACATCTTTACGAAGTTCAATAACAATACGAATACCTTCACGGTTAGATTCATCACGAATTTCAGTAATACCTTCAATACGTTTTTCCTTAACATGTTCAGCCATCTTTTCAATCAATCTAGCTTTATTAACCATATAAGGAATTTCAGTAACAACAATAGCCTTTTTACCACTTTGAATATCAATAATATCCGTCTTTGCACGCATGATAATTAAGCCATTACCTGTTTCATAAGCCTTTTTAATAGCTGATTTTCCTAAAATATAAGCACCTGTAGGAAAATCAGGACCTTGAATATAATTTTCCATCAATTCAAGAATCGTAATATCAGGATTATGTGAAACTGCAAGAATAGCATCAACAACTTCTCCTAAATTATGTGGAGGAATATTTGTTGCCATCCCTACGGCAATACCAGTTGTTCCATTAACCAATAAGTTAGGAAATCTTGCTGGTAAAACTTCTGGTTCACTTTCTTCGCCATCATAGTTAGGAACAAAGTTAACCGTATCTTTATTGATATCTCTGACTAATTCCATAGATATCTTAGACATTCTCGCTTCAGTATAACGTTGTGCGGCAGCTCCATCACCATCAATAGAACCAAAGTTTCCATGTCCATCAACAATCATATAACGATATGAGAAATCTTGAGCCATACGAACTAATGCTTCATAAATTGATGAGTCACCATGAGGATGGTATTTCCCCATAACTTCCCCAACAATACGAGCAGATTTCTTATAAGGTTTATCACTATAACATCCTAATTCATTCATCCCATGTACAATTCTTCTTTGTACTGGTTTTAAACCATCTCTAACATCAGGCAATGCTCTTTGAACAATAACTGACATAGCATAGTTAATGAATGATTGTTTCATCTCCGCCGTTAACGGTCTTTTTTTAATTCCACGTTCTTCCATTATCTCTCTCCTTCACTATAAATCAAGTTCTGCTTCTTGAGCATTTTCTTGTATAAATTCACGTCTAGGTTCTACTTTTTCACCCATCAACATATCAAACATTGCATCAGCTTGCATAGCATCATCTAAATCAATTTGCCATAATACACGATTATCAGGATTCATAGTTGTATCCCATAATTGTTCGGCATTCATTTCTCCAAGCCCTTTATAACGTTGAATTGAATACTTTGCAGTAGGTCCTAATTCTTGTTTCATTTTTTCTAATTCATAATCTGAATACAAATAATGATCCTCTTTACCATGTCTTAATAAATAAAGTGGAGGTTGAGCAGCATAAACAAAACCTTCTTCAATTAATGGTTTTAAGAAACGATATAAGAAAGTTAACATTAAGATACGAATATGCCCACCATCAACATCGGCATCGGTCATAATAACAATCTTATGATATCTTAATTTACTAATATCAAATTCATCACCAATTCCTGTACCAAAAGCTGTAATCATAGAACGAATTTCAGCATTTCCTAAAATTCTATCCAATCTTGCTTTTTCAACATTTAAAATTTTACCTCTTAATGGCAAGATAGCTTGTGTTCTTCTATCTCTCCCCATCTTAGCACTACCCCCGGCAGAATCCCCTTCGACTATGAAAACTTCACATTCACTTGGATCCTTTGATGAACAATCGGCTAATTTTCCAGGTAACGCAATACTATCAAGAGCTGTCTTACGACGTGTCATTTCTCTTGCACGTTTAGCAGCCATCCGAGCACGGCTTGCGACTATAGCTTTATTCATAATTGTTGCAGCAGTATCAGGATTTTCTAATAAAAACTTATCTAAAGCTTCAGAAATAATACTACTTGCAATTTTTCTAACTTCAGAGTTTCCTAACTTTGTCTTTGTTTGTCCTTCATATTGAGGATCAGGATGTTTAACCGAAATAATAGCAGTTAACCCTTCACGACAATCATCACCACTTAAAGACTCATCATCTTTTTTCAAGAAATTATTATTCTTAGCATAGTTATTAATAACTCTTGTTAAAGCTAAACGGAAACCTTCTTCATGTGTTCCACCTTCATGTGTATTGATGTTATTACAGAAAGAATAGATATTAGGTTGATATCCATCGTTATATTGCATACCAACTTCAACTTTAATATCATCAACTTCATCTTCTACATAAATAATTTCTTCATGAATTGCTGTTTTATTTCTATTTAAATAAGCAACATATTCCTTAATACCACCTTCATAGTGATATTCATTTTTCTTATGAGGTTCAATACGATGATCTTCTAAAATCAATTTTAAACCTTTATTTAAAAACGCTAATTCTCTAATTCTTTGATTCAATGTTTCATAATCATAAACAGTTGTTTCATTAAAGATAAGTGGATCAGCCTTGAAAGTGACAGTTGTACCAGTATCATCACAATCACCAATGATTTTCAAATCACTAACAGGATTACCACCATTTTCAAAACGTTGATAATAAATATGTCCATCTCTATGAACATGCACTTCTAGCCATTCACTCAAAGCATTAACAACACTGGCACCAACTCCATGAAGCCCACCAGAGACCTTATAGCCTCCACCGCCAAATTTACCACCAGCATGTAAAACAGTTAAAATTGTTTCAACTGTACTCTTTCCTGTCTTTGCATGTTTACCAGTTGGCATACCACGCCCATTATCAACAACCTTGACAATATCATCTTTTTCAAGAATAACTCTAATTTCATTACAGAAACCTGCTAAAGCTTCATCAATAGAGTTGTCTACAATTTCCCAAACAAGATGATGTAATCCTCTAGAAGAAGTTGTTCCAATATACATACCAGGTCTTTTTCTAACAGCTTCCAATCCCTCTAGTACCTGAATATCGGACTCATCATAACTGTGTTCTACTTTATTTTCTTCCATTTTCTTCTCCTTTCAACTGACCATTTTCAATTTCTATCTTCTTAGCCATATCTATAACTTGATGATGAATACCACCTACTGATGTAGAGGTTAAAAACGTCTGTACTTTACCTTGAATTAAATTCAATAACTTTGTTTTTCTAACATCATCCAATTCACTTAAAACATCATCCAACAATAAAATAGGATACTCCCCAATTTCCTTTTTAATCAATTCTAATAAACCTATCTTCATTGCCAAAACTATCGATCTTTGTTGCCCCTGTGATGCATAAATAGATGCATCCATTTCATCCAAATACATCAACAAATCATCTTTATGAATCCCATGATTTGTCTGACCTAACAAAATATCCTTTTTATAACTCTTTTGATATTTATCTAAAATACATTCATATGTTAATTCTTGATAATGACTCTTATATTTCAAAGATAACTTCTCTTGATGTAAAGCTATATAATCATACATCTTCGTTGAAATCTCATTCAATAAATCAACAAACTCAATTCTTTTCTTTAATAAATCAACCTGTAATAAAGCCATCTGTTCAGATAAAACTTCTAAATAAGTATCAGCATCCTTATGACTATCATGTAACATCTTTAAATACTTATTTCTTTCTTTTAAAAGCTTATTATATTTATTAAGATTATACATATATACAGGCGAAATCTTAGAAATTTCCATATCTATGAGTTTTCTTCTCAATCGAGGACTTCCTTTAATTAACATCAAATCTTCAGGAATAAACAAAACAACATTTAAATACCCAACATAATCACTCGTTTTTTTAATTTCATTATGATTAATAAAAGCTTTCTTTCCTAACTTTGACAAAACAATTTCAAGACTCATCTGCTTCTCATGAGTCATAATATCACCATGAATCTTAGCAAAATCTTCATCAAAATAAATCAATTCATCAACAATCTTTGTCTTAAAACTCTTAGACATCGATAATATATAAATAGCTTCTAATAAGTTGGTTTTACCTTGTGCATTCTTACCAATAAAAATATTAATAAAAGGATCAAATTCTACAGAACAATCCTGATAATTTCTAAAATTCTTTAATTCAATAGAATTAATCTTCATACTTTATAACATAATCAATACCTTCAAAAGAGACAACATCACCCTCACGTAACTTCTTACCCCTTCTGGTATCAACTTCACCATTAACAAGAACAAGTCCATCTAAAATAACCATTTTAGCTACTGCTCCTGAATCTACAGCATTCACATATTTTAAAAATTTTCCTAGTGTAATATATTCTGTATTAATTCCAATTTCTTTCATAAAAACACGTCACCCGATTCTTTCCAATACTGTTCCTATTATAGCATAAAAACATCAAAAATGGTAGGTTTTATGGCTTATATTCAATATTTATTAAAAAAGACATAAATCACATTTTTATCTAAAAGTCTCTTAAAACGAAAATGAGGACGAAAAAAAGAAAAGTAGGTCATTTTCGACCTACATATCCTCTTTCAATGTTTCAATAATATTTTGTTTTCTAAATTTCATTAATCCAACTCTAAATGTTATAAACATTACAATCATAATCACAACAAAAGCAATCACATAAGCCATAAATGACGGAACAAAAACTGTATCACTTGACATTTGTTTATAAAATATCCATTCAATTCCTATACAAATAGGAATGCCATAAAGCAATGTTTTCAATCCATAAATAAAACTTTCATAAAATAACATCTTACTAATATCTTTAGGACTCATTCCAACACTAAGCAACATACCAAGTTCTCTTTTTCTTTTATCAATACTGGCACTCATCATATTAATAATATTTAACATTGCAAATACAATCATAATACATACAAATCCATATACAAAAATCTGAATAATAATGAATATCTGTCTATTTTCCGATACAGATTGAGCGTAATCATATGCACTATAATTTAAGTTTTCTAATTCTTTTGTTAATTCTTGATGTTGGGTTGAAAAGATATGACATTCCATTGGAATTGAAGTATATTTCAAATCAATTTGTTGAATATAATCCATTGGAACAATAAAGAAAATTTCCATTTCTTCATTTATATTTAAATATTTTAAAAAATCATTTTTCTTTATAAATTCCAAAGATTCAAAATTTTTCAATTTCACTTTATGATTTATTCTTTCTTCACCATTTTCATCATATTCTATATCACCAATATAAATTTCTTTCATCAATTGATTATCAATTTTATGAAAACGCTGAGAATATTCTTTTCCTTCTTCATTGATATAGGTTCCATTATAAACCAAGACTTGATTTTGATTGTATTTTAAATCATTTTCTTCAAAGAGTTCTTTTCGTTTATTTTCACTTAATCCAACAAGCGTTATTTGAAAATCTTGACTTGATGATACTGGTATATCTAAATAACTTGGATCAATATTTACATAAGCTGTTAAATTTGACATAAAATAATAATTATCGACTTTATCATTTTGTTTAAGAAATTGATTTAAGTTATTATAGTAATCTTTTTTATAAGCAAAATTAGATTCAATATCATAATGAACAAACTCATTATTTCTATTCATTTCAGTTAACATATTTTTTCCAAAACTATACATTCCTATAAAAGCAGTCATAGAAATGATTAATGATAAAACAATCACACGTGAACGTCTTCCTTGGCGTTTATAATTCTTAATGGCCATTTGACCATAAATATTAAAGAACCGATGAGATAAGAACCCTGTTTTTAATTTATGAAATTTGACTTTGATTTCATCATTTTTCTTTAAAGCATCAATGACTGATATTTTAGAAATTTTTCTAGCTGGTAAATATAAAGAAATAAAAATTGTGAGTAATGAAATAATAAAGACAATCAAAAGATATGATAATGATATTTGTGGATGAATTTGAATATTTAAAGATTTTATCATTTCTAAATGATTGATAAAGAAAAATGTAATACCTAATCCAACAAAACTCACGATAAGACCTAATGGTATTGCAATTAACGATAAAACAAAACCCTCAAAATAAACAGAACGCTTCTTTTGTTTAGGAGTTGCTCCAACACTTGATAACATACCCAAATACTGTATCCGATCGTTGATTGATAAATTAAATGCTTGATAGATAATAAAAATAGATATAAAAACTATAATAATAACAATGACTGCAATAAGATTATAAAATATTAAGAAAAGTGAATGAGAATTATCTTCAAAGATATTTTGAACAGCAAGATAAGAAGAATTAAACATTCCTGATTGCTCACCCAACTTTGTTTCTAATGCTTTTTTATGTTCAAAAATATTTTTTGATACATCTTTATCTCTTATATAAACTGTATAATATTGACGACAATCAATATATGATAATGCACTAAAAGAGCTTTTATAATAATTTTTACTACTATATTCCTTAATAATTCCAACTATTTTAAAAGTCTCTGTTGTTTGATCAGATTCATTATAAAAAGAAATTGTATCTCCAATTGTTTTTTGAAGCTGATTAGCCTTTAAATAACGACTTGATATAGCAACTTCTTTCGTATTTTGAGGTAAACGTCCTTTTTCTAATATACTCTTATAATTTTCTTTTTCAAAATATAAAGAATCTCCTTTTTTCATATTAAAAAAAGTGTTGCTTTCAAGTTGATTATCTCCATAATAAGGCATTGTACTTGAAAAATAATATTCTTCAATCTTGGAATCTTTTGCTAAAGTATCTAAAAATTCTTGATTATCAGTAACAAAGTGATAATGATAATCTCCTACAGTTCTTTCAATATAATCTTTATAAAATTGCTGACCTGAATAAAAAGCAATACCGACACAACTCACCATAATCACTGAAACCATGATACAAAGAATTGTTAAGATAGACCTTTTTTTATTTTGTTTTAAATATCTTAAAGTTAATTGATTGATGATTTTCATTTTTTTAAAACCTCATCTTTTTTGATTTGGCCATCTTCTATCACAATCACACGATCAGCTTGCATAGCAATTCTTTCATCATGAGTAATCATAATAAGTGTTTGTTTGTATTTTTGTTGGGTTATTTTTAATAAATCAATGATTTCTTTACTATTTTTAGAATCAAGATTACCTGTAGGTTCATCAGCTAAAACAAGTGATGGCGCATTCATTAAAGCCCGACCAATAGAAACACGTTGTTGTTGACCTCCTGATAACTCTTTAGGTAAATGATTTTTTCTATTTGTTAAATCTAAAATTTTTAGTAATTCTTCTAATCTTACTGAGTTTACTTTTTGATTATCTAACAAGACTGGTAGAGTCATATTTTCTTCAACTGTTAAGACTGGTATTAAATTATAAAACTGATAAATTAAACCCACTTCTCTTCTTCTAAAAATCGCAAGCTGTTCTTCATTTTGTTGATAAACATTGATTCCATTAACAATCACCTCACCACTGGTTGGTTTATCAACACCACCTATTAAATGTAATAAAGTACTTTTTCCTGAACCAGATGAACCAACAATCGCAATAAATTCTCCTTTTTCTACAGAAAAAGAAACATGATCTAAAGCTTTGACTTCATTTTCACCAGTTCCATAAATTTTGGTTAAATTTTTAACTTCTAGTATTTTCATTTTCTTTCCCCCTTTACCTCTATTATACCCATAACACATGACATCCTCATGACTATGAAGTGACAATATTGTCACTAAGAAAAAAAGTTTAGATCACTTCATGATAGAAATGAATCGTAAACTTAACTCCTGGATATGTATTTTCAACACTGATTGTGCCATTTTGTTTTTCAATAATCATTTGGCTTAATGCTAAACCAATGCCTACACTCTTTTCACTTGCATTATGTCCTTTATAAAATCTTTCAAATAAATGAGGTAAATCGTTTTGATCAACTCCAGATCCATTATCTTTGATAATAATTTCATCATATAAAGGATTATGATCAATACTTATTTCAATAATTCCTTCTTCTTGAATATGTTCAATACTATTTTTAAGAATATTGGATAAAGCTTCTATTGTCCAATGAAAATCAATATTGTAAAGATAATCATTTTGATAATTCTTATTTATTTTCAAATTCTTTAATTCTAAAGCAATCTCAAATGGTTTAATTAATTCTTGAAGTAAATGATCATTACTAATAGTTTCTTTTTGAAAAGTAATTGTACCAGCATCTAGTTGTGCCATTTTTAATAAAGTGGTTACCAACCATTCTATTTTTTGAAGTAAAAGTTGTTGTTGTTTTAATAATGTTCTTTTTTCTTCTTGAGAAGCAGTTTTTAATCTTTCTTGAATTAAATTTAAAGATGTTAGTGGTGTTTTTATTTGATGAGAGATATCTTCTAATGATTGTTTTAATAAGATTTTATCTTGATTTAAAAGCTGATTTTGTTCATAAAGACGATTCACCAATTTCACAATTTCACTTTCTAAAATAGATAATTCACCTTCTTGAAATTGTTGAACATATAAATCAGATTGTTGAAATAAAACTTGATTCACTTGTCTTGATATTTTTTTAATTTTATTATGATCTCTATAAATTTTTAAAATCAAAATACCAATAACAATAAGCAAAATACCATATAACATATTAGTCTCCTAATTTATATCCTAAACCTCTTAATGTTTTAATATAACAAGGATTTTTAGGATCATCCTCTATTTTTTGACGTAATCTTTTCATATATACTGATAATGTATTGTCTGTTACATCTTCCCCTGTGATATTCCATATTTCATCTAATAAAAAGTCTCTAGAAAGTAATTGATGAGGATGAGAAATAAATATTAACAATAATTTATATTCTAAAGCCGATAAGATAATTTCTTGATTATTCTTTAGAACCTGTCCAGTTAACGTATTTAATTTGATATCTTGATACTTAAAAACTATATTCTGTCTTTGATAACGTTTTAAAACATTAGAAATACGTGATAATAATTCTCTTGGCCGAAATGGTTTTGAAATATAATCATCAGCCCCTAAATTTAATCCAGTAACAACACTGTATTCGTCATTACTTGCAGTTAAAAATATAATTGGAATATCTTGATAAGATTTAATTTGATGATATAAAGAAAAACCATGCCCCTCTTTTAAAGATAAATCTAATAAGATAAGATCAAAATATTGATTTTCTATCATATCCATTGCTTTAGTTTGACCATCAGTATGATACACAAAAAAACCTTCATTCTCTAAAAAAGAAATTAAATGTTTCACAATATCAATATCATCTTCTACTAATAAAATTTTTTTCATTCAATCACCATTATTATTATACATGAAATAAAAAAAGAAAGATACTGACTATTCATCAATATCTTCATTTTCTGTATAAATGAAAAATCTATTTTTTCCACTATTCTTACATACATATAAAGCTTTATCACACATTTCAAAAAGTTCCTGATGAAACTTTTCTTTTTTTACAAATGTCATACCTATAGAAGCAGATATCTCACAATATTTATCAAACTTAATTCCATTAATTTCCCTCAATATTTTTCTAACCTTATTTTCTATTTGAGCATTCGATTCTTGGTCATATAAGAAAATAACAAACTCATCACCACCAAAACGCCCAACATAGCCACTTTCATAACAATTATTTTCCAATATATCTGCAACTCTTTGAATTACTTCATCCCCATAAGAATGACCTAATGTATCATTAATACTCTTGAAATCATCCAAATCAACAATCATATAAGCATCATAACGAGCAACAGAAAATTCTTCCTTCAAATAATCATCAACCAATTGATTAAATGTCTGACGATTATATAACCCTGTTAACCCATCTCTTTGAGCCTTAAACTCATTTTCTAATTGTCTTAATTTCTCTGAATGAATATTATTTGCATAAGCAATCATCAATAACTCATTATTACTACTTTGTCTTTCAAATTGAATCCTAAAACGAATCCACATATAATCATTTGTCTGTTCATTAAAAATACGAAATTCAATCCGATCATGTCCATCATGATGATGATATAAATTTTGAACTCTTTTATAATTAAAGAACATTCTCACTTTATCACGATCTTTTTTATATGTATTTTTTAAAAGCTTATTAATAAATTCATCATTATATTCCACATCAATAGCATTATAATAAATACCACCCGTTTGATAAATAACCACTTTACGTGTTTTTAAATTCACAGCAAACATCGCAAAAGCCTGTGAATAAATAGAATTTTTAAACATATGATCTTGTACAAGAACATTATACTCTTTCATTTCCCTACTACTATTTCTTAAAGTTCCAATTAATTTCTCATTATCTTCATTATATATTATAGAAACATGAAACCAAGTCTCATCATCTTTACTAATATAAGGGAACTTTGCATCAAAGATAACTTTTTGATGAGTCTCAATAATTTTATGAAAAGAATCTTTTAAAAGTTGTTCATGTTCTTTTGAAACAAAATTATAATTATGTAAATTACTAAGAAAACTATTTAATAATAATTTAGGATAATCATTCCAAGCATCTAAAGTTAAACTATCATTTTTGATATTATATTCAAATATACGATCACTATTTTGCTTTAAAAGTAACGCAATCTTTTTATTACTTGTCTTTAATTCTTTATTAATTGTTTCATAACGAGAATTAATCTTTTGAAAATATCTTACAATAAAAAATAACATAATCAAAAAGAATATAGATATTTTAATAATTAATAAAGAAGTTGCTTGATTAATATAATTATTTTGTTGATCAATAACTTTATTTGAGATAACTGTAAAGATATACCAATTATTAATCTTTACTGGAGTCATATATACATATCTTTTATTCTTTTGATAAGAAAAAGAAAAATAACCAGATTTTTCTTTATCAATCATTTCTAATATTCCATGATAACTTCCTTGATCAAAATGAACTTCTTTTTCTAAAAACTCAAAATAATTATCTCCATTATATAAAGTATGTGTATTTTTAATCTTAGAAATAATTTGTCCATCACCAGTAACCGCAAAAACATATGATTGATTATCAAAAACATCCTGATAAATATAATTATTATTTTCACTATTCAAATCTAAAATCCCAACAACTCCACCTACCACCTTATTCTTTTTATAAACTGGTGCGTAAATAGCAATCACTTCATCATGATTATAATCAGAAATAAAAGAATTCGTAATCCCTGCTTCGCCTTTAAAGATTTTATCAATATAATCATTCTTTGAACGGTATGTCATTTTATGATAATAATTTTGTAATAAATGATTTTCATCAACATACCACACTCTAGCAAATAAATTCTTGTTATGGCAAAAATTCTCTAAAATATTTCCAATATCTTTTTGTGATTCAAAACTTGTACTAATCAATTCACTCGTATTCACAATAGAAACCTTTAAACTTTGAAATATTTCACTATAAGTATTTGCAGTTTGTTTACCAACATCTGATAAATGTTCCCGAGTATTTCTAGTATTTAATTTGTTGATAATTGATAAAAAATCATAGAATGAAAAAATCAACATAAAAATAGAACCAATAATAATCAATGTTTTTAATAACTTCTTCATTAAATTAAACCTCTCTTAAAAAAATAAACAGGTTTGCACCTGTTTCATTGATGCAACTGGCTGCCATTTCAGGCCCTATAGCTTTGCGTCACTACCTTTCGATAGTTTTGCCTATATATTCTATCTCAATTATATCACAGCAAATATCTTATTCAAGCGGATGACTATTGGTAAATAAAAAAAGTCTCCTTTTTTAAAAGAGACTCCTTTATTAATATGTTCTTACTGGTAAAACCAATTGAATAATATCTTCTTTTTCAAAGTCTTTGATAATAAATGGTTTCATTTCACCAGTGAATAATACTCTTACTTTATCACCATTAATACTTTTAATAGCGTCATTTAAATATTTTGCACTAAATGAAATATTTAAAGGTTGACCTTTATAGAAAGCTCTTGATAAGTTTTCTTCTACTGAACCGATTTCTTGAGAATAAGAAGATAACATGACTTGATCTTCATTCATTGATAATTTAATAATATTTGTTTGTTCATTTGATAATAAAGATGCTCTATCAATAGAATTTAATAAACTTGTACTATCTATTGTCATAGAATAATCAAAATCATTAGGAATTAAACGACTTGTATCAGGATAAGAACCATCAATTAATCTTGTTTGAATTAATACAGAATCAAAGATAAATAAAACTTTACGATCAGATACATATAAATCAATCAATTCATCTTTTTCAATAATACGACTAATCTCAATTAAGCTTTTCTTAGGAATAATAATATTAAAAGATACATCAGAATCAATATTTAAAATACGTTTAGCTAAACGATAACTATCAGTTGCAATACATTCTAAGACATGATCTTTAGCTTTAAAGTTAACCCCAGTTAAAACTGGTCTTGTTTCTTTTTCACTTGTTGCAAATGATGTTTGTTCAATAGCTTCTTTTAAATCAGTAGCTTTCATCTGTAAATTAACCCCAGATTTATTTAAATCAATTCTAGGATAATCAATATAAGATGTACCATTTAAATCAAAACGAGAACTTGCTCCTTCAATTCTTGTTAATGTTCCATCAACAATATAAATATGAACATCTTCAGAATCAATCTTTTTAATAATTTCTAATATATAACGAGAAGATAAAACAACAGAACCTTTTTCAATAATTTCAATATTCTCATGAATACTTGTTTGAATAGTAATATCACTATCACTACCAGTTAAAATTAATTCATCTTCTTTTAAATCAAATTTAATTCCTGTTAAAACAGGTAAAGGACTTTTCATAGAAACAGCTCTAGATACTTTAGCTAAAGCATTTAGTAATTCTAATCTTTTTATTTTAAAATTCATCTTTTTTCTCCTTTATATTTATTATTATTTAAATAATATCATAATAATAATACTGTGCACAATATGAATAACTCATAAATATTGTGTATTTATCAATATTTTTTTAAAAATAACATGTGAACAAATTGTGGATAGATGTGCACAAGTTTTATACAAGTTTCTTTTTAATATCATCAATAGCTTGACGATAGTTCATATCTTTTTCTAGCTTTTTTTGAACTTTACTACATGCTTTCATGACAGTAGAATGATCTCTCCCACCAAATTCATGACCAATTTGAATAAAAGAAATATCATCAATTAAATCTCTTACTAAATACATTGCAATATGTCTAGCAACAATAATACTAGATGTACGCGATTTCGAGTTAATCTGCGTAACAGTTAGGTTATAATAGTCAGCAACACATTTTTTTATATTTGATACAGTTAATTCTTTCTTTTGAGCAGGTTGGGTGTAAGTATCACTAAATGCTTCTAAAGCAAAATTTAAGTCGATACAATCAAGCTTTTTCCCACAAATAAGCTTATAAAACAACAAACGTTTCAAGCTTCCTTCCAGTTCTCTAACATCAGTATTGAAATGTGTTGCAATAAAATCAAAGACATCTTCAGAAATTGGATAATCAACATTTTCAACTTCAATTTTCTTTCTTAAGATAGCTTTAGATGTCTCAAACTCTGGGGTATCAATACTTACAGTTAAACCAGATGAGAAACGACTTACTAAACGACTTTCCATTCCTCGTAAATCACGAGGTGGTTTATCTGATGTAATGACAATTTGTTTTTTATTACTAATAAGACTGTTAAAAATATTAAAGAATATTTCACTAGATGATTCTTTTGTAGCCATAAATTGAATATCATCTATTAATAGGATATCAATATGGCGATATTTATAGTTAAATTCATCAATAGTATGATTAGATAAGGATTGAATATATTCATTAACAAAGTTTTCACTTGTTGTGAATAAAACTTTAGTCGCTGGATCACGGTGTTTTGCATAATTTCCTATAGCGTTCAATAAATGGGTTTTTCCTAGTCCAGAATTACTGTGAATAAATAATGGACTATAAGAAATACCAGGTTTCATTGCGACGGCTAAAGAGGCATTTTGGGCAATCCGGTTACTATTACCAACAACAAAGTTTTCAAATGTTAAATCAGGATTCAAATTATCTTCAAAGTTTAATAAACTATTCTTTTGTAAAACAGACTTATTATAATCTCCCTCTGTGACTAGGGATAAATGGTAATGACCACTTGTTAAAGTGTTATAAATTTCTTCTAAACGATCTATATAAGGCAAAACAACATCTAAACTCCATTGAGTATCAATTGTTACAGTGACATCACTTGCCACAATATCTCTAATTTGTAGAGTTGTGAAGAAAGAATCAAAAGTAATCTTATCAATTCCAAATTCATCTAATCTATTTTTAAAGAGATTTAATGTTTTTTGCCAGTCTATATCAAGATTATTCACATATTCACCTTCTCTCACATCATATTATAGAGGAAATTGTGCATAAAATGAAGCAGAAAAAACCCATTCACAGGTTGTGCACATAGTTACGCACATTAAAAAGTGTTGATTAATGGAGCTTTTTTTGATTATACACAAATTTCATAGATGGGGAATTGTGCATAAAAAGTTATGCTATGTGAATAAATGTGAATTTATTTTTATGCATAACTAGATTCACAACATATGCATGTTATTATGCACATAAAAAATGTAGATATATCATAGATTTTGGGTGGTTTTGCACAGTTGTGCATAAAGACTTTCACAACGTTGCTAAGTTGTGCAAAAAATATGGAAGATAAAGAAGTTATGTGTAAAGAAATGTAAAATAATAAAAAATAAGCACAATAATAGTGAATATCTTTTTATATCTTGCCACTAGCAAATAATAGCTAGAAAAATGCTTGTTTTATGAACAAAATCAAGGGGTTAGTATAAAGAATTTTAGATATTTTCATTGACTTATATGGGCAAAAACCATATAATAATGGAGCATATGTTACTGTGTATAAAAAAATATAGAAATTTTGGAGGTGTAATCAATGAAAAGAACATATCAACCAAATAAGAGAAAAAGATCAAAAACTCATGGTTTTAGAGCTAGAATGGCAACAGTAGGCGGAAGAAAAGTACTTGCTCGTCGCCGTAAAAGAGGAAGAAAAGTTTTATCTGCCTAACAAAAAAATTCCACTTTAATGTGGTTTTTTTTCTAAAAAAATATGAAAAAATTATATCGAATTAAGAAAAATGAAGATTTTCAAACCATTATTCATAAGAAAAAATCAGTAGCAAATCATAAATTTGTCATTTATTATTTGCCTAATGATGAACATATGAGAGTGGGAATCTCCGTTAGTAAAAAGTTAGGTCATGCTGTTGTTAGAAATAAAACGAAAAGACAAGTCAGAATGATGATTCAAGAGGTTTTTGATAAAGATCAAAAAATGGATTTTATTGTGATAGTGAGACAAAAATTCTTAAAGAGTTCATATCAAGAAAATCTAAAAGATTTAAAGTATCTCTATGACAAAATAAATAAAAGGATGGAAAAGTAAAAATGTATTTAGATCAACGTACGAAGAAGTTTTTAAAGGTGTTTGCTTTAGTTGCCTTTGTCTTTGTCTTGACAGGTTGTGGTCAGAACTTAGATTCAAAAGGAAACTTATTAGCATCACGTGCAATTAATGCAGCAACACCTTGGAGTTTAAAAGCTGGATTCTTTGATTTTATCTTAACAATTCCAATTGCAAAAGGTATCTTATTTATAAGTGATGTATTTGGTAATGTAGCTTGGGGAGTTGTTGGTATGACAACTTTTATCAATCTCTTAATCTTACCAATTATGATCAAATCAACTGAATCTACTCAAAAGATGCAATTAATTCAACCAGAAATGGAAAAAATCCAAAGAAAATATGCTGGAAGAAAAGATCAAGCTTCACAAATGAGACAATCTGCTGAAATTCAAGCTTTATATAAAAAGCACAATATCAGTATGTTTAGTTCATTTTCAACTTTCTTAACATTGCCAATTATGTTAGCAATGTGGCAAGCTGTTCAAAGAATTGAAATTTTATATACTTCTACTTTATTTGGATTAAACTTAGGTGCTACACCAATGTCACAAATTACAAGTGGTAATTGGGTATATATTGTTATTGTTGCAGTAGTAGGTATTACACAATATTTTGCTATTGAAATTAACAATATTATGTTAAAGAGAAATCCTCGTTATAAGGTTTCAAAACAACAACAATCAATGAAAACAATGAATATTGTTATGACAGCAATGATCGTATGGTTTGCTTTATCAATGCCAACTGCGATGTCATTATATTGGATTACTACAAGTTTAATTACTGTCATTAGAACAGTTTATATTCAAATTTACCATATTGAAAAGAAAAGAGATAAATAAGGACGGAAAAATATATGAAAACATATGAGGGAAAAACTGAAGAAGAAGTTGTTCAAAATGCATGTCTTGATTTAGGTGTGACTTTAGATCAACTTACTTATGAAGTTATTGAAGAAAAGAGAGGTCTATTCTCTAAAAAAGTCGTTATTGAATGTTACACACAAAATATGGTACAAGAGTATTTAGAAGATTTTGTGAGAAGAACACTTACAAATATGCAATTTACTGTTGAAACAGTATCTTATATTCAAGATGGACGTATTTATTGTAATATTAATACTGATAATAATTCTATCTTAATTGGAAAAAATGGTGTGATTTTAAGAGCATTTAATTTTATTGCTAAAAATGCTATTCAAACTCAATTTAAGAAAAGAATTGAAATTAGTTTAGATATTAATGGATATAAAGAAAACAGATATAAGAAAGTATCATCTATGGCTAAAAGACTTGGTAAACAAGTTTTAAAGACAAAAGCTGATGTTAAACTTGATCCTTTACCTGCTGATGAAAGAAAAGTGATTCATCAAGTTATTTCACAAATGAATCATTTAAAAACAGAAAGTAAAGGCGAAGGAAAAAATAGATATATTACAATTTCATATGTAGATTAAACCCTAGCGATAGGGTTTTTTATTTTACAAGCATATAATTTGATATTTATAAAAAATGATATATAATCAAATTGTAATAAAAAAAGTTACAGTTTAGAGGTGAGAAGGATGCCAAGTGAATTTATTATAGCTATTCATGTTTTGGTTTATTTAAGGAAAGAAAATAAGCAATTATCAAGTGAAGAATTAGCTGATAATGTCTGTGTTAATCCTGTTAGAATTAGAAAAGTACTATCTCAACTAAAAAAAGCAGGAATTGTAAAAACAAAAGTTGGGGTTAATGGTGGATATTATGCTGAAATTGGAAGTGAGAAAATCACATTAAAAGAAGTATACGATGCAATACATATAAAGATATGTCAAACTTCATGGCGTAGTGGTGATATGAATAAAGATTGTATGGTAAGTAGTGGAATGTCTCATGTTGTTGATGATTTATGTGATGATTTAGAAAAATCATGTCAAAGTTATTTAGCGACTTTAACAATCAAAGATATTTTAATGAAGTTAGAAAATATCTATGAGGAAGGAAAATAATATGAACACAAGAGAACACAGTGAAATGAAATTAAGAGGTAATAAGGATGTAAGTTATTTAGGTTATAGTATTGATCAAATGATTATTGATTTTATGAAAGAACAAGATATACCAGGCTTAACATTGGCTATTGTACAAGCCCCTTATATTCCTAGAGTTGTAGGATATGGACTAAGTGATGTGAAAGAAAAAAGACTAGCAAGTGTTAATACAATGTGGCCAGTCGGAGATATTTCACAAGCCTTTTGCGCAGTCGCAATTATGCAGTTATTTGAAGATGGTTTATTAGATTTAAATGAATCAATTAAAAAATATATTGATGATATACCTGAGTCATGGGAAGCTATTAAAGTAATAGATTTATTACATCATGCAAGTGGTTTACCTGATTATCATGAAAGTATGGAGTTTAAAGCAATTATTGATTTATTAAAGGCTGAACCTTTACATTTTCAGCCAGGAGAAGCAGTTGAAAAAGTTGCAACCAATTTCTTATTGTTAAGTGAAATTGTTGAAAGAGTCAGTCATCAAAGTTATCATGATTTTGTTATGGATAGACAAATTTATTATTTAAATTTAAAACATACAGGTTTCTATGAAGATTTAAATCAATTTTATCATGAAGATATTTCTAAAACAGAATTTCTGCATCAACTCTTTAAAAAAGATGGAAATTATGTAGATCCAACAGAAATAGCAAAAAGTTATAATAAAGATGAAGAAGAAATTGATATTCAAAAAATAACTTCATTAAGGGGATATCATGATATATGGGCGAGTGCTCAAGATATTTCATTTTGGGATATTGGTTTAGCTGGTGGAATTTTAATCCATGAATTAGAAAATCGTCAAAAAGTTTATAAGGCTTGGCATTTACCAAATGGTCAGGAAGTTCCTGGTGTTGCTGGATGGCAATTCTATAAACATCGTGGTTTAATGGATATTAAAGGAAGTATTGAAGGTTATTCATCTTTCTTAAGTCGTTTCACTGATCCACAAGAATTGGTTTGTGTCACTCTATTAGCCAATAAAGAAAATATTGATTTTACGAATTTAGGAAGAAAAATCGCAGCAGCATTTGGTGATTTATTATCAACAAATTATGATGATAATCAGTTGTATTTGATGGAAGGACAATTTTCAGTTGAAGAAACTGTCAAACGATTAGAACAAGAATTACAAAAAAGAGAAATCCCACTTTTTGCAAAGTTTGATCATGCTAAAAATGCAAAACAAGTTCATATGCAATTAAGACCAACAACAGTATTGGTATTTGGTTCACCTCAAGTAGGAACTAATCTCATGATAGAAGATCAAAGTATTGCTCTTGCATTACCATTAAAAATAGCTGTTTGGGAAGATGAAAATGGTTGTACATGGTTAGCATTTGAAAAAACAGTGAAAATGGCCGAGCATTATGGATTATCAGAACATCCAATTATTATAAAAATGCAGAAATTATTAGAAGATATTGTTTATGTTGCAGCTAATCTTTATGAAAGAGGGTAAATATATGTTAAAAGAAGGAACAATGGTATACTTTTTAATGAATGGTTATGTTATGTCAGGTCAAATTATGAATGTGGAAGGAAATGAAAAAGAATATACTTTTAGTATAGAAGGATATTCGGGATGTGAAGGTCCACATGTGATTTATTCAAATCAAATTCATTATACAGTTTTTCTAAGTCAACAAGAGGCTGAAAAATATAAAGATAATCCACAAATGTATTTAGCTGCTTATTGTTAAATCTCAGTTTATAACTGAGATTTTTCTTTGAAATCATAGATATTTTAGATGGATATTGTTATACTATATAAGAATAACATAAAGGAAGTGAAAAAAGATGAATGATGATATTATTGTTGCGATTGCAACTTCTCGATTAGAAGCAGCAATATCTATTATTCGATTAAGTGGTAAAGATTGTATTGCTTTTGTTCAAGAGTTTTTTACTGGTAAGATTTTAAATAAAGCAAGTCATACAATTACTTATGGATATATTAAAGATGGTGAGCAAAAGATTGATGAAGTCTTAGTTAATATTTATCGTGGTAAGCGAACTTTTTCTGGTGAAGAAATGGTGGAAATTAATTGTCACGGGGGTGTTTACATTACTCAAAAAGTCTTGAATCTTTGTTTGAAAAAAGGTGCTAGAATGGCTGAACATGGTGAGTTTTCAAAGCGTGCTTTTTTAAATGGACGTATTGATTTATCTCAAGCTGAAGCGATTAGTGATTTGATTACTGCTAAAAATGATTATGCTACAGAATTAGCATTAAAAGGTATTCAAGGAAATATTAGTCATTTTATTGAAGATTTAAGAGAAGATTTAATTCAAATTATTACTCAAATAGAAGTGAATATTGATTATCCTGAATATGAAGATGTAGAAGAATTAACTGCTGATTCTTTATTACCAAAAAGTCAATCTTTACAAAAAAAGATGAATCATATTATTGAATCATCTAAAAATGTTCATCTATTAAAAGATGGTATTTCAACTGTTATTATAGGAAAGCCAAACGTTGGGAAATCAAGTTTATTAAATGCCTTGTTAAATGAAGATAAAGCGATTGTAACTGATATTGCTGGAACAACAAGAGATATTGTAGAAGGAACAATTCGTTTGGATAATATTATTTTAAATATGATTGATACAGCAGGAATTAGAGATACTGATGATATTGTTGAAAATATTGGAGTTCATAAATCAAAAGAACTTATTCATAAAGCTGATTTGGTTTTATTAGTTATTGATGGTTCAGTACCATTAAGTAAAGAAGATGAAGAATTATTAGAGTTATCTAAAGATACCCAAAGAATTATTGTTGTGAATAAAAAAGATCAAGGACATAATATTGATATAGAGGGTATTTCTATTAGTGCTAGAGATAATGATATTGATGCTTTGATTCAAGAGATTAAGAAAAGATTTGAGTTAGGACAAATTACTGCTGGACAAGAAGATATTTTAGCTAATGCAAGACAGATTCAATTATTACAAAGAGCAAGTGAGTCATTGGATAATGCGATTGTAGCAATGAAAAATCAGGTACCAACTGATTTGATTGTGACTGATTTATATGATAGTTGGGAAAACTTAAAAGAAATATTAGGAGAAAGAGCAAAAGAAGATTTATTAGATGAATTATTCAAACGCTTTTGTATAGGTAAATAAGATGGGAAAATATACTGTTTTATCAGAAAGATTCTATAAGTTTTTTAAATATTTAAGAACAATTGGTTTAGTCAGTTTAGTTATTTTCTTAGGTGTTACAGCATTCAATAGAGGGAATAATGTTCTTTCTATTATAAGTTATATATTTATGATAGTTATGCTTTCTTGTTTATTTGAATGTATTATTTTGTATGCACTATATAAAGTTTTGAAAAACAAATAATTGCTGATATAATGAGATTAGATAGATAATCTCATTTTTCTTTTATGAAAGGAGGCAATAATTATGAAAGAAAGACATTTATTAAGAAATACATTTCTTATTGGTTTAGCTATAGTGACAATTTTATGTGTAATTATTATGGACATATATACCTATGGTTCAAAATATGAAGGTTATAATATTTATTATAATGGTGCCATTATGCCTTTACAAATTGACCATCCACAAGATATCACTGCTACTAGAAATACAGAAATAAATATTTCAAATAATTTTCTAATAAAAGAAGAATATGAATTATATAATCATAGTCAACAAGAAAAAACAATTCAACTGAAATATCCTTATTTAGGATATTTATCAAATAAAGATGAATTCATGATTGAAGCGAATGGAAAATCAATTAATTATCAAATCAACTTACAACAATTTATTAATCAATATCAATATTCTAAAGAAAATCAATTATTTGAAAGAACATTACCTCATAATATCAATCAAATCAAACAGTTATTAGATAACCAACCTAAAAAACTATCCCAACAAATGAAAGACTTATTAAAACAAGAGGTCTATGTCTATCGTTTTGTAGATAGACAATACCCACAAGATGGAACCGTTTGTTATTTAACAGTTGATATTCCCAAAAATCAAAAAGTTTACTGTTACAACATAGATAAGAATGAAGATGAAATATTTGAAATTATGATGGATAATGGAGAATATGCATTAACACCTATGTTGATATCAAAAGAAAAAATAAAAGATATTCATTTAACTGGATATAGTGATAGTAATTTAAATAAGGAGAGTCATGAGGTAAAAGCTAAGATAGATGAAGAAAAAATAACAGTTAAGAAGGCTATTGATGCAATATTATTAGAACAAAATAATATCTTCTTAAAAGAGAAGCAGTATCAAATTAATCAAGATTCTATCAATCAAAATTTCTATCATCTCATTGATGAAATGATAGAAAATAATGTTCCAATTGAAATGTTTTCTATAGAATACATTATAGATGATGCATATTATCAAATCAGTCATGAAGTCAAAATTCCTGCTGATTCATCTATTAAGTTAAATTATCAATATTTACAGAATTATTATGTTGCTTTAAAATCAAAACAAGATCATAATTTTAATTATATGACACAATATCAATCATCATTAAATATAACTTCACAAAAGATTAAACTAATATTACAAGAACCATATAGTCTAAAAGATGATAATTTAGGATTAAAAAAAGATTTGAAAGTTTATCAAAAAGATATTGATTTAAATCAGGATGAATATTATATAGATATTGATGTTCAAAATTAAAAAAGGAACTTTTTGAAAGTTCCTTTATTTTTTGAGTGCAGTACCAAAATGTAAAGCAATATATGCTAATTCATGTTCATTAAATGATTTGTGGTAATGTTCTTCAACAACAGAGTTAAAGATTTCAGCACATTTAAATTCAGTTTCATGTTGTGATTGCACTTGATCCTTGAGTGGATTGTTTGTTAATTGTTGATTGTTTTGTAAACGATCTAATGCAGGATAAAAATGTAATGTAATTCCTGTATAGAATTCATTATTTTCTTTTAAATCAATTTTTAATTGATTTTGAATGCGTTCAATAGTTTCATTAATAATTTCTTCCATTTCATCATCACATAAATCGAATTCACAATTAAAATCGATATCTAATAAGTTAATATTTGCTAAATACATAGTCACATAGCTTATTTGATTTTCATCAATTGTAATATTGAATTTGTTATTTAACGCTTTGACAATTTCTTTAGAGATTCCATAGTACTCATGTTCTTTTAAATGATTAATTTGACTTTCACTTGTAGGAATATAAGTTCCATGAAGTTCTCTAGATACACATAACGATAAATGAATAATTAAATTATCAAAAGCTGTTTGAGACACGCTAATAGAATGTTCATTAATAAAAGAGTTTACAATATCTTCAATAACTTCTTTTCTATTTTCATATTGACTATCTAATTCTATAACCATACTACCTTACCTCGCTTTTCATATGATATATTATTTGTTAGTATTTGTCCATAACAAAAATCACTTTTTTGAAAATGTTACCATGATATCAACAAATTCACATTGTGTCATGAATCTAACCGGAAATCCCCATGACCCATATCCACTTGTTACAATCAAAGAAAAGTTGTTTTTTAAGAGTAATCCATAATCATTATCATATAAAGGAGCAGTTGCTAATGATAATGGAAATGCCTGTCCAGCATGAGTATGTCCAGATAATTGTAAATCTGATTCACTCATAACTTCTTGATAACGTTTTGGATTATGATCTAAAACAATAGTAGGTAATGAGGTATCCATGTTTTGAATGACTTGTTGATAAGTTATATGACTTTTAGCACTAACATCTTCTCTACCTACTATATTAAAAAGACCATTAACACATAC
The DNA here is from genome assembly GCF_004343035.1 of Longibaculum muris. Classification (GTDB taxonomy): domain Bacteria; phylum Bacillota_I; class Bacilli_A; order Erysipelotrichales; family Coprobacillaceae; genus Longibaculum; species Longibaculum muris. The sequence goes on from NZ_SMCQ01000021.1 coordinate 45,307, forward strand.
ATAGTTTTCACTTAAAAGATGAATATTATTTTTTTTATAAGCTTGCTGATCAAGAAACTGAGCATAGTGTTCATGATTACCATTCACTGCATACATTCCATAACGACTATCTATTTGGGATAAAAGTGCTAAAGCTTCTGGAATCATTTCTTTAGGAGTCGTTTCATCAAATAAATCACCACCAAAACAAACAAGATCATAATCATTTTTATTCATAGCATCAACAAAATTCTTTACATCATTTAAATAGGTTCCAGAACCTAGATGCATATCACTTACAAACGCAATATGTAAATAATCAAGTGAAGATTCTTTATGAATAGTTATCTGATAAGGTTCTTTAACTTTATGAAAATGAGTAATATATCCAATAGATACAAAACTTATAGATATAACTATAAGAATAATAGATATTTTTTGAATGACTTGTTTATGCAAACATCTACAGATGAATTGATAGATAATAAGTAAAATCATACTGACAAAGAGTGATAACATATAATATTGTAATATTAGGGTTAATATAAAGAAAAATGGTGAATTAGGATGAAAATAAATCTTTATTAAGGTAACGAAAAGAGTTAAAAGTGATAAGAATGAAAAAATCATTTTGGTGAGCTTATTTATAGAGTGAAAATAATGCTGAAAATAGATAAAAGGTGCTATAATAATAAAGAGAAACATAAGAATAAAAAATAATTTCATAACCAAACCTCATTTCTTGTTCTTTAGTATATCATAAAAGCAATGATTGTGCATAAAAATAAAGGTTGCTTTCAGATAAGGGTTGTGATAGTATTAAGTCAAGATAGAGGCGCAAGAGTCAAGAATTCTTTTATGAATAGATGCAACTAAAAAGAAAGAGGGGCAATTGCCGAAGGAGTTATAATTTGCATGTTATGATTTCCTGGGGGTATAGAGAATATCTATGCCACTGTCACTTTAAGAGATTAAAGTGGGGTGCTATTGCGTTCATATATTTGTTTATTGATTGCAATGGTATCATTGCAATTTTTTTAATAGAAAGAAGGCAGGAAGATGGATAAAAATGCAATTACTCAAGTTGAGTATAATGATCAGATTATTCAAGTAAAATTATTAAATGTTGAAAAGAATTCATTATTTGTCGGTAGCATTTTTCAAGAAATTTCTAAGAATGGTGTTAATATTGATATGATTTCACAAGCCATGTTAGAAGATGAGATGAGAATTGATTTTACATGTGATCAAAAGGATCAAGAAAAACTTAATGAAGCTATTGAAAATATTAAACAAAAGCATCCAAGAATTATGGTTTATCAAAGTCGTAATGTTGCTAAGGTTATGGTAGAAGGAGAAAAGATGAAGGATGAAATAGGGGTAGCTGCTCATATTTTTGAAATCTTAGGAAAATATCAAGTTCCACTTTTACAAATTACAACATCAGAAATTTCTATTTCTTGTGTTATTCCTAGTGAATTTATGGAATTAGCGGTTAATGAAATAAAAAAAGCTTATCAATTATAAGGAGGATATTATGGAACCAATTTTTGAAGGAAGTGCTGTAGCACTTGTATTACCAATGAATGATGATGGAAGTTTAGATTTTGAAGGATTTAAAAGACAAGTTCAAAGAATGATTGATGGTGGGGTACAAGCTTTATTGGTAAATGGAACAACAGGTGAAACACCAACAATTACAATTGAAGAAGAATTTGAATTAACAAAAATAGTTATGGAAATGGCTAAAGGAACTGGAGTTAAAGTGATTGCTGGGGCTGGTTCTAATGATACTGAAACAGTTTTAAAGAAAGCAAAGTTTGCTAAAGAAGTAGGGGCTGATGCAATTTTAGTTGTTACACCATATTATAACAAAACAAGTCAAAGAGGGTTAATTGAACATTATACTTATATTGCTGATAGAGTTGATATCCCAATGATTTTATATAATGTACCAGGACGTACTGGAATGAATATTGCAGTTGATACAGTTGTAGAACTTGCAAAACATAAGAATATTAAAGCAATGAAAGATGCTACTGATAATATTGCTTATGCTATGGATGTTTTAACAAAAACAAGAGATTTAGATTTTGATATGTATAGTGGATGTGATGATAATATCTTGCCATTTATTGCTGCGGGAGGAAAAGGTGTTATTTCTGTATTATCTAATGTTTATCCAAGAGAAACAGAAAAATTTGCTCAAGCTGTATTAAAAGGCGATATGGAACTTGCAAGAGCAATGGCTTATGACTTTAATGATGTAAGTAAGTATTTATTTGTTGATGTGAATCCAATTATGCCAAAAGTTGCTTTAGCTAAACTAGGAGTATGTGGAGAAATGGTAAGGAGACCACTTATTCCAACAACTGAAGCTAATAAGAAATTATTATTTGATGCTATGGCAAAATTTGAAGAAAAGGGTTATTAATATGAATGTTATTGTATATGGTTATGGATTAATGGGTAAAAAGGTTGCCCAAGCAGTGAGAGACAATGAGAAGATGGATCTTGTTGGTATTGTTTCTCCTGTCTTTGATGAGAAAATTGACGAAAATATGTATTCATCTTTAGAAGAAGTTAATGAAAAGGTAGATGCTATTATTGATTTTTCTCATCCTAATAATTTAGAAGATATTTTAAAGTTTGGTATTAAGAATCATTGTGCTTTGGTTATTGCAACAACTGGATTTAATGATCAACAAAAATTACATATAGAAGAAGCTTCTTCACAAATTCCAATCTTTCAATCATATAACACATCATTTGGTGTTTCTATGTTAACAAAGATTGTTAAAAGTGTTGCAAAAGAGTTTTATGAACAAGGATATGATATTGAGATTATTGAAAAGCATCATAATCAAAAAATAGATGCACCTTCAGGAACAGCTAAACTTTTATATGATGTTATTCATGAAGATATTGATGAAACAAAAGAAGTTTATGATCGTAGTCAAGTTCATCATAAACGTGAAAAAAATGAAGTTGGTATTCAATCAGTACGTGCTGGAACAATTTTTGGTGAACATACTGTATTGTTTGCAGGTCATGATGAAATTATCGAGGTTAAACATACGGCTTTATCTAAAGATGTTTTTGTACAAGGAGCTATCTCAGCTTGTAATGCAATTGTAGATAAAGAAAATGGATTGTTTACTTTAAAAAATTTATACTAAAGGGGATTAGGGATGGTTTTACAAACAGAATTTGCTCAAATTAGAGACAATACTTTATATATAGATGATGTCAATGCTATGGATTTAGTTAAAAAATATGGGACTCCACTTTATGTTATGAGTGAAGGACATATTCGTCATCAAATGAATGAATTAAAAACAAAATTCTTAGATAAATACGAAAATGTTTTACCATTATTTGCTTCTAAATCATTTAGTTGTTTAGAAATCTATAGATTAGCTAATGAATATGGAATAGGAATTGATTGTGTCAGTGCTGGTGAAATCTCAATAGCTTTAAAAGCTGGATTTGATCCACATAAGATTTATTTCCACGGTAATAATAAATTACCATCAGAAATAGAATATGCAATATCACATGATGTAGATCATTTTGTAATTGATAATTTTTATGAAATAGAATTAGTAGAAGAAATTGCTAGTCGATTAGATAAGACAATATATGCGACAGTGAGAGTAGTACCTGAAATTAAAGCTGGGGGTCATGGTTTTATTCAAACTGGTCATAAAGATACAAAGTTTGGATTTAGTGCGAGACATGGTATTTATTTAGAGGCAATTTCAAAAATTTTAGAGTCTACTCATATTGAGTTTGAAGGTATTCATTGTCATATAGGTTCACAAGTTTTTGATTTATATGCTTATATTAGTGCAATGAAAAGATTTGTTGGATTTGCTTATGAAATTTATGATCAATTAGGTGTTATGGTTACAAAAATCAATGCTGGTGGTGGATATGGTATAGCTTATACTAAAAAAGATGAACCATTAGATTTTGAAGTCATTACAACAGAGATTATGAAAACAATTAAAGAAGGTTATGATAAACGTGGTTGGGATATGCCAATGGTTTTAGTAGAACCTGGACGTTATGTTGTTGGTAATGCAGGGATTACACTTTATACAATTGGGGCAATTAAAGAAATTCCAGATGTTCGTACATATGTAAGTATTGATGGTGGAATGACTGATAATATCAGAACATGTTTATATGATGCTGATTATGAAGGTGTCATTGTAAATAAAGCTGAACAACCAAAAGATACAAAAGTAACAGTTGCAGGGAAAATATGTGAATCAGGAGATATTGTTGTTAAAGAAGTTATGGTAGCAAAACCTGAACCAGGTGATATTTTTGCTCAATTCTCTACTGGGGCATATCATTATTCAATGGCTTCTAATTATAATCAATTACCAAAACCTGCTGTTGTGTTTACTTATCAAGGAAAGTCTAAACTTGTTATTAGGAGACAAACATTTGATGATCTAACATATTATGATACAAATGAAGATTATGAATAAAAATGAAAACGTAAATACATGAAATATGTATCTACGTTTTTTTGTTAAAGTAGCTTTAAATAGGATTCTTCTTTAATAACGCCTACGTTTTAATTCCTGCTTATTATGTTTAGGAGGATTATTTTTAGTATAATTATCTTTTATGAAACAAGAAGTTTCATATATGATTCCTGTTCATTAAGAGGAATATGTAATTTCATCATTGCTTCAATAAAAGGAATACCTTCTTCAAATGAAAGATTTCTAATCATTTTCATAATAGCTATTCTTTCTCCTTCAATTCTACCTTCTTCTATACCTTCCATTTTACCCTTTCTAATTCCTTCTTCTTTAATAGCATCCATAATTGCACACATAGTTTCAGCTCCTTCCTCATTCTTAAAATAATTAACCCTTTCTCTCAACACTGCATAATACATATCTTCTGCTCTTGTACAAAAGAAATCGTGCATTAATCTACCTAAAGGTGTTTCATCTCTTATTTTTCCATTAACATAAATACTTTCAACACCATTATCAACAAACTTACCATTTTCATCATATGTTGTATGCATATAATAAATAGGTTTACCTTCATTAAGAATATCATCTTCACATATAAATACAATGCTTATATCAGGTATATCAGCCCATTTATCTTGAGGATATGTTGTATTTGCCATCATAAGACTTTTATGTAACTCTAGTCTTTTAGGATGAGCACCATCTCTACTTCTTTGTACTTCAATATTAATAAACTTTCTACCTTCTACTTCAATAACAATATCAGCAATTAAAGAACGTCCATATAAATTTTTTAAGTCATACTGAGTATGCCAAGAAATAATATGAAGGTGTTTTTGAAAGATAATATCTAAAAGAAGTTGTAAACATTGATAATCTTTAAAAATAATACGCATGAAAGTATCATCCATAAGAGTAAAACTTTGAATAGCCCATTGGTATTTACTTTTGGTTTCCACCAAACCTTGCTCCATATCATCACCTCACTTTCTCAAAAACACTTACAAAATTGTGATATTTCTTCTAAAAATAATATATCAAAAAATTTGCAATTTGTAAATATTTTCGTATTTTATCCCAAAAATAAACCCTCCTATTATATATATACGCAAGAAAATTGATTTTTTCTTTTTTTATAGAGTAATTTTGTATATTTTTACCAATTATGTTCATAATCACTAATGAGGTGAAATCAATGAAAAAAATTATTTTTGTTATATTAGCAGGAATGTTATGTGTAAGTGTTCAAGCCAAAAGTCATGAACCAAAATATAAAATAATAGCAAATTCTAATCAAGAAAGTGATATTCAAGAAATGTATGATATAAAAAATAATTTATTAGAAGATTATAAAGAATGGGTTAAAGGAGTTGATAATAAGGATCAAGTTTTAGCTGATCATCAAAAAGATTATCAAGCTAGTTTTAAACAAGGAATCTATAAAATAGTCATTGGGAAGGGAAAAGGAAAAACACTTGAAGGAGAATTGAAAGTCAATTATTGTGAATCTACAAAAGATATAAAGACAAAGTCTTTGTTGTTTGATTGGTTATTTTAATATTGCATTCATAAATGAGGAAGATAATAAGTTTGTGGAGGCAATATTATGAAAACAATATATACAAATGGAACAATCATAACAATGGATGAAAACCAAGGAAATGCATTAGTAGAAGAAAATGGAAGAATTATAAGTGTTGGAGAATATGATGATTTATATCAAGAAGATATGTTGGTTATTGATTTAAAAGGACATACTTTAATGCCATCGTTTATAGATGCACATAGTCATTTAAGTGGATATGCAATGGGTTTATTACAAGTGGCATTAGATGATTGTCAAACTATTGAAGATATTCAAAAATGTATTTTAGAATATATAAAAGCAAATAAAATAAAAGAAAATCAATTTATTAATTGTAAAGGATATAATCAAGAAAATTTAAAAGAAAAAAGACATATAACAAAACAAGAATTAGATGCTGTTTCATCAACAATACCTATTTGTATACAACATTATACAGGACATTGTGGAGTTATGAATACACCAGCATTACAAGCATTAAATATTAATGAAAAGACAATTTCACCAGTAGGTGGAAAAATTAATTATATGACTGGGTTTTTAGAAGAAAATGCTTATACTTCATATGTCCAAAAGATTCCAATGAAATCATTAGATGAGTTAAAAGAGGCTTATACAAAAGCACAGGAAAAATATGCAAGCTATGGAATAACAACGATTCAAGATGGAATGATTGTTGATGAATTAAAAGATATTTATCAAATGTTAGTTGATACAGATGATTTTTTCTTAGATGTTGTAGGATATTTAGGATATGATGCTGTTCAATTTAAAGAAGTCTTTAAAGATTATAAAAAACAATATCATCATCATTTTAAAATTGGTGGATATAAAATGTTTTTAGATGGTTCACCACAAAATAAAACAGCATGGACAATTGCTTCTTATGTAGATGGTACATATGGATATCCAACATTAAATGATGAACAAATAAAAAATAATCTCCAACAAGCAATCAAAGAGGATATGCAAGTTTTAGCACATTGTAATGGTGATCAAGCCATTGAACATTATATCAATCAATATAGTCAAGTATGTTCACAAGATATTAGACCAGTTATTATACATGCTCAAATGATGAGAGAATCACAAATGCAAAGAATTAAAGAACTAAAAATGATTCCTTCATTTTTCCTAGCACATGTTTATTATTTTGGAGATATTCATTTAAGACAATTAGGAAAAGAAAGAGCACAAACAATTAGTCCCCTTCATTCAGCATTAAAATATCATTTACCATTTACAATGCATCAAGATGCACCAGTAATAGAACCAAATATGTTAGAAACAATTCAAATAGCTGTTAACCGACAAACAATCAATGGAAAAACCTTAGGAAAAGAAGAATGTATTGAACCAATTGAAGCATTAAAAGCATTAACAGTTCATGCAGCTTATCAATATCATGAAGAAAAAGATAAAGGAAGCTTATCAGTTGGTAAAAAGGCAGATATGATTATTTTAAGTGATAATCCTTTGAAGGTAGATAAAAAACATATTAAAGATATTGAAATTATAAAGACAATTAAAGATGGAAAAGTCGTTTATGAGAAAAATGGATAAGTACCATTTTTCTATTTTTATCTTGTTAAAAAAGTGATAGGATATATATAAATGGAGGAAAGAAAGATGAAACAGATAAAATATAGTGAATTAAATGAATATAAGGAAAGTAGAATTTATCCAATTTATAAAGATCAAGATATTTGTAATGAAATAATTGAGAAATTAGGTTTTGATTTAAATACAATTGTTAATAAAGAATATAATCAAATAACACAAATACATACATTAGGAAAATTACCTTTTCCATCTATTCTTTTTATTGGATTAGGTGATTCAAAAGAAATCACAACAATGAAACTAAGAAAAGCATTTGAAACAGTATCTAAAAAAATAAAAGAACCAATGAACTTTATAGTTAAACAAGCATGTACAGATGAAATAAATATCCATCAAATCACAAGATTATTTATTGAAAGTCATATGATTTCACAATATCAAGAACATGTTATTGGACATGATTTCAAAAATATTGTTGATGTACAAATGATTAGTGATGAAGATATACAAAAAGATATAGATGAAGCAATAGCTTATGGAGAAGGAATCAACTATGCTAGAAGATTAGCTGATACACCATCTAATCTAATGACACCTGTTCATTTAGTTGAAGAAGCAAAAGCATTAGCAGATGAGTATGGAATGGAATGTACAATCTTAGATAAAAAAGCTTTAGAAGAAATGAAAGCTGGAGGTATTTTATCAGTAAACTTAGGTAGTCATATACCAGCTTATATGATTTGTTTAAAATATACAAATGCAGATACTCCATATACAGCTGTAATAGGAAAAGGATTAACATTTGATTCAGGTGGATATAATTTAAAAGGAAATAGTCTTGGTATGAAATATGATATGTGTGGTGGTGCAGATGTATTAGGAGTTATGAAAACTTTAGGTGCATTAAAAGCTAAAGCTAATGTATATGGCATTATTCCAACAACAGAAAACTTAGTCAGTGGAAAAGCTTATAAACCACAAGATGTTATTACAACATTATCAGGAAAAACAGTAGAAATTATTAGTACAGATGCTGAAGGAAGACTTATTCTATGTGATGCAATTACATATGCTCAACAATTAGGAGCTACACAACTTATTGATTTAGCTACTTTAACAGGGGCATGTGTTTCAGCATTAGGTGATATCTATACAGGAGTATTCTCTAATAATGATGAATATTATCAAGAATTTGATAAGGCTATGAAAGAAAGTGATGAAAAAGGTTGGCGTTTACCAATCGATGAAGAATATTTTGCAAAACTTAAATCACATAGTGCAGATTTTAAAAATTCAGTTGGTAAAGCAGGTGCTGGAGCAAGTGTTGCTGCTAACTTCTTAGAAGCTTTTGTAGAAGAAGGAACAAAATGGATTCACTTAGATATTGCTGGTACTGCTGATAATGATGGAACAGCTGCCACTGGAGCAATGGTACGTAGTGTAGTTAATATGGTAAAAGAATAAAAAACTATGAAAATGATATGATAACCTCCCAGTAGACAGTGTAAATAATTAAACACTGATATGGGAGGTTTTTATATTGGGAAGAAAAAATAAATATTCAAAAGAATTAAAATTAAGTATTGTCAAAAGATATTTAGAGGGTGAAGGATCAACCATC
>NZ_SMCQ01000022.1 GCF_004343035.1 Longibaculum muris
ATTGATGTTGATTTATTTCAAGATGAAGATAACAGAGCCCTCATCCAAGGAATACAGATGTTTTATAGGTGGAATGGAAAAGAAGAAATCAAGTTGGAAGTAAAAAAAGAAGTTGCCATTTTAATTGCAAGCATAGTTAATAGTAAAAAGTTTTTAAAGATAATCAAAGAACAGGAAGGAGAGAAAGTAGTTATGTGTACATCATTGGATTTATTTGCGAAAAGGAATAGAAAAGCTGGATTTAATGAAGGAAAGAGTGTTGGGAAAAAAGTAGGATTAGACATTGGAAAAAGGGAAGGAAGAAATGAAGGGAAAAAGACAATGTTAATAGAATTGTTAAAGACAAAGATTGGATATTTATCAAAAGAAACAATTCAATTGATTAGAAGCTGTAATCGAAAAGAGTTAGAACAATTAACAAAGCAATTTGTTATGATAAACAATCAGGAAGATATTTTAGAAATATTGAAAAACTGTTTAAACTGATTTTTAAGATTATCAAAGATTAGGAGAGATAATGATTATGTGTACGTCATTGGATTTATTTGCGAAAAGGAATAGAAAAGCTGGATTTAATGAAGGAAAGAATGTTGGGAAAAAAGTAGGATTAGACATTGGAAAAAGGGAAGGAAAAAAGACAATGTTAATAGAGCTGTTAAAGACAAAGATTGGATATTTATCAAAAGAAACAATTCAATTAATTAGAAACTGTAATCGAAAAGAGTTAGAACAATTAACAAAGCAATTTGTTATGATAAATAGTCAGGAAGATATTTTAGAAATATTACATAGTTAAAGAAAAAAAGTTAACATCATTTGATTTTTGATGTTAACTTTTTTCTTTAAAATAATCCATTTTCACGATATTGTTTCATTTTAGATTCAATGTCCTCTAATGATGGTTTATTAAATAACAATTCATAATCCTCTCTAATATTGTTAATTTCTTTTTGAATTTGAGGAATATTAGTGATGTCTCCATCTTGAGTACGTAGATAATAACTTTTTAAAGTCCCTAATGCTGCAACAACGAAATCAACTGCGAAATCATCAGAAGTTTCAGTTTCTAAGAAATTATTAATTTCATGATCAATAAAGATTTGTAATGAGTTCATAGCATCACTTCCTGTTGTATCAAATAATTGAAGGGGTTCATTCAATTGAGGAAGTGAAATTGTATTTTGTGGAGCATAGAATGCTTCTGAATCAGAAAAATCATAAAGATCATTTAATAATTCATGAGCATTTTCAATTTCTTCTTCATTAATTCCTTCTGTTAATATTTTAAAAACCAAATCAATACAATCAGGTATCTTTGTCAATATTTCACAATCTTCATTATTTCCGAATGAGACTAAAACTTTTTCTAAACGACATAGTGTGAAAAGATTCCACAAAGACATTTGAACATAGTTTAAATTCTCACTCTTTTCTTCTACTTCTTGTAACATACATAAATGAAGTAAATCTTCATCTTCTAATTGTCCAATGAAATCAGAAACTTCATCCATTTCTTTATCACTAGCATTGATATCATCAATAGACATAGTTAAACTATCAGCTCTTGATAAATAATGCATAGCTCTTTCATTATCACCTTTTTCTAAGTATGCTTTTCCTAATTGATAATAAGCTTTAAACATGTGATTAAAGTCTTGAGTCTCTGCTGTTTTGACTTTTTCAAGAAGATTTTCAATACTATTACCCTTATTTTTAAATAATGAATTAAACATATAGTTTTCCTCCTAGATTAGTTATATGACCTTATTTTATCATAACTAAATAATAAATTATATAAAGATATGATTATCTTTTATAAATACTCTATTTATTGAATTGCAACCAATTTTCTTTTTTTATTCCATAAAAGATTCCAGTAAAATCTGCTAAGAACCAACCGATTGGAATAGCCCACCAAATCGCACATTGACCGAGTGTTGGGGCAAATAGATAAGCCAAAGCTACTCTGGTTCCTAGAGAAATAACAGTTAATACAACAGAAATACCAGGTTTTCCAACTCCACGATAATAACCATAAAGTAGGAATAAACAACCAATTCCTAAATAACACATTCCTTCGATTTGTAAATATTGAATACCCTGAGCAATAATTTCAATTTCACTAGGATGAATGAAAATCAGCATCAATTCTTTAGCAAAGAAAACAACGCCAAAAGAAATCATTAAACAAAAGATTGTAGAAATACAAATTGCTGATTTTAATCCCTTTTGTATTCTTTCTTCTTCGTTGGCTCCTTTGTTTTGTGCAATAAAAGTAGAAAAAGCATTTCCAAAATCTTGAACAGGCATATAAGCAAAAGAATCAATCTTCACAGCAGCTGCAAAAGCAGACATAGTCAAGACTCCAAAACTATTGACTAAACCTTGTATCATTAAAATACCAAAGTTCATAACAGATTGTTGTATACATGTTAATAATGAATAATCTCTAATCTTTTGAAAGACTTCAATATCATAATGACAATGTTGACGCGTTGGAAGTAAATCTTTTTGAGTTAAAAAGACATAAATCATAATCCCAAAGCCACTTAATGCCTGAGCAATAATCGTTGCTAGAGCAGCACCACTCACACCTAATCTTAGACTCACAATAAAAAAGACATCTAAAATAATATTAACTATAGTCGCAATAGCTAAAAATATTAATGGAACTCTTGAATTCCCTAAAGCTCTTAAAACACAAGAAAAATAATTATAAAGAAAAGTAAAAAAGAACCCCCAAAAGATAATCCATAAATAATCATAAGTCTGTTGATAAATATCACTAGGAATATTTAAAAAAGACAAAATAGGATGAATGCATAATAAACATAAAATCTCAATCACAATGGATAAAACTGCAATACCGATAAAAGAAAGACAAAAAGATGTTTTCATCTTATCAATTTGTTTTGCCCCAAATAACATAGAAAATAAAATACCACTACCCATACATAACCCTAAAATAATAGAAGTTAAAAAAGTCATAATGGTAAAAGAAGAACCAACTGCCGCTAAAGCATTTGATCCAATATATTGTCCAACAATAAAAGTATCTGCAATATTATAAAATTGTTGTAATAAATTACCTAAAATCATAGGTAAAGAAAATAGTAATAAGGACTTTGTAATAGGTCCTTTGGTTAATTGATGATCCATAATTTCCCTCCCATAAAGATATGATAGATGAAAAATAAAGAAAGTCAATGGGGGAAATGAAAATGAAATATTTTTCTTTCATAAAATTAACTTTGGAATATATTGGCAATAAGATATAATAAAGGAAATGAAAAGGAGGACATTTTGAGATGAACTTTTTTAAAAAAACTATTCCTGAATATATTCAATTATCACTCGAACAATTAGAAGAAAAACCACAAGATTGGTTATCTTTATATGCGAATGCTTATCAAGTTTTAAACTATCAAAATCAAAAGATGATCGTGAGATTAGGAAACATAGGGAATGACTATCTTTCTACAATGAATATTCCTCAAATTATAAAAGCTGGGGAACGTTGGCGTAACTATACATCAATGTTATGGTCAATTGATTGGCAAAATATAGATATTCAAACGATAAGTGATTATTTCTTTAAAAAGGATGGGTATGTAAGTTTATTAATTATGGGTTGTTTTCATTCAAGTGGTTATTTTAGAGAGAAGTGTTTAAACATACTAGTTGATTATCCAAATACACTTGTTTTTATCATGATAAGAATGAATGATTGGGTTGAGGAAGTTCGTGACAAAGCTTATGCTTTGTCATATTGGCGAATATCTGAATCTTTATTGGATGAGTTGATTGATGCCTCTTATGTTTTCATAAAATTAAAAAAGTCTAAAAGACGTCAACAAGCACAATTAGATGATATTGAAAAGCATTATATCAAGCGATTATCAAAGTTACTTATTGAATTGAATATTCATAACTTCATGCAAAAAGATGAATGTATACGTAAAGCTTTTTATCAAATTACTTTAGAATATGGATTATTATCTTATCAACTGATTGAAGAATTATTAAATATAGAAAAAAATTCATTTTGTTTATTATTGATTACAAAAAGTTTTTTACAAAGTGATGAAATGAATCAAGATAAGTTATACACTTATTTACATCATCTAAATTTTTATGTCAGAAAAGAAGCCATGTTATGTTATTATGAAAGAAATCAAAGAATATGGAAGGGTATAGAAAATGATTTATTAGATAAAAGTCATGCAATTCGTGAATATGTACGCTTCTTATTAAAAAAACATACGCAAATCAATATTTTAGAGTATTATCATGATCATTTACCTGATCCAATAGCTATTTTAGGGATAAGCGAAGTTGGAACAAGTCAAGACATTGATATTTTATTGCCTTATTTAGAAAGTGAACAGGAAAGAATTGTAAAAGTAACAATTCAAGCCTTGAGTCGTTTAATGAAAGAGAAGGGTCAAGATATTTATTGGCGTTTTTTATTAGATGAACGAATGACTTTGTCTAAAGCTGCTTTTCAATCTATTAAGAAAAATAAAGTTCATTATACTGCGCAAGTGGTTTATGAAACTTATCAAAAAGTATCAATTGAACATCATTCAAGATATTTGCTGATGATCTTATTGGAGGAAGATTCTTGGGAAAGATTACCTTATTTATTAGAACTTTATCATTATCCTTATGAAAAAATGCGTCAACTCATTCATTTAAGAGTCAATCAGCGTAATCCTTATAAGAAAGTATCAAAGCAGTTAAAAGAAAAAATCATGAATAGTTTGATGAATCAAAAGAATGATATTCCTCACAATGTTCAGAAATCGATTTTATTTGATTTAAAATTTGTTTGTAAAGATGAAGTAAAATTGGATGAAGTATAAAATATGCGTGCCAGTATAAAAGCAACTGAAACCCATCTGAAAGAAATATAAGAGTCATCTGGATTAACTGTATCGACTCTAGCTAAGAAAATTGATAAACATTATAATGTCATTTTATCTATTCAAAATGGTTCGACTGATCCATCAGTAATGACTGTCAGTGATATCTTAACTGCATTAGGTATGGAATTTGGTGAGGGATATAATGAATTGTTTAAAGAAACGATTCAGGAAGGACTTTATGAGTAGTCTTATAATTACGATGAGACAGTCTTGTAGGTCTGAAGAAACCCGTTAAGGCACAATATGCACTATCGTAAGAGATGGCAAAATCAGTAGGTATCAAATTAGATAATTATACGAGAGTGGAATAAGGAGAAAGAAACTCATCATTTTGATTGGTTTGTAATATGGCTTCTGGATTAGATATCCTTCCTTCTGAAATCTTTAATGAAGATTATCAGTGGATATTATGTCAATATGAGCAAAAGAGACAAATAGAAATGTTAATAAATAGTAATCAATATTATTTAATAAATCATAAAAATAGAAGTATCAGGATACCTCATTAATAATTTTGAATATAGATGTGGGAAAGTCGAACCAAATCTAATTTAGATATAGTTAATAAATATCGTTATTTCCAGACAGCTAAATTATTTCTTACAAATTGTTGAAATGTCTATGTTTTTCTCATAATATCTTCAAATGTTGAAGTGATTTTTTGCAGTGAATTAACCAATATCTTTTGTATCTATAAAACTTGTTAATGATTGATTGGCTGGAATAATAACTGTATTGAAATGCTTGATTTTAAAGTCATGTATGCCACTTATTTTTTGCATAAAGAAACTAAGACGAATATGACGGTATGGGAATCTAGTCTCTTCAATATACTTTTCAATTTATCTATAAAAGGTTTTATATCTTCAGGATTTTCAAGATGAGTGGAAGCATAATAAAAAACTCTATCAACATCTTCTAAAGCAGCATCAAATGTTGTTGAATCTGTAAAATCGAATTGAACTATCTTTGCGGTGTTTTTGTATATTTGAATAGGTCCATCTATCTGTGTCCCAGCAACACTAATTTGTTGGCTATTTTTCAAGGCATATTGTGCTTCATATTTGCCTACGTTTCCAGATGCACCAGTAATTAAAATTCTATCCATTATTTTTTCTTCCCAATAAAATATGATTTGCTTTTTCTGATAAAATGATTAATTCCTAGAAGGCTTTTTCTCCCAATCCTCTTTCTAATATTGATACAATCTTAAAATATTCTTTAATAGTACTATCTACAAGTTAGATAGAATTTTTTGTATGAACAAGGATATAACTATGTTTATCTTCTTTTGATTGTCTCTTTTGAATAAATCCTTTTGATAATAAGGAAGTTACCATATTTGTCGACATAGCTTTTGTAACATTAAAAAATTTTGCAACCGTATTTGGTGTTTTTTCTTCGTTTGTTTTAACAAGATAAATAAGGATTCCCTTTTCACTAGGATGAATTGGAAAATTACGTTTTATATGAGTGTTTAATCTACAAAATAAAGAAATCTATTTTGATGCTATCATTATTTTATCCATTTTTACCTTCCAATATAGTACACTAGATTTACTATATATTTATATGGTACATCTAGTGTACTTTATCAATAAAGACTGTAATTATTATTTCAATAAATTTTACTTACTTTTATATACTGTAAAAAATAATATATTTATAATATAGATAAATGTTAGTTCATATAAGTAGAAATAATTTCTATATTAAATGTAGAAAATCCTTGGATGGTCTTTATGTCAATAAATGATAAAATAGAAAGTGTAATAGGAAGGGAGTGAAATTATGGAAGAGATATATAGTCATATTCTAAAAATAATTAGTGAGAATAGGTTTGTTTCTGCTAAAAATTTAGCTATTGAATGTCGCTGTAGTGATAAAACAATTAGAACTAGAATTAGAGAAATTAATGATAATCTAAAAGGCGCCAAGATTATTTCAAAACCTAGATATGGATATTGTTTAGAGATAATTGATGAAAATCTTTATAATCAATCTATAAAGCAAATAAATGATTTATATAAACTCCCAAATAATTCAAAAGAAAGAGTAGAATTTCTTTTGAGGCTATTACTATCATCTAATCAATATTATAAACGAGATGATTTGAGTGATATATTATATATTTCTTCAAAAACATTGAGTCATGATATACAGAAGTTAGAACAAATTATAAAGAAGTATGATCTAAGAATAGAAAGAAGACCAAATTATGGGATTAAAGTTATTGGTTCTGAATTTAATTTTCGTTTATGCTTATCTAGTTTGATGTTTCAGAATGAAAATGATGGTGAAATTGCTGATCAATTGAATTTAATATCAAAAATACTTACTGAAATTTTTGAAAAATATCATTTTAAAATGTCTGATATTGCATTGCAAAATTTAATTAATCATATTTATATATCAATGAACAGAATTAAACAAGGGTGGACAATTGTTCCCAAAGGTATTTCATTAAGGAAGATGAATATAGATATTGAAAAAGAGTATATAATGGCCAAAGAAATATGTATTATACTCAAAGAAAGAACCGACTGTATTTTTCCAGAATGTGAAGTCGAATATATAGCCATACATTTAGCTGGAAAGAAAATGTGGACTGATTCTGAAAACTTTGTTGTTACTCAAGAAATTATGAAGTTAACTGGAAATATATTAAATAGGGTTTATGAAAAATTTCATATTGATTTTAGACATAACCTAGAATTGAAATTAGGTTTATGTAAACATTTAGTTCCAATGAAGTTTCGTATCAATTTAAATATGAATATGAGAAATCCGTTATTAAACAAAATCAAGGAAAATTATTTATATGCTTATACAATCGGAGAATATGCTTGTTCAATTATTAGTAGTTATTATGGTAAAAGCATTGAAGATGATGAAATAGGATATATAGCTCTACATTTTGCACTTGCAATCGAACAGGAACAAACTTTTGTTACAAAGAAAAACATATTAATTGTCTGTGCATCTGGATTAGGAACATCACAATTTTTACTATACAAATATAAAGAAGAGTTTGGAAAATATATTGATAAAATTGAAGCGTGTGGAGAAAGAGAATTAAATAAGATAGATATACAACATTTTGATTACATTTTTTCTACAGTTCCAATTCTTTCAAAAGTTGATATACCCATTATACAAATAGACTATTTCTTAAATAAAAATGATATCCAAACTATTTCAAAAATATTAACAAATGAAAATCAACATATGTATAAATATTATTCAAAAGAATTATTTATAGTCAATTTAAATTGTAAAGATAGAAAAGAAATTATAAAAGAAATGTGTCATACTATTTCTTTGTATGAAGATATTCCTCAAACTTTTGAAAAAAGTATTTTAGAAAGAGAAGCAATTACATCGACAGAGTTTGGAAATCACGTTGCTCTTACGCACCCATTAGAACCATTGTCTCAAAGAACATTTGCTTGTGTTGCAGTTTTAAAAGATGCAATCATCTGGAAAGAGAAAGAAATAAAAGTTGTATTCTTAATATCGATAGAGCAAAAGAAAAATAAGAATATTCAAGATTTTTATAAAATGACATCTAAATTATTAATGTCAGAAAAGTATATGAATCAATTTATTAAAAATCCTACATTTGAAGATTTAATGACTATTTTATCAACTATAGAAAGAGAGTATGGTGAAAATAATGCAAAATGAAAAAATATCTTATCAGCTTATAACCAATGCTGGAAATTCTAAATCTTATTCAATGTTAGCGATTGAAGCGGCACGAGAAAAAGATTTTGTTAAGGCAAAAGAATATTTAAACAAAGCTAAAGATGAATTAAAGAAAGCGCATAGCATACAGTTTGAATTGATTCAAACCGAAGCACAAGGAATTCATATGAATATGGATGTAATTCTTGTTCATGCACAAGACCATTTAACAATGGCACTTATGATGAAAGAACAAGCAGAAGAATTTGTCAATATATATAAAGAACTTGAAGAATTAAGAACAAAAGGAGGAGTGAACTAATGAGACTGATGTTAGCCTGTAATGCTGGTATGTCTACTAGCATGGTTGTTGCACAAATGGAAGAATCTGCTCTAAGGCAGGGGAAAAATTATATTATATGGGCTGTTGACATTGATTCTGTAGAGGATGAAATAGGAAATTTTGATGTCTTATTAATTGGACCACAGATTCAATATAAATTAAGAACACTAAAACGTTTATTAGAAGATCAGGCACCAGTAGATATTATCGATCCTGTTGCTTATGGGTGTTGCGATGGACAAAAAGTCTTACAACAAGCTGAGAAGTTACTCAATGATTTTCACGAAAGGAGAAACAGAGTATGAAATTTAAAGATAAAGTTTTGGATTTTGTTGAAAAGATTACAGAACAAAAACATATAAATGCTATTAAAAAAGGAATGATGGCATATGTACCATTCACTATAATTGGAGCAATTGCATTATTAATAGCATATTTTCCCTATCAAGGTTATATCGACTTTATAACAAATATATTTGGATTTAAAGATGCCAGTGTATGGCAGAATGCTATAACATCAATAATGAATGGTAGTATGAATCTAGGTGCTATTATTTCAACATTATTTATTTCTTATCATTTATGTAAGGAGTATAAAGGTGAAATTGATCCCATGTATGGATCTGTACTTAGTTTATGCATGTATTTTTTATTAACGCCATGGGATGTGCTTAATGAAAAAAATGTTGTTATGACTAATTATTTTGGAACTGGTAGTCTCATAGTTGGAATTATCGTCGCACTTATTGTTCCAGAATTATATAGATGGTTAATGGGAAAAAATAAAATAAAAATCAAGTTACCACCACAAGTTCCTTCAATGGTTGCTGATTCTTTTAGTTCATTAATTCCAATGACCATTATCTCTATATTATTTTTAATTATTAAACTTGTTATTGGTGTGACTTCATATGGAAATATTCATATCTTCATAAATACTGTTATTGGTCAACCATTAGCTGCATTAAGTGGTAGTGTCTGGGGATATATTCTTGCTCTATTTATTACTGGTGTTCTATGGATGCTAGGAATTCATGGCTCATCAATTGTTATGGGTGGAGTTTTAGCACCATTCTTAATAATGATGTCGGATCAAAATAGATTGGCTGCTCAAGCTGGAAATGCTCTCCCTAATATTCTTACAAATGAGTTTCAAACTTTTACGGGTGGAATTGGTCTTTATATTTGCATAGCTTGCTTGATTATTTGTAAAAATAAACAAACAAAGCCATTATGTAAAATGGCATTAGTCCCTGCTATTTTTGGAATTCATGAACCATTAGTTTTTGGATTACCAATCATGTATAATTTGTATTTCTTTATTCCTTATGTTGTTTTTCCAATGATAGGAGCAGGACTGACATATTTTGTCCAATCTATAGGGTTAGTTGCTAGACTAAATGGAACAGGGGTCCCATGGACAACACCTGCCGGTATTTATGGCTTTTTAGCAACTGGCGGACATATATCAGGCTTTATTTGGCAACTTGTCCTTGCTGCTTTATATATTGCACTCTGTATACCATTTGTTAAAGCTTTCGATAAGAGCAAATTAAAAGAAGAAAATGTAGAATTATGATAGGAGAAATTTATGCTTAATTTAATTGATACGCCATTCAGTTATTATGGTTCATATATGGCAATTGCATTTTATGATTATCATTTATCTTATCATGGTATTATTACGAATCCAAAAGGAGATGGTTTGTATCTCAAATCGGTAAAAGGTAAGTCTAGGGATTGTACAGGTGTTTTTAAACTCATACCATATTGTAATGGAAAAGAAGCTGATTATAGTATTGTTTATGATTATCATGAAATAAAATTAATAGGTAAACAATTTATAATAAAGATATGTTTTGTTAATGATTCAAATGTCATTCTTCATGTAAAAGGTAAAAATATATCTCTTGTGCTTGATACTTTACCACAATCTAAATATGATTATTCATTAAAGTTGAATGATGGTACAGAAGATTATTATGTTATTAATAGTTATAAATCTCAAACAAAATATTTTGTGAGTTGTTCTAAAGATATGAATTTAAAACAACAATATGCTGATGACATGCAAGGTAGTTCTGAATCAAAATTTGAGATTAATGGTGATGAATTTGATATTATAGTTCAGGATATTCCCACCCATATTAATAAAAGGGAAAAGATAGCTTTTACCTATGAAAAATATGCTCAACATGCTAAGAATTATTTTGAAGAATATAGTTTAAGATTTCCTAAACCACTTAGTCAGTATAGTCAAACTTATGTCGATGCTATTTACACTACCTGGTCAGCAACAGTGAAGCCAGAAGGATTATTAAAGAGATATTCAACTTATATTTCAAATACTTTTTTTCCAGGTATATGGAGTTGGGATCACTGTTTTAACAGTATTGGGTTAATGGGAAGTGATAATGAATTAGCTTATAATAATATGATGATTGTTTATGATTTCCAAGATCAATATGGACAATTACCTGGTTCAATGAATGATTCAAATATTCACTGGAATTTTGCTAAACCTCCCATTCAAGGATTATTTATATCCAAAATGATGCAAGACATTGATTTCGATGAAAATCAGTATGAAGATATTTATGATAAATTATATAAACAAATAAATTATTGGTTAGAGTATCACGATTGTAATAATGATGGAATACCTGAGTATCATCATGGAAATGATTCTGGATATGATAATAGTACTGTGTTTATAAATAATTTTGTTGTGGATTCACCTGATTTAACAGCTTATCTCATTAGAGGATTAGAAACATTAGAAAAGATAGCTTTATTGCTTCATAAAGATTATTTAAAGATTCAATCTCAAAAGAAAAAACTTATTGAACTTTTTAAAGAACATTTTATTGTTGATGATTGTATTATTGCAAGAGAGACAGTCACGCAGAAGATAATAAAATCAGATTCTATTTTACCATATGCATCTTTAGTTATTGCAAAATACCTCCCCGAAAATATTGTATCAAAGATGATTAATGAGTTAAAAACAGAGTTTATGACAGAATATGGATTTGCAACAGAAAAAACAACGAGTCCTTTCTATGAAAGTGATGGTTATTGGAGAGGTCCAATATGGGCATCTGAAATGATTGTTTTAATTGATTCGCTGGATGAAATAGGTGAAAATGAACTTGTTAAAGAAATAATTATAAAATTTTTAAATATTATAAAGAGGGAAGGATTTGCTGAAAACTTTGATGCTCAGACTGGAACAGGTCTACGTGATCCAGCATATACTTGGACGAGTAGTGGATTTATATATTTACATAATAAATTGAAAAAGATAATTGAAAAATCCTCATTATAAAACAATTTGTAAACGGCTCTGTCTGTGTCAAGAGTGAAGGATTAAGTGAGTAGTTATCGCGTAGCGATAGCTACTCTTTTGAATTTTTAACTATATTGTATTTGAGTGGGGCGGTTGTATGAATGGCGTTGATAAAACCAATCATATTAGGAATGATTTTAAATCCACCTATATTATATCTTGGATTTGCTTCATCACTAGTATTTCTTTTTAATATTGTATTCATTTCTATAATCATTGGTATGGAAATAGGATCATCTATATGTTTAAGCATATAATCAAATAACTTAAAATGATTCATGGATTCTATTAAATCATCCATTTGGATGGCTTCGTCTGCTTTTGTGATGAATGAATTTGTTTCAAAAATCATTTCTGTTTGTTCCTCAGTTAATCGACTTCCTTCAATTTTATTTGAGTTATATGAAAATGATACTTGAGTCCAATGATAAATATTACCTTTAAAATGTGTTTTCATTTGTTCTATAAGTTCTTTTTTTATAAGTTTTATATCCATAAGACGTTCCTTTCATATTATTGGGGTTATAATTGTTTGTTTCTTAGATTATATCATGCTTGGGAAAATGATAGTAAGAAAGATTTGTTAAATGTTATTGACATTGTTCTTTAAATCGTATATATTAGAAGTGTAAGGTAGTTAGTTACTTGAGTAACAAACATACAAACAGAAAGGAGTGATTGACTTGAACATAAATTCGAATATAGAAAAGCCTATATTTATTCAGATTTCAGAACAATTAGAGGATTCTATATTTACAGGTCTATATCCAGAGGAAACAAAAATTCCTTCAACAAATGAAATATCAGCATTATTGAATATTAATCCACATACTGTTTTGAAAGGAATGAATTTACTTGTGGATGAACAAATTATTTATAAAAAAAGGGGATTAGGGATGTTTGTAAAAGAAGGAGCAGTTGAAAAAATACGACAGAAAAGACAGGGACAATTCTATAATCAATTTATAGCGACACTAATTGAGGAAGCTAATAAATTACATATGACGAAAAATGAAATTATTTCTTTGATAGAAAGGGGTTATGAAGATGAACGCAATTCAAATTAAGAATGTTAGTAAACAATATAAAGATGTAATGGCGCTTGATGATGTTTCTTTTTCTTTTGAGTATGGTAAGATTTATGGTTTTTTAGGAAGAAACGGAGCAGGGAAATCAACACTTATTAATATCATTGCTAATCGTATTTTTGCAGATAGTGGAGAAATTCTAATTGATAATGATTTGGCAAAAGAGAACATGAATGTTCATGAGAAAATCTTTTGTATGAGTGAAGTTGACTTATATGATACAAGTTTGAAAATCAAAGATCATTTTAAATGGATAGAAAAATTTTATAATAGTTTTAATAAAGAAAAAGCATTTGAAATAGCTGAAAAATTCAATCTTGATACAAATAAAAGATTTAAGGCTTTATCAAAAGGTTATCAATCTATTTTTAAATTAACTGTTGCTTTAGCGATTGATGTACCTTATGTGATTTTTGATGAACCAGTTTTAGGTTTGGATGCTAATCATAGAGAGTTGTTTTATAATTTACTTTTAAAAGATTATGAAGAAAGTGAAAACACAATCATAATAGCTACACATCTCATTGAGGAAGTTGCAAATATCATTGAAGAAGTTGTCTTAATTGACAAGGGAAAGGTGTTATTACAATCTAATGTAGATTCATTATTAGAAATGGGATACAGTGTATCTGGTCCTGCAAGTGAAGTAGATGCATATTGTATTGATAAAAATGTTATAGGGGATGATGAATTAGGTAATCTTAAAATTGCTTATATCATAGGAAAAAAGACACAGCTTTCTAAGGAAAGTCATCTATCATTTGCAAATATGAATTTGCAAAAACTATTTGTCAAATTGACAGAGAAAGGTGGAAACTGATATGAAAAAATTGAAATCTATTATTCAATATGAATGTATGACTTCGTTTAAGTATATATGGATGTTCTATGCAATACAATATTTAAGCGTAGGATTTATTAGCATTGGTATAGGACTTGTGTTAGGTAATTTTGATGATATAGGAACAAATTTTTTAGAAATAAATACCCTTATTTATGTTGGAATTTTAGGTGTATTGGGATTTCATGATGACTTTAAGATGTTGATTCAAAATGGGTTTACCCGTAAATATATATTTATTGCAACAATATCTATGTTTTGCTTTATCTCTGGAACAATGGCTTTTATTGATACAGTAGTAGCAAATATGTTACATTATATAAATAGTGGCTATCTGTCTTTATATAGTAGTTTATATGGCTATGAAAATATATTTATGAATTGGTTGTGGTTATTTCTTCTTTATGTAGCGTTTTGTAGTTTGTTGTATTTGGTTATATTAGTAATTAATAAAGTAGGAAAGGTTATATCAATTTATCTAGGAGTTATTTTTGGAGGTATTATCTTATTAGTTGTGGCTTTGTTTAGATACGTTTTCACTGCAGAAGTTATAAGTGATATCTTGAAACTATTCATGGAAGTCATGGGCTTTATGGCTAATGGGACAATTAATTATATATTTCCAGTTTTAACATTACTTGTTTTTGTAACTATTTTAGCAGTAGGATCTTATACAATAATTCGACGAACAGAACTAGGTTAATAAATATATTAAGGACTATCTCTTTGCATAGAGATAGTTTTTTAATAAGATGTTTGAAAAAGAATGTGTATAACATGCAGAAATGTTATAATTTAACAGTAAAGAACAATAGATAATATGAGGGAGAAATATAATGAAAGATAATGAGACCAAAAAAGAACGTCATTATTATATGCCAGGACCAGGCAAACCACCTATTTATATTCAGGCTATTCTTTATAACAAAAAAATGACACCGCTTGATTTTTTCTATTTGACAGATATGTTAGATTGGAGTCAAGAAGATGAAAATGCGATTATAGAACCATTAATAAAAACGCTTGCTAAATGGGGTGATACACTTATTTTTTCATTTGATGAAATGATGGCTGAATTATTATATACATTAGATACAAGAAAAATAGCGCAAAGTATTTATAAAGGTGAAAACTTTTCAGCTGATGAATTTTTATATATACGTTGTGTTGCTTTGATTAATTCTAAGCCTTTCTACAATGCAGTTATAGCAGGAAGAAAAAAATTAAAAACAGATTTAGAATTTGAAACTCTATTATCGATTCCTGCACGTGCATGGGCAAGATGCCATCATAAACAATCTAATGAATATCCTTATCTCACAAAATATTGTTATGAAACCATGAGCAATAAAGAAGGTTGGAAAGAAGTGAGTGAAGATGATATTGACACTTATTTATCAAGTTTAACAGATCAACCATTGGATATAGAAGTTGCTAAATGTTCATGTGGTCATCATGAATTTCAAGTGAAAATTGATCAACAAAATCAAGTTATTCAATTGATATGTATACATTGTGGAGATGTTATTGAATTGTTTCATCATCAAAAACCAGAAGAATTAAAGTTGAGGATAAAGAAATGTTCCAATTGTAAACAAGATATATTTAAGGTTCATATAGGAACTTATATAGTGAATGAACATCAAAAGAAATACTATATTGGTGGCCTATGTCAAAAATGTGATCATATCTTTCTATTAATGGAAGCTATCATTCATATATAATAAAATGAAAGAGGGAGAAAAATATGGGAATTTTTAAAAGAAAATTAACACAAGAAGAAAAAGATTTTGATGCTAAATTTGATAAACAAATCAAAGACATATTCGTTCTTACTGAAGATGATATGGGAGCTGGCAAAAGTGGTAAAGAAGAATTATGGACAGTAAGTATACGTACTCTTGCCTATATAGATTTAACGACTCAAGAATTGGTAGAAAGAAAAAGTATATTACAATGGCTTGTAACGGAAAGAGAATGTCGTACGTCTAAAAAGAAATTGGGATTAGCAAAGGAAACAATTTATCAATTAAAAGTGAGAGAATCATTGCCATATATCAATCCATACAATCAAAAAGAAATGGAAAAAGGAAAATGGTTGAAAGTTGAAGAAGTTGTAAAAAGAAATTGTCATGAACCACGTCTTGATGAAATATTAAAAGAATATCAAAAAGATGTTGTGATTCATCCTGATGGATGTGGTGAATTAAAGTTAGATAAATCTTTAGGATTGTTTAGTGGATCAGGAATCTTCAATCAACAAGAATGTTTAATTCATTTAGATAAAGATGAAGAAAGTGAAACAGCAAATAATGCTTTACATTCATTAAAAGTTTTATTAGATGATTCTTGTCAATGGGATCTTAAAGCCAAACAATATGCTGCCCAGTCTTTAACAGATTTAGCCAATGATTGGGCGGATGAAGAAGGCGATGATGAAATAAGTGAAGAAGATTTTATAAAACGTATATCAATTAGTGAAGTCTGTGTTTCTTTAGATGGGGATTTTGAATTGTTTTATGATGATGGTGATTTGTTTTATGGACATGTGATTATTGTCAGTGGAAATATTGAGAGTGGTTTTGAAGATGCTGATATAGCAGGATAGGAGTCTATATGAATGAAGAATTTATAAATTTAACAACTGAGAATCTAACAAGTGAACATCTGTGTTGCATTATTCGAACAAGGAAACCTCATCCTGGTGTAGAAGCAAAAAGAGCATGGTTATTAAAACGTCTTGAAGAAGGACATGTTTTTAGAAAACTGAATAAAAAAGCAGTTGTATTTATTGAATATGCACCATTAGAAAAAGCATGGGTTCCTATTGTTGGAGAAAATTATCTTTATATTTATTGTTTATGGGTAACAGGAGAAGAAAAAGGAAAAGGCTATGCCAAAGAACTTATGGAATATTGTTTGGCTGATGCGAAATCAAAAGGAAAGTCTGGAGTTTGTATGTTAGGTTCTCAAAGACAAAAAGCATGGTTATCAGATCAATCTTTTGCTAAAAAATATGGTTTTGAAGTTGTTGAAACAACAGAAAGTGGATATGAATTATTAGCTCTTTCTTTTGATGGAACAATCCCTCATTTTAGTCAAAGTGCTAAAAAAGAAAAAATTGAAAATCAGGAATTAACGATTTATTATGATGATCAATGTCCTTTTATTCATCAATATATTAATATGATAAAGGAGTATTGTCGTAGTCAAAATCAACCAGTTTCTTTTATTTATGTTGATACATTAGAAAAAGCCAAAGAATTGCCTTGTCCTTTTAACAATTGGGCAGTCTTTTATAAAGGACAATTTGAAACAGTCAATTTACTTAATTTAGATTCTATAAAACGAATTTTAAAAAAATAATGTTTATGAAAGAAAGTGAAGAATGTGAAAATAAAAGTGAATCGGCAAAGTGTCTGTATGGCTGATGATATGACTGATCATATAAAGGTTTATCAGTTAAAAGATAATGCAACTTATAAAACGTTATTTCATATTCTAAAAAAAGATAAATATTTTCCAAATGTTTCTGGTCACAATAGTGTTTGGGTATTAACAAATCATCATTATCATTGTATATTCTCATATTTTACAAAAACAAATCATTTGTCAATGGGAATAGTTGAACAGAAATTAAAGAATATCTGCCAAGATTCTTATGATGTGTATTTGCAATACTATTCAAGTCCAAAAGAATGGAAAAAGAAAATAGAAAGTATGTATGAAGGTGATACATATTCATTGTGGCGTGATGGTTGGTTAGATGAAATAAAGTATTGTGAATATGTGATGACATTATAGAAAGAGTGAGAAAAATGTGTGAAGAATGTTATGTTGATGAAAAAAGAATAACACCCTTGCGTAATCCTTTGGATTGTTTAAAAAATCATACACAATATATTTGTGGAACTTGTGGTCGTTGTATTTGTATTGAGCGTGATCCAAAGAGAGGATTACAAAGGTGGAATTTTCCTTTTCAATCATTATCAATAGCAAAGCTTTATTTACGCAGTGCTGATTATACCATGAAAAAAGCTTGTGGTATTTATGAAATCAAAAACAACAAAGGAAGAATTTCTTATAAGATATTTGCTGACAAGCATGATTTACAAATATATTTAGATAAAAATAAAGATAAGACTTGCTCGCAAATGGCACCTGTCTTTTCAGTGGATGAGTATAAGGAATTTGATCATACGCAAGTAAGAAAATTAACTTCTGATGAAATTATAAAATATATGAGCGAAAGATAATTCAAAATGAAAATGTTTTTAATTGTTATAGGATTTATTTAAAATAAAATGGAAATGGAGAAAACGTTATGGATTTAATAAATAAGTGTGCGATTTGGAATGAAAATGGAGAATATCAATTGATTGTTGATGCAATTGAGAGTTTAGAAAAAGAGAAGCTTACAGCAGAACTGATAAGTGAATTGGCTCGGGCTTATAATAATATTGGTAATCTAAAAAATAGTGATGGACAAGAATCAGAAGAATATTTCTATAAAGCTATTGAATTATTGAAATCAATAGAGGAAGATCTTGGTTCACAGCATAATTGGAATTTCCGTATTGCATATGCATATTTTCATTTGGATCAAGATGTGAAGGCACTTCATCATTTTATGAAAGCTTTAGAATCTCGACCAAATGATCAAGATACCATGAATTTTATAGAGGCCTGTAAGGAAAGCTTAGCACTTCCACGTTTTCAAAAACCATTTGCCAAACGAGTTGCAAGATGTTGGGATGTGTTTGAAAGCGAAGAAGCACATTTGCGAGCAATTATAGATGATAAAAATTATCAAGATTTAATTGCAGAATTTGAAAAAGTTTTATCTGTTGCATTTGATAATGCTTCTTTTGAAGTTGGATTTAATGGGATGAAATATGAATTAATCTTAACCCCAGAAGGTGATATTTCTCGTTTATATAAATATGTTTATTTTAAAAATCATGCCCCTTCTTCGATTTTTAAACATTGGAATATACTTGTAGGAAGGCAAGTGGAGGGCAGTCGAAATGGGAATACACCTAAACTTATGTTAGCTGCTTTTGATCAAAAAGTTTCAGGTGAAGATGTGCAAGTATGGCTGACAATGAATGAAAATAAGAAATTTGTATTAGAACTTTATTGTGAAAAACTTGCTTTATTACAAAAAGAAAATGAAAAGGAAGTATGGTGGCTTTTCAATACGCTTTTGGATCAGGCACTTGGTGAAATCAATGCAATGAGATTGATTGAGGACGTCCAAATACTAAAGCAACCAAAAAATGAAAAGTTTGTTTTATTAAAAGATTTAAGAGATGAAATAAGTAACTGTGAAGTCAATTTATCTAATGACCCGGATGAATTTCTTAATGAATATTTGTTTTATTCATTAGAACCTAATAAAGATGAAAATGCTGATTTGCGATTAGATATTTTTGTGGCAATGACAAGACATGCATATTTAAGTATTGATTATATTGATAATAGTACGTTTTGTGTAGATGAATTTCATCGAGATGGTGCAGTTGCAGGATTTTTCTATTTTCCATTATATGTTTTTGCTGGTGAAGATAATTATAATCAAGCTGTGCTTGAATTTAGATATCATGTACAAGAAGAAATTGAAAGAGTTATTGGTGATGATGTTGTGAGTGTGATTGGTGGGGCAACAGGTATTTATTATGGATATATAGATTTTATTGCTTGGGATTTAATGGAGTTGCTTCATAAGGCAGAAGAAGTATTTGAAAAGACTTCTATACCATGGGTATCTTATCATTCATTTAGACGTGATGGGGAAAGTTTTTTGATTATGGATCATACTGATGATAATTAAAGATGTAATGTTTTGTTTTAGATGAGATGACTTTTAAATAACTACACCTTTTTAGATGTAGTTATTTTTTCATAACATAAATGAAAATTAATGCGAAAGATAAGCTTTTATATATGTTTATTGAAGCAGGGGAAATGGCGGATATTATTAAAAAACAAGGTGATGAATCAATCATGCAAGATATGCCGGTTAGAGAACATTTTATTGAAGAAATGTGTGATACATTGATGTATTTAAATGATGTGATGCTTTGTTATGGAATATCACCAGAAGAATTGGAAAAAGTTTATTTAAAGAAACATGAAAAAAATATGAAACGTTGGTAAAATTAAAATATGAACACTATCTTGATTTTATGAGTGATAAAAAGAACGCAATTTATATAAATTTTAATTGCGTTCTTTTAAATGTGTTTTTTTAATGATTATAAAAACAAGGATAAACGATAATATTGAAGATAGACTTTTACCTAAAGTTTCTCCTAACCAAAAAGCATTAGTAGAAATGAATGAAAGTAAGATATAAGTTGAAATGACTTTTACAAATAAATCACTTAAATTAGAAATGAGAAAAGATGTCATATGCATAGCACTTCTTAATAAACTTTCATTCATATATTTAAATACACTGATCAATAACATTGGAATTGAGCATTGTAAATAAACTTTAAAGAACAGGTAACCTTTTTGATAAGTTTCAATAGAAAAGAAAGGCATACAAAATAAATGTGGAATGATTAAAAAACAAAGAGAAATCAAACTTACATAGATTAAAGATATTTTTGCTAAAAAGATATAAATATCTTTAATAATTTGATAGTCTTTAGCAACAATCAAACGGGCAGCATAAATAGAAAAAGCTTGAGTAAAACCTAAAAAGACAATGCGTGAAAGTGTAATCACTTTATTCACGGCAACAAATCCACTAATGATTTCACTACCAAAAGGATTAATCATAGATTGAATAAAAATAAATGAACATGTAATAACAAATTGTTGAATAATAGAAGGTATTGTAACATGCATAAGCTCAAGAATCTGTTCCTTATGAAAATGTGGTTTTAATGTAAAACCAGGATAGTCTTTGATTTTTGTGTAGAGATAGAAAAATGCAACAAACATAAATATCATCTGAGAAACAATAGTTGCAAGGGCAGCTCCAAAGACACCTAAATGACAAACACAGATGAGTAATAAATCTAAAATAATATTGGTACAGCTTGATCCTAAAACAAAATAAAAACAATGTTTAGAATCACCTAAAGCAGTTAAAATAGCTCTTGAAATATCATAAATATAAATAAAAGGAACACCTAACATATAAGTCAAAAGATAAGTATTAGTAAGAGGTATTAATTCTTGAGGAAGTTGAATCCATTGATAGATAGTAGGCAAAAATAAAAAGCCAATAATCATAAAAAGAATAGATATACCAAACGCAAAACTCATGACATTGACAGCCCCACTAGCAATCTGTTTTAAATCATTTTTACCATAATAACGAGAAAAAATAATTTCACTAGCAAATTCAAATCCTCCTGATACAACAATCAACAACATGACCATTGTTCCAGCATTTCCAACTGCAGCTAATTCATTGACCCCTAAAAAACGACCAACAATCATTGTATCAGCAACATTATAAAATTGTTGGGTAAACATACTTAAAATAAGTGGAATAGAAAAGAAGAAAACTTCTTTATAAATCTTTTTTGATTGAAACATTGTTTTCAACTCCTTTCTTTGTTACTATAGTTATAAACTATCACGTTACGTGATAGTCAAGGAGAATTTATGGAAAATTTAATGACTTGTGGAGAATTTGCAAAATTATGTCATGTAAGTAAAAGAGTTTTATTTTATTATGATGAAATCAATCTTTTAAAACCAGCTTATGTGAATGAAAAAGGTTATCGTTATTATGCCTGGTATCAATATGATCAAATGGGAACTATTCAATTATTTCAAAATATTGGAATGTCTTTAAAAGATATTCAGGCGCTTATTGATCAAAAAGATTTTTTGAAAAAAAGTACTGAATTACAAAGACAATATCAGATTGTTGAAAATAAGATTAAAGAATTTGAAAATATAAAAAAGAATCTTTTGTTTTTAAATCAAAGATTTTCAATTTTACAACAATATGGGTTTTTAAATCTTTTTGAAGAAGATATTGAAGATGAATATTATATAAGAGAAAAAAGACCAGAAGGAAAGTTCTTTTTTGGTTATATGAATTATGGTTATCAATATGGGATTATCTTTGAAAGAGATTGTTTTGATGATTTTAAGTGGACTTTTAAAAGATGTGAAAAACAAGAAGCTAATTATATCAAACCAAAGGGAAGATACTATGCAGTCTTTTTCCTTTTAAGAAATGAAGATATTTCAACATGTATACCAGAGTTTTTAAAAATGATTGATTATTCAAAAACAATAGGTCCTTTATATCATGAAGATTACTGTAGTGAGATTGCTGGGTATGAACAAAAATATGTCATTAAATTATCTATTCTAAAAAAAGTATAAATCATTCTATTCATTTTATGAAAATGTGACAGCGAAAATTAAAAAAATGTAGTATAATAAAAAAAGAATGGAGGATGATAAAAATGGGATTTAGAGAAGATTTTTTATGGGGTGGCGCAATTGCTGCTCATCAAGCTGAAGGAGCTTGGCAAGAAGGTGGAAAAGGAATCAGTTGTACAGATGTGGAGACTGCTGGAAACAATGTCACTGGTGAACCTCGCCGCTTAACTGATGGTGTTATTGAAGGTGAAGATTATCCTAACCATGTTGGAGTTGATTTCTATCATCGTTATGAAGAAGATGTAGCTTTATTTGCTGAAATGGGATTTAAATGTTTTAGAACATCTATCGCATGGACAAGAATTTTCCCTCGTGGTGATGAAGAAGAACCAAATGAAGAAGGATTGAAATTCTATGATGATTTATTTGATGAATGTCATAAATATGGAATTGAACCAGTGATTACTTTATCACACTTTGAAATGCCTTGGGCACTTGCTAAGGAATATGGTGGATTTACAAATCGTGCTGCGATTGATATGTTTGTAAAATTTGCCAAAGTATGTTTTGAAAGATATCAACATAAAGTGAAATATTGGATGACATTTAATGAAATTAATAATCAAGCTGATGTCAATCAACATAACTTAATTCAAGAAGGTGCAGTCTTATTAAAAGAAGGTGACGATGCCGAATATTTAATGTATCTATCTGCTCACTATGAATTGGTAGCTTCAGCATTAGCTGTTAAAGCCGCTCATGAAATCAATCCTGATTTACAAGTCGGATGTATGATTGGAATGAATGCAGTTTATCCAGCATCACCTAATCCAGAAGATGTAATGAATGCACTTGGTGCAATGCATCAAAAATATTGGTATGTTGAAGTTCATGCCAGAGGTCATTACCCAGCTCATATCTTAAAGAAATTTGAAAGAAAAGGTTATGATTTTATTACTGAAGAAGATAAAGACATCTTAGCTCAAGGTAAAGTTGATTATATTGGATTCTCTTATTACATGTCATTTGCAACACAATATCAAGGACGCAATGAAAAGACATTTGATTATGTACCAGAGGATTTTGTAAGAAATACTTATTTAAAAGCATCTGATTGGGGATGGCAAATTGATCCTCTTGGACTTCGTTGGAGTTTAAACTGGTTCTATGATCGTTTTGAACTTCCAATGATGATTGTAGAAAATGGTTTTGGGGCTTATGATAAGAAAGAAGCTGATGGAACTGTTGATGATCAATATCGTATTGATTATTTAAGATCTCATATTGAAGCAATGAAGGATGCTGTTGATTATGATGGTGTTGATTTATTAGGTTATACAATGTGGTCACCAATTGATATTGTTTCAGCTTCAACTGGTGAATATGATAAACGTTATGGATTTATTTATGTTAATTATAATAATAATCATGAAGGTGATTTTTCTAGAAGTAAGAAAAAATCATTTGATTGGTATAAGAAAGTTATTGCCAGCAATGGTGAAGATTTAAGTGATTAATGGATGAATGAAAGACTATCAAAAGGATAGTCTTTTGTATTTTTACAAATGAGTATAGTTCTAAAGGAGATAATATCTGTGATTATTTTATGATAAAAAATGATGCTTTAAGAGCAACTTGACTTGTTTGGAAATTAGTGAAATGTTATAATTAGAAATAAGCAAGGTGGGGATGAAGATGAAAAAACATATAAAAGTCACCGTGGTTATCATTCTTTCGCTTTTTTCTTTTTTGATTTTTCCGGTTTCAGTTAAGGCTGTTGATACGATTAATGTAGGGTTTATTGATTATAAAGGCTTTATTGAAAGAGATTCTTCAGGAGCTTATAGTGGTTATGCAGTTGATTATTTAAATGAAATTTCTAAATATACACAATGGGAATATCATTATGTATTTGATAGCTGGGAAAAATGTTTAGAAAAATTAAAAAAAGGTGAAATTGATATTTTATGTAGTGCACAATATACTAAAGAACGTGATCAAGATTTTGATTTTTCAAAATATCCTATTGGTAATGAATATACAATTGTTTATACACGTTTAGATGAACCCATTTATTTTAATGATTATCAAGCGATGAATCATAAAACCATTGGTTTATTAAAAAATAGTTATCAAAATCAAAGTTTAAAACAATATGCAATGAAAAATAACTTTGATTATCAAAAAAAGTATTATAGTAGTGAAGAAGAAATCAATCAAGCTTTAATGAATCATGAAGTTGATATGATTGCTGTAGGAAGTTTACCAATTCATAGTCAGGTTAAAGTTGTTGCTAAGTTTGATCCACAACCTTTTTATATTACAGTTAAAGAAGGAAATCAGGTTTTACTGGATAAAATTAGTGATGCTTTAACAGAAATCAAAAAGAATGCTCCTTATTTTGAAATGAGCATTTATAATAAATATTATAGTGATAGTGCTTATTCAACTCAGCCCTTATTAACCCGCCAGGAAATTGAATATATCCGAAAACTTGGGGTTGTTCAAATTGGTTTTAATAATGATTTATTACCATTTTCTTATGAAAATATAAATACAAATATAGTTGGTATTTTACCTGATATATTAGAAAAAGTATCTAAAAAAACAAATATTAAATTTGAATATGTTCCAGTGAATTCTCGTAAAGAAATGAAAACCTTTTTAGATGAAGATTATCATATTTATTGTGGAGCCTTAAAGAATTTAGATGATATCTCGGATGATAAATATTGGATATCACATTCTTTATTAAATGTTGATCAAGTTGTTGTTACAAGAAATGAAAGTGTTTTTGATACCTTTGATGATGCTGTAGTGGCATTGAATTTTGGTTTTGAATCCATTGGTAAAGACTTTCTAAAGAAGTATCCTCATGCGCATATTCAATATTATACAACGGTTGAAGAATGTTTAGATGCTGTTCATGATAAAGTAGCTGATTTAACAATAAATAATGCTTATACGATGAATTATATGATTCAAAAACCAGAATATGTAGATGATTTAACGGCTCATAGTATTGCTTTAGAACCTTATTCATTATATTTATTTACAAATAAACAAATAGATAATCAGTTGGTTTCTATTTTAAATAAAGCAATTAATAGTTTTAATGATGCAGAATTAGATAAAATTGTGTATGGTTATACAATTGGTTATCGTTATGAATATTCATTCTTAGATAATGTTTATATGTATCGTTACTTTATTTTATTTGCTGGTATTGTTTTTACTTTAGTAAGTATTTTTATAATCATATTAAATAAACGTCATACACAACATCTTATTGATAAAAAAGAAGCAGATATTTTAAGAAAAAAAG
Organism: Longibaculum muris; assembly: GCF_004343035.1. Lineage (GTDB taxonomy): Bacteria > Bacillota_I > Bacilli_A > Erysipelotrichales > Coprobacillaceae > Longibaculum > Longibaculum muris. Next base: position 25,923 of record NZ_SMCQ01000022.1, read on the forward strand.
TTGAAATAGATGATTTGACAGGACTCTATAATTATGAAACTTTCTTTGATAAAATAAGACAAGTTTTAGATAGTCAACAAGCTGATTTTTGTATGATTTATATTGATGTCAATCGTTTTAAGATTGTTAATGAATTATATGGAATGGAAATTGGTAATCAATTATTAATTTATATAGGAGAACAATTACAAAAGATTAGTCAACAATATACTAATGTGATAAGTTGTCATTTAAGTGCCGACAAGTTCTTTGTCTTTACGCCTAAAGAATATGTGAAAGAATTATTAGAAATTGATTTGTTAGAAGATAATAATTTAGAAATGGGAATTTCTATAAGATATGGTGTTTTTAATATGAGTGATTATTCTATGCCAATTAATTTGATGTGTGATCGTGCTGTATTGGCTTCACAGGATGTTAAGAATAATTATTTTCGAAAAGTGGGAATTTACGATGATCAAAAACGTTTGGAAATCTTACATGAACAAGAAATTTTTGATGATATTCAACAGGCTATACTTGAACATCAATTGTTTATTATGATTCAACCAAAATATGATATTCAAAATCATTTGATTGTTGGTGGAGAAGCACTGGTCAGATGGGAACATCCAGAAAAAGGATTTATTCCACCTAATGAATTCATTCCAATTATTGAAAATAATGGGTATATTATTCAATTGGATTATTATGTTTGGGATTTAGCTTGTCAATTTATTCAAAAGATGAAAACAATGGGAATTGATATCAATATCTCTGTTAATGTCTCTCGTTTAAATTTCTATCGTCCTCATCTGGTTGAATTGTTTATTGGTTTAGTTCGTAAATATAAAATAGAACCTAAAAATTTACAATTAGAAATTACAGAAACTGTTTATTGTGATGATAAAGAATTTATTTATTCTATTATTAAGGAATTACAAAAGCATGGATTTACAATTTTAATGGATGATTTTGGAAGTGGGTATTCTTCACTCAATATGTTGAAAGATGCACCAGTTGATATTATTAAATTAGATATGGACTTCCTTGATTCACATAATGAGACAAATCGAAGTAAAGCGATAGTGAAGGCTATTATTGATTTAACTCATTCCTTAGATTTATCGGTTGTTGTTGAGGGAGTAGAAACAAAACAAGAAGTTGACTTCTTAAATGAAATTCAAGCTTATATTATTCAAGGATATTATTTTTCAAGACCATTGATGGAAGATGATTTTATTACGTTATATGTCAATACCAATCAAAATAAGTAAGGCTGTATATACAGTCTTTTCTTATAACTTGAATTTTAAAGTTTCTGAATTTGAAAATGGATTTCACAAAATGAAAAAAGAAAGTTCACTAAAAAAATGTGAAGTATACTTGTATTGAGGTGAGAGACATTATGAAGAAACTAAGAAAAGATTTTTTATGGGGTGGAGCGATTGCAGCTAATCAAGCTGAAGGAGCTTACCTAGAAGATGGAAAAGGTGTCAATGTAACTGATGTTTCAAGAGGTTTGATGTATGAAGCTGATGATCATGTTATTGAAGGGAGATATTATCCATCACATGAGGCCATTGATTTTTATCATACTTATAAAGATGATTTGAAATTAATGAGTGGAATGGGTTTTAATTGTTTTAGAACGAGTATTTCCTGGGCAAGAATTTTTCCTAATGGAGATGAAAGTGAACCAAATGAAGCAGGATTAAAATTTTATGATGATTTATTTAATGAAATGTTAGAGTTAGGGATGGAACCAGTTGTTACTATTTCACACTATGAAACACCCCTTCATTTATATGATGAATATGGAGGATGGGAAAATCGTAAGTTAATTGATTTCTTTGTGAGATATTGTGAAGTTATTTTTGCCAGATACAAAGATCAAGTGAAATATTGGATGACATTTAATGAAATTAATAATGTGCATACGATTCCTTTTGCTGCTGCAGCAATTAAACCTGATAAAACTGATCATCCAATGCAATGTAAATTCCAAGCTGCTCATAATATGTTTGTCGCAAGTAGTAAAGTCAATAAGCTTTGTCATGAAATGATTCCGGAAGCACATATTGGATGTATGTTATCGCTTAGCGGTGTTTATCCTAATACATGTAAACCAGAAGATGTATTAGGGGCTTATCAATTAAGAAGGCGTTCTTTGTTTTTTAGTGATGTGATGATGCGTGGATATTATCCAAGTTATGTGGAACGCTGGTTTGAAGAATATGATGTGCATTTAGATATTCAACCTGGTGATTTAGAAATCATTAAAGAATATCCAAGTGATTATTTAGGATTCTCTTATTATCGTACTACGACTTATAAAGATGGAATGCCTATCTTAGGACATACAGGTGGTATTGTTGGTGAAAAGAATCCTTATTTAAAAGAAACTCCTTGGGGTTGGCAAATTGATCCAGTTGGTTTTAGATATGTTTTAAATGAGTTATATGATCGTTATCAGAAGCCATTATTTGTTGTTGAAAATGGAATGGGAAATGTTGATGTTTTAGAAAATGAGACAGTAAATGATGATTATCGTATTGATTATTTACGTGAACATATTCAAGCGATGAAAGAAGCAGTCGCTGATGGTGTGAATCTGATTGGTTATACGTATTGGGGACCAATTGATATTGTCAGTGCTGGTACTGGAGAAATGAAAAAACGTTATGGTTTTATTTATGTGGATAAAGATAATGATGGTCATGGAACATTAAAGAGATATAAGAAAAAATCTTATGATTGGTATAAGAAAGTTATTGAAAGTAATGGTGAAGAATTGGATTAGATGGTTCAAAAAAAGAACCATCTTTTTATATGATGATTCCTTGATGAACTAAACGTACAAGCGTACGTACATATTCTTCCATTGATTCAAAATTGGGATTCTCCAGCCATTCTCTCAGTAACATAATATAGCCACCAATATAAATATTTAAACTACGTTCAATTTCTTCATCAGCCGAATATTCAATGACTAATTCATGAATAATAGTATCTTTTACATTCTTAAAAAAAGAAAAATCAAAATCCTGATTGGCTAAGGAGCAGTAGGTTTCATAATCTTCTTTTAAAATATCCAAAGCTTTATATAATAAAAGTTCAATCTTATCAACTAATAAAGGTTCTCTATGTTTTCTTGTAAAACGAATCAGCTGATCAATAAAATCTCTTTCAAAACTTTCTAATAAATCACGAGCATCTAAATAATGAGCATAAAAAGTTCCCCGACTAACATTAGCTCTTTGAATAATATCAGTTACAGTAATCTTGCTGGCAGGTTTTTCTTTTAAGAGTTCAATAAAAGCAGTCTTGATTAAAGCTTTAGATCGGGCTGCATTGCGATATTCATTTTTCATTAATAGCCACCTCCAATACTATACAATTTTCATGAAAGTGTCTAAATTTAGATAAACGCTTACATATTGCATATTGTGATTATTTATTAGATTTATTATAATACAAGTAGAAAAGAAAGGGTACATATTTTATAAAAAATATGTCGAAAGGAGGATGTCATATGTTGAATTTATATCACATGAATCATCGAATACAGAACTTATCTTTAAAAGTTTTACGTCGTATTTGTAAGAGTCATGATATTGTTATTGCGGATGGAGATTTGAAAATTATACTTCATATTATTAAAAATAATCCATATCCAGTTTTAAATGATGAATACGAACCTATCTTATTATTTGAAATTACGCGTGAAACAAGTGATCAGGTATGTAATACATTTAAACCTATCCTAGAGAAAGACTATCTCATCCAAGAAATGGAATAGGGGGAAAGATGGAAATGAGATATCGATGAAAGGAACACTTTATTATGAAAAGTAAAAAGTGTTCTTTTATTGTTGTAGTCAAATGGACAAAATGATAGAATATCTAGGAATGAAAGGGTGAGATAATGAAAACGATTGCAATTGTTGCAACTGGTGGAACTATTGCTGGTACTGGTCAACAAGGAAAAACTGTTGCTTATCGTGCTGGTGAAATGGATGTTGATGAAATTATTCAATCTATTCCAATGATTAAAAATATTGCACATATTAAAGAATATCAATTAATGAATATTGATAGTAATGAAATGAGTCCACAAAGATGGATTGAATTAAGTAATACGATTAATGAGATTGTTCAAGATGAAAAAATTGATGGAGTTGTTGTAACACATGGAACAGACACCTTAGATGAAACAGCTTATTTTTTAACTTTAACCTTAAATACAGAAAAACCTGTTGTCATTACAGGAGCAATGCGTCCAGCTACCGCAACGAGTGCTGATGGACCTTATAATTTATATCAAGCTGTTTGTTTAGCTACTCATGATGAAGCACGTCATCAAGGAGTTATGGGATTATTTTCTAATACCATTTATTCTGGGAGAGATATTCAAAAGGTGAATAATTTTAAGATTGATGCTTTTGATCAAAAGGCGTTTGGATGTCTAGGTTATATGCAAGATCATGAAGTTTATTTCTTTTCAAGAACATTTAAGATTCATACTTTGGCTTCAAGATTTTCACAAGCAAAATTGGATGATTTAGCTTCTGTTGGGATTGCTTATTTTTATGCGGGAGCTTCCAATCAATTACTTTATGACTTAGCCAAAAATCATCGTGGGATTATCTTGACAGGTTCAGGAAGTGGAAATTATAGTCAAGAGTGGTTATCAGCGATTGAGGATTTAACAAAACAAGGAATTGTTTTTGTACGTTGTTCACGTGTTGCCCAAGGAATTGTTTTTGAAGATGAAATCTTTGATCCACATCATTGTTGTATTCCGGGGAATACTTTAACCCCACAAAAAGCAAGAGTTTTATTAATGTTGGCAATGACACAAACAAATGATAAAGAAGAAATAAGGAAGATTTTTAATGAATACTAAACAACAAGGAATTTTATTTACTGTTATTGCGACAATTATTTTTGGGATTACTCCAGCAGTAGGTAAATTAACTTATTCAATGGGGAGTAATGGGATTCAATTGGCTTTTTTAAGACATTTATTTGTTGTTCCTTTGTTTTTATTTATCGTTTTATATCAGGGACAATCATTAAAGTTAACTTTTCAACAAATCAAAGATGTTTTAAAAGTTGGTCTGATTGGAAATACCTTAACAATTGTTTTGCTTTATTCGTCTTATAGTTATATTGATGTTGGAAGTGCTACAGTTTTGCACTTTCTTTATCCTTTATTTGTTTGTATTATTAATTTCTTGTTTTATAAACAAGCTTTAAGTAAGAAACAGTTATTATGTTTAATGCTTGCAATTGGGGGTGTATTTTGTTTTATTGAACGCACTTCTGCTTCAATGTTTGGGGCTTTTTTGGCTGTTGCTTCAGGAATTTTCTTTGCTTATTATATGATAGGAATGGATCATTCTTCAATTCGTTATATGAGTCCTTATGTTTTTAATTTCTATTTGGTTATGATGAATTCAGTTGTTATTTTCTTATTAGGAATGATAACCAAGAGTATTGTCTTGATGCCTTTGAAAGGATATTTTTTATCTATGATTGTGGCAGTGTTGACTTCCTTGATTGGAGTGGTTTTATTTCAAAAAGGAATTTGTTGTTTAGGGGCTTCTTTAACTGCGATTCTTTCGACTTTAGAACCAATTACAAGTGTGTTTGTCGGCATTTTATTTTTAGGTGAAAGTTTAACTGGAATGAAAATTATTGGATGTATCTTGGTTTTACTTTCAACATTTATTTTGGTTAAATCACAAGGTGAAACAACATGAGTATAGATGAGTTTATTACTTTATTAAAACAGGAGTCAAGTTTTATCCTGGCGATTGATGGGATGTGTGCAGCAGGAAAATCAACGCTAGCAAGTTATTTACAGGAGCAGTTAGATGCTCAGGTCTTTCATATGGATGATTTCTTTTTACCGGCTGAGTTAAGGACACCTGAACGTTTTATTGAGCCTGGTGGAAATGTTCATTATGAACGTTTTTTAGAAACAGTTTTAAAACCATTATCAAAACATCAAACAGTCCATTATCAACGTTTCGATTGTCATCAAATGGCTTATCAACCAGTTATTGATAGACTTTACCATAGTCGTAATATTGTTGAAGGAACATATGCTTTACATCCTCAGTTATTACCTTATTATAGTCATGTTGTAGTTTTAAAAATAGATTCACAATTACAGATTGAAAGACTATCAAAACGTAATTTCAAGCAAATCAAACAATTTCAAGAACGTTGGATTCCTTTAGAAAATCAATATTTTGAATATTATCATCTCTTTGAAAAATATCCAGTGATAAAAGATATTCATATATTATAGAAAGATACATATAATATATGGGTGATAAGATGATTTTAAATGAAAAAGAAGTACAAACATGTTTAGAATATGGTTTAAAGCCATTGTTAAATAAATATTCAATTCAAATTAAAGAATCACAATTAAAAATAAATGAAAAGATTTATATGAGTGCTGTTATCACATATCAAGATCGGATCTTAGATATGTCAACCTCATTTACAATTGATTATAGAAATCATCAATTAGCATTTGAGAATATTAATGGGAAAATTGAATATCTTTTTTTACAACTGAATATGATGAGTGTTTTAAGACAATTGATTCATGATGATCATGTTATGTTTAAAGAAAATGCACTTTATTATCGTTGTGATTTACCAATTGATGAACTGATTATTGAAGATGAGCATTTGTATGTACAATTAAAAGAATGATAAGATGACCAAGAAAAATATCTTGGTTTTTTTTCTTGTGTTTTTGTAGTATTCATCATATAATAAAAACAGATGTTTTAAAACAGATGTTTTAAATAAAAAGGAGAGATTATCATGCCACCAAAAGCAAAGTTTACAAGGGAAGAAATTATTCAAGCGGCCTTACAAATTGTGAGAAGTCAAGGCTTTAGTGCATTGACCGCCAGAGCGTTAGGAGAGCAATTAGGGAGTTCTCCAAGACCTATTTTTACGATATTTGAGAATATGGAAGAAGTTCAGCAAGCTGTTATAGCAGCAGCTAAATCTGTTTATAAGGAATATATTGATAAGGGGCTATCAGAAGCCATACCTTTTAAAGGGGTTGGAAAGCAATACATATCTTTTTCTATGCAGGAACCAAAGTTATTTCAATTATTGTTTATGCATGAACAAGTTAATATTCCTGATATTCAAGGAGTTTTACCAATGATTGATGAAAGTTATCAAAGAATTGTCCAATCCATTCAAGAAAGCTATCATCTTGATGAAGTGTTATCGATTAAACTTTATCAACATTTATGGATATATACTCATGGAATTGCAACTTTATGTGCAACGAAGATGTGTCGTTTTACAAGTGAGGACATCAATCAGATGATTTCTGAATTATTTATGAGTCTGATTAAACAAATGAAAGTAGGAAATGTTAATGATTAATGTTAAAAATGTAAAAAAATCTTATGGAGCTATGAATGAAATCCTAAAGGGTATAAGTTTTACAATTGATGAAGGTGATTTTGTTGTTATTTTAGGGGCATCAGGTTCAGGAAAGTCAACACTTCTTCATGTTGTATCTGGAATAGAGGTTCCAGATAGTGGTGAGATTTATTATGATGAAAGTAATATTGCTTTATTTTCTGATCGTGAATTAACTCAATTTAGAAAAGAGAATATTGGTTTTGTATTTCAACAATATTATTTATTACCTCATATGAATGTGGATAAAAATGTAAAAATGGGAGCTGATTTAGTTGGTAATCAAGATTATCGAAAGATGATTGAAGCAATTGGTTTAAAAGCTAAGATGAATCTTTATCCAAGTGAACTTTCCGGTGGAGAACAACAAAGAGTTTCAATAGCAAGAGCACTAGCGAAAAAACCAAGAGTCTTATTTTTAGATGAACCTACAGGTGCATTGGATGAACAAACTGGGAGACAAGTTCTTGATTATATTTCTAAATTACAAAAGCAATATGGTTTTACGATTATTATGGTGACACATAATGAAAATATTGCTCAAATGGCTCATACCATTATCAAAATCAATAGTGGACAGATTTCACATATCTCAACGAATGCTATGATGAAAACAGCATTTGAGATTGGTTGGTGAGTTTATGGTTGGAATGAAAGATGTCATGAAATTAGTTGGAATAATGATTATTTCTTTTTGTGCAGTTTTTGTTTGTCATTTGTTTTTAAATTATTATATGGATTTGATTGTTTTAAAAGATGATATTTTAATGGGTGGAATGATGATTTTTTATGAAGCTCAATTATCAACTGCGAAGCTGATTAGCTTTATTAGTGGGGGATGTTTAATATTAACGTCAGTTATTATGTTGTTTTTCTATATTAAGCATTATATTGATATACATAGAAAAGAATTAGGTATATTAAAAGCTTTAGGGTATTCACGTTTAAAAATTGCTAGTCATTTTTGGCGTTTTGGTTTTAGTGTCTTGATTGGGTGTTTGCTTGGTTATGGGGGTTCGTTTTGGTTGATGCCAACTTTTTATGCAACACAAAATCAAGATAAGATTTTACCAGATATGACTATTCATTTTCATTTCTTGTTATTTATATTTTTGGTTGTTTTACCAACTGTCTTATTTTCTTTACTAGCAATCGTTTATAGTTATTATAAACTGAGAGGTTCATCTTTAACATTGTTGAAAGAAGCCCCTATTACAAAAGCTCAATCAAAAAAATATAACAATAATAAGGATATTCCTTTTTTAACAGAATTACGTCAATCAACAGTAAAAAGTAAAAAGACACTAGCATTCTTTGTTATTTTTGCAGCTTTTTGTTTTTCTTCTATGACTCAAATGGCAATGAAAATGAATGAACTAGCAAGTGAAATGATGGGAGTTATGATGATGGTTATAGGTATTATTCTTGCTAGTACAACTCTTTTTCTAGCCATAACAACTGTGATTAATGGTCATTTAAAAACGATATCTATGATGCGATTGACTGGTTATTCTCAAAAGGAATGTGCTAAGGCATTGCTTGGAGGTTATCGTCCGATGGCTTATTTGGGGTTTGTTTTAGGAACAATCTATCAATATGGATTGATTCAGATGATGTTATTGGTGGTATTTAAAGATGTTGCAGGGATTCCTCAATATCATTTTGATTTTGTAGCAATGTTTATTTCTTTGTTTAGCTTTATTGTGATTTATGAGATTGTTATGTATGTTTATTCACAAAAAATAAAGAGCCTTTCAATTAAAGCAATCATGCTTGAATAAAATAAAGTCATGGCGATTATCCATGACTTTATTGATTATTCTTTAAAACTTCATCAATCAAACCATATTCCAATGCATCATAAGCATTCATAAAATAATCACGATCAGTATCTTTTTTAATCTTTCGAAGTGGCTGATTGGTCATTTTAGCTAGAAGATGATTTAATTTATCTTTTTGCTTTAAAATGTGTTTAGTTGTAATTTCAATATCACTGGCTTGACCATTTGTCCCACCGAGGGGCTGATGAATCATGATTTCTGTATTTTCTAATGCACAACGTTTGCCTTTTGCTCCAGCAGCTAGTAAAAAGGCTCCCATACTGGCAGATAAACCCATACTAATTGTTGAAACATCACATTTTACAAAGTTCATTGTATCAAATATTGCCAGTCCAGCTGAAACGCTACCACCTGGTGAGTTGATATACATATAAATATCAGCTTGATTATCCAATGATTCCAAGTAAAGGAGCTGACTTACAATAGAACTGGCAAGTTCATCATTGATTTCACCACATAACATAATAATACGATCTTCTAATAATCTAGAGAAAATATCATAAGCATATTCTTTCGATTGTTTTTTTAAAATAACTGTTGGTATAAAATGCATAAGTTTTGACCTCCATAGTTCATTATAGAGTGATTTAGCTTGATTATTCATAAAATGATAAAGGTTGAAGAATGTTATGTTTGATTTATTCAAATAATGGAAATTCATGATTTAAAAATGGAAAAAGTTGTTTAATTCGTCAATTGTTATGTAAGAAAAAGTCTTTTCTTGCTTGGAAGTGTTTACATTAGGAAACTTGTGAATTTTTTTATATATTACTTACAACTTTTATTGATTTATTTTAGTTTGTAGACTATAATAGAGTCATAAAATAAATCAAGGAGGATGTCAAAGAAATGGCAGTAAAAGTAGCAATTAACGGTTTCGGACGTATTGGACGTCTAGCATTTAGACAAATGTTTGGTGCTGAAGGATATGAAGTTGTAGCAATCAACGATTTAACAGATCCTAAAATGTTAGCACATTTATTAAAATATGATTCAGCACAAGGTACTTATGCTTTAGCTGATAAAGTTGAAGCTAAAGAATCTTCAATTGTTGTAGACGGAAAAGAAATCGAAATCTACAAAGAAGCAGATGCTTCTAAATTACCTTGGGGAGAATTAGGAGTAGACGTAGTATTAGAATGTACTGGTTTCTATACTTCTAAAGCTAAATCTCAAGCACATATCGATGCTGGAGCTAAAAAAGTTGTAATTTCTGCACCTGCAGGAAATGATTTACCAACAGTAGTATTCGGTGTTAATGAAAACATCTTAACTGCTGATGACACAATCATCTCAGCTGCATCTTGTACAACTAACTGCTTAGCACCTATGGCTAATGCATTAAACAATTTAGCACCAATCAAATCTGGTATCATGTTAACAGTTCATGCTTACACTGGTGACCAAATGGTATTAGATGGACCTCATAGAAAAGGTGATTTAAGAAGAGCACGTGCTGCTGCAGTTAATATCGTACCTAACTCAACTGGTGCTGCAAAAGCTATCGGATTAGTAATTCCTGAATTAAATGGAAAATTAATTGGTTCTGCTCAACGTGTACCTGTACCTACAGGATCTACAACTATCTTAACTTCAGTTGTTGAAGGTGAAGTTACAGTTGAAGAAGTTAACGCAGCAATGAAAGCAGCAACTACTCCATCATTCGGATATACTGAAGAACCATTAGTATCTTCTGATATTATCGGAATTTCTTATGGATCATTATTCGATGCAACTCAAACTATGGTTAAACCATTAGACAACGGAACTACTGAAGTTCAAACAGTTGCTTGGTATGACAACGAAAATTCTTATACTTCTAACATGGTTAGAACTATTAAATATTTCGCTGAATTAACTAAATAATGCCGAAAGAGAACCCTGACGGGTTCTTTTTTTTGCACATCTTTTGCGTAAAATTGTCCTTTATAGTATGATTATGTCAAAAGAAAGGAGGAAGGAAGATGGATTCGTCAGTTATTATTGGATTACTGATTCCTTTTTTAGGAACAACATTAGGTGCAGGCTGTGTTTTCTTTATGCGTCAAAGCATGAATCGTTTAGTAGAGAAAATTTTATTAGGATTTGCTTCTGGAGTCATGGTTGCTGCTTCAGTCTGGTCATTGTTGATTCCCGCGATAGATATGTCAGAAGATTTAGGTAAATTTGCTTTTATGCCAGCTGCGATTGGATTTTTATTGGGAATAGGTTTTTTATTGATGTTAGATAAAACAATTCCGCATATGCATTTAGATTATCAAGAAGAAGGGAAAAAAGCTCAGTTAAAGAAAACAACTATGTTGGTTTTAGCTGTAACTTTACATAATATTCCTGAGGGTATGGCAGTTGGTGTTGTGTTTGCAGGTGTTATATTAGGTAATAATGATGTGTCTTTGATGGGAGCTATGGCATTGGCTATTGGGATTGCGATTCAAAACTTTCCTGAGGGTGCCATTATTTCAATGCCTTTAAGAAGTGAAGGTGCTTCAAAGAAAAAAGCTTTTGGTTATGGTATGTTATCAGGGATTGTTGAACCAATTGGTGCAATTATTACCATTTTATTATCTCGTATTGTGATTCCAATTTTACCTTATTTATTAGCCTTCGCAGCTGGAGCTATGATGTATGTTGTTGTAGAAGAATTAGTTCCTGAAGCTTCTTCTGGAGATCATAGCAACATAGCAACTATTGGTTTTGCGATTGGCTTTGTAGTGATGATGATTTTAGATGTTGCTTTAGGATGATGAATATAAAAAAGTATGATATAATAGATGAAAATGAGGGAGGATGAAAGAATGGATTTACATGAATCTGGTGAGATGTATCTTGAAACGATTCTCATGTTAAAAAATAAAAATGAATATGTCCGTTCGATTGATATTGCTCATGAGATGAATTTCTCTAAGCCAAGTGTATCACGTGCTATTAAAATCCTTAAAGAGTCACAATTGATTACGGTTGATCAAAAAGGTTATATTGATTTTACTGATAAGGGTCGTCAAATTGCTGAAAAGGTTTATAATCGTCATACAACTTTAACAGATTTTTTAGTTACTTTAGGGGTAAGTCAAAAACAAGCTGAGGATGATGCTTGTCGTTTAGAACATATTATCAGTGAAGAAAGTTATCAATGTATTCGTCAATTTTTAAAGAAGCAGTCTTAAGGATTGCTTTTCTTTATTATAAAAGTTGCATAAAAGTGTATAATTATGCAATTAGATGTGATATAATGTAGAAAATAAAATATTTCGTTGCATAATATTATGGATATATTTCCTTTGTCATTGATTAGAAAATCAACTTTATAAAAATGATGTGATTTTGTAATAATTGAGTTTAGTTAGTTATATTTTGAGGAAATATATGGTAAAATAAGAAAACGAGGTGTGAATATGGATAATTATAATTTTGAATATGAACAAAAGAAAAAAAAGAAATTAAAAAAGGGACCACTTTATGTGATTGGTTGTCTTTTGTGCCTGGTTATTGGGATGGGAGCAGGTTATTTTTTACGTGGCTCACAAACATCAGTTGCGACATCAAAAGAAACAAATATATATGATGAAATACGTCAAACATTAGAAAATGATTTTTTAGATACTACTGATAGTCAAATGTCTTTAAAAGAAAGAATATTAAATGGGATGGTCTATGGTTTAGGAGATCCTCATACATCTTATTTGTCACAGGAACAATCAGCTGCTTTTACAACAAGTGTTAATGGGTCTTTTCAAGGAATAGGTGTGACCTTTACTACTGTTGATGAGGGTGGACTTATTTTAAAAGTGTATCAAAATACACCTGCTGCTAAAGCGGGAGTATTGGCAGGAGATATGATTACAAAGGTAGAAGGAACTTCAATTGCTGGATATACTTCTGAAAAGATTAAAAATACGATTCAAGGTGAAAGTGGTAGTGAAGTAAGTTTGCATATCTTAAGAGATGGAAAAGAATTGGATTTAAAAGTAAAAAGAGAGAGTGTAGAAACTTCTGTGGCTAGTCAAATAAAAACCGTTGGAAAAGAAAAGGTTGGTTATTTAACAATTACAACTTTTGGTGAAAGAACGAGTGATTTGGTTGAAGGAGTCTTAAAATCATTTCAAAAGGAGAATGTTAAACATTTGGTTATTGATTTAAGAGATAATAGTGGTGGCTATTTAGATGCTGCTCATAATATTTTAGATTTGCTTATTAAAGATGGAGAAGTGCTTTTTAGAGTTGAACCAAAACAAGGGAAAGAACAAGTTTATAAGGCAACAAATAGGGAAAAATATACATTTGATGATGGTTATATTTTAGTTAATGGTGATAGTGCAAGTGCTTCTGAGGTTGTTACTGCAGCATTAAAAGAAGTCTTAGGTTATAAAGTTGTTGGTGAAAAAACATATGGAAAGGGAACCGCTCAAACACAAAAGGTTTTTGCTGATTCATCAGTGTTAAAATATACGAATGCTAAGTGGTTAACGCCAAAAGGTGATTGGGTAAATGGTAAAGGAATTAAACCTGATTATGAAGTGAAGATGAAAAGTATTGGTGATTTTCATGTGGGAGAAATGAAAAAATCTTATCATTTTGATCAAGTTGATGATAATGTTTTGTTTATGCAAGAAAAGTTAAAGGAATTAGGATATCCAGTCGATCGTGAAGATGGCTATTTTTCACAAAAAACAAAAACCGCTTTAGAAACATTTGAAAAGGATTATCATTTGAAAGTAGATGGAATTTATGATAAGAATGATTCAATGATTTTATTGAGTGCTTTATCTTATCATATTTATCAAAAAACAATTGATCAAGGATATCAAAAAGTAGAAGAATTAATAAAGTAAGGAGTGGTAGAAATGGAAAAGTTTAAGCTTGTCTCTGAATATTCTCCAATGGGTGATCAGCCAACAGCTATTCAACAATTGGTAGATGGAATTAAAGCTGGGAAAAAGGAACAGGTTTTATTAGGTGGAACAGGAACAGGAAAGACTTTTACTGTTTCTAATGTTATAGCTCAAGTGAATAAGCCAACCTTGGTTTTAGCACATAATAAAACTTTAGCGGGGCAGCTTTATTCAGAATTAAAAGAGTTTTTTCCTGAAAATAGAGTAGAATATTTTGTTTCTAACTTCGATTTTTATCAACCAGAAGCCTATATTCCTAAGAGTGATACTTATATTGATAAAAATGCACAGACAAATTATGAGATAGAAATGCTGCGTTCAGCAGCAATGAACTCTTTGTTAGAAAGAAATGATACAATTGTAGTAGCATCTGTTGCTTCAATTTATGGATTGGGAAATCCTGAACAATATAAAGAAATGATTTTTTCTTTACGTGTTGGTCAAGAGATTGATCGTAAAGAATTATTGACTTATTTGGTTGATCGTCAATATCAAAGAAACGATATTGAACAATCAAAAGGAACATTTAGAGTTCGTGGTGATGTGATTGAAATTGTGCCAGGTCATACTGAAAGCTGGTTAATCCGTATTGAGCTTTTTGGTGATGAGGTTGAACGTATTAGTGAAGTTGATCCTTTAACAGGAAAGGTTTTGGGAAGTTATCATACTTATACGATTTATCCTGCTTATGGATATGTAACGAAACGTGAACAGATGTTAAAGGCATGTGAAACGATATCTGCTGAATTAAAAGATCGTTTGAAATATTTTGAAGATAATATGAAACCTTTAGAGTATGAGCGTCTTGATCAACGTACTCGTCATGATGTGGAAATGTTAAGAGAAGTAGGAATGTGTCCAGGAATTGAAAACTATTCTCGCCATATTGATGGAAGACAAGCCGGACAACGTCCTTATACATTAATTGATTATTTCCCTAAAGATTTCTTAATGATTGTAGATGAAAGTCATGTTATGTTACCACAAGTGAGAGGAATGTTTAATGGTGATAGAAGTCGTAAAGAGACACTTGTTGAATATGGATTTAGATTACCAAGTGCTTTAGATAATCGTCCTTTACGTTTTGAAGAATTTGAAAAGATTATTAATCAAGTTATTTATGTTTCAGCTACACCAGGTGATTATGAATTAGAAAAAACACATGGTGAATATGCTGAACAAATTATTCGTCCTACAGGATTGTTGGATCCGATTATAGAAGTTCGTCCAACTAAGAATCAAATTGATGATATTATTAGTGAGATTAATGAACGTATTGAGAAGAATGAAAGAGTTTTGATTACAACTTTGACAAAACGTATGGCTGAGGATTTAAGTGCTTATTTAAAAGAAGTTGGATTGAAAGTTGCATATTTACATTCTGATACAAAGACTTTAGAAAGAACTGAAATTCTAAGAGATTTAAGACTTGGGAAGTATGATGTTTTAGTTGGTATTAACTTATTGAGAGAGGGTCTTGACTTACCAGAAGTTTCACTTGTTTGTATTTTAGATGCGGATAAAGAAGGGTTCTTAAGAAGTGAACGTTCTTTGATTCAAACAATTGGTCGTGCTGCCAGAAATGCTAATGGAAAAGTCATTATGTATGGTGATCGTATCACTGATTCAATGAGAAAAGCCCTTGATGAAACAGCACGTCGTCGTGAAATTCAAGAAGCTTATAATCAAGAACATCATATTACTCCACAAACAATTCATAAGGAAATTAGAGATTTGATTCAAGGTAAAGAGACAGTTGATGAAGCAACAGCTCTTGTTCAAAAAGGTAAGAAAGCTGATAAGAAGGCTAAGAAGAAATTAATTGAGGATTTAGAAAAAGAAATGAAACAAGCTGCGAAGGTATTGGATTTTGAACGTGCGATGGAACTTCGTGATATTATTATGGAATTGAAAGGTGAAAAATAATGCAGTTTAAAAAACTTGCAGAGGATGTCTTTGAAGATATTTTACATTCAGGTGGGTATGTTTATATTGTTGGTGGATGTGTTCGTGATGAAGTTATGGGAATCCAAGGTGAAAATGATATAGATGTAGAAGTCTATCATTTGACGTATCAACAATTATATGATGTTTTAGCTCGTCATGGACATGTGAATACTTTTGGACAATCGTTTGCTATTATGCAGCTTGATTGTTTACCTCATTATGATTTTGCCTTGCCACGTAAAGAAAAGAAAACAGGTGAGAAACATCAGGACTTTCAAGTGATGATTGATCCTGAATTATCTTTAGATAAAGCTATTCAGCGTCGTGATTTAACCATGAATGCTTTAATGTATGATTATCAGCAAGGTAAGATTATTGATTTATGTGGTGGTATTGATGATATTAAAAATCGCGTGATTCGTTGTGTAAATGTGAAAACCTTTGCTGAAGATCCTTTAAGGGTTTTAAGAATTGCTCAATTTGTTGCTCGTTTTGATATGTTGGTGGAAAAAAGGACATTACAATTGTGTAAAGAAATGGTTAAACAACATATGTTAGACCATTTATCAATTGAAAGAGTCTATAGTGAATATTCAAAAATCTTAATGGCAGAAAAACCATCATTAGGATTTGAGTTTTTAAGAACGATAGATGCTTTACCGCCTTATCTTAAAGCTTTAGAAACTACTCATCAACGTTTAGATTATCATCCTGAGGGACATGTTTTCAATCATACGATGTTAGTGATTGATGTGGCTGCTTTAACGAAACATAAAACAGATCACCCATTATGGTTTATGTGGTCTTGTTTATTGCATGATATTGGAAAACCTGTTGTAACTACAAAAGAAGGTCATGCTCATGGGCATAATGAAGCAGGGGTTGAGGTTTTTAAACAAGTGGATATAATTACAGCTAAAAAAGAACGAGAATATATTTCTACAATGATTATGTATCATATGCATTTGATGAATATGGCCAGAAATCATAGTAGGGATTTATCTTATTTGAGGTTGTTAAAGAAGATAGATGGAAAAGTTTCATTGAATGATTTGATTTGTATAAGTTGTTGTGATAAGTTAGGTAGGGGGAAAGTTGCAAGAGAACAGTATGATGCTTTTTTAGAGTTTATTGCTGATAAAAAGGCGCGTTTGGGTGATCGAGCAAAACCTCCAATGATTAATGGAAACGATTTATTGGAAGCTGGATTTAAGGCTGATAAGCAATTGAAGAAGGTTTTAGCAGAGGCTTATGATTTACAGCTTCAAGGAATAGATAGAGAGAGAATATTAAGGAGTTTAAAGAAAAAGTATGATAAAGGATAAGATTATTATTAAAGGAGCTAGGGTCAATAATTTAAAAAATATTGATGTTGAGATTCCACGTGATAAGCTTGTTATTATGACAGGTTTATCAGGAAGTGGTAAAACATCTTTGGCTTTTGATACGATCTATGCTGAAGGGCAAAGACGTTATGTTGAATCTTTAAGTGCTTATGCAAGACAGTTTTTAGGTGGTGTTGAAAAACCTGATGTTGATAGTATTGAAGGATTGTCACCATCTATCGCGATTGATCAAAAAACAACATCTAACAATCCACGTTCTACCGTTGGAACAGTAACAGAAATTTTTGATTATTTAAGATTGTTATATGCACGTGTTGGTCATGCTTATTGTCCTGAACATCATGTTTTAATAGAATCTCAAACAATTAAACAAATGGTTGATACGATTGATACATATGAAGATCGTACAAAGCTTCAAGTTCTTGCGAGAATGTGTAAAAATCAAAAAGGAACACATAAAGAATTGTTTGAAGATTTGATGAAAGAGGGATTTGTTAGAGTAAAGGTCGATGGTGAAATAAGACTATTAGAGGAAGATATTGTTTTAGATAAGAATAAAAAACATAATATTGATGTTGTGGTAGATAGAATTGTCAAAAAAGAAGGATATCGTTCACGTTTGGCTGATTCTTTAGAGACAGCCTTAAAATTAACTGGAGGAGAAGCCATTGTTGAGAATTTAAATACTCATACTGAAAAGCTTTTTTCACAACATTTAGCTTGTCCTCATTGTGGATTTAGTGTACCTAAATTAGAACCAAGGTTATTTTCTTTTAATAATCCATTAGGGGCCTGTCCTGATTGCAAGGGAATTGGTGTTAAAAATGAGGTTGATGATGATTTATTGATTCCTGATTGGTCATTGAGTATTAATCAAGGTGGAATTCGTTATTTTAAGACATCAGTAGGTACAGATCGTATTGAATGGCAAAGATTTTTGGTTTTATGTCGTGAGTATAACATTGATTTAGATAAGCCTTTAAAGGATTTTACAAAGAAAGAATTAAAGGTTATCTTAAGAGGATCTGATCGTCCTATTAGTTATACTATTGAGTCAAGTTCAGGAAATGTTTCTAAAACAACAAAATATATTGAAGGTGTAAAAACACTTATTGAAAGACGTTATGAAGAAACGACTTCAGCATGGTCTAAGGAATGGTATGCTTCATTTATGGCCGAACATACTTGTCCAACTTGTCAAGGTAGACGTTTAAATGAACAAGTTTTAAGTGTTCAAGTTGGTGGAATCAATATTAGTGAGTTTACTGATATGTCGATTGAAAAAGCCTTAGAGTTTATCAATCAATTACAATTAAGTGAAACAGAAACAAATATTGCAAGATTGATTATTAAAGAAATCAGAGATCGTTTAACATTCTTGAATGATGTTGGGTTAGGTTATTTAACTTTGTCAAGAAGGGCTGGAGGATTATCAGGTGGAGAGGCACAACGTATTCGTTTGGCTACTCAAATTGGTTCACGTCTAACTGGTGTTCTTTATGTATTAGATGAACCTTCAATTGGATTACATCAAAGAGATAATGAGAAATTAATAAAAACATTATGCAATATGCGTGATTTAGGAAATAGTGTCATTGTTGTTGAACATGATGAAGATACAATGCGTGCTTCTGATTATATCATTGATATTGGGCCTGGTGCTGGTGTACACGGTGGAGAAGTTGTTGCTGCGGGAACACCTGAAGAAATTATGCACAATCCAAATTCTATAACTGGAAAGTATCTTTCTGGTGAGTATAAGATTCCTGTGCCAAAGAAAAGAAGAAAAGGAAATGGACTCTTTATTGAAATTAAAGGAGCACAAGAGAATAACTTAAAAAATATTAATGTGAAGTTTCCACTTGGAAAGTTTGTTTGTGTAACGGGAGTTTCTGGAAGTGGTAAATCTACATTGGTGAATGAAATTTTATGTAAAGCAGTTCGTGCTAAACTTTATCATTCTAAAGAAAAACCTGGAAAGCATAAAGATATTTTAGGCTTGGATAATGTTGATAAGGTCATTGAAGTTTCGCAAGATCCAATTGGAAGAACACCACGTTCTAATCCAGTGACTTATACTGGGGTTTTTGATGATATTCGTGATTTATTTGCGAAAACTCCTGAAGCAAAGATGAGAGGGTATGATAAAGGACGTTTCTCATTTAATGTGAAAGGTGGGCGTTGTGAAGCTTGTCAAGGTGATGGAGTGAAACGTATTAGTATGCATTTCTTACCTGATGTTTATGTGCCATGTGAAGAATGTGGAGGTAAACGTTATAATGAAGAAACTTTACAAGTTACATATAAAGATAAGACAATTTATGATGTGTTAGAAATGACAATTGAAGATTCATTAGATTTCTTTGATAATTTACCACGTATTCGATCAAAACTACAAACAATTGCTGATGTTGGTTTAGGATATGTAAAACTAGGACAAAGTGCGACAACTTTATCTGGTGGTGAAGCTCAACGTGTGAAGTTAGCTAGCGAATTACAAAAGAAAGCAACTGGTAAGACAGTTTATATTTTAGATGAACCAACAACTGGTTTACATAGTCATGACGTAGCACGCTTAATTGAGGTTTTAAATCGTATTGTTGATCAAGGTGATACTGTTATTGTGATTGAACATAATTTAGATGTAATTAAAGTTGCTGATCATATTATCGATTTAGGATTGGAAGGTGGCGATAATGGTGGTACAATTGTAGTATCAGGAACACCTGAAAAAGTCGCTAAGTGTGAAGAAAGTCATACAGGACGTTTTCTTAAGAAAGTGTTAGAGTAGGAGGAACTATATGGGTAAATCAGTAAAATTAAAGGATTTATTAAAATCTTCGACGTATAAGCAGGTCTCTGGTGATGAGGAATCATTGGAAAGAGAAATCTTTGTAGCTGAAATGAATCGACCTGGTTTTGAATTAGCAGGTTTTTTCAAGCATACAGATTTTAGAAGAATTATTTTATTTGGTGAAAAGGAGATTGCCTTTGTTAAGGAAATGAGTAAAGAATCACAACTTGCTTGTTTTTCTAAATTAGCAAATGATGAAACACCTTGTATTATTATTGCGAAGGGATATGAATGTCCTGAAATATTAAAAAATATTGCGATAAAACGTAATTTCCCTATTTTTGAAACCAAACAGGCAACTGGTCGTGTATCAATTGAATTAACTGGAACTTTAGATGAAGCACTTGCTGCTGAAACATTGATTCATGGAGTCTTTTTAAATATCTATGGAAAAGGTGTTGTGATTAGAGGAGATAGTGGAATTGGGAAATCAGAAATTGCCTTGGAATTAATTAAAAGAGGTCATTTGTTGATTGCTGATGATGCGATTGAGTTATATCATATTGGTCAAGGAATTGTTGGGAGAGCACCAGAGGTATTAAAGAACTTATTAGAAATTAGAGGAATTGGGGTTATTGATGTTTCTAAGATGTTTGGGGTTGCTTCTATTTTACCAAAAGATAATGTTGATTTAATTATTCAATTAGAACGATGGTTGCCATCTCGTGAATATACACGTATTGGTGTAGAAGAAGATGATGTTACAGAAGAAATTTTAACTGTCCAAATACCAAAAATTGTCGTGCCAGTAACTGGTGGTAGAAGTATGTCTGCAATCATTGAAGCAGCTGTTATGAATATGCAATTGAAAGATTCAGGATTTGATTCTAGTAAAGAGTTTGTCAATAGAATATTAGACAATATCAAGAGTAAAACGAAATGATATTTTTTGAAGATTTTTCAACCTTTGTATCAATAGGACCTTTCCATATTCAATGGTATGCGATTGTGATTCTATGTGGTGCATGTTTTGCATATTTTTTAGGACAGTATCGATTTAAACAGCTTGGTTATGATAAAGAAATATTATCTGATTATTTCTTTATGTTGTTATTTGTTGGGATTATAGGGGCAAGAATTTGGTATGTCATCTTTACTTTTCAAGAGATGTATGCAGCTAATCCAATGGAAATATTTGCTGTATGGCATGGTGGTTTGGCCATTCAAGGTGGTATTTTTACTGGTTTGATTTATAGCTATTATTTCTTTAAGAAACACAATATTCCTTTCCTTGTAGCAGGTGATGCGATTATGCCGGGGGTATTAATTGCTCAAGCTTGTGGAAGATGGGGTAATTTCTTTAATCATGAAGCATTTGGTGGAAATGTAAGTCTTGAATTTTTACAATCGTTACATTTACCTAATTTTATCATCAATAATATGTTTATTGATGGAGCATATCATCATCCGACATTCTTATATGAATCTATTGGGAATGTGATTGCTTTTTTACTGATTATCTTTGTCATTAAAAAGCTTCAAAAACATATTGGGGTTCAATTCTTTAGTTATTTTGTGTTTTATGGTATTGTAAGATTCTTTGTTGAAGGATTAAGAACTGATAGTTTGATGTTTGGCCCTATTCGTATGGCTCAACTTATCTCAATTGTCTTTTTAATTGTAGGAGTCATTGGAATTATCTATGTACACCAAAAAGGTCAAAGAGTTGATGAATTTCAAGTAGAGTAGAGAAATCTACTCTTTTGCTTTATATAAATATAAATTGTTCACGAATATTTCATATAAGTTCGCTATAATTATTTTATGAGGTGATAACATGCATAATTCTGCAAAAAGAATTATCAAACAATATCATGATAATCAAGAAATGTATCGTTCACTAAAGCATGATATTGATGATATTTTTACACGTATTATTGAAACAAATCATTTTCGTATTTCTAATATGGCTATTCGCATCAAGAGTGAAGATGCTTTGATGAAAAAGATTACTTACAAGAATAAGTATCAAGATATTAAAGAAATAACTGATGTCGTTGCCTGTCGTATTATTACTTTGTTTGAGAATGATGTTGATCGTATTTATGAATGTGTGAAACAAAATTTTGATATTATTGAGTATAATGATAAAAGAAAAAAGAATTATGATGATCGTATTGATTTTGGGTATAATTCTTTACATTTATTGATTAAGTTTAATGATGAGAGATGTCAATTAATTGAATATTCTGCTTATAAAGATATTATTTTTGAATTACAAATTCGAACAACTTTACAACATTCATGGGCTGAAATTGAACATGGGTTAGGATATAAGTCACAATATGAAATTCCTAAAGATATTCGTCGTCGTTTGACAAGACTTTCAGCGTCACTTGAATTATTAGATGAAGAATTTGTTCAAATTGCTAAAGAAGTGGATGAATATAATAAAGGAATTGTGCATATTGAAAAAGTTTTAAAAACAGATATCAATGTGAATTCATTGATTCAATATGTCAATACATCTCCACGCATTAATGGTGTACTAGAAAAATTGCATAGTGAATTTCAATTTAAGTTTGAAAGAGACTCAGAATTAATATCTCAATCTAGACTTATTCAAAGATTTCATTATATGGGTTATACTTATATTAATGAGTTAGATGATTTTGTAGAAAATCATATGAAAGAAATTGAATGGATTTCAAGGGAACGTGTAGAAAACTATAAGGATAATCAGACAATTAATATATATAATGTTCTATTATGGATTTCTCTTGTGATGTTAGCTGAGGAAGGATCAGCTGATCCTGAAGAAATATTCACAAGAGAAAGTATTGAACGTTTACAGAAAATTAAAGAAAGAATAACAACAGAAGGATTAAGAAACTAATGATTATTATAAAGCCACATCATTTTATGGATATTATTAAGCTTTATGGTTCAGGAATAGAAGTGTTTGTTCCTGATGAAAAAATGCAACATGATTTCTATAAAATAGCCAATGAGATTATTAAAAATCATCAAGTTAAACTTTCTCTAACAATCGATGCTGATGATATATGTCAGCCCTGTGTTCAATGTATCAATGGAATCTGTGATAACGGATTGCCAAAAACATTAGGAAATATAAAAAAAGACGACTATAACAAGAGATTGGATCAAAGACTAATAGATTATTTGCATTTGGATTTAAAAGAACAATACACTGCGCTTGCATTATGTCGAATAATGTATGAAAAGAAAGATATTATCTTTAAAGTTTGGCTTGAAGAAGATGATAAAATCACTCAGCGTCGTTTTGAATTATTTCAATTAGGAGCAAAAAAATACGGTAATCTAGAATAACGTGTGGTCTCCAATTATTGGAGTCTAGATTATCATGGGGTAAATAACACCCCAAACAATTGAACTGGTGATAAAGGTGG
>NZ_SMCQ01000023.1 GCF_004343035.1 Longibaculum muris
AAGCTTCTTATCTAAATTATCTCGCAAAACAAAAGCACCGAAATTTTGGTGCTAATGTTTAACGATTTTTGAGACATTTTCAAATTTGCTTGACATCTTATCCGACTTTTTTATTTCATCTTATCACATATTCATCACAAAAAGAAAAGAGCCCAATTTTTATCTTTCTTTGAGCTCCTCTAAATCATAAGGCGTTTCTTGGTAAACATAGTAATTCAACCAATTCGCAAATATCAAATAGGCATGAGAACGCCATTTCACTTGAATTTCACTATCAATATCATCATTTAAATAATAATTCTTAGGCATTTCACTCACAATATCAGGATTTGCTAAATCTCTACGATATTCTTTATCTAAAGTATCTGGATCATATTCAGGATGTCCAGTAATAAAGAATCTTGAACCATCTTTAGAAGCAACAATATACACCCCTGCTTCTTTTGATTCAGCTAAAACATCTAAATCTTTAACTTGTTCTATTTCTTCTTTTAAGACTGTTGTATAGCGTGAATGTGGTGCATAAAACTGATAATCAAAACCACGTAATATCTTGCGCTTCATTTTATCAACATTTGTATGATGAAGATAGACTCCTGTTAATTTATGTGGTAATAAATGTTTCGATATCCCATAAAAATAATGTAAACTTGCTTGTGCAGCCCAACAAATAAAGAAACTACTAAAAACATGCGTTTTTGACCATTCTAACAATTGCGTTAATTCATCCCAATAATCAACTTCTTCAAATTCTAGTTTTTCTACAGGTGCCCCAGTAATAATCAAACCATCATATTTGTTATCTTTGATATCATCAAAAGTCTTATAAAAAGCTAATAAATGCTCTTTAGAAACATTTTTTGAATCATGACTAGCCATATGAATCCAATCTACTTCTGTTTGTAATGGTGTATTTGATAACAATCTTAATAATTGTGTTTCTGTAACTATTTTTGTTGGCATGATATTTAAAATCAATAATTTTAAAGGTCTAATCTTTTGCGTTGTTGCACGTGTTTCATTCATGATAAATATATTTTCATCTTTTAATATTTTCGCTGCCGGTAAATTATCTGGTATTTTTATTGGCATAATAACACCTCACTTCATTGTTTTCTATTTTAACATAAATTAAAATAGACTTGTACCCTTATTTGCTTTAAAATAAAGAAAAAGGAGCGCGAAAACAAATGAAAGAAGATTTAATTAACCAATACTCTCAAACATTAATCAATATTTATCCAAAAAAGTATTTAAAAAATTGTTTATATGATTATATCGTTGTTTTAAAAAATCAAGAAAACCCCATTGAAAAAAACAATATTCTCTATACAAATTATCAAGATTTCTTTAAGCACGATTATCTCATTTATCCTATACCCGTTTATCGAAAACCACGTAAGTTATTAACCTATCAAGAAAGTATGACTATTTTAAATAATATGAATTATGGTAGTCTAGCTATTACTAATGATATTCCATATTGTGTTAGTTTAAATCATTTTGTTGTGGATCAACATATTTATTTTCATTGTGGACAACAAGGATATAAATTAAAAGGATTGAATCAATTGGCTTGTTATCATGTGGTAGAAGATTTAGGTATTCATCAGGAAGCATTTACAAATAATCATAACAGTGTGGTTGTTTATGGAATATTAAAAGAAGTCAAAAAAAATAAGAAAGCTTTATTAGAAGCTTTCTTAAAAAGATTTACCCCTGATTTTACCAAGGATTTAACTGTACAAGCAATTGAAAATACGAAAATATTAGAATTAGAAATTATTCATATAACAGGTAAAAAGCATTTTCATTAAAATGTAATTAATTCATTAAAAACTTGAATTAAAAATACATCACTCATACCTGCTAAATAATCTAAAATACTTTTTTCTAAAGCTTGAGAATCATGGACAAAATCATAAACGATTTTGTTTGTGTATTCTTTTTTTCTTGGATAATTTTCGATATAAGCATATTTATCAAGCCAAGTAATATAGTGACTAATTAATTTTGGATACTGGTTCTGATCACGATATAAAGCAAAAATCAAATCTTCTTTACCATAATCATATAGGAAATCAAACAAAGAGTGTAAAATTAAAGAAACGTATTTTTCATGAATTTGAACTCTTTTAATTAAATAAATATTTTCATAATTAAATTTCATAATGGCTTGCATTTTTTTAAATGCTTCATCAGATAAACCAATGCCTTTTTCAACTGATGAATTCACAATAACATCATGAATAAAATAATTCACAATTGAGCCATTATTAATAGCCTGAAATTGATATTCTCCCATCTGATTCAAAGTTTCTTTTAATTCATTGACCTTTTCTTCTTGTAAAACATCGAGTCGTAAAGCATCTTCAATATCTCTTGCTAAATAAGCAATCTTATCTGAGATTTTAACAACACATCCTTCATAGGTCCAAGGATTGTATTCCCCAGCATATTGATAGTCTTTTAAATCAATATATTCATTTCTTTTTTGAATATATTTTTGATTCATTTCTCCACAATGAGCTATAATTCCATCACGAATGGCATATGTTAAATTTAAATTATGTTGATAATGATTATTATCTTCTAGTAATTCAATATCATCAACAAAATGTAAACTATTTCTTTCATGCCAAAAACGCTCTAATTGATGTTCCTTAGCAATCTCAGTTAAAATTGTCTCTCCACCATGTCCAAAAGGTGCATGCCCTAAATCATGACCTACCGCAATTGCTTTGGTTAACTCTGTATTTAATCCAAGTTCACATGCAATCGTATGAGATACCGATTCAACAAGATTGACATGTTCACTACGCGTACAAACATGGTCATCATCAACCGCAAAAAAGACTTGTGTTTTATGTTTTAAACGTCGATAAGCTTGTGAAAATATAATTCTTGTATAATCTCGACCAAATTCACTACGCAAATCATGACGACGTTGATAAAGTGTTTCAACTCGCGCAATCGCAAGTGAATAATCTGGATGATTTTCATTCATCGCATAGCTTGCAAATTTTTTATTTTCCATTTCTATCACCCCATAAAAGTATGTTATACTAAAAAAGAGGTGAAAGCAATGGATAAACATTTATTTTTCGAACAACTCCATCTTCTTATTCAAGATGAACCTAATATAATTGCTAATCTGGCAAATATATCAGCTTTTTTAAATCAAAACTTTGATGATATCAACTGGGTTGGTTTTTATTTAGTGGAAAAAGATAACCCTAAAAAAGAATTAGTCTTAGGTCCTTTTCAAGGAAAAGTTGCTTGTATTCGCATTCCTTTTGGACAAGGTGTCTGTGGTAATGCAGCTTTAAGGAAAGAAACAATTCGCGTATTGGATGTCCATCAATTTGTTGGGCATATTGCCTGTGATGCTGAAAGTTTAAGTGAGATTGTCATTCCAATTATTGTTGATGATGAAGTCATTGGAGTATTGGATAT
The DNA here is from genome assembly GCF_004343035.1 of Longibaculum muris. Classification (GTDB taxonomy): domain Bacteria; phylum Bacillota_I; class Bacilli_A; order Erysipelotrichales; family Coprobacillaceae; genus Longibaculum; species Longibaculum muris. The sequence goes on from NZ_SMCQ01000023.1 coordinate 3,457, forward strand.
TGATTCTCCTTCTTATAATCGTTTTACCTTAAATGATCAAATGATTTTAGAAGATGTAGTAAAAATTATCGAAAAAGATGTCTTTTGTAAAGCATAAAAACGTGAGATTCTCACGTTTTTTAAATAATTTCTTCACTTGTTAAAAATTGGATTGTTTTTTCAATATCTATAAAATAATAAATTTTATTTTCATATTGATAAAGACTTTGAATATACCAAATATCTGATAAAAATTCTTGTTTATTTGTTGTAAAAGTCATATTTTGTATATTTTCTAATACTGGTTCTTGACCAATTTGAATCCCAAAATAACAATCTTCATTTTTAACAACTAAGATTGTTGTATCAGTTAATGAAAAGACATTTTCATCTAATTGTAAGACGGGTAAAATATTCCCTTTATAATGAAAGATTCCTAAATAATAAAGTGGTAGACATGGAATCTTTGAAATGGAAACATGTGTACATATTTCAACCATATCACTTAATTTCACTAAATAATTCTTTTGTTGTCCTTGTAAACATAAAACATTTTCCAATGTATCCATTATAATTTCCCTGCCTTCCATTTTTCAATCAATATCTCTACATCCAAATTCAAACAAATATGTGCCTTACTCAATAAACTAATCCCACTAATTCCACTTAAATTACGATAAGCTCCTCCTAGTAAAACTGGTAAACGTTTCATTACTAAACGTTGATTTGATTCGACTTGATCAACCAGCAAGCAGCCTTGTTGCGTTGCAGTTTTAAAATAAATAAGGAGAGCTTGCTTCAAATCAGGTTTTTCAACTTCATAATAAGAATACAGATCTAAAAATGGAATCAATTCTTCATTTAATGTAATGTATTTTTTTCCATTAATTTCTTGAACTTGTTGAAGTTGGGCATTTTGAAAATAAGTTACATATTTTGAAGGAATAGAACAATGATATTCTCCTAGTATAAAACAAGTTGAATCAATTGTTGTTAAGGATAATGGTAATGTTAAGATAAAAGTAGAGCCCTTATTCAGTTCACTTTCAATATAGATATGACCACCAATTTCTTCTAAAATATGTGCCACAACATCTAAACCAACGCCACGTCCTGAATATTGAGTAACTTCTTTATTGGTTGTAAAACCTGGTGTTAAAATAAAATTCAAGAGTTCAAAATGAGTATAGTCCTCAATTGGTTTATCTGTTAAAGATAATTCACTAGCTATTTTATAAATCTTTTGAACATCAATTCCTTTACCATCATCACTAATAGATATATAAAGTTCTCCACGCCGTATTTCTACATCAAAAACAATTTGACCTTTTTCACTTTTATTGATTTCTAAACGTTTTGCAGTATCTTCTATCCCATGATCAACAGCATTACGTAAAATATGAATTAAAGCTTCACTTAAATGTTCTACAATCTTTTGATCTGCTTCAATCTCACCACAATGAATAATAAAGTCAACATCTTTATTTTGTGATTGACAAATATCACGAAGTGTTCTTTTCAATTTTGGAACAATTTGTTTGATGGGAACAAGACGCATTTGAATAATGGTTTCTTCTAACTGCTTTGACAATTGTTCTAGATGATAGAGAGTACTATCATCAAAATCTTCTACTCCCATTTCTTTTAAGTGATCTTTAACATATTGAACATTCATCATTATTTCATTAGAAATATTTTCTAGAGTATCTAGTTTTTTTAATTGAATTTGAGATGTTTTTAAGGTTGTTTGATTTTTGACATTTTTACTTTGCCGTGTAATTTCTTCACATTTAGATACAAATAAACCATTTTCTAATGTTTTAAAAACTTCATCAAATTCACTTGTTGTTATGCAAAGATAAAAACCAACTTTTTGTATAATGTCAGCATTCTGGCTATCATCTAAATCAGCAGGATAGCTTTGAATAGATTGACATTTCTTTTCAATTTGATGGACTAGCATAAAAGCACGTACATTTTCCATTCGGTATTCTTTTTCAAATGTAATCTTAACAATTTTCCCGTCACCTTTAAAGTAATTTTCAACATCAAAAGTTTCCTGTTTAATCGCAACATTTTGTTTATTTAATAATCGTTGATGATATTGTTTGGCCTTTTCAATTAATGCTTCACAAGAAACCGGCATATAATTGTCATCATTCATAAGGCCTAATTCTTTTTCAATAAAATCAAAGACATCAAATAATAAATTAAATAAATCTGCTTCATCTATTTGGATATCTTGTCCATAATCACGATAAACCGAGAAAATATCTTCCATTTTATGGGTTAATTGTGATAACCCTTCTAATCCCATCATTGCTGATGAGCTTTTCATTGTATGCATAATTCTAAAAATATTTTGAATATCTTCTAGACTTAGACATTGATTTTCTTCACTATTTAATAATATAACATTTAATTGTTCAATCAACTGGCTTGTTTCAATCATATAAACTTCTAACATTCCCTTTGTTTCTTTATCAAAGAATCCCATATTGTTTATCCTTATTTTTCATCATGATACCAAACACAACAGTTTTTACCATGACTTTTTCCTTGATAAAGAGCTAAATCAGCACAATGGACATTTTCATCAATTTCTAATGCTGGATTATAAGGATATAAACCAAAAGTCATTGTACAATGGAATGTATTTTGTTTATGAACGAATTCAAAGCTTTCTATTTCTTCACGAATTTCTTCAACAATTTGTTTTGCCTGTTGTAATGTTAAATTAAATAAAATAATTAAGAATTCCTCTCCACCCCAACGAATAGCACGATGTTTCACTTTAAAAGAATTTAATATTTCAGCAAAGCAAATTAAAACCTTATCTCCTGCATCATGACCAAATGTATCATTAATAATTTTAAAGTTATCAATATCTGTCAAAACAAAATAATGGTTTGTTGCTTCATTTTCTTTTTCTGCTAATTCTTTAGGTAAATTCTCAGTAACAAAACGACGATTATATAGTCCAGTTAAACTATCACGATAAGCAATATAATTCAATTTTTCCATATTACTTTTTAAAATCTCATTTTGAGCACAGAGTTCATCGCGTTGTTTTTTGATGAGTAATTGGTTTTGAATACGGGTTAAAAATTCTTCATCGACAAATGGTTTTTTGATGTAATCGTAAGCGCCTGATGATAACCCCTTAATGACATCTAAATTTTGATCTCTTGCAGTTAAAAAGACGATATTGGCATGACTTTCATCAATTTCTTTAATTTTATAAATCAAATCAAAACCTTCAATATCAGGTAAAATGATATCTAATATAATTAAATCAGGATGAATTTTAACAATCATGTCTAAAGCATCTTTACCTGTGTGAACATCATAAATAGTGGCTGGTAAAACACTTAAAACAGATTTAACTCTTTGACAAATCATTAAACTATCATCTACTATCAATATTTTTTGTTTGTTTATCACATGCACACCACCTTTATATGACTTTATCATTTCTTAAAGAATGCACTTCTACACGACCATCAAACGCATAAAAAGTAACTGTTCTTCCATAATTTTTACCAACATCTTTTGCAATAACACGTATTCTTTCCTGTTTTAATATATCAAAAACCATCTGTATATTTTGTTTTCCAATTTGCCATTGTTGATTTACTGATGGAAACATTTCAGCTCCACCAACGACTTTAGCCACAATATATCTTCTTCTTGCTCCCGCATGAATCATTTCTTCTAACAATGTTACAACACCAATATCTGCATATTTATATTTCTCCCTTACCTCTCCACTAGGATGGCGTGGCAAAATGATATGTGCCATACCGGCAACTTGCCTAGCTTCATCATACAAACAAACCCCAATACATGACCCTAATGCATAGGATACAAGTATATCTTGTTGGATGGCAATTTTTCCTTCCCCAATGCCAACGATAATCTTTTTCATGATGAAAAGTTATTCAAGAAATCTAGGAATGTTTTGAATAAAATCATAATCAGGAAGGAATAAGATATGACTCTTGTATTTTTCTTCACCTAGTTTAAAAATTGTTTCGATCATTAAAATATCATCAGTATCAAAGGCAAAATGTGAGATTGGAACATTTAAGATAGCTCCTGCCATGTCAACACATAATTGTGGAACAAGACATTGTATACTTTTATTAAGTAATCCATTCATAGCTGTTGCATAAGCATTACAAACAATATTTCCCATCTCACATAATAATGATTCTTCAAGTTCATTTAAATTGTTAAAATCAGCATCTTCTCCTAACAGAGTCTGGATAATTTTCTCAGTTAACAATTGATCAATCAAAAACAAGAATAATCCAGAAATTTCACCTCTTGCTTCAACAAAGACCCCAACATGTAAAGCATCAACCTTGCCAAGAAAATGATAAACCTCTTGATAATGCATAAAATGAACGGTTGATAATTCCAGCTGAAATGAAGCATTTAAAAACTGTGATAAAGCAGTGACTGCATTACCTGTCCCAATATTTCCTACCTCTTGTAAAAAATCTTTAATAAGTTCATTGTTTTGAAAATTTTCTTCCATAGCATTCACCATTATATCTCAAATTTTTCAACAAGACTCTTTAAAATTTGAGCTTGGGCAGATAATTCTTCACTGGCAGCAGCACTTTCTTCAGAAGTTGCTGAGTTTCCTTGAACAATTTCAGAAATTAATTCAACACTCTTTCTAATTTGGACAATCGCATCTTTTTGTTGTAAGGAAAGTTCTGACATAAGATTTGTCTTTTCTGTCATTTGTAAGACATTTTCAACTGAAACTTTTAAACTTTCAGCAGTCTTATCAACAGCACCCATTCCTTCTTCAACCGCTTCATTATTCTTTTCAATTAAATTAGATGTTAACTTAGAAGCATTGCTTGTCTTTGTTGCCAATCGTCTAATTTCACTAGCAACAACTGAGAACCCTTTGCCTGCTTCACCAGCTCTAGCAGCTTCTACTGAAGCATTAAGGGCTAAGATATTTGTTTGAAAAGCAATTTCTTCAATTTCTTTAACAATTGTATTGATTTCACCAGAATTTTGTTTTAAGTGTTTCATTGATTCTAATAGTTGTTTCATTTGATCATTACTTGAAACAACTTGTTCCCCTACAAATGTTGAAATCTCACGAGATTCAACAGCATTTTGAGCATTAGCTTGAACAGATTCAGCAATTTCATTAATACTAACAGCGAGTTCTTCAATTGAACCAGCTTGTTCCGAAGCACCTTGTGCTAAAACTTGCGCACCATTTGAAACTTGTTCAGCTCCACTTGTCACTTGTTCTGCTGAACTATTAATTTGTTGCATAGCATCTCTTAATAACACAGAGATTTCTTCCATAGCCATATTTAATTGAATAAATTCACCTTTAAATTGAATCGTTGGCTGATAATTTAATTGCCCTTTACCAATAGCTTTTAAAACACTTTGAATTTCATTTAAATATTCTTTTAATGTTACAACTGTTGAACGCATATCATCCGCTAACTCACCTAATTCATTTTCAGAATGATAAGTTAATGTTTCATTTAAATTCCCATTAGCAATCTCATTTGCTGTAACTTTAATTTGTTGGATTGGATCAACAATACTCTTAGTGATAATCAACCATAATGCAATAGTTGTCACAATACAAATAACTGATAGAACTGCTAATAATATCACAATTTGCTGACTTAAATCTTGGCTTGATGCCATCTTTTCTTGAGCATCAGTTAAACAATCATCAACAATTTCTGATAAAAGGTTTCTAACAACTTTTGCTTGTGGTTCATACTTATTAATATATGTGTCATAGGCTTCTTTTTGATTTCCATTTTCCAATAACTGAATCACTTTATCTCTAGGAACTTTTAAAGAATTAAATTTTTGAACACATTCACTAACCTTTTCTGGACTTGTGACATAGCCTGTTTTTAAATGTTCTAATCCTTCATCTACATTATTAATAGTTATTTTGATTTGTTCAATTTCTTGATCAATGTTATCCTTCTTTTCACCACTTGATAAAGTAACCAAGCTTCTTCCTACAATTTGAACATTCATACTAATCTCAAAAGAATCTTCAACATTAGAAAAAGGCCCTGCATATAAATCAGTCATACGATCAGATAACCCATAAATATTAAAAATAGCAACCCCTACTGTTAAACTGTATAAAAAGATAATTCCTACAAAGACAGCCATCAATTTCCTACCAATTTTCATATTATCAAAATACTTTCTCATACCTATACCCCCCTTATCAGCATATACAATGGCACACACTGTTCTCTTTAAAACATCTTCTTTAAATGGTTTCACAATAAAATCAATAGCTCCTTCGATAACTGCTTCACGAATAATACTTTCCTGTCCAACTGCTGAACACATGACGATTTTAACTTCTGCATCAATTTCTTTTAATTTTTTCAAAACCTCTATCCCTGACATATGTGGCATTGTAATATCTAATAAAACAACATCAGGTTTTTCATTTGGATACATCGCAAGAGCTTCAATACCATCACTTGCTTCACAAAATACATATTCTTCATTTTGGAGAATATTTTTGATCATCGTACGCATAAACTTTGAATCATCTACAATCATAATCTTTTTCATTTTTATTTGATCTCCTTTTTATATACTGAAGGAAAAACTGTAGTTAATTGAGTTTCCTTCACAGAAAGCATTTCGGCATGTCCAATCATTAAATAACCATCTTTATATAAATGATTTTCTAAAGATTTCACAATTTGATAACGCATATCCTTATGAAAATAAATCATTACATTTCGACATAATATTAAATCAAACTGACGATTAATTTTTAATGGTTCCATTAAATTATGTTTATCAAAAGTAATATGTTTTCTAATATCATCATCTATAAAAAATGTTGTGTTATTTTTAACATAGCAATATTGTAATTGCCAATAAGGTTCAATTGTTGACAATTGTTTAATGGAATACTCACCATTTCTTGCAATATCTAAAACATTATCCGATATATCAGTTGCTAGGATTTGGTAATCTAAAGATAATCCTGTCTGTTTCTTATAATCTTCCATCACCATAGCTAAACAGTAAGCTTCTTCGCCTGTTGAACAACCGGCACACCATATTTTATAAACTGCATTCTTTTTCTTTTCCACAAATTCTGGTAAAAGATTGTTCTTTAATAATTGAAAATGCTCGTTTTCCCTTAAAAAATACGTATAATGTGTTGTTAATATATCTACCATTTGTTCAATCAATTGACCACTATGATCTTGATTAAGCATTTTAACATAGGCTTCAAAACTAGGTATGTTCAAATTTTGTAAGACCTTTGTCAGCCGACATTCTATCAACACTTTTTTCTTTGATAAATCTAATCCATAAGATTGTTTCATATATTCCACAATACTTTGAAAAGATTTCTCATCAATTCGAATCATGTTATCCCTCTCTATCCATCTTTATTTTTAATCAAAACATCTAAAACACTTTCTAATAAAACAAAACATAATTGTTCATGATGAGAAATCACACCTTGGACAAATGGTATCTTTTTCTTTAAGACAATATGGTTGAATGGGATGATTTTTTCTTGTGAAACTTCTAAAACATCCTCAACCTTATCAACAACCAAAGCTAACTGCTGATCCTTGATTAATATGGCATAGCTTCCTTGGGTTTGTTCGTTATGAAAAAGACTTGATAAATCAATCACTTTTTGATCTTCTAAAGAGTCGCAATCAACAATCATATCAACAATTGTTAAAGGCAATAGAAACAAGACCTGTGAAGATTCAACAACAACATAATAACTCATTTCTATCCCCTCTCTTTAAAAATCATTTTTTCAAATTCATTCACTGGTACAGGTTTTGAAACAACATAACCTTGCACCATATCACAATCAATTGTTTTTAAAAATTCTAACTGTAATCCACTCTCTACCCCTTCAGAAACAGTACGCATCTTTAAGCGTTTTGTCATATCAATGATAGTTTCAATAATCGCACGTTCTCGATCATTTTCCATATCCAAACTCTTGAAAAATGCCCGGTCTAATTTAATAACATCAACATTAATGCTTGATAACATATTCAGTGATGAATAACCACTTCCAAAATCATCTAATGAACAAGTAAATCCAGCATTATGAATTTTATCAATAGCCCAGATTACAGTTTCTAAATTTTCTGATAATAATGATTCCGTAATTTCTATTTCAATAAGATGAGGCGGCACATTATATTTTTGTTGAATCAAAATATAATTATCTAAAAAATGTGGATTATTCAAATGAGCACGGGATAGATTGACCGAAATAGGAGCAGGCGTTAATTTTGCATCAAGCCAAATTCTTATATGCTGACATACACATTCAAAGACATATAAATCTAATTTAATAATAAATCCATTTTCTTCAAAGAAAGGGATAAACTCATCTGGTGGTATTAAGCCTTTTTGTGGATTTAACCAACGAACCAGGGCTTCACCACCTACATAGCGATTACTCTTGAGTTCAATCTTTGGTTGGAAGTAAACAACAAACTCACGATTAGTTAAAGCTTCTTCCATTCGATTCTCCATGTCTTTTTCTTTTAACATACGCTGATGTTCAGCTTGAGCAAAGAAAGTCAAACGATAGAAAGGATGATTTTTTGAACAAGCTTTACTTTTTCTTGCGACATTGGCACGGTCTTGAATAAAGACAACTGAAAGATTTGGATCATCAATCATGTAAGCACCAATCGTAAAGGTTAAAAAATATTTTTCCTGTAATTTTTTATTAAAATTATTCATTTGTGAAATTGATGAATCTAATAATTCAACAATTGAACTTTCATCATGACGATGTAATAAAATAACAAATTGATCAGCAGCAATACGACAAATCATTTCATCATCTTTTAATTTTGCTTTAATCACATCATGAATATATTTCAATAAACGATTTCCACCCTGATAACCAAAAGCATCATTAATTAATTTAAAACGACTTATATCAAGAATTAAAAAAGTATAAGTTAAAGGTGGATGGGTTGAAATGAGCTGTCCAGCTTCAATACGAAAACGTGTTTGATTATACCCTTGAGTAACAGTATCAACATAGGCTGTTTCATAGAGCTGTGTATTATTTTTACGATAATTAATAAATACCAGCAATAAAACTCCTGTTAATAAAATAATAATTGTAAGTAAAATAATGGTTGAATAAAATGCTAAATCTTGAAATGGACCTAACGCTACATGTTGATCAATCATAAAGATTAAAGACATATCTTTTAATAAAGGAACATAATAAACAAGTTGAGTATTTTGTTTATTATTTTTCTGATGAAAAACAAAAGAGCCACTTTGTCCTTTTCCAATTGCATCATGAATATTTTGAAATTGTTTTTGACTTAATGTACTTTGATTAGAAAGTTCATAGAAAAAGTTATGTCCAATCATTAAATCATTATCATTATTAGACTTCATTACAAATGTTCCATCATTTTCAATAACATGGAAATAAGCCTGCTCATCAAAATAATTTTCAGCCAATAAACTATTAATCCATTCTTTACTTTCTAAAGCTATAATTCCTCCAATAATTTTATCATTTTGATAAACAGGTACCCCATAAATCAAACCATCTTGATTATAAGACTTTAATCCTATACTATCAGTAATGATTTCTTTACCTTCTAAGACTTCCATAATCATATCATCATTTGAAAAATTAAAAGCCTGACCTTTATCATTTGTACATTTTCCGTTCATATCCATGAATGATAAAAACGAAAAATCTAAAGCTTCCCCACGCTTTTGTAAGAAATCTCCAACGCTCCCATGAGCTTCTTTTCTTTCAATATAATTTGATGCTGTAATTCTTAATTCAGATAAACTTATATTGGTATTTAAATTCATCTTATCAGCAATACTTTGGGAAATTTCTAACAGATAATGTTCTCCTTGTTGATAGGTCACTTGGCGAATATGAACAACAAAATAAGAAGCTAATACAATAACAATAACTGCAACAAGAGATAAAACCAAATAATAAGAACGTAATGGTTTTTTTGTTATCATATTTTTCTTTTGAGAACTTCCCATGATTTTATCTCCCCTTTCCCTATTTTAATTTATTCATAAAATAAGCAATCTTTTCTTCCCCAAACAAATTAAACATAACATAACATTCAAAAAATAATGTTTCTCCATTTTCATTAATTCTAAAACTGACTACATAAGCATCTTCTTTTAAAGAAGCCAATTTCTTTAAATGATATGGTTCACAAATTTCATCAAAAGCCTTTAAATCATCTAAGAAAATACGTGCTCTAAAGTTTTGATAAGTTTCTTCATACTTTGGTGATAGAAAACTTTGCCAAAGTTGAACTGTTGGTGTATAAACATGATAAGTTAAAGTCATTGTATTGAGATCAACTTTCATAACAAAATCATATTCATGGGTAAAAATCATTTGTAATTGGTGATCTTGATTTCCAATTAATTCTTTTAATTGATCTTTAACTTCCATAATTCTTTGTTTTTCGCGTTTTTGAGCATAACGATAAATAATGAGAATTAAGATGATAATTCCAAGCATTGATGCAATTCTAATTCCCCATAAAAAATGTGAAATTTGTAAAGATAAGACTTCTAAAGAATGTGAAGAAATAATTGTTACAAACTGCCAATGGGGATGATTTAATGACTTGGTAGTACCTAGATATAAAGATTGTTGATTACCATTGACTGAATAGATAGCTTTTTGACCAGCTTTGAAATCATTAGCTAAATCTTTAACCACAGTTTGTGAATTATCTGCATTTAATAATGTTTGATAAATTGAACTTTCTGATAAATTGATCAAAGGTGAAGCTGGCCCTTTTAAAATCCAACTCCCATCGCGATTATCAACAACATAAGCTCGCCCATCACCATCATGAAAAGCAAACAGCGTTTCTTTATAAAACTTTTGAATATTGCATTCACAATAAATCGCTCCTACCAACTTTTTATCTTGAATAAGAGGCATTTGATAAACTACATACATATTTCCATCTTCTTGACGAAAACAATCTGATACTCCACTTTTTTGCTTGGATAAAGCAAATTCTTCAATATGTAATTCACTGATATCAAAATTCTGATTTTTGTTATCAATTCCTTGACCACTTTTATCAACATAATATGTCGCATGAAATTGTCGCATTGTATTAAAGATATCTAATGATTGTGCATCATGTTTTTTTTGAATAACTTTTTGACTAAAAGATTCCATAAATGAAAGATCTTCAATGATTTTATTATCAATTTGTCGACGTATCATATCTGTTGTATCAGCTAATTGATTATACTCACTGTTTTCAATCATTTCAGTAATTTGTCTAGAAAAAACATTTGTAATGATAAAAATAACTAGAAAAATAATAAAAGAACTACCAATAAAGAAATATTTTAATTGATGATGAGATACTTTCTTCTTCATAACATTCTTTTATTCTCCTTTAATTTGATCACATTGCAATTGATCATATTCTTTCATTACATTTTCTAATGTTTTTCCCCTAAGCATATCTTGAATTAAATCACGAGTTGAACCCCAAGTTTCAAAAGGCAGCTTGGTATCACGAACTGGAATTTGATGTTTTCCTCGCATCGTTGATATAAAATCATCAAGTTGTTCTTCTAAATAACCATAATCAGGATTTTGTGTAACACTAATCGCGTGTAATTCTTTAGCAATTGTATCTAAATTTTCTTTTTTAGAAACTTCATCAATAAATTCTTTAGCATATTCAGCTTTTGGACTATGTGTATTATAAGTTAAATGACGAGCTGTTCCAACAACTGCCATTGCGCCTTTTTCTGATAAAGGAATCCCTGTCATCTGATATTCAAATGAAGCTTTAGACATATCTAATTGTAGGCAATGACATAGACATGCACCTTTTCCATTAACAAAATCTATTCCAGCATCTTTGGCATTACGATGTTTTGCATCATTGACATCAATATACCCTTTATCTATTAATAATTGAACAAATTCAAATCCCTTTTTCATATAATCACTGATTTTAGTTTTTCCAGTCGCTAAATCATGAAGTAATGCTTCTTTATCAGATGATTCATAAATTTCACTTAAACCAATAACTAATGCAGGAACAACCAAAGCATAGTCTTTATGAGCAACATAAGGTGTAATTCCATTTTTCTTTAGTGTTTCACAAACCGCCAGAAATTCATCTTTTTGTTTAGGAACAGATAATCCATATTGTTCTAGTAAATCAAGATTCCAATAAAATCCATAACCAGTCATCAATAAAGGTATACAAAAAAAATCATTTCCATCAGTGACTTGCCTATACGCATATTCAGATAAAGAGATTGAATGAGTGAAATCACGAATACGTGGTAGAAGTCCTGCCCTTTGATACTCTATAACATCTTCATTTTGTAAGATATAAAGATCAACCTCTGGAGATTCACTCTTTAATTGATTTAAGATATATTGACGATATTCTTGACTACTCCCATTTAATGTATAATAAGCTGCGACTTCTTCCTTGATGCGCATTTTTGTTTGATCTTTAGCCATGATACTATGACTCCAAACTTGGCTATTCATTAATTTTGTTGAATATAGACTCAAAGTTACTTCCTGATACGTTGCATATTCTTTCACTTTTCCAGTTTTGTGATTTTGTGTACAACCAAGAAGGGATAAAATAAGCGCCATTGAAAGAAAAATATAGAGCAATTTGGCTTTTTTCATCAAAAATCTCCACCTTCCCTATATTTATTATAATATTGTTATATCAAAATAACAACAAAATAACAAAATCGTCACAAAATAATTTTTTGTTGATTATCTTTACCATTTCTACCATAGCCAGTTTTTAAAAAAAGTGCTACAATACTACCAAGAAAGCCGGTGATATCATGCAACAAACATCATTATTTCAAAATCAAGACCCTTTAGCCAATCGTTTAAGACCACAAAGCTTAGATGATTATGTTGGTCAAAAACATTTAGTAGGCAAAGGAAAACTTTTAAGACAATTTATTGAAAATGATCAAATATCTTCCATGATCTTTTGGGGTCCTCCAGGAGTTGGGAAAACAACTCTTGCGCAAATTATTGCTCAAACTTCAAAAGCTGAATTTATTAATTTTTCTGCAGTTACAAGCGGGATTAAAGATATTAAAGAAGTGATGAAACAAGCAAGTCAAAAACAAGCACTAGGAATAAAGACTATTGTTTTTGTCGATGAAATTCATCGTTTTAATAAAGCACAACAAGATGCTTTTTTACCTTATGTTGAAAAAGGAAGTATTGTCTTAATTGGGGCAACCACTGAAAATCCTTCTTTTGAAATCAATTCAGCACTTCTATCACGCTGTAAAGTTTTTGTTCTTCATGCCTTAGAAACTGAAGATATCTTAGAACTTCTACATCATGCCTTAAATGATGAACGAGGGTTTAAAAATGAAGATATCCAAATCGATGAAGATACACTTTACATGATTGCAAGCTTTGCTAATGGGGATGCGAGAGTTGCTTTAAATACACTAGAAATGGCTGTTTTTAATGGAGAAAGACAAAATCAAAAAACGCTTGTTTCTAAAGAAATTGTTGAACAATGTACAAGTCATAAATCTTTACTCTATGATAAAAAAGGTGAAGAACATTATAATCTCATTTCTGCTTTACATAAATCTATGCGTAATAGTGATGTTGATGCGGCAATTTATTGGTTAGCACGTATGTTAGAAGCTGGTGAGGATCCTTTATATATTGCAAGGAGACTTGTTCGTTTTGCTAGTGAAGATATTGGGATGGCTGATAGTCATGCCTTACAGATTGCTGTTGCTTGTTATCAAGCCTGTCATTTTATCGGTATGCCTGAATGTAGTGTTCATTTAACCCATGCCGTTACTTATCTTTCTTTATCAGTCAAATCAAATGCTTTATATATGGCTTATGAAAAAGCAAAAAAGGATGCCTTAGAAACTCTTTCTCAAGGAGTTCCTTTGCATCTACGTAATGCTCCAACAAAATTAATGAAAGATTTAAATTATGGTAAAGGCTATCAATATGCTCATGAATATGCTGATAAATTAACCACTATGACTTGCTTGCCTGAAGCTTTAAGTGACCGTACTTATTATCAGCCAACCAACCAGGGAAGTGAAGCCAAAGTTGCTTTACGCTTACAACAAATCAAAGAATGGAAAAAATCGCATAAGAAATGACCATCATCATGATGGCCATTTTTTAAAATATTTTTTTCAACTCAGATTTTAAAATCATTTCAGGGTGTTTCTTCTGCTTATTATATTCCTCTTGAATTCTTTCAACCGCGATACTTGCACCATCTATCTCATGAGAAGCAACAATTAAAGCAAATTGAGTCATATTAAACTTAGAAAAAACATCATTCTTTCTCAGACTCTTAGCAATAACATCTCTTAATATGTCAACTTCTTCTAAAACTTCTTGTTCAGATAAACAATCTTTAGAATCGCTTAAAGTAAGTAAAGCTAAAACCCGTGCATCCATTGAACGCTTTGCTGAACGTAGATTAACTTGATAAATGTTTTTAAAAACATCAAAGTCACAATAGAAAGTAGAATCAGAATGATTATCACCAACAAGATTATCTTCTAATTCAACAACATTGATTTCAGAAGAAGGAATAGTATTTAAAATCAACTGATAAATTTCCGTCATTCTTGCAGACATTGGTATTCCCTTTTGATGAAAATATGTGTCTATATTTTGACGATAATATGCTAATGCTACATCAATTTGATTCGTTTTGTAATAACTATAAAGTCTTGCTTCATAGATTTTTGTATCAGAGAATTGTTGTGCATTTAAATGTTCAGTTAATTTTAAGACATCTTCATATCGTTTCGCTTCTAATAAACAATCAAGTGTATCAATAAAAGCTTCTAAACAATGCGTGTGTAATGTTCTATTCATTTGTTCAACCCAAGGATTATCTAAGAATTCTGGTAGGAATTGGTTGACATATTTTTCTAATAAACGTAGACATCGGCTATATTTTTTTGAAACATCTTTTTCCTGTTGAATACGATTAGCAAGTTTCACTAAATCTTCATAATCAACTTTACACTCAACTTCTAGATTCCAATTATATCCTTTGCCTAAAGATTGAATACAGCTTATATCATCACAAAAACGCTTCATTTCTTTACGAGCACGATAAACCAAATTTCTTAAAGCCCCTTCTGGTTTATCAGAATTCCCCTTTGGCCATAAGAAATCTATCAAACGTGTAGCGTTTAAGCTTTGATCTCTATTTAATATTAAATAGATAATCAGTAATTCAACTTGAGCACTTCTTTGTCTTTCTAATGGAAAAACAATATCACCACATGAAATTTTTAATTTACCTAATGTATGGACATTTAAAACTGTCCCTTTTTTCATAAATTCATCTCCATTCTTTTTTAAGTATTGAGTTGCTTACCTATCATCAATTTCTTCCCACATTTTATTATACTCTAAAATATCACAAATTCCATAACAAAATAAAACAAATCTAAAAAGTTATAACATAATATATTTACTACTTATAATTTCTTTTCTATATTGCCTGGATGACTGGCATACATAAGTGCTGTTTCCTGACTTATTTTTCCCTGTTTATATAACTCTACAATTGCATCATCCATTGTTATCATTCCTGCTTGTTTTTGAGAAGCAATCACATTATCTATTTGATGTGTCTTACCTTCTCTAATTAAAGTTCTAATGGCTTGATTGCATATCATGACCTCAAAAACAGGAATCATTTTTCCATCAACACTAGGTAATAGCTGTTGAGAAACAACTGCATTTAAAACCATTGATAATTGAACACGAATTTGTTGTTGTTGAGTAGAAGGAAAAACATCAATAATACGATCAATCGTATTGGCGACACCCACAGTATGTAAACTAGATAAAATCAGATGTCCGGTTTCCGCTGCTGTAATCGCTGTTTCAATAGTTTCTAAATCACGCATTTCTCCAACCAAAATAACTTCCGGTGCTTCTCTTAAAGCAGCTCTTAAAGCCGAAACATAGTCTAATGTATCATGATAGACTTCACGTTGAGAAACAATGCTTTTTTGATGGCTATGTAAATATTCAATCGGATCTTCAATGGTAATGATATGTGTATTCCGATTACGATTGATTTGGTCAATCATACAAGCTAAGGTTGTAGACTTCCCACTTCCAGCCGGACCTGTCACTAAAACCATTCCTTTTTTAGCCTTTGATAAATCAATTAATGATGTTGGAATATGTAAAGCCAAAGGATCAGGTAAAGCAAATTGAACCACACGGATAACCGCGGATAAAGAGTTTCTTTGCTTATAAGCATTTACACGAAAACGTCCAACATTTGAAATAGAAAAAGAAAAATCGGCATCTCCTATTTCTATCAATTTATCAATATCATCTTTATGGGCAATATGATATATTTCACGAATAATATTTTCAGTATCTTGAGGTGACAATTTTATATCATTATACATCTCAATATGTCCATCTTTTTTGATTGCACAAGGCGACCCAGCGATAATAAAGACATCTGATGCATTCATTGTGATGACATCTTCTAATAATTTTCTAGTTTCCATCCTCTACCTCCTTATTTTCTGTTTGAAAAGAAACAATGTGTAGATTTTCATCTTGCACTTGAAAAGTTAATTTTAAATCCTGATCTTCATTAATTGAATCAATCAAGCAATACTTTTGATTTTGATAAATATAATGAATATTCTTTGATTTTAATTGTTGTTCAATATCTTTTGGCTCTAATTGTTCATAGACTGTCAAAAGATGAGATTGTGCCTGATAGTATTGTTTTGTTAAGTTCATTTGTCGTAAGGTTGACTCATAATATGAATGTGCCCTTAATGAAGCAAGGGTAGCTAAAATCAACATGACTAAAACCACAAAAAGCATAAATATACTTGGAGCCCCAATACTCATATGAAATTCTTGTTTTTCTTTACTCATCATGATTTCCTCCAATCACAAAAGGAAGTTCATTTAAACATTTATCATCCTCATAAATTTTAATGACACCATGTTTCACTTCATCTTGATAGATAATAAGCGAAAAATGGTCACCTTGATAAGTAGAATCATCAATCTTTTGAACATCAAATAGTTGATCTGGAGCAATCTTGGGATGGGCCTGCATCGTAGCAATCATACTTTCTGCTTTTAATAAAGTTTGCGATAAAGATGTTGCTTGTGCTTGACGCTGCTTTGCTTGAACAATAAAAGTGACACAGAATGTTGTTGAAATAGCAAAGAAGAAGATTACAATTATCAGTTCCATTAAATATGAAAAAGAATGTTCTTTTGACTTCATAAAATCTCCTCCTAACGATGTATATAAACAGTTAACTGTTCACTTCTTTGATGTTTTGTCACAATAAAAGTATAAAGCTGATGATCATAAGAAATTTGAAAATCATCGATTGCAAAAAGTTTTTCGCCTTCACTAAAGAGTGGTGTATATTGACTATCAGCATATATTTCTTGTAAATAACCATCTTGATAATAAATATATGTTATTGTTTTTTGGTTTTGAATAATAAGACAAGGATGTTGATTGATTGTTTTGACTTGAATCATTTGCTGATTTTCATTTTCTTTAAGTTTGGTATGAATATAGGATAAGGGAATGGTTAAATCTTCTTGTTGTAAAATACTTTCATGAATATTTTGATAGCCTTGTATTTCACTCGATATGATAAAGAATGAACCAATCACAAAGATGAGAATCAATAATAAATTCATTAAGGATTGAATATGTGATTGTCTACTCATAATCATTCTCCTTTTCATAGACTCTAATCGTTGGTTTTAAGTTATCTCCTTCAAAATGATAAAGAATATGATAATCATCTTCATTAACCAATAAGCCATAATTTTTCTTTAAATATTCAATATCTTGAGGATACTTTCCTTCAATACTATAACATTTTAAACTTAATTGTAAGATTGTATCATTTACTCTCTTTAAATCTTCATCCTTAGAATACTCATCAGCATATTGTACCCCTAAAACAACCAAAACCACAAAAGCTAGAATAAATAAACATTTCAATAATAATTTCATAACATTCACCTACAATGATGATAAAATACTCACAATTGGTAACATAACTGAAAGTAATACAATTCCTACAATAACTGATAAGAAAGTCACCATTGTTGGTTCAATAACATTTAAAAAATGAGCAATGGATTCATTCACTTCATCTTGATAAGTCATTGATAATTGCTGAAAGATTTGATCGACTTGACCAGTTTTAATTCCCACTTGTAAGATATTGAGTTTCATACCATGATAGATTTGATTATTTGCGAGGGTTTCTTCAAAAGGCATATCTGCTTGTAAATCAACTAGACATTTTTTAAGATTTTCTTTTAATTGCTTTTCTTCAATTAAAGGGAGAGTATATTGAATAGCATCTTCAAATTCATAACCACTTGATATAAACATCGAAAAAGCATAAGTCATTTGGGCATGACTTAAAGCATAAGAAAGCTTCTTCATAAAGGGCATACGATAAATAAAGACACTTAATAAATCAACATGTTTGATTTTGGCATAAATGAAAATAGAAATTAAGCTTATAAAGACTATGGTTAAAACTAAAAAACCCATGAATGAAAAAATCTGACCGCATTTCATAAACGTATAAGCATAAGTAGAAAGCTCTCCACCAAGACTTTTTAAAACACCTTGAAAGATGGGAAGAACTTTAAAAACAATGACTCCAACAACCACTTGCATCATCAATAATAAAACAATTGGATAAGTGATTGCCTGTTTCAAAGATGATGACATATCTTTCATACGTTGATAATAATCTGATAATGATGACATGACTCCATCTAAATGTCCACTGATTTCTCCAGCTTCTAATAAATGAACCATATAATCATCAAAAGCTTGAGTTTTTGAGATAGCTTGGCTTAAAGTTGTATCTTCTTGTAAGTTTTCTAAAACTTCTTTTAAAACTGTCTTTAATCGGGGATTATCTTCTGATTGTTCAATCATATCAATTCCTTGATAAATATCAAAACCAGCATTTATAATCAATGCCATTGATTTGGCAAAAGTTTCTTTTTCTTCAAAGCTTAATTTCATCTTTTCATCCTCCTAATAATAATAGATTGCATCATATTGACCATCATAATCAAATTTAGAACTCGCAAATGTTGGATCCATTCTTGTCCACGTTTTTTCATCCATAAATATATCTGGATTCACCCAGCCTTTTCCTTTTAAATAAACTTCTACCCAGGCATGATATTCAACATCTGTATTCCCACAAATCAAACGCGCAGGAATATGATTGATTCGTAACATAGCAACCATCAGCGCAGCATAATCAAAACATATTCCTTTTTTTACTTTTAATAATTCATTTAAATCTGGTAATATATATTTTTCATTTGCTTCTGCAGCTTTTTGATCATCATAGGTTAAATAATCAGCTACAAAAGTATAGATATCTTTGATCCGTTGTAAATCATTATCATCCTTTTTCACAACTTCAATAGCCTTATGAGTTATTGAATCACCTTTTTGATAATTTACCAATTGATTAGGATAAAGAAAAGGTGATAATTCATCTTTGATTTGCACATCTATTTCTAAAGTTTTCACAATCGCATATTGTTTTCCTTGAATATTTTCTAGAATTTTAATCATATATTTTCCATTTCCCATTTGTAAAGGAAAAGCAATGGGTTCTAAACTGACTAAATCATAATTATATGTTTGTTCATTTTGTGAAGATGTAATCTGAATTTTCACACGCTTTTTATTTTCATGACTTAAATATGCCATGATATATCCTAAATCGGTATGTGAATAATCAACGATTGCAATAGAAGATGATAAAATCTGTTGTTTTGAATTTTGTGGATACAAAATATCCTTTTCACTATAACTTTTTGAAGAAGGATATTCACTAGGATATTTCTTTTTTTCTGACTGACAGCCAAAAAGAAATAATGATAATGTTATGATGCATAGAGATATTTTTTTTAACATGAACACTATCCTCCTTCTTCTTTCTTTCCTATTATAACACGAAATAAATAAAGAAAAACAGTTTTATATCAAAATGCAAAGGACGATGAGTTTCCTCATCGTTCATTCATAAATATCATAAGTGCATCACAAACACTATAAACCAGATGATCAGCAGATTCTTGAACAATTGCTGGTGAACGGAAAAATGAAAATGCTTGATCAACATTGTCTAACATTGGCAAATCATTGTATGAATCACCAATTCCTCCAATCACATCAATTCCTTGAATTGCTTTATATTTTTTTATTGCCTCACCCTTAGAACACCCTTTTGCAACAATATCAATATATTCAATATTTTGATAACTATCAACAACATCTCCAAAACGTGTCGTAATATCTTGACATATTTTAGCTGCATTTTCTTCATTTTTGCCATCAATAGATAAACAAAAAATATCATCACCTTTTATATCATCTGGTGAAGAAATAATGATTTGTTCCATTGGCATTTTTAATTGATGAAAAGCATACATTTTTTGATTTGCCTGAATGCCTATTTCAACATCTTGGTGATAAGTTTTATAAATCTCATTGAATACTTCTCTAGGTAAACATTTTTTATAGAGAATATTTTGATGTTTATCTAAGACCACTGCTCCACTACTTAAAATATAAAAATCTAAATCAATTTTTCCTTTCATTACTGGTTCAATACCTACGAGAGGTCGTCCCGTGCAAATTCCAAATAGATTTCCAGCATTTTGAAAAGCAATAATTGCATCCAAATCCGATTGATAAAAGCCTTGTTTTTCACCAAAATAAATTGTTCCATCAAAATCACTTGCTAGTGCTATCATCCTCTCACCTTCCCTTGTTTTTATTTTACTATTTCCAATTAAAAAAAGAAACTCCAATTCAATACATTAGCATATTCATTGACTTTCTTTTATAAGTGATTCGTAAACAATGAAAACTGGTGAGATGAAATTTAATCACTTAAAAGACTTTCTATAACTTGATGAATATCGGCTTTCATTAAAATAGCTTGCTGATAAATAGATTCATGACAACTGATATCTTCTTGATTAATACAAATATAAGTGGCTTGAGGATTCGATTTTGTAAATTGCCAAAAAGGATATTTAATAATTCTTGGGGTATTATAGCCAACCCCCATTTCTAAATAAACAATCTTGCTTTGTTGATATTGGTATAAAAATTGTTCATAACGGGCTTTGGCTTGATGCCAACCTGCATCTTCAACAAAGGTTTGATCTATGCGTAAATTCATTGTCATAGGTGCCCCACAGTATGGACAATAAGGAATCAAATCTGTTGGTATTTTCATATTCTTTTGTTTTTGCATCATTTCTCTGATAGTCATTTCATTATCGTAGGTTTGTTGATGGCATGGACGAGAACATTGCCACAACCCATAATCCCCTTGTGTATAAAATAAACGGGTATGATCAAAGCCATGAATTTGAAATTGATGGTCAACATTTGTTGTGATGATGAAATAATTCTTATCTTTAACTAACTTTAATAAATCTAAATAAGTTTGTCTAAAAGGTTGATCATAACGATGATAATAAATATGACGAGACCAATATGCCCAGTATTCTTCTAAAGTTGAAAATGGATAGAAACCAGCTGTATACATATCTTGAAAATGATACTTTGCAATAAAGTCAGAAAAATGTTCTTGGAAATCTTCTCCCTGATAAGATAAACCTGCTGCTGTAGATAATCCTGCTCCTGCTCCAATAACAATCGCATCAGCTTGTGTCAATGCTTGTTTGATTTTTAAAATTTTATCCATGTTTATTCTCCTAATAATTTTTGGTAAATATGCAAATCCTCATCTTTAAATACATTTATGACAATATCCATTGAAGATTCTTTTAAAAATGTTTCAATTTCTTGAAGGGCAATTTGCGCAGCTAATTGATGAGGGAAATGAAATTCACCCGTTGATATACAACAAAAAGCTAGACTTTGAAGTTGATAAGCGTGAGCTAAATTCAAACATTCCCGATAACATGATCTTAACAGTTCTTCATCTTTTAAAGTCACTTGCTTATCAATGATAGGTCCTACTGTATGAATAATATAATGACTTGGTAAATTATAACCTAATGTTATTAGTGCTTCGCCAGTTGCTAAAGGTTTTCCTCTTTGTTTCATGAGTTCATCACATCTATTTCTTAGCTGAATACCTGCATAAGTATGTATGGCATTATCGATACAATGATGACAAGGAATAAAACATCCTAACATTTGTGAATTTGCTGCATTGACAATGCCATCAACTTTTAAACATGTGATATCTCCTTGATACAAATATAAATGATCTTTCATTGGCTTTAAATCACTTAATTTTATAATTCCTTTGTTTTGAATTTCGGTATGTAAGTAATCATCTAGTATTTCTTGAGTTTTCTTATCAACCATTTGAGGTGGACGGATATTCATAAGAGCACGGAGTGTTTCGTGAGGATTTTGAATTTGTTTTTTGGAATATTCAATATGAAGTTCATTGAAAAAATATTTGAGTAGATAGTCTAATCTTTCTTGTTGGTTCATGATGGTTTTCTCCTATTGTTTTGATGTCTTGATAAGTTTATAATAGGATGAAAGAGATGAATTGTAAAGTAGTTACAATTTTGTTTTATAGTTTCTTTTTGATACTAAGGAGGTCGAAAAATGGAAAATCAAATGCCCACCTGTCCAGTTGAAACAACTCTGTTACTGATTAGTAATCGTTGGAAAGTTTTGATTATTCGTGAGCTGCTTACTGGAACAAAGCGTTTTGGTGAGTTAAAAAAATCAATTGGACATATTTCACAAAAGGTTTTAACTTCTAATTTAAGAGATATGGAAGCTAATGGTTTGGTTAAGCGTGATGTTTTTGCTGAAGTCCCTCCCCATGTTGAATATTCTTTAACAGAATTAGGGATGAGTTTAAAGCCAATTTTAGATGCTATGTATGTATGGGGAGAAAACTTTAAAAATAAGCAATAAAAAATGAGAGACATACCTCTCATTTTTAATATTCCTAAAAATTTTATTTTTCAAAGTGTTGAGCAACATCTTGTAAATATTCAATAATTGGTAGATGTTGAGGACAAACTCCAACACATTGACCACAAGCAATACAATCACTGGCTTTCCCAAATGTTTTTGTTAAATTAGCATAGTATTCGCCTTGTGGTGTCCAGCCTTTTTCTTCAACTTCTTGCAAATCAGCATTATATAATGAAAAATATTTAGGGATGGCTATATTCATAGGGCACCCATCAACGCAATATGCACAACCTGTACAAGGTACAGTAATGGTTGAATTGATGATATTGACAGCTTGATGAATCAATTGATATTCTTCATCATTTAATGGTGATAAATCACTCATATAGCTTGTATTGTCTAATAATTGATCCATATGGCTCATTCCACTTAATACCATCATGACATTATCTAAGCTTGCTGCAAAACGAATAGCCCATGAAGGAATTGACATTTCTGGATGATAGTTTTTAAACATGTTTTCAACTTCCTGAGGGACTTTAGCAAGCGTTCCGCCTTTTACTGGTTCCATGACAATAACTGGTTTATGATGTTGACAGGCAACCTCATAACATTTTCTTGATTGAACTCCCACACTATCCCAATCTAAGTAGTTGATTTGTAATTGAACAAATTCAAATTCTGGGTGTTCACTTAAAACTTTATCTAATAATTCAGGTCCATCATGATAAGAAAAACCAATTGTTTTTACAAGTCCTTGTTTCTTTTTATCAATAATCCAATTAAAACAATCTAATTCATTGTAAACCTCAATACTATGTGTATTAATATCATGTAATAAATAATAATCAAAATATTCAACGCCTGTTTTTGATAATTGTTCATTAAAAATACAATCACGATCTTCTTTGGTATGAATAAAGCCAGAATGTAGCTTTGTTGCTAATGTATAACTATCTCTAGGATAACGATCAACTAAAGCTGCCTTTGCCGCATTTTCACTATGAAATCCACAATACATCCAAGCTGTATCAAAATAAGTAAAACCTCTTTCAATAAAAGTATCAACCATTTTCTTTGTTTCTTCAAGATCAATCTTTGATGGATCATTTTCATCTAATGATGGTAAACGCATTAATCCAAAACCTAATTTCTTTTGATTCATTTTTTCACTCTCCTCATATCATTATTATATAACTTAAAGTTAACTCTAAGGCAAGGCTTTTTTTACTCTATTTCATATTTTGTTGATAATCAATCACTCCTTCACGTAAACGCTTAAGTCCATCCATCAATCGCATTTGAGGACAAGCTACATTCATTCTCACAAAAGCTTTGCCATTTTCGCCATATTCATATCCATCAGATAAATATAGTCCTGTTTTTTTCTTAATAGCTTCTACAAGTTCAACACTATCATCTGTTACTTTTGAACAATCAATCCATAACAAGTAAGTTGCTTCACTGTAAACAACATGTAACATAGGTAAGTTTTCTTCAATATACTGACATGCTATTTGTTTGTTATTTTGAATATAAATATTTAATTCATCTAACCATTTCTCACCATAATTAAAGGCACTCATTGCAGCCGTAATTGCAAAGCTATTGGGTTCAGCAACTTCATCTGTATTGATTCCACGATTGACTTTTTGTCTTATTACCTCATTTTCAACAACGATGCAGGCACTTTGTAAGCCCGCTAAGTTAAAGGCTTTCGTTGGGGCAATACATGTAATACTGTTATTTAAATTGGTCTTTGAGACACTCGCGAAAGGAATATATTCCCTACCAGGTGCAATAATATCACAATGTATTTCATCAGAGACAACCAAAACATGATGTCGAGCACATAAATCTCCTATTCTTTTTAATGTTTCCTGACTCCATATTTTTCCAATCGGATTATGTGGGTTACAAAGAATCATCATTGTTGTCTGGGGTAAAGCTAACTTCTTTTCTAAATCTTCAAAATCTATTGTATATTCATGTCCATCATAAATAAGATCACTTGATAAAACATGTCGTCCATTATTTAAAATAGAATTATAAAAAATGTTATAGACTGGTGCTTGAATTAAAATATTCTCACCCACTGTTGTCAACTTTCTTACAATTGATGAAATAGCTGGAACAACCCCTGTACAAAACATCATCCATTCTTTTTCCATTAGAAAATGATGTCTTTTCTTCCACCAATGTTGAATACTTTCAAAAAATTCATCTGGTACAATATTGTAACCAAAAATCTTATGATTCACTCGATTGTGTAAAGCTTCAACAATTTCAGGAGCCGTTTCAAAGTCCATATCTGCAACCCACATTGGAAGAACTTGTGGTGCTACATCCCATTTCATAGAATAACTATCAAAGCGATTTGTAAGTTTTGAAAAATCATAACTCATTTTTATTCCTCCCTAACTACAAACACATTCTCTTGTTTTTTCTTGGGAAACAAAAGCGTCATTCGTAATTATTTGTGTAGCATGAGGATCAATCTTTGTCTCATCCATAATCAATTCTCCAACACTTTGAACCTTAATTGTTCCAGAGATTGGATTCATAATACTATCAACATGCGAAATCACTTCTACATCAATATTTTCACAATATTCAAAAGCTAAAGTTGTATTCATCAACGTACAATTGATCATTTTCAAGTTTTCAATATAACATAATCCTTGTAAACTCTCGATAGTACAATTAATAAAAGTCACATTCTTGCTATTCCAGGCAAGGTATTCACCAATAATCGTTGAATCATAAACTGTCACATTTTCACAATTCCAAAAAGCATCCTTAGATATCAATATAGAATCATGGACTTCAATATTCTTCCCACCATCAAAACAATAGTTTCCTGTTAAATGCAAATGGTCAATCACAAGATTTTCACTATTCATTCCAAAATAATCTCCTCTTGCTTGAACATGTTCAAGTTTAACATTATGACAATTCCATAATGATTCTAAAGCAAGTGGCATGTCAACATTGTGTAAATATATATCACTTGATCTTCTAAATGTTTTAGGAGCTTCAATTGTTGTATCACTGATATCAATGTGATGCGTATACCAAATTCCTGAACGAGCTGTTTCTAAAAGCGTTGAATGCTTTACTTTTACATTTTGACAGTACCATAAAGGATATTTCCATTTGAATATAGTTTGATTGATATCAAGATTTTTGCTTTCTTTTAAATGTGACTCTCCATCGGCAAAGACTGAATTTTCAATTTTTAATCCTTGGCTTTTAAAAAGTGCTCTTTCTCCACTTAAATAGTTTTGTTTTATATGTTCCATCATTTTTCCTCCTTAATCATCAAGCAGAAATTCAACTTCTACCTGACCTTCTCCTAATATATTTTTAATTTCATCATTATTTTCAATATATCCGATTCTTGTATAAGCATAATTTGTTGAAAAATCATCATAGAATAATACCAAACAGTTTGTTTCAAATAACATCAATTCACCTGTATGGATATAATCAATATCTTCGATTTGAGTGGGTAATGATTGATTAAAATAATGATATTTCTCATTCTGATGTAAATCTTTCATTGTCACACTCATAGGTAAATAAGTTTTCAATGCTTGAACTGTTGGATTATCATAAAGATGCACTTCAAAAATATGTTGATTAATACGCATATACATCTTATCACACTCCTTTATACGGGGTGTTTGTTTGATTGCTTGAGATGTCTTTGAACATCCACTTAAGAAAATAAAAGCGGCTAAACAAAGTAAAAGAATTTTTCTCATACAATCTCTTTCCCCATTTGATAAGCTTTTTCTAAAAGTTCTTGATGATTGTTTACTTCACCATACTGATCAACCCCAACACCTTTGATGACCCCTTTTAACTGACATTTTTCAAAACAAGCAATCCATCCTTCTAACCCTTTGATTGCTCCATCGATAGCTGATTCATCTTCATCTGCAGCTGTAGCAAGCAAATATATATCTCTAAATTGATAATCTTTTATAAATAAGGGATTTGTTCGATCAATCAGGGTTTTCATTTGACCACTCATTTCATAAAAATAAATCGGTGTTGAAAACACAATAACATCGGCTTTCTGCATTTTTTCAACAATTACATTTGCATCATCTTGAATCACACATGGCTGTGACTTTTGACAAACAAGACATCCTTTACAAAATGAGATAGTTTGATGAGCTAAAGAAATCATCTCAACATGATGACCAGATGCTTTTGCGCCTTGATAAAAAGATTGTGCCAAAGTATCAGAATTTCCTTTAACTCTTTGGCTTGTTGAAATCACTAAAACATTTTTCTTCATTCTTGATTCTCCTTTTTTAATGTATATATAAAATAATCTAAACAATCAATTTGTTTTTGAATCATATGTAGCTTTTCTAATAAACAACACTTTTGTTTTTTTAATAAAATTAATCTTTCATCTTGATCTTCTTTTTCTAGAAACTGTTGAATCATATCAAGCTGACAGCCAGCATCTGTTAAACAAATTGTTATATCTTGCTTTTTCATTTACTTCTTCATCACTCCTCGCTTCTATTTTATGTCTCTAACTTACAAATATCAAATACCTATATTAAATAATTTGTTATGCTTGAAAAGCATATGAAATTGTATATAATAAAAATAGGAGGTTATGATAATGGAACTAAGAGTTTTACAATATTTTTTAGCGATTGCACGTGAAGAAAATATATCAAAGGCTGCTGAATATTTACATATTACTCAACCCACACTTTCAAGACAAATAAAAGAGTTGGAAGAAGAATTAGGGAAAACTTTATTTATTCGTGGAAATCGTAAGATTATTTTAACAGAAGATGGTATGTTACTTAGAAAAAGAGCTGAGGAAATTACGAATCTTGTAGAAAAGACTGAACTTGAAATGATGGCAAATGAATCAATACTAAAGGGAGATATTTATATTGGTGGTGGTGAAACAGATGCAATGCGTTTTATTGCTCGAACTGTTCAACAAGTTCAATCTATTCATCCACTTATCAAAGTTCATCTTTATAGCGGTAATGCACAAGATGTGATTGAAAAATTAGATAATGGATTGATTGATTTTGGAATTATTCTTGATCCTGCTGATATGTCTAAGTATGATTTCATTAAATTGCCGGCTTATGATACTTGGGGTGTTTTAATGCGTAAAGATAGTCCATTGGCTCAACTTGATGTTATTACACCTGATGATTTGATAAATCAGCCAATCATTTGTTCAAGGCAAGAAATGGTCAATAATGAACTTTCTGGTTGGATGAATGGTGAATTTGAAAAGTTAAATATCATTGCTACTTATAACCTAATTTATAATGCTTCATTAATGGTTGAAGAAGGAATGGGTTATGCTTTATGTTTGGATAAACTAGTTAATACAACGGGTGATAGCTCACTATGTTTTCGTCCCCTATCACCTACTTTAACCGTTGGAATGGCACTTGTCTGGAAAAAATATCAAGTCTTTTCACGAGCTTCACAATATTTTCTAAAGATTTTACGCCAACAATTATAGACAGAAAATAAGAACCGTGTTCAATTTTATCACCTGAAGTTAACTTTAAGTCAATAATGATTGATAAAAAAATCCTCCATGCTATACTTAATGTATAGAAAGGAGGAAGATAAAATGTATTATACTATTGGTGAAGTTGCTAAAATGTTTAACCTAACACCTTCGACAATTCGTTATTATGATAAAGAAGGTTTACTTCCTTTTGTTGAACGTCAATCAGGAATACGTCAGTTTTCTGATGAAGATATCAATATGTTAAAAACGATTGAATGTTTAAAAGAAACAGGTATGCCGATTAAGGATATTAAAATCTTTAGTCAATGGTGTTTAGAGGGCGATGATACATTAGAAAAACGTCAAGAGATGTTTTATCAACGTCGTGAAATTGTTAAACAACAAATGGCTGATTTACAAAATATATTAAATCATATTGAATATAAATGTGATTATTACAAAAAAGCGATTGAAGCTAAGAAAAACAAACCCTTATAATTCTTCAACAAAATGAGGATATTTATTCCAGTATTCAAGATAAACCCAATCCTGTGGTTTCTTGAAATTGGATTGATACATACGAAATGTAACATCTTTATCTTTAGGCATCCATCTTTCAGTATAAGAATACTGATAGGTCATACCTATTTTTTGCATCACTTTACCACTATTGATATTGAAAACATCATGAGTGGCAGTTATAAAAGAAACGCCTTCTTGTTTTAGCATCTCCATAAAGATTGTTGCCGCTTCACTCATTATTCCTTGATGCCAATATTCTTTTCTTAAAGCATAACCAAAATCATGACTCGCACTTTCACTCATCTGGATATAACCAATTGGTAAATTATTTTCTTTTAAACAAATTGCATAGTAATATCCTAAATTTTTTTGATATTTATCTAAATAATGTTCTTTGAGATAATGTTTCGCTTCATCAAGATTTTGAAGGGGAAACATTGGTAAAAAGGTATTAACCTCTTTATCACTAAGTAAATCAAAGAGAGCTTGTTCATCACCCTCTTGAAAATGTCTTAAAATAAGTCTGGTACTTGTTAATATCATATTTCATTTCCTTTCATTAATGATAGTGCATATATTTTGACATTATTTCATAAAAGACTATACTCCATTGTATGAGGAGATGATTTTATGAAATTAGGATTAATTCGTTGTAAAGAGACAGAAAATTTTTGTCCTGGTACGCGAGATTTTCAAACCATCAAAGAAAAAAGTGGTGCTCTTTCTTATGTTAAGGAAGATATAGAAATCATTGGTTTTATTGATTGTGGCGGTTGTCCTGGAAAAGTCGCTATTTTACGAGCAAGAGAACTTGTGAAACGTGGAGCAGATACAATTGCTTTTACTTCTTGTATTGGTAAAGGAACTCCAATTGGTTATCCTTGTCCTTTTGCAAGAAAGATGAAAGAGTTAGTGAAAAAGGATTTAGGTGAGAAAATTCAAATTTTAGACTATACACATGAATAAAAGACTTTTGCAAGTCTTTTATTTTAGATTAATCTTTTTATCATGATACATATTTTGATCAGCTTCATAATACAACTTTTTAATACTTTCATCACTGCCATCAAAATCAGCATCATAGGCCATCCCAAAATTTAAAATAACATGTTTCTTTTCTACATGATCATAAATCAATTCATGACATGATTTTTCTTTAATTTCATCAATAACACGTCTAGCTCCTTCTTCATCACTATGATCAAGAATTATTAAAAACTCATCGCCACCCATTCTTATCACATAATCTTGTTTACGAATGGTTCTTGAAATTAATTGAGCTGTTTCATAAAGAATTGTATCCCCTACAATATGTCCATATTGATCATTGATTTGTTTAAAACCTTTTAAATCAGTCACAATAAAAATAATTTCATGGCGGTCATTATAATATCCATAACAGAATGATTTTTCAGCATAGAAACGACGATTATATACTTGAGTTAAAGCATCTTCATAAAGCTTTTTTTCATACAAAATAATATTTTCAAAATAATCATTATTTTTAAGATGTCCCATTAAAATCTTGTTAGAATTTTTTACAACCATTTCTAAAACACAGCTATAAAGTGAATCATCAGCTAATCTTATTTGTAAAGGAGTAGAAATCACAAAATAAATTTCATCATTTAATAATTCAAATTTTGTTAATCTTTTTTGTTGCTGATAAGCTTGATAACTAATACAGTTTTCACAGCGATCACTTTTGTTCCATACTTCATAACATTTCTTTTGTTTTCTTGTTATACCTTGATCTACTTCAATACGATGACAGTGAATAGGATCCACAAGTCTCACAACATCAAAAAAACAGGAAAGATTTTTTATCATATGATTGATTTCATGATATTGATATTCCATATAGTGACTCCTTCCTTGTTTTATTAACATATATTTCTTTTTCATCTCAAGTATAACGCAAATAATGTAGAATTACTACATATACCATCAATTCACAAAAAAATCAGAGTTTCTTCTGATTTTAATTCAATGTTTTGTATCTTACAACATTCTTTGATTTTTTAGCATCATAAAGCATTTTATCTGCTTCATTGATAAAATCAATATCTTCGTTAATAGAATAAATTCCGCCAATACTTAAAGAAAGACGAAGTTGAGGATATTCATCCATAACAATTTCATGAACCGCTTTTCTAATAGATTCTAATCGACATCCAAAAACATCCACAGCAACATCAGAAAAAACAATTAAAAACTCATCTCCCCCATAACGTATCAAAGCATCTGTATTTCGCATGTTTTTTTGAATTGTATTCACAATTGTTTTTAATGCTTTATCACCCGCTTTATGACCATAGGTGTCGTTAATCATTTTAAAATTATCAACATCCATCATAGCCACTGCATGTTCGTTTTTTAACCCTAACAACTGATCTTCAAAATAACGACGATTATACGCACCCGTTAAAGAATCAACATATAATTTACGATTATATGTCGAAATTGTATCAACAAATTGTTCTTGTCCATAGGCACTAAATAATGTTTCATCACTTAATTTAGATACCATTTCTAACATATATGGTGTCCCATCAATCTCCACATATTTAGAAATAACATGATAAACATCATGATTAATAAACTCAAACTTTGTCATCTGTGTCTTTTTTGAAAAAGCTTTTGCTGAAATACAGTTTTCACAACGTTCGTTTTTATTCCAAACAGAAAAACAACGAAATGGTTCTTCAATAAGCTCACCATTTTTATCTAATGAATATTGTGTCGTAATTGTCACATCAACCAAGCGAACAATATCAAATATTTTCTTCAGTTCCCGAACTAAGATATTGATTTCTTGTTTTGTCATTTCCCACATCCCCTTAAATTGCTATAGCTGTTTTTATTATACATGATTTTGTAAAATTAATCTTTGTTTTTTATAAAATGAAAATATATTTCATAAAACACTTTAATATTTTTTAAAATCTGCTTTTTCAATCAATAATGAGAGATTGATAGCGTATCTAAACAATAAAACATATTGTTATTGGGTATTCATATTGACTGTTTGATAATCTTGAAATTACAAAAGAATGTTCTTAAACTATCAGCCAAGAGTCCCTTATAACAATCAAAACACAAATCATGGAATAAGACAATTTGAATATTGGGATAATGTGAAGCATCAATCTTGATATTTCTTTTCCTAATTCATCACTTAAACAAATATTTTCAATGATTTGTTATGATAAAGATAAATGATTTTTCTATAATGACTAACTTATAGAGGATGAAAAATAGGTTTCATTTTTTTAAAGGTACAAAAAGATTCAAAACCTATTGCTTTTAATTCCTTCTTTAAAGCTTCTATATGTGCCCCTAAATCTTCTTTTTTATGTGAATCACTACCAATTGTTAAAATTCTTCCACCCAAATCATAATAAAGTTTTAAGATATCAGTTGATGGCATAAGATCATCTAAACCATAACGTCGTGATGATGTATTCAATTCAATACCTTTATGATCTGCAATCACTGTTTGTAATATCTTTGTTATGATATCTTTATGTTGTTCAAAAGCTGGATAACCATCATGATCATCATAACGCTTTAACATATCCATATGTCCGATAACACTATAATCATGATAGTTTTTTACAAGATCATACATTTCTTGATAATAAGCTTGATAGTATTCATATTCACTATGTCCTTTTTGAAATTCATAAGTCCAAAATTCTTGATTGTTGACTTGATGAACAGATAAAATCACAAAATCCATAGGATATCTATTATATAGTTTTTGAAAATCTTGAATTGTTGTACTTTGTATTCCAAATTCAAGTCCTTTTTTAATGATAATCTTATCTTGATATTTTTCTTGTAATCTTTCTATCTCCTGGAAGTATCTTGGATAATCTACATTAAGAATTGTTTTTTCATTACAGGTTGGATCATCCCAATCTTTTTTTATTCCATAATCTACATGGTCTGTAAAACATATTTCCTGCATTTTTAATGCTATTGCATCTTGAATAATCTTTTCCATCTCATAGTTAGAATCATCACTAAAAATACTATGAACATGATAATCACAAAACATCAAATTCCCCCTTTTCATTTATTATTTGTATAATGCAGTAATAACCACTTGGCTAC
The DNA here is from genome assembly GCF_004343035.1 of Longibaculum muris. GTDB lineage: Bacteria > Bacillota_I > Bacilli_A > Erysipelotrichales > Coprobacillaceae > Longibaculum > Longibaculum muris. The sequence goes on from NZ_SMCQ01000023.1 coordinate 36,682, forward strand.
TGCATCTTCATCGTTACTATCAATCACTCCAGTAGCAAGTTGTTTCAGTTGAGGATGAGCATTTCTAACTGCATAGCTCTCATCGGCTTTTTCAAACATATCAATATCATTTAGTCCGTCACCAAAAACAACGACTTTATCGCAATGAAGATAATTTTTTAATTGCATGATTGCATTTGATTTAGACGCTTCTTTAGGCATAATTTCTAACCATTGTTCATTTGTATAAATATCTTTTTGAAAGATACAACGGTATTGATCTTGATATTTTTCATAAAAAGGTAAAAGTTTTTCTTCTTCATCAATACATGTAATATAAAAAATATGTTTTTGATAAAATTCCTTTTCATGATTAATTGGACAATCTCTAGAATCACCTTTGCGTGTATTAAGAAATGCTTTCATTGCCTCAGTTGATTTATCTTTGATATAAGAAAACTTTTCTTCTTGTTGAACTGTATAATAGACAATAGGATAAATATGATGTGCTAATAAATCATCTAAAACCTGGAAAATATCATCAGAAAAATCATAGGACAACAAAATTTCACCTGTCACATTATCTTTGACAAAGGCTCCATTATAAACAATCAATGGAATCTTAGCATGAAATCCTTTTGTCACTTTATGTGCTGTATTATAAGAACGTGCTGTTGCATAAGAAAATAGCATCCCTTCTTCAACAAGTTGATTTATAGTTTGACTCGTATATTCAGATAATGTTTCATTACTTCGTAAAAGCGTTCCATCCAAGTCAGAGACATAGAGTGTTTTCATATTTCATTTATTTCCTTTCTTTTTTTAATCATATATCATTAATAACAAGTTTTTATTCGTCCTCAAAAAGAATTTTTTTCAGTTCATTTACATTCTTACAATAATAAAGACATGCTTCTTGCATATAGTGACGAATGGGCTCTATTTCATGGGCCCATCCTGCTCCAATAAAATCAACTCCAACCAATTCAGCCATAATTTTTCCAGGTTTCAAATCATCAATCATAACCATATCTCGTGATGAAAGCTGGAATTCTTCTTTGATTTTTTCTAGTGGCCAAGGTGATGGTTTGCGATGTTGGGCTGGCTGTTCCCAACCAAAAACAAGATCAGGCATAGGCAAATGGTTGGATTTGTAATCTCTGATAATATTTTCTTTCATGGAATGTGAAACAACACAAATATAACCTCCTGCATTTTTGAAATCCCATAAGATTTCCTTTATGCCCTCATAAACTAGAGGAATATTTTGATCAACAGAGGTCAACCAATTTTGAGTTTGAAATTCCATTTCTTCCTGTGTTAAATGTAAAACATCATGACAGAATGCACTGAATCCTGGTTCAAAATTATAATAAAAATATTCTTCTAAAGTTAAAGTCAAGTGTGGTCTCAATATTTTTAAGGACTCTATAAAGGCTGGATAATGAATTGTAGCTGTACTATTGACAATGGTATCATCATGATCTAAAACTAAACATTTATATTTCATCACGACTTATCTCTTTTCGTAAATTCAACAAAAGCAAATAGAATAGAAATAACACTTAATACTGCTACAATTAATTCAGCCATATTACTAGCATAATCAGATTGTGTTGGGAAAATAATAGCCAATACTAAAAAATAACAACACCAAATAAACCCTAATCCTAACAATAAAAAAGTAAATACTTTTAAAAACTTTGAAAATTGCAAAAATAATTTTTTTATATTTTCTACTTGTTGTGGGGTATATGATGCCTTGGTCAAAAACCACTTCACTGTTCCTAAGAGTGCTCCTATTGTTAATCCAATAGATAATCCTTTACATATGTTAAATAAAATTTTCATTGTTTAAGCTCCTTATTAACATCATTGTATCATAGAGAAATCTTTATACCAATGAAAATCATCAGCCTTCATTATTTCTTAGATGTTTGTATATTTCTTTTTCAAAAATAAGATCCATTTCTTCAATATGCCCTGTTCCCCTTTGTTTAACTGGAATATACCCTACATAGCGCCACCCACTAGCAGCACAACTATCAATAATTTGACGGTATTCTCCAATTCCATAGCTTGTGCCATTAATCAGACCATAACCTTGACTTTGAACAGTGATTCTTACATATTTGTATTGATACATTCTATTTCCTCCTATGAGATATTTTTTATTGATTCATATTAATGATACACATAAATTTTATTTATTGTCAATTTATAAATATGGTTTTATTTAAATGTTTTATGACGCATTATGCTTTAAATTTTCTTATTTATAATAAAAATAAGGATCAGATTGACCCTTATTGTTGTATATGATTTATAAACCTTTTTCAGTTAATTCTCTTGCTACATCATCCTTGATTGTAACACCTTCTGCTTCTAGTTCTGCAATCTTTTTAGCAAATTGTGGTAAGTATTTCTTATGTGCTATTAACAACTCATCTAATACACGTTTTGCATTTGTTCCAGCAGGAATTTGTGGATTTAAGATAAATGCTTGTAATGCCATTCCATAATCTCCTGTAACTGCTGCTTCTTCTACACAGTGTTCCATGTTCTTCATGCATTGTAACCATCCTTTTTCTGCTGGTTGCAATTCTCCAAAGGCTATGGCTTTTGCCCCTGTTGCTCCAATGTATGCTGAAACTTCTACGGCACAGTCTGCTGGTAAGTCTGGGACTGCTCCATTATTCTTTGTTGTAACGACGATGTGTCTATTGGCATTTGAATAGATTGATGCGATGGTTTCACATGCTGCATCTGAGTAATGTGCTCCTCCACGTTTTGCCAATTGTTCTGGTTTATGATCTAGGTTTGGATCTTTATATAATTCAAACAATTCTGCTTCTGTTTGTTTTACTTGTTGTCCACGTGTTCCTTTTTCTGGATCATTGAATTCTTCCAATCCATGTGCCAACATTTCTTGTTGACGATAGTAGTATCTATGATATCCACATGGAATCATCTTCATTGTATCTAATTGTTCTTTAAAGAATGGGACATCAGCGATATTAGCTGGTAATCCTCCATCTTTTCCTTCATACATTGCATCAATGATATCTTGAGTCACTTCATTTCCATGTTCATCATAGACTTTATGCCAGTGGAAATGGTTTAATCCAGCAAACTTATAAGTTAATTGATCTAATGTCTTTCCAATTGTTTCTGGTTCTTTCATCATGGCACTTACAGGTACATTACATAATCCAATCACTTTTTCCCACTTACCATATTTCATGACTGCTTCGGTTACCATTCCACTTGGATTTGTGAAGTTGATTAACCATGCATTTGGACATAATTCTTTCATATCTTCTACGATACTTAAGATTACTGGGATTGTTCTGAATGCCTTGAAGATTCCTCCAGCACCATTTGTTTCTTGTCCTAGCATTCCATAAGAGAATGGGATTCTTTCATCTTTGATACGAGCATTTAATAGCCCAACTCTGAATTGAGTTGTAACGAAGTCTGCATCTTTTAATGCTTCTCTACGATCTAAAGTTAAGTGAACTTTAACATCATATGGAGATGCATCCCACATACGTTGAGCCATTGCCCCAACGATTTCCATTTTTTCTTTTCCGTCCTCAATATCTACTAACCAGATTTCTCTGATTGGAAGTTCATCATATCTTTTGATAAATCCTTCCATTAATTCTGGAGTATAACTACTTCCTCCACCAATTGTTACAATTTTTACAGGTTTCTTTTCCATATTTATTCTCTCCTTCTTTCGATGATACCATCATATACTTTTTATGATAGAAAACAAGTGAATATAAATGTTTTTGAACACTGTTTCTTAATTTTAAAAAATACGAAATGGATTTTAAAAACAATGTTCTTTTTATCTTAAAAAAACCTTTACTTTTGTGATAAAGCAAACAAAATGGCGCCTAAAAGATTTGCTTCATTATGATATTGACATTGTTTAATTTCAGTCGTTAAAACATGTTGAAAACGTTTTGGCAAGAGTTCATTATATTTATCTTGAACTACTTGAATAAACCATTCTTCTTCAGAAATTCCACCACCAATACAAATGACTTCTGGATTATAACAAAGAGTCAAAACATTTAAAACAAAACAAATATGTGTTACCCATTTATCCATAGCTTTGATTGCGATGGCATCATGGTTAAGATACTTTTCACAAATAGTCTTTCCATATTTTTCTGGGTATAATGAAAGCTGATTATAAATATCGATAAGTGCACTCATTGATGCAAAGTGTGATGCACTTATGATCTTTCCATCGACAACATCAAATGGTAAACAAGATAATTCTCCTGCTATTGAATCATGACCATCAATAACTCCAAATTCATCACATAAGCAACCCCCAATCCCAGTTCCAATAATCATAAATGCTGATGATTTTGTTCCCTGAGCACTGCCTAATTTCAATTCGCAAAGACCAGCCGCTTTTGCATCATTTATCGCATAGGTTGTTATTTTTAATCTTTTCATTATTTCTTGATTAATATATGTTTGATACATAATCTTTGTTCGTGGTGAAGTTTCTGTTAGTACTTGTGACAAGTGGCTAATAACCCCTGGTGCACTTACACCAATCAGAGATAATTCATAACAATCAATATCTTGACATACATAGTCATAAAATTCATCACTTGTTAGAAAATATTTTGTTTCTTTTTTCCATTTTTTTATAATTTCAAATTGTTGATTAACCAATGCATATTTGATAAATGTTCCACCAATATCTATTCCTAAATAATTCATAAATACCTCCTTATATCATTGCATCCAGTATGATTCATTCATCGTCTTTTAAAATAGGATTATGAGATATTCTCCCTGATAGTTGTTCTCTTTTTTCATATATTCGAGAATATTTAATCTTATTTTCAAGATTCTTTTCATAATGCATATTAAAAACATTTGCATATAAAACATCAAACAAATACATAACACATAGATTAAAGCTAAATGAACCTAGATTTTTTGTCATCTTTTCTCTTGTTGAAACATAGAGACAATCTTGGACCATATGAGATAATGTATTATTACCATAGGAAGTTATACAAAAACATGGAATATGTCTAGCTTTAACATTTTGCGCAATTCTTATACAGCGACTTGTTTCTCCTGAATATGATACAAATAAAAAACAAGAATTTTTTATATCACAATAGCAGCTTGTATAATAAAGGTCATCTTCACTCGTAAAAATAAAGACATGTTTGCCAATCTTTAACATCTTATCTTTAAAAGTATCACTTAATGATCTTTGGGCTCCTGATGAACATATATAAATATATTGAGCTTGTAATAATATATTGACACATTTTTGTAAAGAATCATGTTCAATAAGAGACATACAATCTTTAAGTGTTTCTTCATATAAGACTTCTATTTTTTGAGCTATCACTGTATTTTTATCGTTACGTTCAAATGGATAATTTGGATCAATATGCTGAAAATGCGAAGAAAGATAGTTTAATTCTTCTAGGTATTGTTTTTTAAAGTCATTAAATCCACTAAATCCAAGCTGTTGACAAAAATGAACAATTGTTGATGGAGCAACATAGATTTCTTTTGCAATGAAACGAACACTATCTTTTACAATGTTTTCTTGTCTTTGTAAAATATAGTTTGCGATTAAACATTCCGTTTGTGAAAATTGTGCTTTGTCTTGAAGTATGTCTTTCAAAAACATATTATCATCCCTTTACATTATACTTATTATTTATTATAACGTATTTAAAATGATGATTGTATATTATTTTGTTTCCCCTAAATATTTTTCGTTATGTTTTGTCAAAACAGCCTCACAAATTCTTTTTAGTCCTTCTAATAATATAGATTTAGGACAAGCTAAATTTAAGCGAATAAAACAATCTGAATTTTGAACAAACATATTTCCACCTTCTAATAATACTCCGGCACGATAAGCAAAAAATAAAGGTAAATTTTCGTCTGGTTCAAAATAGTTACTCAAATCAACCCATGCCAAATATGTTGCCTCAGAAATACGGAATTTAGCTTGAGGAAGATTCTCTTTAAGATAATCTTGAGTGAGCTTAAAGTTATTATCTAAATAAACCTGTAATTCCTTTAACCATTCTTCTCCCTTCGCATAAGCACTTTGTGCAGCTGCAATACTTAAAGGATTATCAAAGTTATAATGACGACTTAACCAAATATTTCTTAATTTTTCATCTCTAATGATAACATTTGAAATCATAAGTCCAGCTAAATTAAATGTTTTTGTAGGTGCCATACATGTGATTAGCTTTTGATATGTAGGCATCACTTTCCCTAATGGAATATGTTTTTGACAAGTACGGATTAAATCACAATGGATTTCATCAGAAATAACCCACAATTCATTTTCTTCAATAATCTTGGCTATTTTCATTAATTCTTCTTCTCTCCATACCCTTCCAGTTGGATTATGTGGATTACATAAAATAAATAATTTTGTTTGAGGATCACTTGCCTTTTTAGCAAAATCTTCATAATCAATTGTATAATAACCATCTTGATTGATTAAATCACTGCACACACTTTCACGTTCATTGAAATCTGCAGCATATTTGAAATATGCATAGGAAGGTGTTAAAAACAAAACTTTCTCATCCTTTTTGCATATATAATTGACAAGTTCATAAAGTGCGGGAATAATTCCGTTTGACATAACGAGTTCCTTTTTTTCAAAACTCCAATCATAGCGTTTTTGACACCATGATACAAAGGCATCATAATAATCATTTGAAAAGACTCTAGTATATCCAAAGATACGGTTTTTTAAACGTTCTTCGATTCCTTCTATAACCACATCTGGTGTTGCAAATTCCATATCTGCGACCCACATTCTAATGAATTCTTCATCTTTATAGGGAAATTTCATACTTTCATCAGCATGGAATATATAATCACGAAAACCATCAGTATTCATTGCATTGGTATGCTTTCTATCAATAATTTCATCAAAGTTGTACATTTTTATTTCCTCCTTATTTCATGCAGCTGCTTTTGTATACAAGTCTATTTTATCAAGACATATTTATCTCGTCAAAAAGCTATATGTTTCATATGAATAGATTTTTTTGAAATAAGTTGATTGAGGATAGATATTTTAAGTTATCTATGGTAAAATTCTGATAAAGAAAAAAATATTTATTTTTTTCATTTATTTGTCTATTTTTAAGAAACTTGAGGTGAATATTAATGAGTCAAATAAATCAAGAGATTGGTAAAAAAATTCGTATCTTTAGAAAAATGAGAAATTTAACGTTGGATGAACTTGCTTTAAAAATTTATAAAAGTAAATCGACAATTTCTAAATATGAAAAAGGTGAAATTGCAATAGATATTGAAACCCTATATGATATTGCAGATGCTTTGATGGTTAATGTTGAACAATTACTCTATGTTGAAAATAATATACCTTTATCTTCTCAATCGTTTCAAATTCCATCTTTTTTTGATGGTATATCTCAGTTCTATTCTTATCTTTATGATGGAAGAAGTCAGCAATTAATAAGATGTGTATTTGATGTTCTATTTGAAGCAAAGACAAATCAATTTAAAGTAATGATGTATATGAATTTTAAAGATTTTAACAGTTATCAAAATTGTGAAAATACTTATTGGGGATATATGGAACACTTTGATGCTTTAACAAATATTATTTTAACCAATCAAGATTCTCCAATGGAGAAAGCAAGTGTTCAAATCTTAGCTTCTTATTTAGATAATGATACAAAATATGGTTTATTTAATGGTTTCTCATCACGACCAATGATGCCGGTTGCTGCCAAAATGTTATTTTCAAAAAAGAAATTAAAAGAAGATCAAAATCTTATTCAATTACTCAAGATTTCTAAAGAAGATATACGTCTTTTAAAATTATATAATATGATGTCTGTTATATAATTAATGATATAAAAAATCAACTACCCTAAAAGATAGTTGATTTTTTTAATTATATGTTATTTTGTTGCTTCTTCAACTAATGCAACAACTTCTTCCATTGTTCCACAGTTAATAGCTTTGTTAGCTAATTCAGCCATTTCAGCTTGAGATAATCCTCTAATTAATTTTCTTTGAGCTAAAATTGATGTAGCAGACATTGAGAATTCATCAAGTCCTAATCCTAATAATAATGGAGCAGCTAATGGTTCACCAGCCATTTCTCCACACATACCAGCCCATTTACCTTCTTTATGAGCAGAATCAATAACATGTTTAACTAAACGTAAAATTGATGGATTAAATGGTTGATATAAGTAAGATACACCTGATGACATTCTGTCAGCAGCAAATGTATATTGAATTAAGTCATTTGTTCCAATTGAGAAGAAATCAACTTCCTTAGCAAATTGATCAGCTAATACAGCAGCTGCAGGAATTTCAATCATGATACCAACTTGAATAGTATCTGAAACTTCTACACCTTCAGCAATCAATTTTTCTTTTTCTTCCATTAAGATTCCTTTAGCTTTTCTAAATTCACCTAAAGCAGCAATCATAGGGAACATAATTCTTAAATCACCATGCACTGAAGCTCTAAGTAACGCTCTTAATTGAGTTCTAAAGATATCTTCTCTTTGGAAGCATAAACGAATTGCACGAACACCTAAGAATGGATTCATTTCTTTTGGTAAATCAATAGCTTCGATTTCTTTATCTCCACCGATATCTAAAGTTCTTACAACAACTGGTTTACCAGCCATACCTTCTAAGATTTCTTTATAAACTTCGTATTGTTTATCTTCACTTGGTAATTCAGCAGATTCCATATATAAGAATTCAGTTCTGAATAATCCAACACCTTCTCCACCATTTTCCTTAACTCCTTCAAGGTCTTTTGGTGAACCAATGTTAGCAACTAATTCTACATGATGTCCATCAGTAGATACAGTTTTTTCATTAACTAATTTCTTTAATTCTTCACGATATGCTTTATATTCATCACGTTTTGTTGCATATTCTTTAATAGTTTCTTCATCAGGATTAATCATGACAACTCCTTCAATACCATCAAGAGCAATCATATCTCCATCTTTCACTTCTTCTGTAATTGTTTTACAAGCAACAACAGCAGGGATTTCTAAACTTCTTGCCATAATTGCTGAGTGAGATGTTCTACCACCAATGTTAGTTGCAAAACCTCTTACTAAATTTTTATTTAATTGAGCTGTATCAGATGGTGTTAAATCATCAGCAATAATAACAACTTCTTCATCAATTAAAGCAGGATTAGGTAATGGTTTTCCTAATAAGTTAGCTAATAAACGACGAGAAACGTCTTTAATATCAGCTGCTCTTTCTCTAAAATATTCATCACCCATAGATTCGAACATAGAAATAAACATAGCAGCAACTTCATCTAATGCAGCTGCAGCGTTACATTTTTCATTTCTAATTTTATCTTCTACTTGAGTTTTTAATTCAGGGTCAGATAATACTAATGCATGTGCATCAAAAACTGCTGCTTCTTCTGCAGATAAGTTCTTAGAAGCTGCTTCTTTAATAACTTCTAATTCCTTTGCAGTGTGATCCATTGCATCTTCATATGCTTTAATTTCTTTTTCTACGTCCTCAACAGTTACCTTTTCAACTGTTAAATCTGGCATAACTAATTTGTATGCTTTTGCAATAGCGATACCATTAGATGCCGCAATACCTTTTATCATTGTCATTTTGACCTACCTCCATATAGTCCTATTTTACCTTATTTTGAGCATAAAATAAAGAATAATTGTTGTTATTTAGTAAAATTTCATTAATTTAAAATTTTCAAAATATGAAAAAATAACCTTTTCATTTCGACCCCCTTGGTATATAATGATTATATAGATATAGGAGGGACACAAATGAAAGTCATTATTGTCAAAGATTATGAAGAAGCAAGTCAAAAAGCTTGTGAAATTATGTTGGACGTTGTAAAAAACAATCCAAAAGCAAATTTAGGTTTAGCAACAGGATCTACACCTATTAGAATGTATGAATTAATGAGAGAAGATCATAAGAAAAACGGGACTTCTTATAAAGACATTAAATCATTCAACTTAGATGAATATTTTGGTCTTGATCAATCTCATCCTCAAAGTTATCACTATTTTATGTGCCATAACTTATTTGATGAACTTGATATTGATATGAATAATGTTCATGTTCCAAAAGGAAAAGGTAACATTGATGAAGAATGTGATGCTTATAACAAATTATTGGAAGAAAATCCTATTGATATTCAATTATTAGGAATTGGTTCTAATGGACATATTGGTTTTAATGAACCAGGAACACCATTTGATTCAGTAACTCATAAAGTTGAATTAAAACAATCAACTATTGAAGACAATGCTCGTTTATTCTTCAATGGAAAAATCGAAGATGTACCTACTCAAGCAGTAAGTATGGGAATTGCTAATATTATGAAAGCTAAAAAAGTTTTACTAATTGCTTGTGGTGAAGGTAAAGCTAAAGCTATTTATGGTACTGTTGAAGGTCCTAAGACTGTAGATATCCCAGCTAGTGCTTTACAAGATCATCCTGATTGTACAATCATTGCTGATGAAGCAGCAGCTAAACTATTAACTAAAAAATAAGATAACAAAACACAGTGTTTATAAGAGCATTGTGTTTTTTTGTACCTAAATTCAGAAAATAAACTTCAAATATAAATATAAACAAAAAAAGAGAGATATCGGATGATATCCCTCAGGAGAACTGGCAGCTTGCTATTGTCGCAATCGCTCACTATCTTCGCCGTTATGATGCTTAA
>NZ_SMCQ01000024.1 GCF_004343035.1 Longibaculum muris
AACTTGGAAAAGGAATTGAATAAATGACGGCAAACGCTCAAACCCCTTGAAAATAAAGGCTTTTTCCGTTTGTCGTTATTATACCGTAACGGCATTCACATGTATCGCTATTGATTGAGTTAGGATTTAGTGCAGTAGCCATTGCTGATTGTGTAGGGCATGAAAGTATTGACATTACTTATCGATATGCACATTTATTCCCAGCCAAAGGAAAAGAAATTGCTAATAAATTAGATGAAGAAAGAGAGGAAGCGTTTGATGTCACAGAAGAACAGAGATTATCAAGGACGTTGGCGCAATAAAATTATTGCGTTTCGAGTATCACCAGAAGAAAATCTTCTTTTAAATCGTAAAGTTTTATTAAGTGGTTTGACAAAACAAGATTATCTCATTCATTGTATGAGTGATCAAGCGTATGTTGTTCAAGGCAATCCATACGTTTATCGTTCTTTAAGAAGAGAATTAAGAGGCTTTATTCAATTATTTCATGAAGTTCAACAATTAGAAGAAATGGATATAGATGACTTGGAACTACTTCAATATATGCTAGAAATTATTATTAACATGAAAAATAAAAAAGAAGCACTCATTAAAGCAGATAAGGAAGCACGCCAATGAATCCTAAACTAACAAGTGCTTTAATGTATGCTCAATATCATTTTAAAGTATTTCCATTGAAAGTCAATTCTAAAAGTGGACAAGTCCTAAAATCATGGAAAGAAGAAGCTACAACAGATCAAGATACAATAATGAACTGGTTTTCTAATACCGACTACAATGTCGGTGTTAGAACCGGTAATGGATTGTTAGTGATAGATGTTGATAATAAAAACGGAAAGAATGGGTATCAATCTATTGAACCATTTTTAAATAATTTTCCTAAAACACTTGTTGTGAAAACTGCTAATAATGGATGGCATATGTATTACTACGTGGATAGACCGATTTCATGTAAAGTCGGGTTGTATGAAGCCATAGACATACGTGGAGAAGGAGGATATGTTGTTGGAGCAGAAAGTGTTATTGAAAATAAAAAATACTTCATATCCTTTGATAGTCCTATTGCACATGCCAATGATGCTGTTTATCAGTTTTTGGAAAAAAACACCAAACCAACGAAAGTAGATTCAATGGTGTACTATATTCATGAAGGTGAAAGAAATAACTATTTATTTAAGATAGGTTGCTTTCTTCAGCAGAAAGGATTATGTGATGAGGCAATTCGTTTATGTTTGAATAAAGAAAATGAATTAAGATGTAAGCCACCATTTTCAGATAAAGAAGTAGAAACAATCATTCAAAGTTCTTTGAAATATAAAAAAGGATTTATTGAAATGAAAAATACAATGCATTATGAAGGGAGTTATACTGTAACAGAATTGCTTGATTCACAAGAAGATGATGAACCTGATATTGTTGAAGATATGATTTCAGTTGGATTAACACTTCTAGGTGCTCCACAGAAATGTGGAAAAACCTTTCTAGGTTTACAATTATCGGATGCAATTGCGACAGGTAAAGATTTTCTAGGAAGAAAGGTTGAAAAAGGAACAGCATTGTATTTGGCTTTTGAAGATAGAAAGACAAAGATTAAAAAAAGATTGAGAACAATGCAAGTAGAAAAGCAAGATAATTTTATCATAGATATTTTAAAACAAGATTTTAATTACGATGTTGAAAGTCGTATTCAAGAAGAACTGAAGCGACATAGTGATTTGAAGATTGTTATTATAGATACTTTTGCAAAGATTAGAAAAAAGAATGATCGTGAATATGAGAGTGAATATAAGGAGGCAACGTTCTATCACGAACTAGCTTGTAAGTACAATATCGCTATTGTATTGATAACGCATGTTAAGAAAGAGATAGATACGAATCATCCATTTGATGGAATCTATGGAAGTCGAGGCTTGATGGCTGGTTCTGATAGTATTCTTGTCATGTATAAGAAAAATCATTTATCTAAAAATAGACAACTGGCAATTCAAGGAAAAGATATTCCAGATGATGAATTGACCTTGCATTTAAATGAACGACAATTACTTGAGGTAGTAGAAAATGAAATAGAAGAAGACGTCAATGAAAATCTAATTAAAGTAGTCAATTACATTGTAAAAGAAAAAAATTATGTTGGCTCACATGAAGCATTGTGTTCTAAATTATCACTACCATTGACCGGTAAAGGATTACAGGTACTCCTCACAAGTAATATTGATACTTTGCAAAGTACATTTATTAGTTATGAAAAGGCAGAGAGAAAGAATAAAGCAAGACAAATGAAACTCACTTATCATGGTGAGGAAGAAGATTAAAGGAGTGACGGTGTGACGATAGGAAAGTATATGTTTTAGACCGTCACATCGTCACCAATTAGAAATAAAAATAGACCATACTACATGGAATACTGTATCAGCAAGCAGCGTATTTTGGGGGCAAAATACAAAATTTAGGGATAACCCTAAGACCCAGTGAAAGGAGTGATGAAGTTATGAAACGAACAAAAGAAATTAAAATTCGTTTTACTAATGATGAATTATCGTCATTAAACGCATACGTTTCAAAGGCAGGATATACCAGCCGAGAGAAATATATGAGAACAGTTTTATTAGATAAAGTTCCAAGAGAACAACCTAACATCGACTATCAAAAACTTATCAATGAATTTAATTCTATTGGTAATAATTTAAATCAGTTAGTTAGATTAGCGTACTACCAACCACTAGTCGAACAAGAAACTTTATCGTTGTTGTCACAATTAAAGACACTCATTAAAACAACAGAAACAGCAGTAAGAGGTGCAAGTTAATGGCAACAACTGGTATGTGGGCAGTGAAAAGTCGATTGGATCACTTAGTGAATTATGTATCTAATCCGTTAAAAACAGTGACACAATATGTTATCAATGATGAGAAAACATTAGAAAAACGATATGTAAGTTATCTCAATTGTTCCTTTGAAAATCCTAGAGAGAATATGGAAAATACTAAGAAACATTATCATGATGAAAGTCAAATTTTAGCATTTCATGGTTACCAATCGTTTGAAGAAGATGAGATTGATGCAGATAAAGCACATGAGTTAGGTGTTGAATTTGCCAAGAAAATGTGGGGAGATTGATTTGAAGTTATTGTATCTACCCACTTAGATACAGATAATATTCATAATCATTTTCTAATCAATTCAACTTCATTTGTAGATGGAAAGCGTTACTGTAATACCTACAATGATATTCAAAGAATGCGAAATATATCTGATGAATTATGCAGAGAATATGGACTTTCTGTTATTGAACAAAGAAGTAATGTAAGCAAGTCAAGAGCATATTGTTTTCAAGAAAAGACATTAAAAAGTATGATACAAGAAGATATTGATGAGGCAATTTCTATTAGTTACACACCAACGCAATTCTATAATGAACTTCAATTATTAGGATATGAATATAAAATAAGTGAAAAAAATATTTCTGTTAAACATCCAATGAGTAGAAAATTCATTCGTTTGAAATCACTTGGAAGTGATTATACAAATGAAAAATTGATGAAAAGAATACTAGATTATAATAAAGTGCAACAAAATGGATTTGAAAGATATGATTGTTTAGGATTTGATATACGACCGTATTTTGAAAAATATAAGCAAAAAAGATTAACAGGATTACAAAGATTGTTTCTACATTATCAATATGTTTTAAAGATATTACCTAAAACCAACCGAACAAAACCAAGTCCAGAGTATCAAAAAGAGGTTATAAAAGCATCCCAAAAGTTAGATACAATTACATGGCAAACAACAATTATATGTAAGTTTGATATACAAACATTAGATGATTTAAACATCGTGATGACTGGTTTTGAAGCAGAAATGAAAAAATTAATCGCAACAAGACAGAAATATCGTAATCAAATTCGATATTGTAATGATGAAAAAGAGATACAAGAATTAAAAAATAAAGCAAAAGAATTAACACCTAAAATTGGATTATTAAGAAAATGGCTAGGTTATTGTGAAGAAATTGAAGAACAATCATTACACATCAATAAGTTTTTAGAAGAAAAAGTAAATGTAAAAAGTAGAAAGGGCAAAGCATATGAAAGAAACTAAATATATTGAAATTGATGGATTATTATATCCTAATTTAAAATTACCAGAACAGAAAGAAGTACACTTGTCACGATTTGGAAGAATGAGAAAACAATATTTAAAAGAACAACATTCTATTATCTATACTAATTTATTAATCAGTGGAGAGTTGTTTGATTATCTTGAAAAGTTTGATAACGAGATGAATGAACTTTATAACCGATTAATGAAGCAATACAAAGTAAAGTGGAATGTTACTGAAGAACTCAAAGAAAAGGATCAAATAAGATGTGTTCAGGAGATGAATAACATTAAACAATGTGTTGAAGAGTTTGTTAAAAATGAATACATTTATCGATAAGAAATTTTGAAAATCACAATATAAAAAGACGTCCTTAATTATAGGGCGCTTTTTACATTGTTGAATATGTTAGTGACTAAGGTTGCACAATATTAGCTAGTTATGGGTTGAATGATTTCTGTAAGAAAATTTAAAAATAATTCATTTGCTTTTGATAATACCTGATATTTTTTCCAAATAATATTCATACCTATTTCTAATTTAGGGTTAAGAGGTTTAAAACATAAATTAGAATTTCCAGTTGTATTAATGATTTTATCAAGGCATAATGCATATCCAATTCCTTCATTAACTAAAATTGATCCATTATAGAGTAAACTGTAAGTTGCTACAATATTTAATTCGCTGAGATTTTTTTGCATCCATACAGGTAAAACATATCCATCCCTTCCTTGACGCGAAATAATTAAAGGTTTATCCCATAGATCACTTGGACAGACAGTTTGTTTACTTGATAAAGGTGAATCCTTTCGCATTAAGACACCCCAAACATCGCGATATGGCAATTGTTTATAATTATATTTTGATAATTCTGTAGGCTCAAATACCAATCCAAAATCAATTAACCCTTTATCTAATTGCTCTGTGACATATTCTGTATCTCCACTCACAATGTGAATATGCACTTGAGGATGCATTTGTTGGATTTTTTGAGCAACTCTAGCAATTATTTTTATAACTTCTGTTTCACCAGCTCCTATATAAATGTCACCAGTGATGATATCGTTATTGCAGGAAATTTCTTGTTCAGCTTTTCGTACTAATTCTGTAATCTCTTCAGCTCGTTTTCGTAGTATCATTCCTTCCTCTGTTAAAGTTATGTTTCGATTACCACGAATAAACAATTGTTTTCCTAGTTCTTCTTCTAAGTCTTTTAATTGACGAGAAAGTGTTGGCTGGCTAAGATGAAGAAATTCAGCTGCTCTTGAAATGCTTTGTTCTCTAGCTACTGCTAGAAAATATTGTAATACTCTAAATTCCATAATAATTCACTCCAATCTCGGATAAGGTTATTATAGCATAAATAGGTATAACTATAAAGCATAGGTAGATATTTAATATAGGTATTTGTAATTTTATGTATATAATAATATACTTTTAGTGTATGGATAGTCTTACATATGAAATTATCTGGGAGGGTTGATTAATGAAGAAAATTTTAGTTGTTGTTTGTTGTGGGAATTTAAACGGGAATACAGACAAATTAGCTAATTCATTTATTGAAGGTTTACTTGAAACAGGACATGAGGTCAAAAAAGTTTTTCTTGGAAACAAAGATATAAAGGGATGTAAAGGATGTGGCGCTTGTCAACTTAATCATCACATTTGTGCAATTCGTGATGATATGCAGGATTTATACCCTCTGGTTAATGAGTGTGACACAATTGTCATTGCTTCACCACTCTACTTTTGGTCAATTTCAGCAATTGCTAAATCATTTATTGATCGTTTATATGCACTTTCAACAAATGATAAATATCCAAGAAAAAATAGTATTCTACTTATGACTGCTGGAGATAATCAAGATTGGACATTTGACCACTCACTATCGTATTATCATATCTTGACAGAAGCACTTGGTTGGAATGATTTAGGTTCATATCTTGCTGGTGGTTGTAAAGGTGAGAGCGGTAATCACAGTATTGATGAAAAAAATCTCGGAGAAGTTTATAACTTTGGAAAGAAGATTATATAAAAGATATTTAATGGTTGTTATAGATTGGAGGGGGAAACATGATTGAAAACAAGACATTTGATGAAGAAAGAGCATTTTATGGGACAAAAGATTTAACAATAAAGAATTGTTCTTTTGATGGACCTAGAGATGGAGAAAGTGCATTTAAAGAAACGAAAAATATAGTTGTTGAAAATAGTTATTTTAATCTAAGGTATCCATTTTGGCATGATCATAATTTGAAGATTAATCATTCAAATATGACCGAGTTGTGTCGTGCAGCACTTTGGTATTCAAATGGAATTGAGATTAAAATACAAAATTACATGGAATTAAAGCATTAAGAGAATGTGAAAATGTTATTATGGAAAATTGTGATATTATTTCTCAAGAGTTTGGATGGTCAGTAAAAAATATCACAATGAATAAATGTACTGCAATAAGTGAGTATTTTATGATGAGAAGTGAGAATTTAAAATTTGGTGATGTGGAATTCAAAGGTAAATATTCATTTCAATACATAGAAAATGCAACTTTTGAAAACTGTATTTTCGATACTAAAGATGCCTTTTGGCATGGTAAAAATATAACTGTGAAAAACAATGTAGTAAAAGGAGAATATTTAGCTTGGTATAGTGATGGACTTACTTTGATTGATTGTAAGATTATTGGTACACAACCATTCTGTTATTGTAAAAAACTTAAAATTAGTAAATTGTGAGATGGTTGATACAGATTTATGTTTTGAAAAATCACAAGTAGAAGCAACTATTAATTCTTCAGTAGTCAGTATTAAAAATCCTTTAGAAGGTAAAATAGTTGTGCCTGCTGTTGGAAAGATTATTATGGACGATGAAAATGCTCACGGGGAAATCATTGTTCAAAATTAAAAAGAATGAGGAGAGAAAAATGATTACAAAAAAATATTTATTAAACAATGGAATACAAATTCCTGCGTTAGGATTTGGAACATGGAAGATGGATGACGACACAGCAAGAAGAGCAGTTAGAGAGGCTATTGAAGTTGGTTATCGTCATATTGATACAGCTAGATTATATGGTAATGAAGTGGGTGTGGGTCTAGGAATCAAAGATAGTCATATTGCTAGAAGTGAAATATTTTTAACAACAAAAATAACAGACCAAGTCAAAACTTATGAAGATGCATTAAAGGCAATTGATGAATCATTGAATAATTTACAAGTGGAATATGTTGATCTTTTATTGATCCATTCGCCAAGACCTTTTGATGAAATGTTTCATCCAACAGACAAAACTTATAATGAAGAAAATATTGAAGTATGGAAAGCACTAGAAGAAGCATATTATGAGGGTAAAGCAAAAGCTATCGGTGTATCTAATTTTATGGTTGAGGATTTAGATAATATTATTAATCATTGCACAATTAAGCCAATGGCTAATCAATTATTATGTAATATTACACATTACCCAAAACAATTAATGGGAGAATGTAAAAAGAGAGGAATACTTGTTCAAGCATATTCTCCAAACGCAACCGGAAAATTAAAAGGAAATAAAGTATTAGAAGACATGGCAAAAAAATATAATTGTACTTTACCACAACTTGCTAATCGTTTTGATTATCAACTTGATACGGTTGTACTACCTAAAACAACCCATCGAGAATATATGATTCAAAATCTCAATATTGATTTCGAAATTAGTGATAAAGATATGGAAAAACTAAAGTCGATAGGGCAATATACTGGCTGGAAAGGTGCAGATAGCGAATAAAGGAGGAATACAATGCTTTACCAATATGAAGATTCTATATTAAATTATGATGTTATTGGCAAAGGGAAGCCTATTGTCATTATTCATGGTTTTGGTGGAAATATGGCTTATATGAAAGCGTGTATGGAGCCAGTTTTTAAAAAATGCCATGGATATCAACGCATTTATATCGATTTACCTGGAATGGGAAAATCTAAATTCAATATAAAGTATGCAAGTTCAGATGCTATTTTAGATATCATTGTTTCTTTTATTAAAGAACATATCAATCAACCATTTTTAGTTGTAGGACAGTCATATGGTGGATATATTGCTAGAGGAGTATTATCATATTTTGGAAAACAGGTAGATGGAATGATGCTTCTTTGTCCTGTAGTACATCCTGAGAATAGAAATGTTGAAAACGCATGTATAAAATATGCAGATGAAGAGTTTCTATCAAAGCTGAATGCTGACGATAAAGATGCTTACCTTGAGTATGCAGTAGTCATTAATGAAACAACATATCAAAGATTCCATCAATCAGCGCATAGTGCGCTTCAAGAAGCTAATCAAGAATTTCTTATGACTCTTAAAAATCATTACACATGTTCTTTTGATATTGACGAGAAAATCAAAAAATTGTGTTATGATAAGCCAGTTTTATTTATAACAGCGCATCAGGATATTTGCGTAGGTTATAAAGATTTATGGAACTTGATAGATGATTATCCAAAAGCAAGTTTTTATATGGTTGACAAAGCTGGTCATAATATGCAAACGGAACAACCTGATATATTTGAGGCACTAGTTAAACAGTGGTTACAGAATATCAATTAATTTTTACAATGTATTTTGTATAAAAATTTAATATATCTATTTTAGTATTATGAATATGTTCCAAACTCAATTTGCTTCATTTTATTTGGTTTCTTATTTGATGTCTAAATGTTTTAAAAGAATTATCTAAGATATTATCTAAAATTTAATGTTAAATATCTTGAAAAGAGAGGAAAAATATATAAATAAAAATGTTTTAGTTATTTCAACCAGCCCAAGAGTGAAAGGGAACTCTAATCTACTTGCAGATGAGTTTATTCGTGGAGTAAAAGAAACGGATAACATAGTAGAAAAAATCAGTTTACATGATAAGGCAATCAATTTCTGTAAAGGATGTCTTGCTTGTCAAAAAACAAAGCAATGCGTGATTAAAGATGATGCCAATTGGATTGCACAAAAAATGTTAAAAGCAGACGTGATTGTATTTACAACACCAGTATACTATTATGGCATGAGTGGGCAAATGAAAACAATGTTAGATCGAGCAAACCCTCTATATACTGCTGATTATTCATTTAGAGATATTTATTTGCTAGCAAGTGCTGCTGACGAGGATGAAAGTGCTGTTGACGGTACAATTACTGGCATTCAAGGTTGGATAAGTTGTTTTGAAAAAGCAGAGTTGAAAGGCTATGTTTTTGCAGGCGGTGTAGATGGAGTTGGTGCTATTAAAGGGCATGAAGCTTTACAAAAGGCGTATGAAATGGGTAAAGCTATTTAGTTTTGTTATTATTATCATGATTTTAACTTCATGTAGTGATAATAAACCTGTCAACAATATAGTGAGAGAAAAATCAACCATTGAACAACAAGAAAGTAGTGAGAAAAATAAAATGATAGATGTTAATATAGTTATAGAAAATCAAACATTTCATGCCAAATTATATTCAAATGATTCGACAAAAGCATTGATTAAAAAATTACCTATTACAATGACCATGAATGAATTAAATGGAAATGAAAAGTATAGTTATTTGAGTGAGGAATTACCTTCAAGTAATGACTATACTGGAAATATTAACACTGGTGATATTATGCTATTCAATAATGATTGTTTAGTTATCTTTTATAAAGATTTTAGTACAACATACCATTATACAAAATTAGGTCGTATTTCTGATATAGATAATCTGGAAAAAACATTAAGTGTCGAAAATGTAGAAGTTACATTTGAAATCGAATAAGTAAGAGGAATGAATATGACAAAATTTATTGATGAACGTAATGAGTTTAAACAGTGTTTGTTGGATTTAGGATGTAATCATGAAAAAATAGAGAAATGTATGGTTTTAGCAGAGAATGAAAAGGTTACTGAATTATTAAAATTTCTTTCAGAGCATCGTTCAGTTTTGTTAGAAAATCTTCATGAAAGTCAGAAGAAAATAGATTGTTTAGATTATATAGTTTTTCAAATTAAAAAATAAAAAATTTAATAAAACATAAATAGGAGGAATATTTTATGAATAAAGATTTAAATTTAGTATCTGAGTGGGATAAAACTTTTCCAAAAAGTGAAAAGGTAGATCATCAAAAAGTTACTTTTCACAATCGATATGGTATTACACTTGTAGCGGATATGTATACACCAAAAAATATGGAAGGTAAATTAGCAGCGATTGCTGTATGTGGCCCTTTTGGTGCTGTAAAAGAACAATGTTCTGGATTATATGCACAAAAAATAGCTGAAAGAGGTTTTATAAGTATTGCTTTTGATCCATCATTTACTGGGGAATCTAGTGGAATGCCAAGATATATGGCTAGTCCTGATATTAACACAGAAGATTTTCAAGCTGCAGTAGATTTTTTATCGGTTCAAGGTAATGTAGATGCTGATAAGATTGGAATTATTGGTATTTGTGGTTGGGGCGGTATGGCTCTAAATGTAGCAGCCCTTGATACAAGAATTAAGGCTACTGTTGCTTCAACAATGTATGATATGTCAAGAGTGGGTGCAAATGGATATTTTGATGAGCAAGACAGCGAAGAAGCAAGATATAATGCAAAAATTGCTTTAAATGCTCAACGATTAATTGATTATAAAAACGGAAGTTATGAAAGAGCTGGTGGATGTATGGAACTTCCTGTTCCTGAAGATGCACCATTCTTTGTAAGAGATTATTCAGAATATTATAAGGGGCGTGCATATCATAAAAGAAGTTTAAACTCTAATGAAGGTTGGAATAAAATTGGTACTATGTCTTTTATCAATCAACCAATTTTACAGTATTCAAATGAAATTAGAAGTGCAGTATTAATAATACATGGAGATAAAGCACATTCTTACTATTTTGGTAAAGATGCTTATGAGGATATGATTAAAGATAGCAAATATGCATCAAATAAAGAATTATTAACTATATCTGGAGCTGTTCATACAGATCTTTACGATAATTTAGATGTTATTCCATTTGATAAGATTGAGGAATTCTTAAAAATAAATCTAAACTATTAATCTGTAGATATTAAACACAATACACTTGTCTGTTGATTAATAATTAAAGAGATTTTATATAAAATTTCTTTAAAGAGAATCATTTTAAGTACCATTAGAATCTTCTAATGCATAAAGATAATAACTATATAGTTAAATAGTTAAGTAGGGCAGTAAATGATAAAAATTCATTCTTCAGAGTTACATAATTGAATGGCATTAATACAGTTTATATTGAAAAAAGCCTTACAAAAATTTGATTTGATACTATTTTTGTTGATTCATTGATTCTATTTTGATACCATATATTCATCAAGAGAAAAACATTATATAAAATACGAGAGAAATAGTGGAATATTTTTGCAAAGCACTAACTTAAATAGGTTAGTAAAAATAAAGCATTTATCGAGAATGAATAAAATCACCTACGGGTGATTTTTTTGCTATAATGTAAGTAGAACTGTTTATATGTAAGTCAATCCAAAAACATTTTAAATGTGAAAAAAATCAGTATACTTAAAGTAGGAGGTGGAAAGAATGGGACTAGGACTAATTATTTTTGGCTTCTTCTGTTTACATTTTCATTATTTAGATGCCAGTGTCTACAGTGTAGAATTGTTTCCTTTAAGTTTAGGTCTACTTATTATTTTACTTGGTTTTCTTTATGCTTATCATTATACACATCAAAAAGCTTATTTAGCTTTTTCACTGATGAGTTGTCTGATGATTACATTAACCTTTATCCCGTATGTTAGATTTATCTATTTATTAGGGCAAACCATTTTATATGGAAGTTATTTGTTATTTGTAATCAAACAAAATAAAGATTATGATTATATCAAAAAATTAAAGTTATGGAGTAGTCTTTATTTTATCAGCGGGTTATGTAAAGCTTTTTGTTATCAACAAAGGCTTTACCAGTTTAACACGGTGGCATCACTTTTTATCAGTGTCTTTGTGATTGCGACATTGTGGCATTTATATAAAATAAAAAAACAAACACATCAAGAAACAAGACCTCAGCTCACAAGAAAACATATTCCTTATTATGGATATTTAGTGATTATTGGGGTGAGTATTTCACTTATTGTTATTGCACATTCTTATTTAATAGACTTTGTTGAAAATAAAAATTGTTATTTTGAAGCTTATGAAATTGTTAGTGATAAAGCAACAGTTCAATATGTTGTTGATTATCAAGCACCATACCTTCATCAAAGTGAGGTCAATTTAAAAAATCGACCTACTGTGATTTTAAAAGATCATATCAAACCAAAAAAAGCACAAATTTATATTGGGGATAATATTATTTCACAAGGATATTTTCATGAAATTGATGATAATCTCACTTATATGGAAGATGTATTGGATAGCCGTTTTGCTATTCATTTGTATAATCATTATCTTCCACAATGTCGAATCGTTTTAGATGATGTTTCATATCCAGCCAAACTTCAAAAAATGAATTATCAAGAATATGGTTATGAAGACGATTTTGTGAAAATCAGTCGTTGTTATGTGAGTGAAGATTATATTTTGAGTTATCCAAGAATAGAATGGAAAAATCAAAGTATCAGACTTCAATCACTATCATTCATTGATAACAATAATCAAGAAATAGAAAAATTAGAGTATATGAATGATCGTCATTTTAATGAGGATTATCATGATTTTCGTACCATTGTTTTTGAAACTTCCGTATATACTTCTTATCAAAAATCAACGCGATTGAAGGTCGTTTATAAAGACCAAAATCAACAAATCATAGAAAAGGAATATGTATTAGAACCTTATGAAAATTCTAGCTCATAATCAAAATATATCCATTTTACAAGAAAAGTTTCAAAGATATAATGATTTGGATGTGGTTTTGGTTGAAAGAGGACTTGATTTTCAAGGGGTTGCTTATGTTTTTGATATGCAGCATTTAGAAGAAGTGGAAGCGTATTTACAATCGTTAGAAACATCTGCTTTAGTTATTTATGGCAAGAAAAATCAACGGATTTATAAGATTGATGTTTATAAGATTGTTTATATTGAAGGTTTTTCTAAGGAAGCTTATATTCATACAATGGATGAACAATATGAGATTAAAGAGAAACTTTATGAATTAGAAGAACGTTTATTTGATTATGGGTTTGTGAGGATTAGTAAATCTTTAATTATTAATTGTCGAATGATTGAATCATTAGAACCCTTATTAAATATGAAATATCGGATTTATTTAAAGAATGGCGAGTATGTAGAATTAACACGTAATTATATTGCAAGTTTTAAAAAATATTTGAAGATGAGGTGATGAACTAATGTTGGAAAAATTAAGTATTCGTTTTGTAACAAGTTTGATTTTTATGTGGTATATTTTTCAAATGACTGGCATAGTTATTTATATTGATGTTTATATATTTTTAATGATGATTCTTTTTTCAGTGTTAGTCACTTTATTGATTGAATCATTATATAGTTTACTTCGTCACTTACTTCGTTGGACGCCTTATTTACTATTAGGGATGATTGTAAGTATATGTTTGTTTTTCCATTTTGCTGGTGGGGGAATTTATTTAGGGTTACTTGTTTATACGTTGATATCTGTTGGTATACAGTTATATCGTGAATATAAAATGGAAAAGCTATTAAATGTTGCACTGGACAATTGGAATAAAAATGATACTATTGAATAAAGAGGAGGTGTAAGGATGAAGATATTGATGTTAGCACCATTACATGAAGAAGATTTTCAAAAAATTGAGAAAGCTTTTCCTAATGATTCTTTGACTTATAGTACAAGTGAAGATGTTACTCAGGAAATGATAGATTGGTGTGATATTATTGTTGGGAATCCGAATGGACATATAGATTTAAATCGACCTCATATTCAAGCTTTATTATTACAAAGTGCAGGGAGTGAAGCCTTTATTAAACCAGGACGTTTAGCTCCACAAATCAAACTTGCAAATGCGAGTGGAACCTATGGCAAAGCGATTGCTGAACATATCATAGGAATGATTTTATTGTTAAATAAGAATTTAAAACAATATACTTTACAAATGCAAGAGCATCTTTGGAATCGATTATCAACTGGTAAGGAAATATATCATAGTACAGTGGTTATTGTTGGATTAGGTGATATCGGTTATGAACTTGCTAAACGTTTAAAAGCTTTTGATTGTCATATTATTGGCGTGAAAAGGAGATTATGTGATTTACCACCACATATTGATGAAATTTATACAACTGAACATTTAGATGAAGTCTTACCCAAAGCTGATTATGTTATTTTGGCATTACCACAAACAAAAGAAACCATTCATTTGTTTGATCAAAAAAGATTGATGTTAATGAAAAAAGATGCTGTGCTTATTAATGTAGGTAGGGGAAGTGCAATCGTAAGTGAAGATTTAAAAACAGTTTTAAAGAAAGGTCATCTCTATGGAGTTGGGTTAGATGTCTTTGAAGAAGAACCACTATCTCAACAAGATGAATTATGGGATTTTGATAATGTCATTATCACTCCACATGTTTCTGGTGGTTATGCTTGGAGGAGTGCCCGTCATTATTTCACGGATTTAGTCATTAGAAATATTCATCATCTTAATCAAAATGAACCTTTAGAAAATGAAGTTGATTTTCAAACTGGTTATCGAAAAGTCATTGATTATAAATAAAGATGTGAGGCTATACTTTTGTATAGTCTTTTTGCATATCATTTGCTTTTTATAAAAAAATACTTATAATGATAATATACCCCCTAGGGGGGTGGGAGGTTATGCCATGAAAGAAAAATATGATGTTATTGGAATGAGCTGTAGTGCTTGTAGTGCACATATTGATAAAGCGATTAGACATCTTGATGGAGTTGTCGATGTGAATGTTAATTTATTAAGCAATTCGATGGTTGTTGAGTATGATGAAAATCAATTAAATCAAGCATCAATTATTCAAGCTGTTGAAAATGCTGGATATAAAGCAGCTTTAGAAAATAATTCTGTGACTTCCAAACAACAGGAAGAAAGTGTTGATCATAAAAAAAGGTCATTGATTTTATCATTTGTCTTTTTGATTCCATTATTTTATATATCAATGGGACATATGATGGGAGCACCTTTACCATCTTTGTTGACAGATCATGAAAATATGATGGTATTTGCATTAACTCAATTATTTTTAACTTTACCGATTATGTATATTAATCGAGGCTATTTTCAAAGAGGTTTTCAAGCATTATTACATAAGAGTCCTAACATGGATACATTAATTGCCATGGGTTCATCAGCAGCTGCGATTTATAGTATTTATGCTATCTTTATGATGGGTTATGATTTAGGTCATGGTGATATGGTCGGAGCTCATCAATATATGATGCAACTTTATTTTGAATCAGCTGGGATGATTTTAACTCTTATATCATTAGGAAAGTACTTAGAATCACGTTCTAAAAAGAAAACAACCCAAGCAATTGAAAAACTAATGAATCTTATGCCTTCAGTTGCAACTATACTTGTTGATGGACAAGAAAAAGTGGTTGATATTCAAGACGTCAAAATTGGTGATATTGTTGTGGTGAAATCTGGTCAGAGTATTCCAGTTGATGGTGTCATTGTAAAAGGACAAACATCAATTGATGAATCTATGATTACGGGTGAAAGTTTACCCGTTGATAAAGGCCTTCATGATCAAGTGATTGGGGCAACAATGAATGTGGATGGATATATTCATGTTCAAGCAACTCATACGAGTGGAGATACAACTTTGTCGCAAATTATCGCTTTGGTAGAAGATGCCAGTTCTTCAAAAGCTCCGATTGCTAAGCTGGCTGATCAAATCAGTGGTATCTTTGTGCCAATAGTTATGAGTATATCCTTATTAACGTTTATCACATGGATGACACTTGGAGGACAAACTTTTCATTTTGCTTTAACATGTGCGATTGCTGTTTTGGTCATTTCTTGTCCATGTGCTTTAGGTTTAGCAACCCCAACAGCAATTATGGTGGGAACTGGAAAAGGAGCTCAATTAGGTATTTTAATTAAATCGGCTGAAAATTTAGAACTTTTATCAAAGGCTAAAAGTATCGTCTTGGATAAAACTGGAACAATGACTAAAGGAAAGCCACAAGTCACTGAGGTTTATCCAATTGATATTGATAAAACAGACTTGTTAAAAATTGCTGGTTCTTTAGAAAGTGCTTCACAACATCCAATTGCTAAAGCAATTGTAAGTTATATTCAAAGTCAAAATATTGATTTTCAAACAATTGAAAATTTTGAGATGTTACAAGGTAAAGGATTAAAAGGAAAACAAAATGAACATATCTTTTTATCAGGGAATCAACGTTTGATGGAAGAAAATCAAGTTGATTTATCTGATGTTCATCAATTGGCAAGTGAACTGGCGATGTCAGGTAAGACACCACTTTATTATGCACGAGATGGAATGATTATTGGACTGATTGTTGTGAGTGATGTTTTAAAAGAGACAACTAAGGAAGCAATCCAACAATTAAAACACAAAGGTTTGTCTATTTATATGTTAACGGGTGATAATGCATTAACGGCTAAAGCCATAGGAAAACAGCTAGATATTGAAGTCATTGCAGAAGTTCTACCACAAGATAAAGAAAAACATATCAGAGATTTACAGTCAAAAGGTGAACGGGTTATTATGGTAGGAGATGGAATCAATGATGCGCCGGCTTTGATGCGTGCGGATATTGGGATTGCAATGACATCAGGAACAGATATTGCTATGGATTCTGCAGATATTGTTTTAATGAAAAATGATTTACAAGATGTTGTTAATGCAATTGATTTAAGTCATGCTGTGATTAAGAATATTAAAGAAAATCTATTTTGGGCATTCTTCTATAATGTGATTGGTATTCCAATTGCGGCGGGAGTTTTTTATCCATTTTTAGGATGGTTATTAGATCCTATGTTTGGGGCTGCTGCTATGAGTTTAAGTTCAGTCTTTGTTGTAAGTAATGCCTTGAGATTAAGATTTTTTAAACCAAAAACAAAAAGAGAGAAAACGGAGGAAAAAATGATGAAAAAGAAAATGAATATTGAAGGTATGATGTGTGCACATTGTCAAGCACACGTTGAAAAAGCATTAAATGGTATTGATGGTGTAAAAGCTGAAGTTGATTTAAAAAACAATTGTGCTTATTTAGAATTATCTCAAGATGTAGCTGAAGCAACACTTACAAAAGCTGTGGAAGATGCTGGTTATACAGTTAAGGGATTTGAATAATGCAAGCTGATAAGTCACAAATAACACGTTTGTTAAAAACGGCTAGAGGGCAAATTGATGGCATTTTAAAGATGATTGATGATGATCGTTATTGTGTAGATATTTCTAATCAGATAATGGCTACACAAGCTATTTTGAAACGGGCAAATAAGGAAATTATTGGAGCACATATGAAACACTGTGTTCATGATGCCTTAAATCAAGAAGATGCCAATCAAAAAATTAATGAAATGATTGATATTATTGATCAATTAATGAAATAGAGGGAAACCTCTATTTTTATTTGTCTTAAAAAATAGTATAATAGTATGCAGGAGGAAAAAATGATGCAAAATGGTGTAATGATGCAATATTTTGAATGGTATTTAGAAAGTAATCCTCATCTTTGGAAACTTTTAAAAGAAGATGCAAAGCATCTTAAAGAAATTGGGATAACAGCAGTCTGGATGCCACCTGCTTTTAAAGGAATTGGTGGTATTCATGATGTTGGATATGGGGTTTATGATATTTATGATTTAGGGGAATTTGATCAAAAGGGAACAATTCGCACAAAATATGGAACAAAAGATGAATATTTAGATGCTATTGAGGCTCTACATCAATATGGTTTACAAGTTTATGGCGATATTGTTTTAAATCATAAAATGGGTGCTGATGGAAATGAATTTGTCAAAGCCTATGAAGTTAATCAATATAATAAAAATCAAGTGATTAGTGATGAAGAATTAATCGAAGTTCCAACGCTTTTTACCTTCCCTAATCGTCATCAGATGTATAGTGATTTTACCTGGAATTGGACATGTTTTGATGGAATTGATTATGATATTTTGTCAAAGCGTCATGCAACATTTTTGTTTAAAGATAAGAATTGGGATAGTCAAGTTGATGATGAAAATGGAAATTTTGATTATTTAATGGGGGCTGATATTGATTTTTCAAATCCACATGTTGTAGCAGAATTAGAGAATTGGGGACAATGGTATTTATCAATGACTCATCTTGATGGATTAAGATTGGATGCAGTTAAACATATTGGTGCTCATTTTTATAAAGATTGGATTCGTGAAATAAGAGTCCACTATCAAAAAGAATTATTTACTGTAGGGGAGTATTGGCATGGAGATATTCATCATTTATTAAATTATTTAAATGAAGTTGAAGGTGAAATGTCTTTATTTGATGTTCCTTTGCATTATCATTTTTATGAAGCTTCACATAGTTTTGGACAGTATGATATGTCAAAGATTTTTGAAGGAACATTGGTGGATAGTGCGCCCAATCAGGCTGTCACTTTTGTTGATAATCATGATACACAACCTTCACAAGGATTACAGTCATGGGTTGAAGATTGGTTTAAACCACTAGCTTATGCATTGATTTTACTGAGAAAAGATGGGTATCCTTGTGTTTTTTATGGCGATTATTATGGGATTCCACATTCTCAAATCAAAGGACAATCTGATGTTTTAGATTGCTTATTATGGTTAAGAAAAGAATATGCTTTAGGAAAACAAGATGATTATTTTGATGATTCAAGTGTTATTGGATGGGTTCGTTATAGTGAGCAACGCTCATTAGCTTGTATTATGAGTGATAGTGTTGGAGGAACCAAGGATATGTATGTCGGTGAACGTTATGCTGGAAAAATATTTTATGATGCCTTAGGTTATTGTCAAAATCAAGTTGTGATTGATCAACAAGGGCATGGTCTTTTTAAGTGTCAGGGAGGAAGTGTCAGTGTCTATATTTGTCAGGAGGAAAATAATGGATAAGAAAAGCTTGCTTTCTGTTCATTTGGCTGTTTTGTTATTTGGAACCTCAGGAGTTTTTATTAAAATTATTCCAAT
The DNA here is from genome assembly GCF_004343035.1 of Longibaculum muris. GTDB lineage: Bacteria > Bacillota_I > Bacilli_A > Erysipelotrichales > Coprobacillaceae > Longibaculum > Longibaculum muris. The sequence continues at coordinate 19,218 of NZ_SMCQ01000024.1, forward strand.
GTCAGCGTTATTGCTGACATTAGGACGAGGAATTTTTTCAGCCTTGGCACTTTATGCTTTCATTCATTTTCGTGAATATTCATTACGTCTTGAACGTTTACGCGATTATTTTTGGAATTTATTGGCAGGAATCTTTTTAGCGATGCATTGGTTTTTATTTATTATGTCAATCCAAATCTCAACTGTTTCAATTGGAACCATTACCTTTGCCACTTACCCTTTATTTGTTGTGTTTTTAGAACCATATGTCTTTAAGGAAAAGTTTCAACTCAAGAATTTATTAAATGTTGTTATGATTGCTATAGGGATTGCTTTTCTGATTCCTGCTTTTGAGTTAAACAATGCCACAACTTTAGGAATCTTATATGGCTTAGGCAGTAGTTTTTGTTTTGCTATACTTTCAATTATTAATCGTCGTTTAGCTGCCTTATATGATAGTGTTGTCATTACTCTATATGAACAAACTGTTGCTGCTTGTCTGATGACGATTTTGATTTCTATTATAAAACCAACAGTTCATGAAGGAACAGTACTTGATTTTTTTCATTTGATTATTTATGGTGTTGTTTTTACTGGATTAGCTCACTCTTTATATATTCAAGGATTAAAAGGAATCAAAGCACAGACAGCCAGTATTATTTCAGTATTAGAACCTGTTTATAGTATTGTTTTAGCCATTGTCTTTTTACAGGAAAGAATGAGTTATCAAGAAATGATAGGGACATTTATTATTTTTGTTACTGTTATGATTGCAACTTTACAAAATAGTGTTGATGAAAAAACATAAAATCCATTTCAAACGAAATGGATTTTAAAGTATAATACTGAAATATAAGAGAGTAAAACATAAAGTTAAGACGGCAGCAAATTCAACGATGTTTAAAATCATTTGTTCTTGCTTTTGATTCACTCCTTTTTTCTTTGCTTCATAAAGAAGTTGATATGTTATCATGAGTGGAATAAGATTGAGTATGCTTAAAAGTGAAGTAAACAAGGAGAAAATAGCAAAAGCAAGAGTCGGTATATAAAATTCGTTTTTAATGTGTTCCATATCATCACCTTCTTCACTTATATTATATAAAAACTGAAGAAATGGACTATCAAGAGTATCTTAATATTATGTTAATTTTATTTAAATTCACATAAACAGTATATAACAGTTGACAAGTGTTATATACTGTTATATACTGTTAGTGAACAGAGGAGGAGAATTATGAAGATTATTATTAATAATTCATCTATGCAGCCTATTTATGAACAGCTCATAGAACAAATTAAAACCATGATTATTCATGGTGAACTCAAAGAAAATGATAATTTACCATCTGTTCGTTCTTTATCAAAAGAATTAAAGATTAGTGCTTTAACGGTCAAGAAAGCGTACGATAATCTTGAAAGTGAAGGTTTTGTATCAACGATTCATGGAAAAGGAACTTATGTCAAAGGCGCTAATCAAGAGATTTTAAAAGAAGAACAAAGAAAAGAAGTCGAAACTGATTTGGAAATGGCCATCCAAAAAGGTCGTAGATGCAACATGAGTGATGAAGAAATAAGTGAATTATTTCATTTGATTATGGAGGAGTAAACAATGTTAAAACTTACAAATGTTACAAAACGTTATGATCAATTTACCTTGAATTGCTCTTTAGACGTACAACCTGGATGTGTGACTGGTCTCATTGGACAAAATGGTGCTGGGAAAAGCACAACATTTAAAGCTATTTTAGATTTGATTTCAATTGATGATGGTAATATTCAAATCTTTGATTGTCCTAATCAACACTTATCAATGAAATATAAACAACAAATTGGCGTTGTTTTATCTGATAGTGGATTCAGTGAATATCTGACAATTCAATCAATTATACCTATTATGGATGCTTTATATGATCGTTTTGAAAAACAACAATTTATACAAAGATGTCAACAATTTAATTTACCACTAAAAAAACAAATCAAAGATTTTTCAACAGGGATGAAAGCCAAATTGAAAGTTCTATTAGCATTATCATATCATGCAAGGTTATTGATTTTAGATGAACCTACTGCAGGATTGGATGTTATTGCAAGAGAGGAACTTTTAGATATACTAAGGGACTATATGGCTCAAGATGAATCATGTTCAATCTTGATTAGCTCACATATTTCTAGTGATTTAGAAGGCTTATGTGATGATTTATACATGATTGATAAAGGAAGTATTATTCTCCATGAAGATACGGATGTTTTATTAAGTGATTATGCTATTTTAAAGGTTGATGAACAACAATATGCTTCCCTTGATCATCAATATATTTTAAGATTTCGTAAAGAAAATTATGGATATTGTTGTTTAACAAATCAAAAACAATATTATTTGGATAATTATCCATCATTAGTTATTGAAAAAGGTTCAATTGATGATGTAATTACAATGATGATAAGAGGTGAAAAAGCATGAAAGGATTATTAATTAAAGATTTTCAATTACTTAAAAATCAAAAATCATTTTTCGTTGTCTTTATTGCAATGGCAGTTATCTTTTTGGTGACTGATATGATGAGTCAGGACTTCTTAGTAAGTTATGTAAGCTTCTTGAGTATTATTATGATGGTGAGTAGTATGACTTATGATGAATTTAATAATGGGTTAAGTTATTTAATGACACTACCAACAACGAGAAAGAAATATGTTCAAGAAAAATATGTCTTTGGCTTTATTCTTCTTTTCATTGCATGGGTTTCTACTTTCTTAGCAACAACTGGTTTTTATCTTGGTAAGGGAGAATTAATTTCTTTATCTGATTGGCTGTTATCTTGTTTTATGATTTTGTTATGTGCTGTCATCATGATACAATGCGTTTTACCTTTACAATTAAAGTTTGGTCAAAACAAAGGTAATATAGCCATGGCATTAATTGTTGGAGTTCTCTTTGCCATTGGTTTTATTGTGATGAGTATTGTAAAACTTTTTGATATAGATTTAACTTTCTTAATGCGTATGATTTCACAAATAGATTTATTTCAAATAATTGTTATTATGATTGGGGTAGTTATTATTGTTGGATTCATCTCATATCGTATTAGCCTTAAAATTATGTACAAAAAAGAATTGTAAAATAAAAAACAACTTTTTCATGAAGTTGTTTTTTTATGCTTTTTTCTTTTTTAAAACAAAAGTTGCAATAATAATGATAACAAGCATGACTGCAGCACAGATTCCAGCTGTTGACCATAATTCAGGTTTAGCATAAGCCTTAGAAACGATTGCAATCTTTCTTATTAATATAGCAAGTGCGTAACCAGAAGTTGCAGCACCAATAAGTGCAAGGACTGCTTTAAACCATTTTGGGAATACTTCTGTAAACAAAATTGCAGTTATTAAGCAAATAAGTGCAATAAAAGCACAAATGACAAAATGCATAGAGAAACCTCCTTTATATACATCATTTAAAATACCATAAATAGCCAAAGATTGCAATATAATTGTGAACACATAGATGGAATAATATCGGAATTTTTGTGTAAAATGTAGAATTATGAAAACGTTTATGATAAACTATAAGGGCAAAGAAAAGAGGTAGATTATGAGATTTAATAGAAACAAAAGATATACTTATTATAGTTCGTATTCATCTTCAAGGAGACAAAGAGTACGTTGGGATAGAATTGCAATAATTGCAGGGGCAATTGTTGTTGTCGTAGGCATTGTTATTTGGTTTAATTTAAGTCGTATTAAGTTAATGTTTAAAGGTTATTCATTTGGTCAACAAAATGATATTTTATCTTTAGATAGTCAGCAAGTTTCAGAAATTTTATCACATGATAAAATGACACATATTCAAGATTGGATTAAAACAAGTCAAAATGTTAAATTCTATGATGAGTATGAAGAATATTATACAATCCATGATGATTTAAAAGTTAAAGTTGTTGTTTCAACAGTAGATAAGATTTTTAGTAATCAAGCATCTAAATTAACAAGTTTAGGTTATAGTGATGATGAAATATGGAAAGTCTTAGAAACTGCCAGTATTGATGATTTAGATTATTTGATTACAAAGCAATATACTTATGATCAAATTAAACCTTATATGCAAGTGAAAGGTTTTGCTTTCCAAGATATGGAAAAGTATATGAAAGTATATGCACAAAAACAAAATTATAACTATGCTGTATTATCAACAACATATCCTTTCATTATTTCTGAAAATAAAGTAACAAGAAGTTATACAATCCAAAATCCTGATGATATTTTAACATTGGTTAAAAAAGGATTTCAGTTAGCTGATACATATGTGCCAAAAGATTTAGTTCAACCTAATATTCCAGTGGCACCTGATTGTGATAATTCAAAAATGCGTAAAGAAGCTGCAAAAGCATTAGAAGAAATGGCAAAAGAAGCGAAGAATTTAGGCTATGAATTAGCAATTAATAGTGCTTATCGTTCATATGCAGATCAAAAGAAAACATATGATGATTATTTCAAGAAATATGATGCCATCACAGCAGCAAGTTTAGTTGCCCTTCCAGGAGCAAGTGAACATCAAACTGGTTTAAGTGTTGATTTAACAAGTACAAGTGTCATTCAAAAGAAAGCTAAAGGTGATGTCGCTGTTTTTGGTGATAGTGAAGAAGGAAAATGGGTTGAAAAGAATGCTTATCGTTTTGGTTTTGTCTTACGTTTCCCACTTGATAAATCAAATATTACTGGGATTAGAAATGAACCATGGCATTTTAGATATGTAGGTAAAGAAGCAGCAAAGACAATGCATGACAATAATTGGCTGTTAGAAGAATATTGTTTATATGAAGGAATTATTCCACAAATTAAAGAAAATAAATAATCTAGGGATTTCCCTAGATTATTTTTAGGAGAAAGATATGAAAACATTAATTACAACTTTAAATTCTAAATTTATTCATACATCATTATCATTAAGATTATTATATGTTGCTTGTTATCATCAATTTGATATTGATTTTAAAGAATATACAATTAAAGATTCTTTAGAACATATTGTTGATGATTTATTATCAATGAAATTAGATGTTTTGGCTTTTTCTTGTTATATTTGGAATATTGAATATATCAAGTCACTTTGTTCAATGTTAAAACAAAGACAACCACAGCTTTGTATTATTTTAGGTGGACCAGAAGTGACTTATGAACCAGCTTATTTTTTAGAAAATTATGCTATTGATTATGTAATAAGTGGAGAAGGAGAAAAAGCTTTTCCAATGTTATTAGAAGCTATTGAAAAGGATTTGGATAAGAATATAAGTGGTGTTAGCTATTTAGGTCATGTGACAAATGAAGTTGCAATGGTAGATTTAAGTTATGTAGAATCATTAGATTCACCTTATCATTTAAAACAAGATCAAGCGAATATGGCTAAACGTATTTTATATTTTGAAACAAGTCGTGGATGTCCTTTTCAATGTCAATATTGTCTTTCTTCATTAGAAAAAGGTTTAAGATTTTTTAGTGAAGATTATTTAAAGAAACAATTAGATATTATTTGTCATAGTGGAGCTAAGACAATTAAACTTTTAGATCGTAGTTTTAATGCTGATGCAAAACATGCAATTATGATTTTAGATTATATTTTTCAAAACTATCAGGAAGGACAACAATTTCAATTTGAAATTAATGCTGATGTTTTAGATCAAAGAATTATTGATTTCATTAAAGAGAAAGCTCCTAAGAATTTATTAAGATTTGAAATTGGTATTCAATCAACCTATGAACCAACCAATCGTGCAGTTAAGAGAATTCAAAACTTTGAACGATTAAGTGATGTTGTTCAACAATTAATGAAGGATGGAAAATGTGATTTGCATCTTGATTTAATTGCCGGACTACCTTATGAAGATTATAATCGCTTTGCTCAATCATTTGATGAAGTCTTTGCATTTCGGGCTAAAGAATTGCAATTAGGTTTCTTAAAACTATTAAGAGGAACTTCATTACGCCATGATGCACAAGATTATGGTTATGTTTATCAAGCAGAACCGCCTTATGAAATGATAGAAAACCATTGGATGAAAAAAGCAGATATTGAAAAGATTCATATGGCTGAAGATATGTTAGAAAAATATTGGAATAGTGGACGTTTTGTAAGAACAATGAATAAAGTGATGGACCAACAAACTTCACCATTTGATTTTTTCTATCAGTTCGCTTGTTTTTATCAAGATCATCATTATAAAAAAATAGGTTATCAGTTAGATGAATTGTTTATTTACTTAGATCAATATTTATCAGATGATTATCATGAATTACTGATTCAAGATTATTTATCCTTATTTAAAGTTAAACCAAAAAGATGGTATCAACCAACTTTAAGTGCAACTTCTAGAAAAGAAGTGATTAGGACTTTAGCTGAAAAATACCAACTTGATCAAGAGTTGTTGTTTAGATATGCGATTGTTGAGAAATTACAGGAGGGTTATCTTGTGGTGATTTATAAAGACTATCAATGTAAGATGGATATTTATAAATAACATAAGAAATGATAAGTCCAGCAATAAAAGAGAATATCATATCTTGCATGGTATCATGGACACCGGTTGTATAGTGTCTTGAAGCATCATAGTTAAAAAGAATCAAGCCACTGTATTCAAAAACTTCCCATAAAAAAGCGATTGCCATTTCGACACAGTTCATCATAAGATAAAGGTATTTCTTTTCTGGAATGTGATTTTTTAAGGTGAAATAAGCCAAAATAACAAAAATAGCACCGGATAAAAAATGCATACATTTATCATAGTAAGGGAAATTATAAAATTGACAACTTGTTCCTAATACTTGAGTAAGATAAACATAAATGAGATATTCTGTTTGATAAAGCTTATTTTTAACAAACAAAAGAGGAGCTAATAAAATTACAGAAATGAAAAGTGTATATTGGAAGTGTGTGAATCCAATATAAAGAATAGTTAAGATATAAATGGTTAAAGTTATTTGATATATTTTTTTCATAGTTCTATTATAGAAAAAATAAATGAATTTATTCATGGAGGAAAGAAAAATGTTATCGATGGTGGATTATGTTCATGAAAGAATACAATCATATCCTAAAGATTTAATAGGTGTAGATTTTACTATGGGGAATGGTCATGATACAGTTTTTTTAGCTGATTATTGTTCATATGTTTATGCTTTTGATATCCAAAAAGAAGCGCTTGAAAAAACTAAACAGTTATTAAAAGAAAAAAATAATGTCCAATTGATTTTAGATGGACATCAAAATATGGATCAATATATCACTTCTTTTGATATTGGTATTTTTAATTTAGGCTATTTACCTTTAGCTGATCATCATGTGACAACCTTATTAAAAACAACGCAAATGGCTATTAAAAAAGCACTTGCTAGTGTTCAACAGGTTTTATTTATTGTTGTTTATCCTGGACATGAAGAAGGTTATAAAGAAAGTTTATGGATAGATGACTATGTTTGTCAATTAGATAGCCATCAATGGAATGTTTCAAGTTATAAAATGTTAAATAAAAATCAAGCTCCTTATGTGATTGAAATACAAAAAAAGTCAGTATAATCATTTTGAATTGTTTCAAACTAATCTTGAAAGAAGGTGAAAAACCATGAGTTCAAGATCAAAACGATTACTTGTTCCTGAAGCCAAGAAAGAGATTGATAAAATGAAATTTGAAATTTCTGATGGTGTTCATCATCAAGGTGAAGCAATGTGTGATATTTGTGGCTCTGTTGGTGGTACGATTACGCGAAAACTTGTAGAACTAGGAGAAGAACAGTTAAAAAGACAAAATAAATAAGCAGGGTTTCCTGCTTATTTATTAACATAAGATGTATTTAAAGTCACCCTGAGATACAGAGTAAATTAAATCTTCTGGGGCATCTTTACAGAAATGGAATAATTGACCATCTTCAATTGTTCCATTCCAAGTTGCAACAACAGTGATATCTTCACTTAATTCTTTTAAGAAGGCTAATAAATCAATTTTATTATTCTTTGCATAAAGAATTTTTTTATTATCTAATAATAATACTTTTTGATGATAAGTTGATAAGAAATTTTTCATTTCATGCATTAATTGTTCGCTAGGTGTATGGGTAAATATTTTATCTAAATCAACAATTGGAACGCCTGTTTCTTGACTATATTCACGAATTAATTTAGATTTTCCACTTCCTGGTTTACCAATAATGAGTAAAAGCTTATGTTGAGCATCACTTAATTCCTCTATTTTCTTATTCATATCCATTGCTATCTTCTCCTTTTTATATGTTTATCTGTCTTTATTATAGCATTAATTGTAAGCGTTTTCTACGAATAAAGAAAAGATTTTTGAAAAAGAAAAATGCAGCAATAAAACTGCATTATTTTTGTTCTTCAATACAAAGAATCAATTGTCCAAGTAATGTATATTCTTGTAAATCATCAACCTTAATAATTTCAGGAATATATTGTTTTGGTAGATAATTTTCCATTTCTTTTTTTAATTCCTGAATATGCGGTATCATGGTACAGCATAGAATAACGACCTCAGGACTCACCATACTGACAATACTTGTAATTGTTTTAGCAACTAGTTCTAAAGCTCCTTCAGGAGTTTTAGCCAAAGAAATACGATCATTAGAAAGATCCATTGGTAAATACTGAGTTTCACCGGCTAAATGAAAACGTCCTCTAACTAATTGTCCATTAATAATAATACCCGTTCCAGAAAAATAATTGCTTGGTTGAAAGAGAAATGCCAGGGAAGTATATTTTTTTTGTGAAGCATAATAACCTACCGCAGCTGTATTGACATCATTACCAAAAACAAAGGTTTGTTGATAACGTGCATTTAATAAAGATAATAAATTGCAATCTTCTAAACCATTTACATTTGCTGAAACAATACAACCATCATTGATAATACCAGGCATAGAAATACCTACAGTATGAATATCAGGATATTGTAAAAGAACGGTATCAATGACATCATATAAATCTTGAATACAAGTTGTTGGTTTAATAATTTCATTATCTAAAAGGATAGTGTTTTGTTCATCATATAAACGATAAGCAATATGAACTCTTAAACTATTTCTAAAAATGGATAATGAAAGTATTTTTGTGTTATTGTGGGTTGCAATTTGTAAAGGTAGAGGTGTTGCACTGCTTTGATCTTTACGACTTTGTTTTTTATCTAAAGCCGATTGAATTAAAGCTAAGGTTGCAGCTACATCATATTTTGCAAATACATGCGGAGGTATTTTAATAACAATTTGTTCCTTTAGAATTTCTTGAACTTTTGCATGCATATATGAAATTTGAGGAGCTAACATAATAATATCATATTGATCACCAACATTAAAAAGTTCATTGTATCCAATTGCAGTGATTTCATAATTATAATATAATAATTGACTCGCTTCATTTAATTTAGAAGCAAAATAAGATGTTGTTAAACCACCACTACAACTTAAAAGAATTTTTATCTTTGGTTTTTCAACAAGTTGTTGAATATTATCCATCATTTCTTTAAATAACTCAGTAGCATGTTTCATTGTTTTCATTTGGAAGTGAAGATAGAATTCAATTTCTTGAGTTGTTGTATTTGTTACACTAAGTTCAATGATATTCATACGATTAAATATAATTTCACTATAACTATAATTTGTTTCAATCACAATAATATTATCATGTTTTTCATCTAAATGAATACGACAATGTGATTGATCTTGAATTAAAATCCATTCCTTAAAAATCATTGTATGAATATCCCTTAAGAATTCATCCATAATTCATCACCTCTTAGTATCATTATAAAGTGAAATACATATTTTTTAATGATTTTTACTGTTTTTGAAAAAATTTTTTCAAAAATATTTCTTTTTACTAAAAAGAGTGAGATTATTTTATCTAATTAAGAAAGATAATCAATAAAAAAATAACATGTGTTAATTTATCAATGAAATCAAATACAATTAACGGAAGAATAAGATGAAATATTTTATAGTTTACAAATTTAGTATATATTTCTTGATTAATTATCTTGAATTTTTTAGAAATTTTTATTATCATATTGTTCAATGAAACAGGATAATTAATCAAACTTTGGTCGGGGAGATTATTATCCTTTTTTCTTTCTATATCCTTAGCATAACAAAATGAAAAGGTGGGATTTCACTCTTTGAGTAAAAGGCCACCAGTAATCTTAATGTGAGGGTAAACTCCATCTAAAATTATTTAGTCTCACTAATTAAATTAAAGTATCTTTATTAATATTATTGAAAAGAGAAAATGATTCTATTGATTAATTCTTAATATTATCAAATCCTCTCCTTAATTTAGGTATTTTCTTTTTCTAACTAGGGTAATAACCATTACGAGTTTTCAAGTGTTTTATTTTTTAAATACTGAAAAATCATAATAATGATCATTACTTTGTATACCTACATAATCCATCATATAAAATCCAAAATCACCTAATAAAATATTGCCAGTTAAAAAAGTTGCCATTTCACTATTTAAAAATAACAATGGTTTTACCATCTCTTGAACATCTGCTAATCGTCCTGCAACACCATCTGTCTTTAATAATTCTTCTTTCAATCCATCAGCAATCATTTTTTCTGTCATAGCAGTTAAAGTACTGCCAGGCAATAAAACATTGATACGAATGTTATGTTCTCCAAATACTTTTATTTTTTTCATAGCATGGTAGATAATTGCTCTTTTAGATAAAATATATGAAGCACCATCTACCATATGCTTTTTATTCAATTTTTCTAACTCTACATTGACAGCATCCCAGCCATTCATATCTGCAATATTTTGATATTCATATATGTATTCTTTCCAATAAACACCCGCCATTGAAGATATAATAGCAATTGCACCATTTGAATTCATTTTTTTTAAAGCATAATAATCTAAAATATATTGGTTTGCAGTAAAATTAACATGGAATACTGTTTCAAAAGAGAATCTTTTATCTGCTGAAATTCCTGCTACTAAAAATAATTTATCTATTTTATCAGGAATAAGTTCAAAAGCCTCATCAATAGATTTTTGAAATTCTAAATTAACTTTTATATAATGTATACCTTTCATTTGGGGATCAATAATATCTAAGCCATATATTTCTGCTCCTAAATGAATCAGTTCCTCACATAGACATCTCCCTATTCCTGAAGCCGCTCCAGTAACAACACATATTTTATCTTTATAATTTAAATAATCTTTCATCCTTATCTCCTAGTACCATTAAATATTTTCTGACATAACTTTTCTTGGGCGTAAAAAGAAAAAAGTACCAAACATTAGAAATGCAATTGAACTAATTATAAACATATAACGAACATTTCCATCTGATATGTTCATAAATTGTCCTATGAAAGAAAAAACATATACAGAGATAGTAGGAACAATTGTAGAACAAGCAAAACCTACACCCAACGCAGTTGATAATTGAGAACTTTTTGTAACTCTACTTAGAGAGTCCATACAATAAGTAACAAAGGTCATATATCCAAATCCGGATAAGACATTACCTATATAAAGCAAAAGAAGATTTTCAGCTAAAGCTACACAAAGAAAACCACAAGCAATACATAGTAGGGTTGTTCCAAAAAGACGTTTTTTAAATATTTTTAACAAATAGCTAAAAACAAAACCACTAATAAAACAAGCAAACGAATGAACAGAAGATACATAGCCTGCATCTACCGAACTTCCCATTCCTTCTGTAACAATAATATTGGACATATAGACAAGAATAGGATAAAGGAAAAAGATAATAACACCTTGTGCAATAATGAAAAAACATGTATCGTGACTCCAATTTATACCTTTTTGTTTTTGGGATATTTCATCTTGCTGTGGAGGAGTAGGCATAATCATTACGCAAAACATTGGCAATAAGACTATTAAATGATATAACCACATCATTCTAACAGAAATATTGACTAGCCATCCACCTATTAAAATAATAATCATGGAAGAAAGTCCTGATACACTTGATCCATATCCTAACATTTTTGATCTTTTTTCATCTTGATAAAAAGCTGAAATACAAGAAGCTCCCATAGGCATGAAAATCCCATACGCAAAGCCAACCATAGCTCTTAAAAATATTAAAACATAAATATGACATTCTATAAAAAAGGGAGTCAAACCACCTACGAGTGCAAAGCCAAATGCAATAAACATTGTTTGTTTAAACCCTATCTTTTTGACAAATGTACCGCTTAATAAATTGCCCGGCATACTAGCTAACATACAGATTGTTGAAACCATCGTAATTGTTGATAAAGAAACATCAGGGTATAACTCTCCTAAACTTGCTAGAGCTGGATTGATGCCAGATGTGATACATTGTAAAATATAAATTGACAATACACAAATAGCTAATACTGAACCTGATATTTTTGAGTCCTTCATTTTTCCTATGCCTCCATCCTATAAGACTTCAGATAAATCAGGATAACCATAAAGACTAATTCCTCCATCACAAGTTAAACTTACACCTGTAATATATGAAGCATCATCAGATAATAGGAATCTTGCTGTTGTAGCAAATTCTTCAGGCTTACCAAAACGTTCCATAACAATGTTTTTATAAGCAACTTGGCATGCGTTATAATTTTGAGTAAGAACTTTAATAGAAGGTGTATCTGTTAAACCAGGATTAATTGCATTGACTCTTATTTGTGGTCCTAGTTCCATTGCAGCAACTTTTACAAGTTGTGCGATTGCTCCTTTCGATGAACAATAGGCAGCATTTTCTTTCACAGGAACAAATGAGTTAATGGAAGATGTAACAACTATAGCACCTTTTCCTTGTTCTTTCATATATTTTCCAACTGACTTAATAGCTCTTGCAGCTCCGAAAACATTCAATTCAAAAACCCATTTCCATGAATCAATATCATCATCTAATATTAAAGCACTATGTCCTGCACCTGGTTGATACAACATCATATCAATACATCCAAATTTTTGTATTGTTTGTTCAGCTGCTTTGATAATGTCTTTTTCTTGAGTACAATCAACAGGTATAAATATGGCTTCACCTCCCTCAGCAATAATTTCTTGAACTACTTTTTCTCCTTGACTGTTTTGAAGATCAGCTATTACTACTTTTGCACCATCTTTTGCAAATAATTGCGCTGTAGCTTTACCCATTCCTGAAGCTGTTCCAAAATCTAAGAAAACTTTTTCTTCAAATCGTTTCATATTTTTATCCTCCTTCTATCTTTTATTATAGATAGGAAGTTCATATTTTTACAATTTACGAAAATGAGAATCGTTTCCTCTTTGAACAAAAAATTCAATCATATCATTACTCAACTCAATTAACTTCTTAATTTCTTCAACTGGTAAATCATCATCATACAATGAATCCCATCTTTGAAAATATTCTTGACTAATCAAATATAATATTTTTCCAGCAATATCTATTTCATCTTGATCAAGATGTCGATGAGCTTGTTTTAATCTTTTTAGTAAGATATTCTTTCTTCCTTGAATAGATTGTCGATAAAAATAATTTTGTGGTGAATTATAATCATTTGATAATACAAGATTAGAACTTATTTCTTTATGAGTGCTTCTTAATACAAAGAAAATATCATGAAGAATCGGAATTGATAATAAATCAGTATTATTAAGTCCTTCATCACCTTTTGCTAATTTTTTATAATAATCATTTATTGAAATGGTTTCAGAAACAAGTTTATCATATAAGTATTGTGCTAAATCATATTTGTCTTTAAAATGATTATAAAAAGTTTTCTTACTTAATCCTACATATTCACAAATTTTCTCTACACGAATATCATCTATACTCTTATTTTTTAAAAGATCATATAACCCATAAGCTAAGATTGATTTTGTATCCATTAATTCTTTCATCTCCTATAAAGTATTTTGAAAACAGTATAACACTGGCTCATCTATTAAAGATATATTTTTTATAAAATGAAAAGAGAAATTGATTTTATTATTTAATACTCAATATTTTTCAATCATATTTTTGATTTAAATCTTTTCTTACTCTTATTATAATAAGAACTTTTTTGACTCATATAAGTTATAGTAAATGCAACAACTACCCATAATATATCTCTAGTAAAGAAGTCACAGAATGCATTACCCACAAAAATGTTTGTTGAATATATTGCAACCACAATAATCATAATTGTCGTTGTTGATATTAATATCTTATTATTTTTGCAACCATTTCATTTTTTTCAGTTTCTCTTTCATTCTTTTGTCTTCTTTCAATAATTTATCAATACTGATTTGATAAAGGTCACTTAAATTTATAATGTTAATAATATCTGACAAAGATTTTCAATTCTTACAATTTGATATCGTTTGCCTTGAAATAATAATTTTCTCAGTAACTTGTTGCTGTGTTAAATCAGCATTTGCTATAGCTTTTTTCATCTCAATTTCCATATATGAGCCCTCCATCTAAAATGATAATAATTCTTTTTTTAAAATTCATCTATTAATAGGTTTTGACACTCCTTTAAAAACATTGTCAAAAATCTTTTATAAGCCAATAAATTTTAATTTGTAAAAAAAGATTACTTCTGGATTAACCTATATTATAAACTTATTTTAATGGAAAGTCTTTAACTACCGAATTTTCTTTTTCTAAAAATTTATAAACTTTATCATTAACTTAGGCAATTGGATTGTTGTTGATGATTGTATACGATTTATTGTTAATCAGATTAGGGGCCTCTACAATATAACCATCATTTATTTACTTGATTAATATTATTTTTGTTTGAAAGTATACCTTGTTTGTCTTTTGTCTTAGAAAATAGGGGGAGATTTTGAATTTAGATTTAGCATAATAGATGGTTGATGTTTGTCATTCCCTACTCATATACTACATTACTATTCTACACAGGCAATAAATGCATATTCAATTTCAACTTTTTGACTAATAGTTCCTTCTTGAGTAACTTTTTTCGTGGATAATGATTTTAGATATTAATTTATGAACTAACTCATAATTCAGATCACTAATATGTTTGCATCTTTCAATAAGACTAATCCATTAACTGATATTATGCATACTATCATTTTGTTTAGCTAAATCTTGATAAGTTATAAAGTTAACACCGATTCTCATTGTATTCACCTCCTATCTGGGGGTATAATAAAATCACATAGAATATGTTTATTTAGTATTTCTAAAATTAATTTATCGTAAGATATACTAAATATCAGCATTTAGTGCGATAAAAGTTTACTTGATAATGAAGAAAGGAGATTTTTAGTTTTTTTGCTGATTACATAAAGTCCTTGAGACTTAAGAATAGCTATACTCAATCTCAGTTAGCATGACGGTTGGAGTAATTAAGAAGATTGAAAGAGGTGCAACGTAATATCCTAGCACGAAAGTATTATCTGCTTTAGCTGAATTAGAGAATAACCAAGAGATAGATATTTTACAATTGATTATTTTTGGATGAATAGAAGGGTTTTATCAAAAAAAGATTTTGAGTTTGTTAATAATACTCAAAAATATCTAACATATATGTATATGAATGAAGTATTAATGAAATTTTCCAATATATAATTTAAAAGACTATAGGAAAATGCAATATGTTGAAAAATTAATAAAAAAAGATTCATCTTACAATATTTTGGTAGATACATTAGAAAAATATTAAATAGATATAGAACAATTAAATGATAGGAATTATATTGTTTCTATTTTTGTAGGAGTAATATCAACATTAATTTCAATTGATCAAAAATTTAAAGGAGTAACTGTGTTATGTAATGCTAATAACAAGAAGATGTTGAAATTTTTAATGCTTTGAAAACATTTATTACGGAAATGATAAGAATATCAATATTAGTTGTTCTGTTTGATGATGAAGAAGTTAAGGTCATTAATGAACATAAAATGTGTTAATTAAGAAAGGATGATTATGATGAAAATAATTGCATTTACTGGAGCAGGAATATCAAAACAGTCAAACATTCCAACGTTTATGGAAAGACCGGATGTCAGAGAAAAGTTATTTAGAAGTTATGCTGAAAAACATCATGAAGAATATAATGAAGTGATTAGACAATTAAAAGCAAATATGAATGGAGCAAAGCCTAATGATGCTCATAAGGCATTGGCTGAATATAAGATTCCAATCATTACAATGAATATAGATGGATTACATAAACTTGCTGGAAGTGATGCTTTGGAATTACATGGGGGATTACCTGAAGATGATGAGATGGACAAGGCTTATTCTTTATATAATAAGCCAGTCTTATATGGTGATCCAGCCCCAAATTATCAAAAAGCCTATGAAATGGTTTATGATTTAAATCCTGATGATATTTTTATTGTAGTTGGATGTTCATTTCATACAGCGATTGCTTGTGATTTAAGAGAAGTCGCTAAATCTAGAGGAGCAAGAATTATTGAAATACAAGAAGATGCTGCTCATAATGTAAGAATTGTATTAGAAAAATTAATAAAAAAGTAAGAAGGGGTGTCCATCATGAAATTGTATTATGGAAGTAGTGTGATTGTAGAGGAACCAAGAATTTTTACGAATGGGAATTATAAAGATTTCGGGTATGGTTTTTATTATACAGTTATTGAAAAGTAGGCAAAGCGTTGGGCTATTACAAAAAGAAATGCTCATATTGTCAATATTTATGATTATGATATTGTTGAAGTACCAATGGCTGATGATACAATTTAGAATTATGTTGAAGACTTTGTAAAAGATAATATTTCTAGAACAGCATTCTGGGAATTGGTAAAGTTCAAGTATCCAACTCATCAAATTGTATTTTGCACTGAAGCAGCTTTAAAGCAAATCAGTTACGAAGGGAGCTATTCACTATGACAAATAAATATTTTGAAGATGAAGCAATTACTGAAAATGATTTGTTTTTTGTCTGTTACATGATTGAACGAGTAGCAAGAAAACTTCATCAACACAATAAATATGTAGTCAATACAATTGGATATGATGAACTCTATCATTTAATGAGTGTAGCAAATGTATTGCATAGTTCAAATCCAAAACAAGTTGAAGAAGATTGGATCAATGATTATATGTTGGAAAAAGGGGATTTTGATATTACTCTTGTTAATCGAGAATTGTGTGATAAAATTCCTACAGAATTAGATATGGGAAAAGTTTATTCAAGATTAATTGTTGACACAGCATTGCCTAATGAAGATTATGTTTCAGGAATCATTCGTGTCTACAATAATGAAATTTGCGAAACAATTGATAACTATAATGGTAGTGCATATTATGAACCATCATATGTTATTGCTAGAGCATACAATGAAGGTGGATTTTAATTTAGAAAGGAATGATTTTAATGGATAAGATCAACCCAGAGGAAGCTATGAAAGAATTAACACTCATGTTAATGTATCTTTCAAGATTTACTGGAGAAAAAGATTTTTATAATGCCCAGTATTATTCAACTTGGAAAGGATATAGTTTTCATGTTATTAATGAGTTAGTTGATAATGAATACGTTTTTGATGGAAAACATCCATCAAGAACAAAATCTGTTACTTTTAGCGAAAAAGGATTAGCAGAAGCACAAAAATTATTAGAAAAATATCATATTGATGATTGGAAAAAATAATCTGAACAAAAAAATCAAGGCATTAAACCTTGATTTTTTGATCATTTAATAATCTGTCTCTTTTGTTTTTGTAGTGTTGTAGTTGTTGACAGATTTGTTTTTTCATTTGTGATGTTAAGTATTCAGCACTAATGATTGATGAGACTAACGAAAGTATAACAGAAATAGGCATCAAATAAACGAAGAAAAAGTCATCACTTAAAAAGTATAAGACAAATAATATCATCGCAAAAATAATTGCTTTTTTTAAACTTCGCATACCTAAAAAATGATTATACATTTCTTTACGAATATTTCGATAAGTATCTTGTAATATAGATATAATTTCTGAACATTTTTCAATTGTTAAATCGTAATCATTGACATTAGCATGAATATCTATTTTAATAGGCATTATTTGCACCTCCATTTGACTACGAACACTATTATAGCACGCTTTTAAAAAAAATAAAGACATTTACTAGTAATAAAAAAAGGTGTATACTCATTATTGGTGAGAAAAATGAAAGCAATTCGACATTTTAGAACAATAACTAAGCATAAAATCAAAGTTATGACATTATGTTTTCGTATAGGTTTATATAAACAAGGATTATTGCATGATTTGTCAAAATATGCACCCTGTGAATTTTTGACTGGAGCAAGATATTATCAGGGAACAAAATCGCCTAATTCTGTTGAACGTGAAGATAAAGGCTATTCACTTGCTTGGCTACATCATAAAGGTAGAAATAAACATCATTGGGAATTTTGGGTAGATTTTACTCGACAAGGATTACTTCCAGCCCGAATGCCAAAACGTTATGTTTTAGAAATGTTTTGCGATCGCGTTGCTGCAAGTATGACATATCAAGGGAAGAATTATTCAGATAAATTTCCTTTAGCTTATTATAAACGAGGAAAACATACATATATCATGCATCCTGATTCTCGAGCATTATTAGAAAAATTACTTTATTATTTAGATGATCATGGATTGGATGCAACAATTGATTATATTAATTCACGAGATGATTTAAAACGAGACTGATTTTTTCAGTCTCGTTTTGTACATGATTCTCTTTCAATTAAAAAGCATGGTAATTGAATACGTACAGGTGAAATATTTTCATTACGTTTAAACGCATCAAATAACATTCTTGCTCCCATATATCCCATATCGAACGTTGGGGCAAAAATCGTTGTAAGAGGCGGTGATGTATAATTAGCTGTATCAATATTATCAAAGCCAATAATAGAAACATCTTGGGGAACTTTCATTCCATTTTGATGTAGGGCTCTTAAGGCTCCAATCGCAATTGGATCACTAGCAGCAAAAATAGCTGAAGGAACTTGCTGAGCTTGAATCAGATCATTCATCATTGTAAAACCTGATTCAATTGAAAAGGCATCTTCTTTTATATAAGGTTGATATTTTATGTTGTTTTCTTCACAAAAACGAATAAAATATTTTTTTCTTACATCTGGATAAAGTTCACTATCAGTATATTCCTTACCACCTAGATATCCAATACTCTTATGTTGAAAAGAAACTAAATATTCAATAACACATTTCATAGCATTCTTAAAATCTAAAACAATGCTGCATTCATGAATCGGATCAATATTCATATCTAAAAAGATTAAATTAGGACAAATCTTTTTAAAAATATCCATATCTTTATGACTGTATTTTCCAATACAAACAAGTCCTTCAATCCCTTCTAAAGAAGCAAGATAATCAATATCTGTACGAAATGCTCTTTTAATAACAATCTTATTTTGAAAACAAAATTCTTCAACTCCTTGACGAATTGATAAATAATAAGGGTCCTCAGTTTCTTGAATTGGAGACAACCATTGAATAATTCCTATCGTCATAACAGTTTCATCAAATTTTCTTTTTTTCTTGACATATCCTAATTGCTTTGCGGCATCAAAAACTTTCTGTCTTGTTTCTAAGGGAACATTTAATGACATATCATTGTTTAAAATCCTTGAAACACTTGCACTCGAAACCCCAGCAAGCTTAGCAATATCTTTAATTGTAGCCATATTCTCACATCCTTAGTACCATTCTATCATTTAGTAAAATTAAAATCAATATTTACTAAAAGTAAACAGTCATAACTTGATATTCAAAACATATATTAAAACTGGTGATATAATGAAAAAATATCTATGTATTTTCTTGTGTTTGCTTTTTTCTATCATTAATGTTCAAGCTGTTGATTTTCAGGGTAAAGCTTATATTGTGATGGATTCTTATAATCAAACTGTTTTAGAAGGGAAAAATCAAGACTATGTACAAAGTGTTGCTTCCATCTCAAAAATCATGACAGCCATTGTAGCAATTGAAAATGGCAATTTAGATGATGAATATGAAATAGGCGAAGAAGTGAATCAGGCTTGGGGAAGTGGCGTCTATATACATATTGGCGACCATATAAATTTAAGAGATTTACTTCATGGATTATTATTGAGAAGTGGGAATGATGCAGCTAATGTCATTGCTAAAAATGTTGGTGGAGATATTGCAACTTTTGTAAAAATGATGAATGAAAAAGCACAAGCTTTAAAAATGACTCACACTCATTTTTCCAATCCAACAGGTTTAGATGAAGAAGATGCAGGAAATCAATCAACAGTTTATGATATGGCTTTGTTAATGTCTTATTGTAGTCAAAATTCAATCTTTAATGATATTGTTATGAAAGAAAGTTATAAACGTGAAGATGGAGGAGGAACATGGCAGAATAAAAATCGTTTGTTAAAAGAATATGAATATTGTGTTGGGGGAAAGACTGGTTTTACAAAAAAAGCTAAGCGAACTTTAGTGACTCGGGCTATTAAGAATGATGTTTCTTTGGTGATTGTGACATTTAATTGTGGGAATGATTTTGAATTTCATCAAAAAAAATATGAAGAATGTTTTGAAAAATATCAAAAGATATTGGTTTTACCAAAAGGCATTTATCAATATCATGGACACTCTTTTTTGATTGATAAAGATTTATATTATTGTGGTCAAGATCAAACCAAAGCAACTTTGCAACAAGACGATGATATTTTAAGTGTTTATGTTTCAAAAGATAAAATCTATCAAGTTCAAAAAGAAAATGGGATTCAGACAATCTTTCGTTATTGGCTTATTTTATTAGGAGAATTTGTCAATGGCTAAGATATGGAAATGGTGTGTTGTCATCTTTTTATTGATTGGCTTACTCTTACATCGTGAAGAAGATATGATGAATGCGATGATGGATACGCCATATGTTGTTTTTGATTTAGTAATGAGTGTTATTCTTTCGGCTTGTCTATGGGGTGGCTTTTTGAATATTATTGAACACTCGGGTTTTATGAATTATCTTGCTTTTTTATTGAAACCATTATTACGTCTGATTTATGGTCCTATTCTTGAACAAGATAATGTTTATGCTTATCTTTCATCCAATGTTGTTGCTAATTTATTAGGCTTAGGTTCATTAGCCACTTTAAGTGGAATTAAAGCATTTCAACGTTTAAATGAATTAAATCCTCATCCTAATAAACCAAGTCGAGAAATGTTGACGCTTGTTATTGTTAATACGGCTGGTCTGTGCTTATTTCCATCTTCATTAATTATGTTACGTAAACAAATGGGGTCAACATCTTTATATGCTTTTTATCCATATATGTTAATAATTTCAATCACCATTATTATTATAGGTCTGTTATTACAAAGGGTGATTGATCATGAATAAAATTGTAATTATTTTCTTATTGATTGTTTTTATCGATGGTCTTTTTAAACGTTGTTCTATGTTTGAATTATTTATTGATGGTGTAAAAGATGCTTTAACTTTATTAAAACCAATATTTACAACCTTAATGGCATTTATGTTATTTGTTCAACTGTTAAGAAGTAGTGGAACAATAGAAGTTTTAAGTTCTTTATTTCAACCGCTTATTCAATCATTACATTTACCCATTGATATTTTTATTCTTGGTTTTCTACGTCCTATAAGTGCAAATGCATCGCTTTCGTTTTTATATTCATTTTATGAAGTTTTTGGCGTTGATCATCCATTAAGTCTTTTGGCTTCACTAATTCAAAGTGGGAGTGATACAACCATGTATGTCGTTGCTTTATATTTTTCATCGATTAAAATGAAAGATACTCGCTATGCTTTATGGGTTGGTTTAACAATGGATTTCCTTTCGGTTGTCTTTGCTATTATGATTTATTTAAAAATGTTTGTTTAATTTAAAAATCTGTGTATAATGGATACGAAAGGACGTGAGACTATGGAAAGACTACAAAAAGCAATTGCGGCAAGTGGGTTAACTTCACGAAGAAAAGCAGAAGATCTCATTCGCCAAGGGAGAGTCAAAGTCAATGGTGAAGTCGTTAGTGAATTAGGCTTTAAGGTGAAACAAGGTGATTTGATTTTAGTTGATGATAAAGCCTTGGAAGGAGAAAACAAAGTTTATTATGTTTTCTATAAACCTAAAGGATGTATTTGTTCATTGAATGATGAATTAGGTCGAGAAACTGTTATTGATTATTTTTCTGATGTTAAGGAAAGAATTTATCCAGTGGGTCGACTAGATTATGATACGACAGGTTTATTATTGATGACAAATGATGGAGAATTTGCTAATTTAATGATGCATCCTTCATCCCATTTAGAAAAGGTTTATGAAGTGACTGTTACAGGACTTGTTAATGGTGAAACATTGCATAAATTAGAAAAGGGAATTTATCTTGAAGGAGTGAAAACTTTACCATGTAAGATTAAAGTTGTTGGTAAGGATAATGAACATAAGACAACGATGTTAATGATTAAACTTGTTGAAGGTAAAAATCGTCAAGTTAAGAAAATGTTTGAAACAATGGGGCATAATGTGAAAAGGTTACATCGTGTGCAAGTTGGTGGAATTAATTTAAAAGGATTAAAACCAGGACGTTATCGTATCTTAAAGCCACAAGAAGTGAAAGAATTAAAGAACATGGCAATCGCAAAAAAGAATACTCAATTGACAAGATAATGTCAGATTATAGAACATCTTTATAGAGGTGTTCTTTTTTTGTAGAAATTTGTATGGTGAAGTTTATTGCAGTCAATAAAATAGTGGTTATAATGATAAACAAGGAGGTATAATGAAATATGCGTAGTGTGGTTTTAGATGAACAAAAAGCAAATATGTGTGGAATTTGTGGGGCAAAGGAGCCTTTTATTGAATATAAACAATTGGAGGATATTCATTTTATTTGGTGTAACAAATGTCATACAATTACTTTTTTTAAACAACCTCAAAGTGATGATAAAAAAAGATTGATTGAAAATGAAATGAATTTTTATAAAACAGATTTAAAAAAATAAAAAAAGATCTCAAAAGCGAGATCTTTTTCAATACTATTCGTTAACAATTGCACCAACTGGGCAAGCTTCAGCAGCTTCTTGAGCAGCAGCTTCTAATTCAGCAGGTACTTCACCGATAATGTTTTCAGCTAATCCATCATCATTTAAATCGAATACTTCTGGACATACACCAGTACATGCTCCACATCCGATGCAAGTTTCATTTACTTTATACATTTTTTATTCCTCCTATTTCGTTATAACCCTATTATAAACTAATTGGATTTATTTTTAAAGATTATTTTATAATTTTTGTAGTTATGTTATAATGAATGAGGTGATAAGAATGGAAAAACAAACAAGAATTAACAAATATAAAGATTTAAGAGAAGAAATGAAAGAAGAAGTTGCGATTAATCAACATCAAAGTGTTCCAGCTATTGATGAAGATGATGATGACTTTTTGGCTTTTCTACCTCGCGATGAAAAACCAAAGCTTGATGATACATTAATGGAGCCATTATCTTATGAAACTCTAAAAAAAGATAATGAAGAAGTTCGTGTGGCATTAAATGAAGCCAAAGTGAATGTTGGTAAAGAACAATATAACACACGTTTAGATATTTTAAATAAAATTAAACAAGAAGAACATGTTCCGGCTCATGGAGGATATGTTGAAGAAGATATTGAAGAACCACATAAAAAATGACATTACTTGAAAAATTAGCAGCAATGTCACCGGAAGAAGATGCTGAAGAATTAAGAAAATTTGAAGAAGATTTAACGGTTGCAGATTTGATGAAGAATCAAAAGAAACCAAAAAGAGAAAAGGCTGTTGAAGAAACAAAGACAGTAGAGTCTAAAAGAAAACAAGCTATAATAGAAGATGAAATCGATGATGATGAGGAAGAAGAAAGTAAAGTTGTGACTGTCTTGAATTATGTCATTATTGTCTTTATTGTTGTCTTTATAGTTTTAGCTTTCTTTATTGTAAAACAGTTATTATTTTAAGACTAAGGGGAAACCTTAGTTTTTTAAGGAGGATAAGAAAATGAAAAAAATTTCAATTGCGATTGATGGACCAGCGGCTGCGGGGAAGAGTACTATTGCTAAAATGGTTGCCAAAAAATTAAATTATACTTATATTGATACAGGAGCTATGTATCGTTGTGTCGCTTATGCGACTTTAAAACAGGGATTGGCTTTTGAAGATGAAAAAGCGGTTAGTGATTTATTAAAAAATATGCAAATAGAAATGAAACCAGAGGGAACAATTTATTTGAATGGTGAAGATGTAACATCTTCTATTCGTCAAAATGAAGTTTCAATGGGAGCAAGTATTGTATCAAAATATCAGGCAGTGAGAGAATTTTTAGTAGAAAAACAAAGAGAGATGGCTCAAGGTGGTGGGGTTATCTTAGATGGTCGTGATATTGGTACAGTTGTTTTAAAAGATGCTGAATTAAAGATTTATCAAATTGCAAGTATTGAATGTCGTGCATTACGTCGTCATAAAGAAAATTTGGAGCGTGGGATGGCATCTGATTTAGAAGCGATTAAAAAAGAAATTGCAATGCGTGATGAACAAGATATGAATCGTCAGATTTCACCTTTAAAAAAGGCTGATGATGCGATTGAAATAGATACATCTGAAATGTCATTAGAAGAAGTTGTGAGTCGCGTTATGGAACTTGTTGAAAGTAAAATATAGGAAGGAAGTGAAGGTATGCGCAAAGGAATTGTTGCGATAGTTGGGCGTGCAAATGTAGGAAAATCAACGATTTTTAATCGTATTGTTGGAGAAAGAGTTTCGATAGTTGAAGATATTCCAGGAGTTACCCGTGATCGTATTTATGCAAATGCTTCTTGGTTAACAAGAGAGTTTCGTTTAATTGATACGGGAGGAATTGAGTTAGCAAATGCGTCATTTACAGAACAAATTAAGATGCAGGCGCAAATAGCTATTGAAGAAGCAGATGTTATTATTTTTGTTGTGAGTGGTCGTGAAAGTGTAACAAGGGAAGATGAATTTGTTGCAAGAATGTTACAAAAATCAAATAAACCGATTATTTTAGCGGTTAATAAAATTGATGATCAAGCTTTTAAGGATAGTATTTATGATTTTTATAGTCTTGGAATAGGTGATCCAATTGCGGTTTCAGGAAGTCACGGGATTGGAATTGGTGATATCTTGGATGAGATTGTTCAATTGCTTCCTCAAGTTGAAGAAGAAAAAGAGGAAGATGTTATTCGTTTTTCAATTATTGGGCGACCAAATGTTGGAAAATCTTCATTAACAAATGCGATTTTAGGTGAAGATCGTGTTATTGTTTCTGATGTTGAAGGAACAACGCGTGATGCGATTGATACAGCTTTTGAAAAAGATGGTCAAAAATATTGTGTTGTTGATACAGCAGGAATGCGTAAAAAAGGAAAGATTTATGAAAGTGTTGAAAAATATTCTATTTTACGTGCTTTAACGGCAGTTGAAAAAAGTGATGTTGTTTTGGTTGTTATTGATGGTGATCGAGGTATTATTGAACAAGATAAACATGTTGCTGGAAATGCTCATGAAGCAGGAAAAGCAGTTATTCTGGTTGTTAATAAGTGGGATTTGGTTGCGAAAGATTCTAAGACAATGCAAAAGATGGAAAATGAATTACGTGAACAATTTAAGTATTTAGATTATGCTCCAATTGTTTTTGTTTCTGCTAAAGAAAATAAACGTGTTGATTTGTTATTACCAATGATTCAGGAAGTTTATGCTAATAGTCATAAACGTGTTTCTACAAGTGTCTTGAATGATGTTTTAATTGATGCACAAACAATGAATCCAACAACAACATTTAATGGTGGTCGATTAAAAATTTATTATGCTAATCAAGTGAGTATTTGTCCACCAACATTTGTTTTATTTACTAATGATCCTCAATATTTACATTTTAGTTATAAACGTTATTTAGAAAATCGTTTACGTGATGCGTTTGGTTTTGAAGGAACGCCAATACATATTATTTGTAGAAAGAGGGACTAATATGAAGGTTGCAATTTTAGGAACAGGGAGTTGGGCAACAGGGCTTGCTCGTGTTTTAAATGATAATGGTCATCAAGTGATGTTGTATGGAATTAATCCAGATGAAATTGATGATATCAATATCAGACATTGTAATTATAAGTATTTTAAAGATGTGCAATTAGAAGAAACTATTGTAGCTACTTCTTCTTTGGAAATGACAATTAAGGATGCGCATTATATTTTAATTACTATTCCAACGCAATTTGTTAGAGAAACTTTACAAAAAATCAAGCCACTCTTAAAAGAAAAAGTGACAATTATTAATGCAGCCAAAGGATTTGATATGAATACGAATATGCGTATGTCAGATACTATTCGTAGTGTTTTAACAGAAGATGAAATCAATCCGGTTGTTTCTTTAATTGGTCCATCTCATGCTGAAGAAGTGGTGGAAAGAATATTAACTGCTGTTTGTTCGGTTTCTTTGGATGAGACTACAGCTAAAGATGTTCAGAAATTATTTTCTAATCATTATTTTAGAGTGTATACGTCAAACGATGAGATTGGTGCTGAATATGGTGCGGCATATAAAAATGTTATTGCTGTGGCTTCTGGGGTGATTGCTGGACTTGGTTATGGTGATAATACGAGAGCAGCTTTAATTACGCGAGGACTTCATGAAATGAGTCTATATGGGATGATTAAAGGGGCTAAACAAGAAACTTATTTTGGTTTGACTGGAATTGGTGATCTTGTTGTAACTTGCTCATCTGTTCATTCAAGAAACTTTCAGGCAGGATATGAAATTGGTCAAAGTCATCGAGCACTGGATTTTATGACACATAATACAAAGACTTGTGAGGGAGTAAGAACTTGTAAAGTCATTCATGATGATGTCATGAGTCATGATTATGGAATTGAGACACCAATAGTTGATGCTGTTTATGAAGTTTTATATAAAAATGCCTCTCCTCAAGAAGTTGTTGCTTCTTTGATGAATCGTGATTTAAAATCTGAACAATTATAAATAAAAAGCATATAATATCTTAGGTGATAAAAGTGGATAAACAAGATAAGTTACTGGATAAGGTTTCTAGTAAAACACATGTTTCTAAACAGGATATTCTTTCGCTTGCAAGTGATTTACAAACGAAAGATCTAAATGATGAAAGAAATATCAAGGAATTTGTTTATAAGATATCAAAAATGACAAATAAACAAGTGAAACCTGAACAAATGAATAAAATTATTTCTATTATTCAAAATAACCAAATACCTCAAGATATTGATAAATTGGTTTAGAGTCCGTGAGGACTCTTTTTTATTTTAAAATATGCTTTAAGCAATTGATAAATGTTTGCTTTGTGCTATAATAAGAGTGTATCAATAAACTTTTTCAACTTTTTTGCCTTAAAAAGAAGAAAAATGAGACTTTGCAAGCGTATATATAAGTATAGGGGTTATATTTCCTTAGAGTTTCTCAACTATAAAAAGGAGGAAAATCTATATGATAAATACGCTTACATATCAAGAACCACAACAACAGTCCAAACAGGATAAGATTTTAAGAGGATTCTTTAAGGTCAAGGCCCATTTTGCCGATATCATCAATGCCATGCTTTTTGAAGGGAAAGATGTTGTTAATGTCAATATAAATTTCACCAAAAATGTTAGTTTAAGTTTCACCAGTTTTGGTTGTTTTGCCCATCTTCCTCTATCATTGATATCTTGTC
>NZ_SMCQ01000025.1 GCF_004343035.1 Longibaculum muris
GACAAGATATCAATGATAGAGGAAGATGGGCAAAACAACCAAAACTGGTGAAACTTAAACTAACATTTTTGGTGAAATTTATATTGACATTAACAGCTATCATTTAATCACTATGTCATTTCTAGGAACACAAAGAACAGTTATAGTTTTTCAAAAAAGGATTAAAAGGAAGTTTAATTGAATATATAATGTACAAGAAGCGGTTTATCTATATGGTTGACCGCTTTTAGAATAAAAAGGCATATCTTATTTGAAGAATGTGAAGAAAACATTATTCAAGTAAAGTTATAACTTGAAATATGAAAGAAAATGAACTATAATTTAATTAGTCAATTAATTGACTAATTAAATTATAGATTGGTGATGAAGATGGATAAAGTAGCAAAGAAGAATGCATATTTGTATTGTAAATTTAGAGATGAGCAATTTGCTCTTTATGATGAGTATGCAAAAAGAAATGGACTATTAATGAATACTCTGCTTGTTTTAAATGTTCTTTATTATGCCAAAGAGGGTATGACACAAAAAGAAATATGTCAGCGTACATTTAATTCTAAGCAAACAGTGAATCTTATTATAAAAAATCTTTTAAAAGATAATTATGTAGAATTGAAGGAAGATACAAGCGATAAAAGAAATAAACTTGTTGTTATGACGAACGAAGGAAAAATGTATGCTAAAGTTCCGGTAACACATATTACATGGGCTGAGGACAAAGCAATGTCAATGTTTAGTGAAGAAGAACAAGAATTACTTATTCGTTTATCAAGAAAATTCACACAAAACCTGACAATGCTCATCAATGGAGGAGATGAAGACAATGATTATTAATACTGGTGGTAGAACAGATACTGTACAATATTATACAAAATGGCTTCTAAAGCGTTTTGAGGAGGGATATGTTCTTTCAAGAAATCCTTTGTTCCCTAATAAAGTAACTCGTTATGAATTAACACCTGATAAAGTGGATTGTGTCCAATTTTGTTCAAAAAATTATAAACCTATTCTAAATGATTTACCCAAGATCATAAAACGTTTTCATACTTATTTTCATTATACAATTACTGCATATGGCAATGATATAGAGCCTGGAGTGCCAACCATTGAACAAAGTATTGAAACATTAAAAGAATTATCTTTGATTGTTGGAAAGCATCGTCTTGCTTGGCGATATGATCCTGTTTTATTAACTGAAAAATATGCGATTTCATATCATTTGCAATGTTTTGAACGTATGACGAAAGAGATAGCCCCTTATGTTGATCGCTGCATTTTTAGTTTTGTGGAGATGTATAAAAAACTTGAAAGAAATATGCCAGAGTTGATTCCACTTACAATTCAGGATGAAGATATACTGGCAAAAGGATTGGGCGAAATTGCTGCTAAGTATGGTATGATTTTGCAGACATGTGGAACAAATCATGATTATTCAAAATATGGTATTCTAAGTTCTGGCTGTATGACATTAGACATAATAGGTAAAGCAAATAATATTACTTTTAAGAAATTGAAACATAAAGGAATGCGTCAGGGATGTCATTGTATAGAAAGTAGAGATATTGGAGCATATGATACTTGCTTAAATGGGTGTAAGTATTGCTATGCAAATAAATATCCTAAAAAGGCTCATGAAAATTATCAATACCATGATCCAGATTCGCCACTTTTGCTTGGAAACATTAAAGAGACAGATACTATTGTACAAGGCGTTCAAAAAAGCTTTATAGCGAAAGATAAAAAGGGAAAGGGAGATACTGATGGAATTTATTGATGTGGTAAACAAAAGAAAGACAAGTAGAGTTTTTTTAGATAAAGATGTTGATTTTGATTTAATAAAAGAAATCATTGAAGCTGGTATAAAAGCACCAACATGGGATCATAACAGGAATTGGCAATTTATCATTTTGCGAACAAAAGAAGAAAAGGAGCACGCTTTTGGGTATGCTAAATGGATTGCTGATCATTTTGATACAGGCAAGTATGAAAATAAAAGACTAACATTAGGACAGAAGATGTATGCGTATGCTATGCCTAAGCAATATACAATGTTGGTAGATTGCCCTTATGTTATTGTTCCAGTATTCAAATGGAAAAAATTAAATGCAGAATATGTTAGTAAATTAAATCCATTTTCAAGCATATGGTGTGTTATTGAAAATATATTCCTTGCTGCAACGAATGTGGGATTAGGCTGTTCAATGAGAATCCCTTTAAACAAAGAACATGATATAGTACGAGAAAAACTTGGAGTACCAGAAGGATATATTTTACCTGTTTTTATAGGAGTAGGTTATCCTGATCCAAATGAAGTTGTTCTTGAGCAGTATGCACCAAAAGTTGAAGAAAAAATTCATATGGGTAAATGGTAATATAAGAAGTGAGAGGAGAAAATATGGAGTTTAATGAAGTTATAAAGAAAAGAAGAATGACAAGGGAATTTTCAAATAAAGAAGTTCAATATTGTGATATAGAAGCGATTATAGAGGCTGGATCTTTAGCACCTACTTGTAATCATTTAAGGCAATGGGATTTTGTTATTATTGATGATAGAATGATCATAAATATTCTTGCTAAATGTGTAAAAAATTATAGTTCAAGTGCAAGTAAGCCTAAAAATCCATATGAAGATATGTGTAATTATGCATTTCCTAGACAACAGTCAATGATAGAAGAAGCTCAATTTATCATATTGCCAATTATTAAAGAAAATTCTTTATATAAAGCGACGAATATGTTTTCACTTATGCATTTTGCTGATACTTGGTGTGCTATTGAGAATATGTTTTTGAAAGCAACCGAATTAGGTTTGGGTTGTTCTATGCATGTACCAAGTATGGAAGAACAAAATAATATATTTAATTTAATAAAATGTAAGAAAGGATATGCACTGACTTGTATTATCGGTATAGGTTATCCAAGTGAAACAGCATATTATCCAGAGGAAATAGAATTTGATAGAAAAAGAATTCATAGGAACAGGTGGTAAAAAGTCATGTCTGAATTACCTGAAATTGAAAGTGTTGTCTATTTTTTAAGACCTCATTTAGTTAATAGAACAATCAAAAAGGTTATACTTGAAAAAGAAAGTATTTTAGTCAATTGTTCAAAATTAGAATTAATTGATCATTTAACCAATCGAACAATTATTGATTTTTCAAGAAGAGGAAAGATTTTAATATTTTCTCTTGATGATCAATCGAAATTATTTATTCACCCAAGAATGGTAGGACAACTCATAACCTGTTATAAAGAGTTTCCAGAAATTAAGCATACTCATTTTATAATGGAATTTGATAATGATGAAGAATTTCGTTATATTGATGTAAGAAGGCTAGGGAAACTATACTACTTGAGAGATGGAGAAGATGTTTCTGTTACAGGAATAAATAAACTTGGATTAGAGTATAATAATTCTCAATTAGATATTGATTATTTAAAATTACATCTATCTCATTTCAAAAAGACAATTAAGGATGCTCTTTTAGATCAATCCATCATCACAGGAATTGGAAATATTTATGCTGATGAAATACTGTTTTCAGCTGGAATTATTCCTAATAAAAAGGCAAAAGAACTGTCAGACGATGAAATAAATGACTTATTTATTTCTATTCAAGACACTTTAGATAATTACATAGAAATTAATGAATCAGTAGGGTATGACGAATATTTGAAAGGAGAAGGCAGAGATTTTAAAAACATGCACATTTTAAGATTATATGATAGTGAGATTTGTCCAGCATGTGGGGACAAGCTTACAAGAATAAAAATATCATCTAGGACAACGGTATATTGTCCTCACTGCCAAAAGTAAATATGACTATAAAAGAAGTGAACGTAAAAAGTATATTAACAAAATCAAATTTACCTGTATCTGATTATTCAGTTAACCCTTATATTGGTTGTATGCATGGTTGTAAATATTGCTATGCATCTTTTATGAAAAGATTTACCAATCACCCCGAGTTATGGGGAACATTTGTAGATGTCAAATATTGGAATGTAATAAAAAAGCCTCAAAAATATTCAGATAAGGAACTATTTATAGGTTCAGTAACAGATCCTTATCAGCCTGTGGAAAAAGTTTATAAACGAACAAGGGAATTTTTAACACAAATGCAAGGGGTTCCTTGTAAAATAAGTATTGCAACGAAATCTGATTTAATTATTCGAGATTTAGATTTAATAAAGTCATTTCCAGATGCGCGTGTATCATGGTCAATTAATACATTGGATGAAAACTTTAGAATGAATATGGATAATGCAGTAAGTATAGAACGACGCTTTAAGGCTATGAAAATCTTTCATGATGCTGGAATAAGGACAACGTGCTTTATATCTCCAATATTTCCAGGGATTACTGATGTGAAAGCTATCATACAGCAAGCAAAGAATTGCTGCAACTTAATTTGGTTAGAAAATTTAAATTTACGAGGCGAATATAAAAAAGTTGTTTTAGACTATATTTCATTGAAATATCCTCATCTTATTCTACTTTATAATTCCATTTATAATAAAAATGACAAGAGCTATTGGTATATGCTGGATAAGGAAATAAAAGAGTTTGCCAAGCAGGAAGGTTTTATCTATGTATGCAATGATGATACGATTAGCCATCCTTTTGAGGAGCCTCCAATTATAGTTAACTATTTCTTTCATGAAGAAATAAAACGTTCTGCAATGAATAGAAAGTAATCTTATTATAAAAATAAGATAATTATTATTGTTTCTTAAGAGAGCAAAAGAAAACTACAAAAACGAGAAAAAGCCTTTATTTAAGGGCTTTTTTTCATATTCAGTGGTTTTATGAATTTTCATAAAAAGTGGGAGAAGTGCTATAAAATTTGGAAAAAGTGGCTCAGTTGGTGGAAAATAAGCAACAAATAAGCAACAATTTGGCGTAAAATCTGGCGTAATTTTTGGCGTAAAGTTGGCGTAAAATTTCAATCCCTCGCTGACATTGTTTTATCCATGCGATAGAATGATAGTGTGGAAAGCGTAAAGGAGTGAAAATTATGGAAACTATCAGTCTGGCAGCAGAAGTCATAGGCAGAAGATTATCAGAAATACGCAATGAAAGAAATCTGACAATTCAAAGAATGGCTGTCAATGCGGATATCGATCCTAAACATCTGAAAAAAATGGAAAACGGAATATCAGAACCCTCAGTACTTGTACTTAATAAAATCATGAAAAGCATAGGTGGAAATCTAACTGACTTCTTTGATTACCACTTTGATGAGATATACTTTTTAGTCATTGAAGAAAGAGGCGATTGCTTTGAGAAAGAGTAGTGTCTTAAGTGATGATGAAAGAATTGAACTTCAGGCCCTGGGGAGACGTTTAAGAGAGATAAGAGAAGAGCAGGGAATAACAGTGGCAGAACTGGCAAAACTTGCAGGAGTGGATCGCGACAGCTATTCAAGGGTAGAAAAAGGAGAGAGAAATGCTTCACTAGGAATCATATTCAAGATAGCCGAAGGATTGGAGATATTGCCATCTGAAATATTCAATAAGGATTATCTTGAATTGCATAATGAATTGAATAAAGAAAGAGAGATTGATTCCATACTGACTGAAGATTTTTGTAAGCTTGTCAATAAACGCAAGGTTATATCACTTATAAAACGATATAGAAAATCAAAGCATATCAGCCAGTATAATCTATCATTAAGAATGGGAATATCACGAAATGTCATTAACAATCTGGAATATGGCAGAGGAAAAATCAATGCTGTGCTGTTAAAAGCAATAATGAGTGTGATGGATATGACGATAGAGCAGCTGCTTAATGAAATAGGAATGAGCTAATTAGATAGTCTGGTGTTCAAATATGAACATCGTTTTTTACCTTGTATTACTCTAAATAAGATGTCATAATAGAGTTGATAAAAGAATTAGAATTTATGAGATAAGAGGATGCTAACAGGATATTATTGTACAAATATCTTTTCTGGACAAGCAAAAGAATTGATTGCTTTTTATAGAGATACATTAGAAATACCTTTCATCAAGACAGACGTAGATTTGACCAGTGGAGTTTATTTTGGTTTTTTGGAAAACGCACCAACACTTTATATATGGGATTGTAAAGTGTTCAATGCAGAGCCTACGGGACATCAATCATTTGTTTTTCAAACAGATGATTTAGATTTAACGAAGGAATGTTTGAAGAAGAAAAGTGTTGCTATATCAGAAGCGGTTAGATATGATTGGGGAACTTGCGAAGTTCACTTAAATGATATTGATAGAAACGAAATTGTAATAATAGAGTTTGTGTAAATTATAAATACTGGTTCATTGAGTTCATACATGAGAATACAATAACAGTATTATAAAAAATAATGTGAAAAATAAATTTGAAGTCATAAAGGAGAAACAGTATGCTGGATATAATACATAGTGCAGAGGGAATGGTTACTTTAGTAGGACAATCATTATATGATGTATGGAATGAATTATGCAGTTTAATTGATGAAAAATATGAAATGGAATGCTTATGGAACAAAGGAGGTAAAGCGTGGACTTATGAATATAAGTACCGTCGTTGTTTCAATAGAGAAATTATCAATTGTTAGTGCTATTATGAATTATTACTAAGAGAAAAATAAGAATTTTGGAGGAAGCTATGGAAAAGAAAATAGTTGCATGGGAACCGTGGTTTTTTATATTTTTCGGTTTATTTCATTTACATAGAATATGGGGGCTGTTTGATAGAACTGCGTATGCTCGATTTTGGATTGGTATATCAGAAAATAAAGGATTATTTTATTTTATATTGATGGGTACATTGGCTTTCCTTTGCGTTTTAGGGGTTGTTACATTTTGCAGGAACATACATAATAACTATTGGTGGAGATGGATATATTTATTTGGTGGTATTTATGTGTTATTTGATTTATATGCGATTGCTGTTGGCTTAGAATTCTGGAATAAATTTTTATTGTGGATGTATGATGTGAATTCACCTTATTGGAATCTTATATGGTTTTCTTTTGTGTTGCTTGGTGGCTTTGTATTTGTATTAGGCATAAAATTACTTATACAAAGGAAAAAATAAATTCTAGTTTAGCGGACTGGACAAATTTCAGTTTATGTGATTATAGGTGTTCAAATATGAACACCGTTTTTTAAATCTTGTATTCTAGATTAGAAGATGTCATAATAGATTTAATGCAAGACAAACCATAATTTGTGTAGAGGGGAATTTATATGAATGAGTATATTGTTGATTTAGAGCAAGAATTATCTTTGATAGAAAATGGTTTTAAAGTGGAAGAAAGCAGAGCCTTAAGTGATTATAAATCTCATGATAATGAATTTATTAAAAAGTTGGCATTTTTAGCATACAAATCTATGGTATATCAAGTAAGAATGTATGCCGTATTTCTTTTTGGATATCTATCAGAAGATGAAAATATTTTAGTTTTCATGAGAGATACAGTTTCTAATGATGATAACTGGAGAGTTCAAGAAATATTAGCAAAATCATTTGATGAGTTCTGTAAGAAAAAAGGATACGAAAATGCTATTCCAATAATTGATGAATGGTTGAAAAACAGCAATCCTAATACTCGAAGGGCAGTTACAGAAGGTTTAAGAATTTGGACGAGCAGACCTTATTTCAAGGAAAATCCCACGGAAGCGATTGAACGATTAGCTGATTTGAAAGAGGATTCCAGCGAATATGTTAGAAAGTCGGTAGGTAACGCTTTAAGGGATATAAGTAAAAAATATCCAGATCTAATTAAAACCGAACTGGATAGTTGGAAATTGGAAAGCAAAGAAATCAATCAAGTATATAAATTGGCAAATAAGTTTGTTAAGTAACAAATTCCAGTTTGCTTGATTTCAGGTGTTCACATTTGAACACCTTTTTTTAAATCTTGCATTCTAGTTTAGAAGATGACATAATAAACTTAATAGAAGGAAATTGGAATTTATTGGAGAGAACTATTATGTCAAATATAAAATTAAGAAATACATTCAAGTCATATACTATGATATTTATAATCGGTATATTAGTAGGATGTATATGTAGGTTGCTGGATTACTTTCCAGCAGATACGCTATGGAGTTTTTCATCAATTCAAACGCTGTTAGGATTTTGGATTATTACTAATACTATCATTGTTCTGTTAAGCACCTCAAATATTTGTGCAGGAATTAGTTCGTTCTTATATATGTTTGGAATGACATTTAGCTTTTATGCCTTACAAGCAATATTAGGAATGTTTATACCCTTGTTTTCTGGTGCATTTCGCTTTTCGCTATTTGTATTGTTCACCGTTCTTTCAATCTTTTGTGCAATAGCGGCATTTATTCTATATTACTGGAATAGGGAAGACATTTTTAGCTCAGTATTATATTCTTTACCAGTAGGAGCATTAGCTGCTGAAACAATAGTAATTTTTATTTATTTTTTGGAACATCATACATTCCTGTTTCAGTTTTTGATGGATATTATAGGTGCTGTTTTGTTTGGTATAATATTTTTTAAAAAAGTAAAATATAGAAAAATGTATATTGCTGGAATTGTATTAAGTACTTTAGTATTCTATTATATTTTTCCCTGGTAGATTATATTTACAAATCCCAGTTTGTTTGATTTCAGGTGTTCAAATATGAACACCGTTTTTTATCTTGCATTCTAATTAATAGGATGTCATAATAGAGCTAATCAAAGATAAATTAGAATTTGTAGAGGTAGGAAAATGCTTGAAGTTAAATTTTATGATAATGTAGATGATAGATTATTAAAATTTGCAGTTATTATTTCTAAGTCAAATGGTCAATGGGTATTTTGTAAGCATAAGGACAGAAATACTTATGAAGTACCAGGCGGACATAGAGAAAAAGATGAACAGATTTTAGATACTGCAAAACGTGAATTAAAAGAAGAAACTGGTGCCATTGATTTTACAATTAAGCCTATTTGCGTGTACTCTGTGAAAGGAAAAACAAGAGTAAATGAGAATACAAATGATGAAACATTTGGAATGCTTTATTTTGCAGATATTCATTCATTTGAAGAAATACATAGTGAAATAGAAAAAATTATTTTAATGGACGATTTAGTGAAAGATTGGACTTATCCATTAATTCAACCTAAATTGATCGAAGAAGCAAAGCGTAGGGGAGTTATATAAATTATAACCCCTTTTTCTATACTATAAGTGATAAACATATTCGATAATCAATACTTTTGATCTATTATTATAGTAATGTGAAGATTATTATATGCAAATAATATATTTAATAAGACAATAATGTCACAATTCATGACAAATATTTGATTGGAAATTAATTAATTACAATTTTATAATTAAGTGTAATTTACTTGTGCTTTTAAAAAATTTGATAATCAATATGTAAATGGTTATATATTTTTAGAGATGAGAAAATGTTATTGTGGGTAATAAAATTAATTATGTCTTAGATGATTTCTATATCAGGATACTTTATTTTAGTTTTGATAATTATAAAATTACAGATAAAAATCTAAGAGAAGCTTACGATTAAAAAAACGTTTAAGAACTGATTGTAAATGGCTTGTTGGTGTTGTTAAAACCATTAAAATGAAATGGATAACACTTTTACAATACATAAAACATGGACTTCATGTTATGTTAAAAGTGAGAAGATAATGCCAGATGCAGTTTTGTATACAAAAGTAATGAAAATTACCTTAACTAAAGATTATAAGTATATGTAAACTTATTTCATTAACACAAGAAAATATATCTGGTATTGTAGAATACGATTTTATAATTCTTAATAAAGAAGAGTATAAAGTATATTATAAAAGGACTACACAAGAAAGGCTGGTAGGGGATTATAATTAATTGCTAATCAAAGATTATTTTATAAAAGAAATAAAAACGATGAATTAAAAACATAGATATAAATCGAAAGGGGTAGATTATTATGTTCTTTTATAGTAAACATTACAGAAGATTTCTCTACATGTTGGAGGAAGTTCTATGAATACTAATGATTTTTTACAACTATCAAAACGTAATATTTTTCATACTTTTATTAAATGAAAAGATGAGAGTGATTCAAAGTATATTCTAAACTATGCACCATCAATTATTGTTGAATTTAATGATGATGAGCTAGATATCAAGGATTTTAATACAAGGAAATCTTTATTAAAAATTAAATATACAGAAATGGTGTCAATTAGTTTATCTGTATGTTCTAGGTTAATGGCTATGAGATTTGTCCCAACCAAAATGTATGATATAGAATATATTATTAAAACAGATTCCAATGGATTTCATTTTGAATGTAAAAATCCATTAATTTGGAAAGAGATATTAAAAATTTTAAACAATCATCATGTTAGCATAATAGATCCACTATTTCTTGTAAAATGTATAGAAAATTGTGATCAAGGAGATGGTTTTTATGATTTTTGTCAAAAGAATATTGCTTCTTGGAAAGAAAAGTATAATGTTTTAGATCCAAAAGTTGGAGATTCAATTAGAAAATAGATAAATATCTATGTTTCATCGTTTTATTTTTGTTAAATTTCCTTTTTAAAGAATGAGGAATACTCTCATTCTTTTTTTGTGATAAAAAAGTGATTTAAGCATCTTTCAATCAATAAAATTAACATATAATAGAGATAATATCTCATTTGTTTGTTGATTTTATTGATGATAAGCCTATAATATAAATAAGAGGTGATTATTATGTTAATTCAATTTAATTTTAAAAATTTTAAATCATTTAGGGATGATGCAACACTAGACTTATCGGCAACTAAGATAAGTGAGTTTAATGATAGAGTAATAGAATTAGGAAATGAAAAGATATTACCAGTTGTTGCAATATTTGGAGCAAATGCCAGTGGTAAGTCAAATGTACAGCAGGCGTTTTCATACATGGTATATTATGTTTTACGTTCATTTGCGTTTGGTGGGGATGCTGATGAGAAAAAAAGCAAAAGTGAATTTATGCAACCTACACCATTTTTATTTGATAGTACCAGCAAAGATGCACCATCAACGTTTGAAGTTTATTTTATTGGAGAAGAAAAGGATAAGTATAGACAGTACAATTTTGGGTTTAGTGTAGATAAAAAAGGTGTTTGTGAAGAATGGCTTAATGTTTGTGCAAAAAGTGCAAGAGGAAAATTTAAACCAATATTTTATAGGAATAGAGATAATAATGAATTAGATTTAAGTGGTTTACCCAAGAAGGTTCATGATAACATAAAAACTTCATTACAGAATGAGACGCTTATTGTATCTTTGGGTGCAAAATTAAAAGTTGAGAAATTAAAGTATATTCGCGACTGGTTCTTGAAGCATGAAATGGCTGATTTTGGAGATCCTTTTGAAAATTTATTTCTTTCTAGATATACACCTGATGGTTTTTCAGATAATGAGAATGTTAGAAAAAAAGTAGTAGACTATTTTTCGTCTTTTGATAATTCCATCATTGATTTTAAGGTTGAAAAACTAAAAGAAGATGAAGATGATAACGAACATTTAAAAATTAATACAGTCCATAGATTAATTAATTCTGATGAAACTGTTACTTTACCTTTGCAGGAGGAGTCAGCAGGAACGTTAAAAATGTTTGCCTTATATCTTTCTTTACAGGAAGTCATGGAAACAGGTGGTGTACTATTTGTTGATGAGTTAAATTCTAGATTACATCCATTACTTGTGAGAAACTTTTTAATCAATTTTCTTGATTCTTCCATCAATAAAAATCATGCTCAAATTATTTTTACTACTCATGATTCATGGACATTATCAAATAATTTATTAAGACGAGATGAGATTTGGTTTACAGAAAAAGATCGTGATGGTATTTCATCGTTGTACTCATTAGCTGATTTTGTAAATGAAGATGGTCAAAAAATAAGAAAAGATGAGAATTATGAAAAAAATTATCTTTTAGGTAAGTATGGGGCAATTCCAGAATTGAAGTCAATGATAGTGATGGAGGATGAATAATTTATGGGAAGAGGAGATAGATGAGGCAACAGAAAATCTAGAGAACAATATAGAAAAAGAGGAGTTCCAGAGTTAGGATATTATTATATTGTAACTGATACTGATCAAACGGAAAAGAATTATTTAGAAGGATTAAGGGACTCTATACCAGAAAAATTAAGAGGAAAGATTGTGATAAAGGTTACTAAATCGAGGACAGTAGATTTAGTAAAAACATGTAAAGAAGGAGCATCTCTATATCCACAATACAGTGAACCGTGGATTATTCTTGATCGTGATCAAGTAAAAGATTTTGATAGTATTGTAAGGAATGCTCAGCAAAATGAAATTCATGCTGGATGGTCAAATCCATGCCTTGAAATTTGGTTGCATGCTTATTTTGGTAGTATGCCTAATATTCAAGATTCTGTTAGTTGTTGTAATAAATTTGCAACTGAGTATGAGAGAAGAATATGTCAAAAATATGATAAAGCAGAAAAAGATTTGTATAAGAAATTATGTGAATTTGGAAATGAAGAAAATGCGATTAAGATAGCTCAACAAAAAAGGAAGCAATGCATTGAAAATGGATTATCCGTTCCTTCTAAAATGATACCTTGTACAATGGTAGATGAATTAATAAAGGAAATAAGACAGAAGTCACAAGAATGAAAAATATGTGGTCAATATGATACATGATAAAGAAGGAATAACGAAAATAGCGATTGCTTATTAAGAACAATCGCTATTTTTATAGAAAAATATACTTGTTAATCATTTGCTTCAAAGCCATTTTTCTTATAAAGTACAAGAAATAAAACTGTTGCAATGATGATTTCAACAATTAAAATAATTATACTATTTATTTGAAATGGATGAGCATTGATGCTAATTTGATTTGCAAAGTCCATGATAACACCAGTAAATGTGAGAGATGATATTGTATCAAGAATAGGATGAATACCATTTAACATTGGTAAAAGTAAAAGCACTAGCATAAATGGTGTTGTTATCATACTTGCATTCATCTGATCTTTTGAATAAATACCAATCAGCATACCTACAATTGTGCCGATAAGACTTGATAAAGT
The DNA here is from genome assembly GCF_004343035.1 of Longibaculum muris. Lineage (GTDB taxonomy): Bacteria > Bacillota_I > Bacilli_A > Erysipelotrichales > Coprobacillaceae > Longibaculum > Longibaculum muris. The sequence continues at coordinate 13,046 of NZ_SMCQ01000025.1, forward strand.
TGTTAACAATAAGTAACATCCCCATTGCATAACTGTCATAGATAAACCAGTGATAAAAGGAAGCAAAGTATTAACAACAATGGATTCCATAAGAACAGGTAATACACTACCAAAATAAAATTCCATCCCATTAACTGAAGATGTCATCAGAACTCTTAATGTATGTTTTTCTTTTTCTTCAGCAAGTGAACCTGCAACACAAAAGATACTGCACATACAAATATTCATAATAACACAGTTTGCTAGTGTTGATGGACTCATTTTTCCACTTTCCATATAGACACTAGACATAAATCGCATCAAAAGTGCAAAACCTATCGAAAATAATGGCATGATGATATATGTCTTATCAAGTAAAGTTTTACCTTTCACTTCCATAACTGCTAATAATTTTCTTAAATGAATACTTTTCATTCTAAGCCCCTCCCTGTTACCTTTAAAAATACTGTTTCTAATGTTGGTTCACATGAGTGTAGTGTTTCAATACGGTTTTCTAATAACCACTCATTGAGTTGTGATAAATCTTCTCTTGTTTGATGAATCACATATTCTTTTTTATCATCTAATAAAACATGATATTTCTTTTCAGTGTTGTATTTTAAACATAACTGATGAGGTGTTCCAAATTCAACAATTTCACCATCATTTAATAATGCTACATGGTCACAGAGTTTTGTGGCTTCTTCCATGTTATGTGTTGTTAAAAAGATAGCCATTCCTTCACTTTTAAGTTCTAGTAAGAGTTGATGAATTTTTAAAGCAGTAGAAGGATCTAAACCACTTGTCGGTTCATCTAAAAATAAGACTTTTGGTTTATGAAGAATTGCTCTGGATAGAACTAAGCGCTGTGTTTGTCCTTTTGATAGTTTTGAAGCAAGTTTATTTTTGTGCTCTAATAACCCAACTCTTTCTAGCAAAATATTAATCTCTTTTTTATCTACACCATGTATTTTAGAAAAATAACGAAGATTATCATAAACTGTTAATCTTTCATACACTCCACTCATATCAGTGACGATTCCAATTTGTTCATAGATTGTCTCATCAATGTTTTTAGAATCAATACCAAAGATACAAGCTTCTCCTGATGTCTGATGCAGCTGACCAGTGATAATCTTAATTGTTGTTGTTTTTCCTGCTCCACTGGGTCCTAAAAAACCTAATATTTCTCCTTTATGCAGGATAGCATTAATATCTTTTAAGACAAGTTCGTTATTGAATTTCTTTGAAACATGATTTAGTTTAATAATTTCATTCATATACTATTCCTCCTTCATCACGTTATATCTTAAAGAAAATAATATAAAAAAGTGAAATGTTTCCTAAAAGGTCACTATGACTTCCTAATTAACAAAAAAATTGGTTACTGTGAACCAATTTTGCTTAATAAATTTGATTTTTCTTTTCTTGATATTGGTATAGACTGTCCTGCTATTGTGAGTGTTTGATGTTTTAAATCAACAGATTCAATCTTATCAATAGAAACCAAATAAGAGCGATGAACTTTAATAAAGTTTTGAGATAATTCTTTTTGAATATCAGAAATATTCCCTAAGAACTCAATATATTGATTTTTTCCATAAAGAATAACATAATGAGAACGAGAAGATGTTTCAAAATAATAAATGTCATTTAGCGGAACATGATAGATCACATCACTGCTTTTGATTGTATAACAGGCAATGGGATCTATATTTTCTGTTTGCAGTTTCTCTATCAATGATGATAAACAACCAGCAATAGACTCAGTAAGTTTTTCTGGTAGATCTTTAACGATATAGTCAAACGCTTCTAAATGATACTGAAAAGTTTTGTATGCTAAATCCTTATAGCTAGTAATATAAATAATTGAACCATTAGGATCAATTGCACGAATTTCTTTGCCTAACAAGAAACCATCAAAATCCTTATTTTTTAATTCAACATCTAAAAAATATAAATTACGCTTTGTTTCTTCTTTTTTTATTGCTGATAAGAGTTCTTCTGGCGAAGTTGTTGAACAGGCAATTTCCATATCGTAATTTTGAATAAGTATTTGTTTGGCAATTATATCAGTTATTTTCTGACAGATGATTTCTTCATCATCGCAAATAAACGCCTTAATCATTTTCTTCACCTCGTTTGATAAAAATATCTTGAATAAACTTTTGTTCTTTTATTTCCGTCATATGTGAAATACAGTTATAGGAGTTTATAATTGCTTTTAGACTTGTAAGCCCTTGGCCACTATGATTATCTTTTGAAGAATAACCTTCCTGATAAATCTTCATCATATCAACATCATTATAAATTGTATTTTCTACAATTATATGCAATCCTTCACTTTGATTAGAGAGAATCAATGTTATTTTACCTTTATGTTCTTTAACTTCTTCAATAGCATTATCCATTAAAATGCCAACAATCCTACACAAATCAAATGTCTTAATAGGAGTCTTATTAATTGGATACATAACCTCTAAATGAAATGCAATATCATTCTTATCAATCTCTGTCATCTTTTGAAATAGAATACTTTTCAATTCAGTGTTGATAATTTTTGATATTTGGTTTGTAAGATTCATTTTCTTATCAATATTTTCATCAAAATCATCAATAAGCTGGTGTAAATCTTGTTCAATAGCTTCAATATTTCCTTGGGTTGATTTTAAATAGAGAGATGTCATCATGTTTTTAAAATCATGTTTAAAACTTCTCATATTCTGGTGAATATTTTCTAAATCCTTAACATATAATTCTTGTTGTTGTAAAAGAATTTGTGAATATTTCTTTTCTTCTTGAGTACGGATAAGTGCAGTATAGTTTTTTGAAAAGAAATAAATAATAACAAGCAGGATAATAAGTAAAGTAAATTCAGATATATTAAAGTTAAATGTTTCTCTATTAATAATAATACGAACAATAACATAAGATAAATCAATACCAATAGATATCAAAATAACTTTGAATAATGATGTTTCCTTTTTGTCTAAGAAATGCTCTAAAAAGGAAAAATCAGACTTACGAATAAAGTAAGATAATAATACATCACTTACACATACAGCAATGAGTGAGGCAAATAAATAAGTATAAGTATTGGTATTTGCAATGGCATAACAGAAATTGTTAAGAATAAAAAAAACAAATTCATACAAACACCATGATATAGATGAAAATAAAGTTACTCTTTTCAAATTTTTATCTAAGACAAGATAAACCGTTACAACTAAAACGAAATAGTTAGATAGATTAATAAATGATAAATATATTGCTGTAATCAGTAATTCATTTTGCAAAGTTGTCGTAAGATATTGATATAGAAAATCTAGGGCTTTTGTAAAAATGGGTTCATATATAATGGTTGCTAAGATAGTTATGATGATAGACTTTTTGATAGAAATTTTATTTCTGCATAGTCTCTGATAAGAAAATACAATAAACAGCATCATTAAAAGGTTTATAAAGAAAACAAGTATATCATATAGAAATGTTGACATGTGTTTACCTCCTCAAATAGATGGAAATATGAAAAAATATGTGTATGTCGCAATCAATAATTCTTTGCAATTAAACACTAATTATTTGTTTTTAAATTTTTATTCATCTGTAACTGTAAAAATATCTTCAATGGATGCATTAAATACTTTAGCAATATTCCATGCTAGAACAAGCGAAGGGTTATATCTTCCTTTTTCAAGATTGCCAATTGTTTCTCTACGTACTCCCACAAGCTTTGCTAAATCATCCTGTTTCATGTTATGTTTTGCTCGAAATTCTTTGATATTATTCTTAATCATTTTCTAAGCCCCATTTCTCTTTTAAACCATAATAAGCAGTTGATAAAGAATACATTATGATTGCTATAGACCAACCATATGATAATCCTGTTGCCAATGCATTATGACTAGTATTGCTTTCTACAAGAAAGGAAAATAGAGTCATTAAAGCAGTGGTAATCATACCACTGTAGAAACCACGTGCTGCTGATTTACTCATATATTCTTCAAGCATTTCATCAGATTTCATAAACCAGTAATCAAAATCAATAACAAATGCAAAAAAGAGAAGAAAACTTTTTTCGTTGGTGATAATACCAAGAAATCCTATAAGGGAAAGAAACCCCATTGATCCATACATAAATTTTCTTAGATTCATAATTTATTGCTCCTTATGTGGTATATTTCTATCATTATGATATAAATATACCACATATTTTTTAAAAGTGTCAACATAAAGTTATTATGTGTTATCAAAGCATGTTTTTTTGTTAGAAGAATATGTTCATTGAGTATTACTTATAAAGTCTTGAAATGATATATTGTTAAAATATTTGACAAAGTTCTAAATATCTTTGGTAGAAAAATGAGAATAATTTAATATCTTTTTTATAGGAGAGATAAACAAGAATGGGTTTAGAAAATAACATTTTAGAAGCAAGAAACACAGTATCCAACGATGATGAGTTGAGTAGAAGAAAAATACAAGTAAAAGGATGATTGATATGAATATAAAAATAAAGATTAAGGAAAAGCAACAATTACTTTTTATTGCTTTAGGATCTGTGATAGGGTTAATGATAGGATTCTTACTTTCTAATTATATGGAACTTGATACAGTGCAAACATTGCAAGAATCTACGAGAATATTAGGTAAAGAATTATCAGTGCAAAGTGCATCTGATTTAATTCACTTTCAAATGACAGCAGCTTTATATGGACCTATTTTGTTCAGGATTATTTAATGGAACATATTTATTTATAAATTTATATAAATAAATAAGTTATTTTATCAGTGAATAATAATATATGCTGATATAATATTGTCATATAAAGAACTAACACTTAAGTCATTAAAACATATATTTAAAGGTGTTAAAATATGGATACCGTTTTTAAATCTTGTATTCTCGTTTATAAGATGTCATAATAAATTTAATGAAAGAACAAATGTGAATTGAGTATCAGGTATATTATTATAAATACATAGAGGATGTAAAAATGAAAAAGACAATATGGAAAAATCCAAATAATTTCAATGAATTAGAAGTTAATGAGAATTGTTTAATAGACAATAGAACTGGAGAACAATTTATTAAAGATGAAAATGAAATTATTCAATTTATTCAAAAAGAGGAAATAGATGGTTCAAATAAAAAGAGTACAGATTTTTATAATAGTTTTGCACCATTCTATGAGATAGGTCAAAAGATTTGGTATAGTTTTTTTGGTGGAGAAAAAAAGGCAAGAATGGATTACTTAAATTATCTTGATATTAAAGACAATATGACAGTATTAGAAGTATCTATTGGAACAGCAGCAAATGTAAAATATCTAACAAAAAATGCAGATTATTACGGAATAGACATATCTATGGGACAACTTCTTCAAAGCGTAAAAAATAAGAATAAATATAAGTTACCGATTACACTATGTTATGCAAATGCAGAGAGTTTACCATTTAAAGATAATTCATTTGATGTTGTTTATCATATTGGTGGTATAAACTTATTTAATGATAAACAAAAAGCCATTTATGAAATGGTTAGAGTTGCGAAAAAAGACGCTAAAATAATGATTTGTGATGAAACAGAGAAGGTTGCACAAAAATATGAGAAACTGCCTTATTTTGGGAAGCCATTTAAAAATAGAGAAAAAATAGTTCCACCTATTAATCTGTTACCAGAAAATGTTGAAAATATAAAAACAATGGAGATAAGAAAAGGAACATTATATATTATTACTTGTAATAAAAAATAATTTTAAAATATGTAATTAGGATTTTATGAGGCGATAAAACGTGAGCTATTAGGAGATATGAAAGATTTTTAGTTTTTAATATACCTTTTCCATTTATTTCTATATTAGATTTATTTAAATATCATAGTAATTATTTTAATCATTCAAAGAAGATTGTTATTGAGTTAGATGAAAATATAACAATGTATAATGAAAAAATTGAAACGATAAATATTTATATTGATAATGAATAACGAATTATAAAGAAATAGAATTGAACAGCAAATTACTATCATAAAGGTTTGCAATGATATTAAGAGGAAACGATATAGAAAATCATGTTAATGATAAAATAGTTATTATTGTTTTTTAAGAGAACAAAAGAAAGTTACAGAAACGAAAATAAGCGTTTACTTCATTTATAAAAGTCTACTATAAAATGAAAAAACAGGGAACTATAATAAAATGTGAAATGTCCTCTTGTTTTTGAATATCATTTTCTCGTTTATAAGATGCCATAATAGAGTTATCAAAAAGATATATGAGAAGGAGAGAAGGTGTTTTTTTGAATAAGTCTTTGAACAAAAAAGTAAGTCAAATTATCCAACAGAGAAATCTACATAGTATAATGAACAATACAAAATGGACAGAACTTATTTCTTCAATTATTCAAGAAATGCCATTCCCACCCGCTTTTGTTATTAAATATCTGACTTCTGAAACGAAACCATCAATAGATATGATGGCCTGCCATTATTACGGTGACTGGACAGGTGAGAATTTTCCATCTGTAGAGTACTATTTCAATATTGAATGGATGAAAGTACAGCCACGATATTATAAGCATAGAGGAAAACTTGTTAGTCCAGAGATTGTTGATGGAAGCAAAGAATTTGAAGCGATTTTAGATAAATGTCACATTCCTTATGAAATTGACAATGAAGTCTATTGTATTTATGGATATAAGTAATGAAGTGATAATTTCTATTTAGCAGATTATTAGGTGTCCAAATATGAACACCATTTTTAAACCTTGTATTCCAATAAGTAAGATGAGATAATAAAATTAATGAAAGAATAAATGAGAATTGATGGAGGTTCTTTTATGGATGATATGGTTATTGTTGTCATAATTGTAAATCTGATATATTTTGTAATTTGGATAGGTATAAATAAATTACGAAACTCAAATATAACGTTTATTAAAGAATGGGATAATGGCAATGAATTTTATGAATCTTTAAATGAGAATGATAAAAGAATATACTGGGAGCAAGATACACATATTCTCAATAGAGTTTTATTAATATTTTTTCCATTTATGAATTTGGCATTATTTCTCATTGATAATAAAAATTATTATTGGATAATTTGTTTAGTAATAGGATTGATTTTATCATGTATTTTAGGTGTATTAATGTCAATTAAATTAAGGAAAAGATTAGAATAGAAAAATCTTAGTTTCAACTTTAGTTTGTCTTTATAAAAATTTATGATTTTCATTACAAGACAAAAAAATAATTGTATTTTGTAATGGAGCTTCTCCGCTTGACGATGAAGCATTTGAGGAAATAAAAAAACATAATATGAAAGATGATCTCAAAAATATTCCTTGATTTTATAGCAGAGGTGGATGGGATTGAGAGGCAATGAGTTTTATAGATAGAAATATGTTAAACTGTTAAGAAAATCTATATTGAAAAAGGACCCAAATGAATTAGAAATATGGGAAAAGGCTTTGTTGTCTGTGGGCAATGAAAAATGTGATTGGATAGACAAAAAATATCTAAAGCCAATTTTAGAAGCAATAAACAAATAGATTCAATAAGAAAAGGGGATTTCATTGTGTTTGAGAGTATTGATGTTAAAAATGGAAAAATAACTTTTTGTGATATGGGTGACTATTTAAAAGAAGATTTATTTCAAGTCATATATCCAAATGATGTTATTGTTGACGTTGGATGGTATAACGGTGTTCATGGTTTTATTATTTTGGTCATTTCTTCGTTTGATTGGGAAAATCCAGTTATCAAATATGTTGTTTGCGATGAAACAAAAATGCTTTTAGTTTTACAGAAAGTAATTGATAAAATAGCTGAGAATTAGAATTTATGAAGGAAAATGACAAAAATGAAAACAGTAAATATTTTGAACGCTTTGAGGTTGTTGAAGTATTATAATAAGTAAATTGTTTTTATGCAGTGCATTGATTTTTTAGGCTAATAGTTTATTGAATATAGAAAAATTAACATTTAGCTAGGAGGGATAGGTTTGTATAATCGCTATGAAGATATTTCAAAGTTCATTATAGATATGGATCAACTGTGTGTTGCAGATGATGGGTATGTATATGTTTCTAAACAGGAAGATTATAATATTGCAGTAGATATGGAAAGCTCTTATGGCTCACTTGATGAAGTAAAGTCTTTTATTATTTATTTAGTGAAGCATATTTGTGAACTGGATAATCTCGTTCAACGTTTTAATCAGAAAAAAAGAATTAAAGATGGTGGGCGTGGGTATGTATGTCTTCCAAGCCCAGTAGGGGTTTTACGATTTGATTATTCACAGAGCATAGAGAATGATCCTTTCCCACAAGAAAAAGAGTTCCCTTATGAATTAGAAATTATTTATATGGAAAACCCCAATAGCATTGTATTTGATTACTGGAATACTAAAAATTGCAGTCAACTTGATATTACATTTGAATATAAAAAAGATAAATTTTTCTTGCGGAAGTTCGGTTATATTGATTGTATCCCTGATGGTTGGGAAGAAATAAATTCTAATTTATAGGGTTAAATACAATCCATTTTCCTATTTAGTGTAATGTTAATATATGTTGCTTGTCGCAACGGTCTTTTCTACCATATAATGGTGGTGAAAGGAGGGAATCACCGATGCTAAATGAAAACATCAAAGCAATCAGAAAATCTAAAGGACTTTCACAAGAAGAACTTGCCATCAAGTTAAATGTCGTAAGACAAACAATTTCTAAATGGGAACAAGGTTTGTCGGTTCCAGATGCTGATATGTTGATTTCTATATCAGAAGTCTTTGAAACACCTGTAAACATATTACTTGGAGAAAGTGTTGACGAGACAAGGGCTGACGACTTAAAAGTCATTTCAGAGAAACTTGAAGTCATAAATTTGCAACTTGCACATAGGAAAACAACGATTCAAAAAGTGATTCATTGGCTTTTTATTTCGTTGTGTGTAGTTATAGTATTCATTTTTTCTATTCTAATAACATTGAATAGTCCTTACTTAGGTTGGGATTATAACAATCCTGAAACCTCAGTTGCTGGAGTCATTTTTCACGCATTTGAGTGGCTGTTTGTTAGAATATCACCATTTGCTTTGTTTGGAGCAATTCTTGGGATTTGTATGACACGAAAGAAAGTGTGAAACTATTTAGATTTAAAAATGTATTTTGAGAGATTGTTAAATTACTATTTGCATAGTGATTTAAAGATAAAGGAGGATAAGGTTATGGGAATTTGGATGATTAAGTAATAGCAAGGAGTATCTAAGCTATTACACCTTGCTAATTATAAATAACTAAAATGATTAGGAGGTATAAATTTATGTCATATTTTCATTATCAAGATAAAAAAATTTATTATAGAGAAGTAGGTCAAGGTAAACCACTCATAATGCTACATGGTGATGCTGTATCATCTGTCATGTTTGAGATGTTATTACCATTATATCAAGAACAATTTCATGTCATTTTAATTGATTTTTTAGGAAATGGGAAATCAGATAGAGTTGACAGTTTACCATCAAATCTATGGATTACACAAGCTGATCAAGTGATTGCTTTGATAGAACATTTGAAATTAAAAAAGGTAAATGTTTTAGGAACGAGTGGCGGAGCATGGGCTGCTATAAATACAGCATTAAAAAGACCAGAACTTGTCAATAAAGTTATTGCAGATAGTTTTGATGGAAGAAGTTTAGATGATAGTTTTGTTGAAGAACTTCTAAAAGAAAGAACATTTGCAAAACAAGATGTTGATGGAAGGGAGTTTTATGAGTGGTGTCAAGGAGATGATTGGGAAGTTGTTGTTGATCTCAACACACAAGCATTAGTGGAATGTGCAACAAAGAAGGAAGCACTATTTATTAAACCATTAGAAACACTGAAAGTTCCAATTCTTTTTATAGGCAGTCAGCAAGATGATATGTGTAGAAAAGATATGTATTTGGAATATAAAGAGATGAGTAAACTTGTTGAAGATGGAACGATATATATGTTTGATTCTGGGGCACATCCAGCTATTGTAAGTAATGCTGAACAATTTTCAAGTATCGTTTTGAAGTTTATATAGAAATCATTATAAACAGAAAACAGTTAGTCAAATGAAATGACTGACTGTTTTTAAATTAAATATAATTTTGATATGTTAAGGTGCCTTAAAGTCAAATAGTTATGTATTCAATTAAAATTATATTTGAAAGTTATTAAAAAAGCAAAGCTAAGATCATGAAAGTTTAATGATAAAATCATACATCGGAATCTCTTTTTTACAATATGTCCACAATATAATTTTAATAGACGAAATATCTCCTTTTAATAAGAATATCCCGTTTTAAAACTAAAGACAGAAAAAGAGGGCTCATAAATATTTAATATACCTAAAAAGAATTTCTTTCCAATAGACACTAGTGATAAGTTTAATTTAAAAAAATGTAGTTCAAAAAAGAGAGATTGGAAGAAGAATCAAATTCATTTTAAATGCTAGTTACCATAAATTGGGTCTCATATTATAATTTTATTTTAACTTATAGAATTATATTTTAACATCATCAGTATTAAAATATAAAAAAATAAGTTAAAAAGGTGATGCTATGAATGCAATTGAAGTGCTAGGATTAAAAATTGAAGTAAATGATTGGAAATATAACAATCATTTACCATTATATATTACTAATACATATACAATTAAAAAGGTATTAATAAATAATGTATATGCTCTTATGCTTTTACCTAATGAAGAATTACCGAATACTCCTGCTTTAAAAAAACATATTTCGAGAATACAAAATATAGAAAATTTACCTGTGTTTTTAAAACTTGAGATATTATCTGAGTACAGAAAAAATAATCTCTTAACAAATCAAATTCCATTTATATATTTAGATAAATTAATTTATCTCCCATTTTTAGGGACGGTTTTAGCTAAAACGAATTTGAACTCAAAAAAACCAATTGAAAAATTCACATTATCTACTCAACTTTTATTTATCTGGATTATGTATCAAAACACTGATAAATATTATATATCAGAAGCAATTTCTAAATTAAATTTTTCAAATATGACATTAACACGTGCATATCGTCAGTTAGTAAATAGTGGATTATTTTGTGAAGCTAAAGATGTTAGAAAAATATATTTAACATCTATTTATAGTAAGAAAGAACTTTTTGAAAAAGCAAAACCATATTTGACTTCACAAATTTTAAAAACAGGATACATAAATAAAAAAATTTTACCAAAGAGAATTTTGTGTGGTGAGTCTTTATTAAGTGAACTTTCATTATTAACTCCTCCAAGGATAGCAGAATATGCAGTATATCATAATAAGATAGATAAATTGTTGTTAACAAATGAATTAATAGATCCAAATGAACAAGTTAAAGTTGAACTTTGGAATTATGATCCACTTTTATTTTCAAAGGATAATGAGACTACAGATATCATATCTTTAGTTATCTCATTATTTGAAACAGAAGATGAGAGAATTGAAATTGTTCTTGAACAATTATTAGAAAAAATATGGAAGGAGAAAAGTTTGTAATAGGAATAGAGAAATTCAAAGAATATTTTAGTGGCTATGAAGATCAATATGTTATTATAGGTGGAACAGCTTGTGAATTATTAATGGAAAATGAGGAACTGGATTTTAGGGCTACAAAAGATATAGATATTGTTATTATTCTTGAATCCTTAACAAAAGAATTTGGAAAAATATTTTGGGATTTTATTTTAGAAGCTGGCTATCAGCATATTAATAAGGGAACAGGGAAAGCGCAATTTTATCGATTTTATAAGCTTAAGCCATCAAATTACCCAGCTATGATAGAAATATTTTCAAAAAATCAAGATTGGATATCTTTAGATAAAATGGAAGGAATTGTGCCTATTCATATTGATAATTCTATTTCAAGTCTTTCAGCAATTCTATTAAATGAATCTTATTATAATTTTTTAATAAATGGAACTGGTGTTATTGATGGTATGTCTGTTTTAAATGCAGAACATATTATCCCATTTAAAGCAAAAGCATGGTTAGATTTAACTGAAAGAAAAGCTAATGGTGAACATGTGGATAGCCGAGATATAAAAAAACATAAAAATGATGTTTTAGAGTTATTGTATCAATTTTATAAAATTAGAGAAATACAATATATAAGATAATTGATAATAAAAATCAATGATAATGAGTTAGTATATATTATTCTTTCATAAGAAAATTATCAATTTTATCAGTATTAGCTATTAAGATGAATCATTAACGAACATGAAGAATAAATTTATGTTTTTATTCTCTTAGATTATTTTGCTTTATTGCAATTTATTAATATCATGTTTAATAAGAAAAGTAACAGACCAGTCTCGCATGGTTTTGTTGCTTTTTTATGCTACAACAATGAGAAAAAGCCAAAATGTTACTATTTAATAATTTGTATTTCTGTTTAAAAGATGTCATAATGAAGTATATAAATTTAAATTTATGGAGGTAAATATGCTTATTAATTTTAATGAAATACCAGAAAGAACTGCACCAGGAATGAACGGTGGAACAGGAGAAATGACAGCAAAGATGTTTATGGATAATGGTGGTAAAATCATTCCCTGCCGTATTCATATGGGAGGATCTATTGGCTTATATAGACATGAAACAAGTGATGATATCAACTATATTATTTCTGGTACTGGTTATGCTATTTGTGATGGAAAAGAAGAAATTCTTACGGCAGGAACTTGTCATATATGTAAAAAAGGTTCTGAACATAGCATTGTCAATACAGGGAATGAAGATTTAGTTATGATTACGATTGTCGTAGAGCGATAAATTGTTAGTGGATATATTAAAAAACAATTGAGAGTAATGTGTTTTGAAATTAAGATAAACTAAAATTTGTGAGGAAAAATCTATGATTGATGTGTTAAGTCATTTAAACCATATATTTCAGTTAGTAGCAGTCGAAAAATCTTCTGATGAAGAAGCAATTGCAAGTTTAATAGCTTCTTCAGAAATTGTAGTGCCAGATGAATACTTAAACTTAATTCTAAAGAATTCAGAGTTTGAATTTGCAGTATCCAATACTCAATATATACGTATATGGGGAGCAAGTGGGTGCATAGAGATGAATGAAGCTTATCATATTCAAAAATATATTCCTCAATCACTTGCTATCGGAGATGATGAGGGAGGGAATGCTCTTATTTATGCTACGGGGCAAGAAGGATTTGGTGTTTATGTTGTAGCATTTAATGATCTTGATATTGACGAGATGAAATATGTTTCGGATTCATTGATATCATTGCTTGTCAACGGAATGGGTGTTGAGACATTGATAAATCTATAAATATGAAGTTATTTTGAACAATTTGAATACTGTTTATTGTCTTGTGTTATTGTTTATAAGGTGTCATAATAGGGTTAACAAGTCATTAAATTAGAAATTTGGAGGCACTATATGAGTATATATAAGTCGCAAAAAGGGCGTGAAGAATCACTTTTACTATATGATAAACAATTATTAAAATTAGGAAAGTCTTTTTTAGACATTTATGTAGAGACATCATTTGGAAAAACTCATATAGTTGAAACTGGAAATAAGAAAGGAATCCCATTGCTTGTTTTTCATGGTGGGAATAGTACAACTGCATATAATTTATTGATGTGTCGATTTTTATTAGAGGATTTTCACATATATGCGGTTGATACAATCGGACATCCAGGAAAAAGTGATGAAGTGTGTTTATCACATAGAGGATATGATTATGGAAAGTGGGCAAGTGAAGTCATTGATCAATTGGGATATGACAAAATTGCCTGTTTTGGTATTTCATTTGGTGGTGGTATATTAGCCAAGCTCATATGTGTTGCGCCAGAAAAAGTTAAAAAATCAGTTTTGATTGTGCCTGCTGGAATAAGTAACGCTTTGCCTATCTCATCAGTAAAAATGATGATACCTTTATTACAATATCGTATGACAAAGAAAAAGAAATATCTTATTAAAACAGCATTATTTATGGCATTACATGAGGATGTCCTTGATGAAGATACTTTAGATACTGTTAAAGATAGTTTTGATAATGTGAAAACAAAGGTTGGAATGCCAACAAATATTGAAGAACAAAAATTATCTGGATATCATTCACCCACACTTGTTATTGCTTCTGAAAAAGATTGTTTATTTCCTGCTAAAAAAGTTTTAGCAAGAGCAAAACAAATTTTTACTGATTGCAGAATTTATGAACTCAAAGAAAGTGGACATATGCATATCTTGCCACCAAGTATTAAAAATACGATAGTAGAGTTTTTAAAAGAATCATCATAAAATCTTCATTTTATGTTTTAACAATAGCATGCTTGAATATTGAGTTAAAATTTGTTGATATCATATTGTTTATTGAAACAAGATAGTAAACTAACTTTGCCCGGTGAGTTACCATCTTTTTTCTAAATATTTTTATTTATACAATATTATAATAATTCAAATACTTATAAATATTTAAAGAAATAGAAAAAGAATATGTAGTTCAATTAAAACTACATTAAATTTTAAATAGTCTTGATAATGATTATAGTGTTCGTTGTTGAATATTATTATATTTATCTTGTTTAAATAAATTAAAAATGTAATCATAAATAGAGAAAATCTTTTTAGTAAGGAGAAAATAGATGAGTCATTATGTAATTGAAAATAAATTAACTAATCTCATACCAATCGTAAATCCAGGTTTAAAAGGAAAACAGGGAATTGAAGCAGCATTACTTTATAGAATCCTTCCCTGCAAAGAAATAGATTCATCAGATTTAGTTAAAGAAGCATATCAACTTTACTATGATGAACCTATTCCAGCTTATTCAGATACTATATTGAATGCATTTATACCATTTAGAGACTTTTGTGTATCAAAATTATTATTACTTAGCCGAGATGATAGAACTTATTATCCATTAAAAAATGGAACATATAGAAATGATTTAAATGAATTGATATACTTATATTTAGATGATATTTTTTATGGATATGAAGATTTAAGACATTTGTTTGATCGATATTTTGACCTTATGTATTCTTTTTCTAATTTCATGCCAGTGCCTGCTTTTTTTAATGGAACAAAAACAAGAAAAGGAAAAGGTGATTGGAGACTCAATAAAGATTATCCATCAATGTATTTAAAAAATCTTAACGATGAAAATTCTCAGATTTGTAATCGAATTGAAAATAAACAATGGCTAGATGAAAATATGGAAAAATATAAAGTAAAAGCTATGTATAGTTTACAACCACCTTATGATATTAAAGAATATTATGGAAACAACGATGATAAATTGGATATGTTAAAAGAATTTATTATGCAAGCAATAAAATTGATAGAAAATAGATTAAAATAAGACTATGTTTAAATGGGGGGATAAAAATGAATTTTGTATTTTTGCTATGCTCAATCTTTTTATTAATATTATCAATTCCACTATTATTTGGGAAAATGTCAAATATCATTGCTGGATATAATACAATGAATGATAAACAAAAAGAACAATATGATGAATTAAAGTTATGTCGAATAATTGCAATGATAATTATAGGATTAGCGATTATATTACTTTTAGGCGCTTTGTATATAATCAGTTCAACTAATACTATATTAGTAGGTATATCAGAAATAATGATAGGAGTAATTGTCGGAAATTTTTTTGCTAAGGAGAAGTAATATATGAAAAAGATTTATTCTGTATTAACGAATAAATCTTTTTCATTTTCAAAATTTTCTCTTTTTAATGATATTTTAATATGATTTAAAGATGAACTATCTAGCTCATAAAATAACTTATAATTCTTTGACATAGCAAGAATACTTTTCTCTATATTGTCAATTTGTGAAATAATATCATCAGAACAAAATATTTTGATCACAGTAAAACAAGATTTTTCAGTAATATAAACTGTAAGTTTAGAATGAGCATTTAAACAATTAAAGACAATATTTTTAGAAATATAAAACATTCTATGATTTAATGCGTCAATTTCATGTTTGACATTTTTTATTGAATTTATTTGTTGTAATTCAAATTTTCTGAGTTGTTGTGACTTTTCAAATTCAATTTTATTAAGTTTATTAAGATGATATAATTTCTATATAACTAAATTGAAATAAATAGGAGGTAAAAATGAAATTAGGATATTTTGTTTCAAAAAAGATTGATCAGTTAACAAAAAAAGCAGATAGTGCTATGCAATGTGGTAAATATTTAAAAGCCATTGCATATTATAAGAAAATAATAGAGATATTGCCTGAACCTAAAGAACAATGGGAAGCATACGAGTGGGGTGTAGTATCTATTGCTGATACATATTATATTATCGAAGATTATAATAAAGCAGAGTTATATTTTAATAAAATTATAAATACAGCAGTAAATCCTTTTATTTTCTTAAGATATGGGCAAACACAATATTATTTAAATAAAATAGAACTAGCTAAAAAATATTTAGAAAAGGTATATGAATTAGAAGGGGAAGAAATCTTTAAACAAGATGATCCTTGTTTCTTGAGACTAGCTATTGAATCTAGTAAAGCAACAAATAAAATTAAAGAAAATGATGATGGTTTTGAGAATCTATTTAGGTTACCCTTGGAATATCAGTATCTGGAAAAAGAATATATGAGTTTACAATATCTTTGGAAACCTATTGATTGGGATGAAATATACAATCAGTACAATTTATTCTTTGAGAAAATCCCAGAAGAACTATATTCTAATTCTATATCATTTCTTTGTGCTTCTGCGATACTAGAATCTGCAATAAATTTAGGTAAAACAGAAGTGTTTGAAAAATGGTTAACCATGATTGAAAGACTGTCACAAAACAGAAAAGATGTTGAAGTGGTGGAAATATGGAAAGGGATTTGTGAACTTTATAAAGGAAATAAAGAAGAAGCGTTGAAATTTTTTAGATTAGCAGAAGAAAAAGGTACAGATAGAATATTGAAACATTTTAGACATTTTGGTAATGATATATATGATTTTTATTTGAAAAATATTTAAGAACCAATTCTTATTGTATTTATTTTTTAAAGATGTCATACTATGAAAAAGCGTAAGATAAAGTGATATCTGGAGAGGGCATGAATATGAATAAAGAATTGTATGATATGATATTGAAAAGAAAATCATTTCATTTATTTAGAAATGTTGGAAATCATAACATTTCTATAGATGAGATTGAAAAAATTAAACAAATGTATGAAACTTTTGTACCTTTGTATCCTGATATAAAAACAACAATCAAGATTGTAGCAGCCAATGAAACAACTTGTAAACGTGGACAACAGTTTTGTATTTTGTTATATAGTGAAAAGAAAGATAACTATTTACAAAACATTGGGTATCTTGGTGAACAATTAGATTTATATTTGGTTTCACAAAATATAGGAACATTATGGTTTGGCATAGGTAAAACTGATGAACCCTCATTTGAAGGTCTTGATTTTGTGATTATGATAGCTATGTCAAAAATTGATGATGAGAAAAAATTTCGTAAAGATATGTTTAAAAGCAAACGTAAGACTATGGATGAAATCTGGCAAGGAGAACTGATCAGTGGTGTTAGTGAAATTGTGAGATTTGCTCCGAGTGCCTGTAATACACAACCATGGATTGTAGAACATGTAGATAACAAACTTTATGTTTATCGATATAAAAAACCAGGGAAAAGAGGAATTATGCCAGCAGATAAAGTTGTATTTTATAATCAGATTGATATGGGAATATTCTTATGCTTTCTTGACTTATGTTTACAACATACAAAAAATTCTTATGAAGTAACATTATTTATAGATAACGGATCACAAGAAGAAAAAATAATGAATGCAGAATATAAATTGTTATAATAAATTTATAAGGAGGACAATGAAATGAATTTATTTGGTTTAAAAAAGAAAAAGGATGAAAATTTTGAATTGAACTTAATCAATTATTTCAACAGTAAAAATATTTATCCAAATCCAGTTCAATTATTATTGCCAGAAGCAGTAGGATTATTAAATATAAATGAAAATTGGAAAGGTATATTATCAAATTGTTCAAGAAAAGAAAGAGTTCATAAAACTATTGAATTATGGAAAGAATCAACAAGTCAGTTTAGTAAAATAATAGATGTATTCAAAAGCAAGTTAATATCTATAGATACTATCCTTTATAATAAAGAACTCTATGTGGTATATTCTTTAAAAGCTTATGATGGTTTGATTTATTATTTAGGAAAATTACCAAGAGAATCATATGAAAATTCAATAATGAATAAACTTCCTAAAGAAATACAAGATTTTTATTTACATATTCATGATGGTTTTGTTTTATTCCCTGATGAATGTATGGGACCTGTGAGTTCAGATAAATTTTATTGTTTGGGGGATGATTTATTACAAAGTGAATTTTTAGATGATTATTCTGTTAAAGATACATATATGATCTTTTCAAATGGTGGTGGCGATGGAATTGTTTATGATTTAAGTCAAAATCCACCTAAAGGATTCACTTATTTTCATGGTAATTATGAGGATTGTGACTTTGAGAATAATCCAATTGATGTGATGTGTGAATGGATGAAAATAGGATTAAATGGTGAATAATAGATTTATTTCAATAAGGAGTATGGATGAATATGAGAGATAGTCTTAAAAGATTTTATGAGTATTTAGAATCTGATGAAGATTTAATGTATTGTGTTCGTATTCAGGTGGAATGGAACGAAGAAGCTTTTCTAAAGATGAAACGATTATCTAGAGAAGTCATGAAAGATTATGCTCACGAAGATAATTATCCAAAACGCTTTATTGCTTATTTTATGTGGGAAATTCCTACCATTATCGATATCCTTTCACAGTTTAAACACTGTTCAAAAAAAGATAAATCAAAAGGATATACTGATGAAACATATCACATAATGATTACAGAAAAAATCGATCAATTAAAAAAACTTCAACAAGAGTTTATAAGTTCATTGAATGTGTATTAAGTGTTCATTTATGAATTTTTGTTTATTGGATATGATGTTCATATTTGAACATCTTTTTATTTACTTGTTTTCATACTTAGAAGATGTCATAATTTAAAAAAGATGAATAGTTAAGCTT
Source organism: Longibaculum muris (assembly GCF_004343035.1). Lineage (GTDB taxonomy): Bacteria > Bacillota_I > Bacilli_A > Erysipelotrichales > Coprobacillaceae > Longibaculum > Longibaculum muris. Next base: position 32,150 of record NZ_SMCQ01000025.1, read on the forward strand.
TAAGAAAGTTCGTAAAACAAATGAATTATCAATAACATGAAATATAAATGTTTTTAAATCACAAAGAAATTTTAATATCATAAATATAAAGCAATAAAACACTTTATAGAATCAATTTAAGATGATTTGCAACTATAATTTGCGCAATTGAGTGTGTATAGTAGGTCGTATGCAACTTTAAGAAAAGTTATGATTGAGTTACAGTCAGAAACGACTGAAATATGAAGGAGGATAAAAATATGAGTGTATCAAAACAACTTATTCATTTAAGAAATGTGAAGGGCATTTCTCAAGAAGAATTGGCTTCTTTGATGAATGTGACAAGACAAGCTGTATCTAAATGGGAGACGGATCAAGCTTTACCAGACAGTGAAAAAATTATTCGTTTAAGTGAGATTTTTGGTGTTACCACAGATTATTTATTGAAGGGAAAGGAAAATGATCCAATCGATATTTATTCACAACATGATTCAAAAGCTGGAACAGATATGTCAGCAGAGGTTACAGAAATTATAGATAATGTTCATCAGATGACAACAACAAAAAGATGTTTAATCGGAATAGGGATTTTCATTTTTGTAGTCATTGTTATTGTGGGTATTATCTTTATAATGAAAATGTAATTGTTATTTATGAATAAGCTTTTATTAAAACAATAAGGTGTTCATTTGGACACCTTTTTTCTTGTTATCTCATAGTAACAATGTCATAATATAAAAAATGAAGTAAATAAGGATATTCTTCAAGGAGAAATAAATATGCGAAGAAAAGATAGAGAAGTTACTGATTTTCATGAAATGATTGATATTATGAAAAAGTGTGATAGTTGTATTGTTGCTATGAATGATAGGGATTTTCCTTATGTTGTTCCAATGAATTTTGGATTAGAAGTTCAGGGAGAACAAGTCTTTTTATATTTCCATTGTGCAATGGAAGGAAAGAAACTTGATTTATTAAAAAAAGATAATCGTGTCACATTTGAGATGGATTGTGATCATAACTTTATTTTATATGAAGAAAGAATGAGTTGTACAATGGGATATTCAAGTGTTATTGGACATGGAACAATTGATAAAGTTGCAGATGAGGATAAGTATGATGCTCTTAAAATAATAATGAGACAATATCATGCAGAGGATTTTAAATTCAATACAGATATGATGAAAGTCACAACAGTTTTAAGATTGACTGTTACGGATATAACGGCTAAACGTAACCATTAATATCTATTAATCATTTAAAAAGAAATGGGAGGGGATATGATGACAAATGAACAAAGAGCAGAAGCCTTGATTCAAAAATATGGATTTGATTTTAAAAAGATTTCAAAAGAAGAAATACGTTTATTAATTAAAACAGAGATTACTCATTTTCAAGAAGGAAGCAGTGAATATTTGCGTTTATTATGTGGTTATCTTTATTGCATAGGGGATATATCTGATGTGAGCTTAATTGAAAGAGCCAAATATGATCTTAATATGGATGTTGGTTGTATGATTGACCAGGAATGGATTGATAGTTTAAAAAATGGTGGTATTGAAGATGAATATGTCAGAACCAGAGATGAAATTATAAAATCTTTTATTTTCTATTATAAAGATTTTAAAGCTGAAGATTATGAAATGTATTTATAAAGAGAAAAAAATGAGCACTTTACGACAATTCAAAGGGGTATTAGTGATAGGAATAATGTAATATGAATAAGAAGGATGGAATAATGGATATGGATAAAAAAGCAAAAGATATTTTACTAAAAACATATTGGTCAAGTTCAGGATGGAAAAATCAACCCTATACAGATCCACTTGATTTTGAATATGCAAAAGCTAAAGGTTTAATGTTTGATCCTATCACAATAACACATGATGAATGTATAAAAAGAATCATTGAAATTATTGATACAATTACCCTAGAACAAGTTACTAAAGCATTTTTATGTAGTTTATCAACACGTCGATTGGATTATCGTTCAGCGATTGCTTCATACAGTATTGCAAAATTATTGATTCCTCATCTATATACGCCAGTTATCTCAGGACATTTTTATCAAGATGGAGAGATTGCGGAAAAATCTCATACTTGTCAAATCTGTCGTGATTTAAAATATGGTATTATTGGAAACGAATATTATCAAGATGTTGATTTAAATGTACTTAATTTTGAACGTATCAAATGGGGTGGAGTTCGTCGTGGTGAACTCATTTATATTCTTTTTGATTTAGAACAATTCATTAAAGAGGATATTTTAGAACCAACAAAGCAAGATTGTGAAATCTTTAAAAATATACTTAAAATGATTCAAACATGTCAACCCAATGATTATCCCAGTGTATTATGTGAGAAAATCAAAGATATTCCTTTCTTTCGATCAAACAAAAACGAAAGATCAATGCTTATTGAAATATTGGCATGTATAGGAATATTAAAACCGGGTTCATATAATAGAACAGTAAAAAATAAAAACGATTGGACCTTTGCTGAATTTTGGCGAGGAGAAGATAGCTATAACAAGGAGATAGTTGATCAATATTTTAGTCAATATTTATTATCGTTTAAGGAGTAAAAGAAAATGACAGAAAAAGAAGCAGTTGAAATTGCTAAGCCTATTGTTAAACAAGTTGTAGATGCTTTGTCAAAAAGAAGATATCAAGATATTTGTCATTATGCAAAACTATATCAAATATCACAACAAACATTGCAGGAAACAATTGAAGAATACTTAACATTAAATGGATTACCTTACATTGATGCATTTGATGTCCCTTGTGATCTTTCTTCAAATGATGACTATCAACAACTTGATTGTGTTGTCTATAATGATGGCAGTGGTTTTACGCTTGATTATGCACTAACAACAGATTCCAATTTCAATGATTTAACTTTACAAATGGAATTTATTTGGACTGAAGAAGATATTATAGAAGCAAGAATTCTAGATGTCCATGTTTTATAAAAAATGATTATTCATTTTATGAGAGGAGGAATTCAATTGATAAGTTCTATATACCGAGGTATATTTTGGATCATATGTCACTATGATGAAGAAAGTTATCCAATATTTGAACCATTTGATTTACTCGCTTTTAAAGTTGAATGTGATGAAAATGGCAATATAATTAGATCATACAATTCAATTAAATGCGAAATCAGGAACATCTTTTAATCATAAAATGCAATAGAATCAATTACCTAAAAAATTAACAAAAAACCATTCTTATCAATATTATCCTCGTGGACGAGTAGAAATAAGACATGGAAAAGCTATTATCTTTCTGAATCCTATTCTTAATCAAGAAATGATTATTGATAAAATATGTTTGGAATTTCATTTGAACTGTGAAAAGATAAAACAAATTGAAGTGAAGTTAGATAGCTCTTATCATTATCATTGTTATTATGATGATGCATCAATATATTAAAAAGGAGAATTTATATGAATTGGAATCATTATTTATTAGAAGAAGAAAATCCCAATCATCCTTATGTAGACTTAGGTCAACTTGAAGGAACCGTTCAAGGAATATATGACTTATCCCAAGTACCTCAAAAGACAAAAGTCTTATCATTAAAAATGCCCCTTAAAAAATATAAACTGACTTACAGTCATTATGAATCAATCTATGAAAATCCAAATATCGAAGCAATCTACTTAAATGAAGTCAATGAAGAAATCATGAATCTTTTAAAAACACTTCCCAATCTTAAATATTTACATATCGCTTGTCTAAAACAAGAGTCAATCATGGATTTATCTTCGCTTTCTCATTTAGAAGTCTTGATTCTATCAACTATAACAAAACTCAACAATATAGACTTTTTATCTGGATTAAAGAATTTAAAAACATTATATATAAGAGATTTTAAGAATTTATATGATTTATCTCCATTATCCAAATTAACCTCTTTACAAGAATTACATTTATCGAGTGGAGGAATGAGTGGAGTAGGAAAACCAATAAAAAGTGTAGAACCATTATCAAGTCTTAAAGAATTACAATATTTATTCTTTGTTTTAGCGATTGAAAATAATGATATTTCACCAATATTTTCATTAAATAAATTAAAATATTTAAAGCTGTTACCACGTTATTATCAAAAAGACCAGCTGAAATTATTACAAGAAAAATTACCCAATACAATGATTGAATAAGGAGATGATTGTAATGATAGAAAAAACAATTTTTCCAGATGATTATGGTATAGCATTTCTTTCTGTTGATTTATTTATGGAAGAAATAAAAAAGAAAAAATGTAAAGCAAGAAAATTTATATCTTATTTTAATAAACATATGGATATTTATTTTGAATTGATTGATAAAGGAATTATAGTTCCGTTTCATCCTGTTAATGCAGGTGATGTTCCTATTTTTATAGAAACAGAAAGTCAGAATTTTGTGTGTCCTCAAGGATATCAAAAAATATTTCAATATGATGATTTTTATTTAAAGGTTGGACCACAAGGTATTGTGACTCTAGCTAGTTTTGGATATCTAGAATATTATGGAAAGAATATAGCTAGTGGAGAAACAAAACGCAGTTATTTTGATTTAGAAGGTAATGAGAGCTTTAGTGCTATAGATTTTCCTCTTGCTCAGGGAGAATATCAGTTTTCATTGATTGCTCTTAAAAAGATTGATAGAACTGAATATGAAATCAAATATGATAAAGGGTATGCTTATGGCTTTTATTTTAGTCAACCACAAGATATGATTAAAGATAATTTAGAAAAATGTGATGATGATCACTATGATTTTCGTTTGATGTCATCAAATCAGGGAGGAAAAATATGCGTAATGATGTAGAAAATATTATTAAAGAATTTCATCTTGATCGAAAACGTATTTTTGAAGTCTCGAAATTCAAATATGCATCAATTATTCACCAAATAGAAAAGACATTTGTTAAAAATGGTCAACATATTCATTGGTCTAATATGGGAAATGGATTTCAATCTCAATGGTCTTGTATTTATAAAGATATCAGTCAACAAATGAACTGGTATCACTTACTTCCTCAAATCATTTTAGATAATAAAGAACCCATCTATGTTCTTTTTGAAGATACAGTTGATTATCAACCAAAATATTGGGTTTATGAAATGTATATTCCAGAACTCATTGTAGTGATCGATAATAGTAATCCTGATGATTTTTATCTTGTTTCTAAAAAATATGATTGGTTAATAAGTGAGTGTCATGAAGAAGTTGTTTGTTTTTTAGGCGATAAGCTTAACTATCAAGTTATAAAATAAACTGAAAGGAAAAAATACAATGTTAACAATACAAGATATGTTTCAAAATCAATCAAAAATAGATGAAGGTGTATTGGTGGAAGTTTCTGATCAATTATGGAAATTAGGAAGTCTACAGGAAATAAAAGAAAAAGTAAGTGAAGATCTTTTTGTGGTCCATGTTGGGATAAATATGATTGGAAATTGGAAAAATGATGGTTGGTGGTGTTTGATATGTGAACAGGCATACCTTGTGCCTTATATTCCAGATGTTTTAAAAATTTTTGGTTTAGAAGAAATGAAAACTGTTTTTGAAAGTATTATTTCTTTATTTCCAGAGTATACAACTTTCTCAAATGAAGATGAAAGTTATTATGATATTGTTAATTTTTTACAGAATGCTCATTTCAAAGTTAATGATGAAAGATTAAATCATATAACAATTGAAAATCGAAAAGCAATGGTAAGATTAATCCATCAAAGATTAGATAGACTAGAAGATATCACTGATCCTTTATGGGGTTATGGAAGTCAATGTGATGGGTGGAAGTCAGTATTAGATTTTATTGCTTTAAAGATATAGAAAAGTCGAGGTATTCATTATGTATGAGGGAAGTAGAAAAAAACAACGTGGTCAAAAACGTAAGTTAGAAAAAATGTTTTCTTATATTGATTGTTTTGAACCTTGTTGGAATCAGGATGTTTTGTATGAACATTTTCATGTTCCAAGTGATCCATTTATAGAAAGGGCAAAAACATCAAATCAAGTGAAAAGAAGCTTTTATCAAAAATGGTTATCCACAACAAAAAAATTTATTGAAGAAAAACCACAAGATTTAAAGTTTTGTAAGATTGTTGCTTTATTATCAATTCCTAATCTTTGGAGCAGTGAAATCATTATTTTTTTTGATAAGAGTTATTATGAGTCTTTTTTTGAACGTCATGACGATTATCAAAAATGGATTTTGATAGAGAATGATTCATTTGCAAAAAGACAAAGCTTAAATATTGATCTTTGTGAAATGGGAATAAGACAATTTATAAATGATGAAGGTGACATATTTACTAATGAATTGTGGTTTTATGGTGAAGTTGTAGAGTTTATTTCATAATTAAATATTTATTGATGAAGGGAGATTAAAGTTTTATGGAATTGCAATTTTATAGTGTTGCTGTTTGTTATACGAATTGTGTTGAATCACTTATGGATGAAATGCATTCACTTGAAAAGTTGGCTTTGTCATGGGATTTTCCTTATGATATTTCAATAACTGTACGTTGTGGCAAGAATGTAGGGCGAACATTTCGACGATTTTATCAAAAAGAACAGACTTTAATGCTTGATATTCGTCAAGAAGATAGTGATTATATGGTTCTATCTAAAAATGAACAGAGAGAACATTTAGGAAAATTGATATATTCTTACTTAAAAGAAAGTATAAAAAAATATCCCCAGTTTGCGACAATATCCCAACAAGAATATTTGATAACTAGGTTTGAACAATGGATGAAAGAAAATAATTGGTTAGATGGTAAAATTGAAAAAGCTAGAATTATGTTAAAGGCTAACCAAGATACAAATGAAGTAGCTGAGACTTTGAAAATGTCTTTAGCAGAAGTAGAAGATATCCTTATTCATATGGATGAAACTGAAAAAAGAGAAGAAATACATTCAGATAATCAAAAAGCTATAAAAGATTGTAATTGGACATATTAAAAATAAATATGCTTTTTATTATTTAAATACAAGTCAAGACACTTTTAAAAAAGTGTCTTTTAAATTTATATAAAAGTGATAAACACTTTTTATTGTGACTAATTTGTGATAAAATAACAAAAATGAAAGGAAATTCAATTCATCTTTTTGAAAGGAGAATTTTATGAAAAAGCATTTACTATTATTTATTAATTCACTTTTGGTATTAATATTAGTGATTGGTTTTACTTTAACTGCTTTTATGAGTCAACAAACATATAAACCAGTAATTGAAGATGATATTGAAAATATCTCAAAATTAACGGCATCTAATATTTATGCAGAAATTAAGGGAGATATGATGAAACCATTATTTGTGGCTCAAACAATGGCTTCAGATTCATTTTTAAAAAATTGGTTATATGCCGAAAAGAAAAATCCTCAAGATACAAATCATCAAAAACAGATGAAAGAATATTTGAATACATATCGTCAAAAGTATCAATATGATTCGGTTTTTACGATTTCAGCATATAGCAATACTTACTTTTATTATGATGGGGTTAATAAGGTTGTCAGCCCAGAAAATGAACATGATGATTGGTATTATGATTTTGTTGATAGTCAATTACCTTATCGTTTGAATATTGATACAGATGAAGTGAATGCTAATGAATTAACAGTTTTTGTAGACTGTCGAATTGAAGGTAAAGATGGTGAATTTTTAGGGGTTACGGGGGTTGGAGTTAAGATGAGTAAGTTACAAGACTTACTTAAGAAATATGAAACGGATTATGATTTACAAGCAATCCTTATTGATCAAAGTGGAAAAATAACTGTCAGTTCTGATTCACATAAGATAGAAAATATAAATGTTTTTGATGATACGATTTTAAAAGAATTTAAAACCCAGATTTTAGAGGATAAAAAATCATTTCAAATGAATTGGTATCCTCAATCAGAGGCAAATCAATGTATTATTTCTTGTTATGTAGATAATTTAAATTGGTATTTGATTGTAACCAAGGATACGCAACCATTACGTACATCATTTCAAGAATTAATTAAAAAAGATATTTTCATTATGATGATTATGTTAGTCATGTTATTGATGTTAATTACTTTTATTATTCGTTGGTATAATAAACGTTTATCATTATTATTAAATATTGATCATTTAACTGGTTTACCAAATCAACAATCTTTTAAAGAAAAATTTGAATGTCTTAATGAATCAGAAAAATGTGTTATCTTTATGTTCGATTTAGATCATTTCAAATCTATTAATGATACAGATGGACACTTAGAAGGTAATCGTATTTTATCCCAAATTGCTTCAGCATTAAAAGAATCAATGAATGGTTATGGAATTGCTGCACGTTGGGGTGGGGATGAGTTTATTGGTGTTTTTAAATGTCCATTATCAAAAGCTCAGGATATTTTACAAAGAATGCAACTTCAACTCCAACATGAATGTCATTTTAGTGGCGGAGCTGTCACGATAAGTATTGGGATGACTGAGATTTTAGCTGATATGAGTTTGGATGATTTGACGAAATTAGCGGATGAGGCTTTATATGAAGCTAAGGCTTATGGGGGAAATACAATCGTTATAAAATAAAAAGTAGCTACGGCTACTTTTTAATTACATTTGAACATAATTCTTTCCATTTCGTTTTGCAATATAGAGACGTTGATCAGCTTCTTCAAAAATATCTTTTAAAGATTCAAATATATTTTCTCTAAAACAACATCCTATAGAAATCGTAAAATGAATATCTTTATCACCAATATGCAATAGACATGATTCACATTCATAACGAATCTGTTCAGCAATTTGATAAAGCTGTTCAATGGTTATATCATTTATCAATAAGATAAATTCCTCTCCTCCAAATCGAGCAATAATCCCGTGTTGTTTATACTTATCCATAATTTGAGTAACTTTTCGAATGACTTCATCACCTTGAATATGCCCATAAGTATCATTAATGACTTTAAAATCATCAATATCAATCATCAAAGCACCTATCGATTGATGATTCTCTTTAGCCTTTAAAAGCATACTTTCACCTTGTTGCATTAATGCACTACGATTATAAGTCCCTGTTAAATAATCAAAACTTGCTTTCACCAACGCTTCTTCAAAACGATATATATTTTGTAATGCAATAGCAACATAATCAGCAAAAACCTGTAAAAGACTTTGATCAGTTTGACTAAAAAAGTTGATTTGGAATGAACCAAAATAGATAACTGCTAATAAATTATTTTGATAAGTTATCGGCTGTAAAAGAACAGAACGTAAATTCTTTTGATAAAGCTCTCCTAAATCAATACAAGTTGAATCGCCTTCAAGAATATTTGAATAAGTAATAGATTGTCGCTCATCTACACACTTTTGTAATAAAGAATTTTGAGATGAAAAAATGGTATTATCTAAAGATTTAAATTCTGTTTTTTGTTCATCATAAAGAAGTAAACGACAAATATCAAATTTAAAGATTTGAGGAAGTCTTTCTTTAATAACGTCAATCAATTGATTTCTTGTTAATGAAGATGTTACGATTTTACCAAAAGAAGTAATATCAAGTAATCTTTGATATAAAACTTCGTACGATAACATCCGATTCTTTTGCCAAACATCTTCCAATTCATGACGATACATATCATCAATAAACCTGACATATTGATGACTTCGTATACGCGCTTCATTTAAATGCTTGTAAGCTTCTTTATATTGCCCTTGTTTAGCTTTAAGAAAAGACATTTCTTCTCGAATACGCAATTTATTTCCAAGTAAATTATTAAAATTATCATAAACAATCTGATAATAGATTTCAGCCTTTTCAAAATCTTCCATAAATAAATAATAACGAGCATAAACCAAATAAACTTCAGCATTATCCAATAAATCATTATCTTCAAAAGAATATGTCTTTTGTAAAACCTCAAAACAACGTTTTGCTTCTTCACGATTTTCTTCTAACATAGCAATTTCAACCGAAAACTTATTAAAAATCTGAAGATTAAATAGTTCTGTTTGTTGCAGATAAGAAGCATATTCCTTTAAAATTTCTTTTGCCTTTTTAACTTCTTTTGCACTGATACATAAGTTCATTAATAAAAAGATTGTGACAATATAATTACTATCACCAATAATATCATGCTTTTGTAACGTTTCTTCAACTTGCTGGATAGCTTTTTTATAAAGTCCAAACTCAGCTAAAATAATTGCTCCATTATTTAAAAAAGCCGAATAATAAGTTATTCTTCCATTCTTTTCAGCCATCGGCATGGCTTTAAGAATCTCCATATAAGCTCCACCATAGTTTTCCTTAAGAATCTCCACCAGAACTGCATTATTAGCAACAGTTAAAATACCTTCCATATTTTCATAACCAGGAATTTGCATAAATAGTTCACGGGCTTTTTCATTATAGGCAATGGCCTTATCTAAATCTCTTGTATAATAAAGATAAAACCACATCGCATAACCTAATGCTATTGAATAGGTATAATTTTGTTTTTTAGCAATGGCTTGAAATTGTTCTAAAATTGGAAAAAGTTCATCTTGTAAACCAATGTTTTCTAAGACTAATCTTTTTAATTTTGTATTGACTTCTTCTGTTTTTTCAAATTGTTCAAAATATTCATTAAAAGTTCTTTGTAATTCTTCTCTCATCATATAATCCTCTAATCATATTTCTATCATACACTATTTTTATTTTGAAATATAGCGAAAGCAAGAAATTAATCAAATATTACTTATAAAAACGAATAAACATTATCACATAGA
>NZ_SMCQ01000026.1 GCF_004343035.1 Longibaculum muris
TACTTATATATACGCTTGCAAAGTCTGATTTTTCTTCTTTTTTCTTAAAAAAAGTTAAAAAACTTTTCATTCACCCATATTATAGCACAAAGCAAACTTTTATCAATTACTTAAAGCAAATAAAAAAAGAGCATTCACTCTTTTTAAATCGTATATGATAATAAATTATTTGAATTAAGTAAATCTTATCAAAAGAACAGATCATTTTATAATTTAAAATAATATTTTTAATATTCTAGCTAAACCATCTTCATCAATCCGTCTACAAATCAAATCAGCAACATCTTTTAATTCTTTAACAGCATTACCCATAGCGACTCCAACATGACAGTATTGAATCATTTCTAAATCATTTATTCCATCTCCAAATGCATATGTATCATCTTTTGTTAAATTATAATACTCTAAAACTTTTTGAATTCCTACTGCTTTAGAAATTGTTGGAGAATACAATTCAAATGCATTTTCGCTACCATGTTCATCATAATTTACAACATATCCAAAATCATTTTTTATATAATCAATAACCTTTTCTCTATTTTCATCAGTTACATTTGCTTCTATTTTTAATGTCCTTTGAATCACATCATATTTATCAAACTCCGTTTTAAATTGACTAGCAAATCCTACTTTATCAAAAAAATCATATAAATCATTATTTTGATTATCAATATAAACATGTTTTGCTGTTTCAATCATATAAGAACAATCTAATTTTTCTAACATTTCCATTGTTTTTACTGCCAGTGTTGCATCCATTCGATCTTCATAAATAGATTGGCCATCAATTTCTACATAAGCTCCATTTGCTAATATATAGCCATCAAATCCAGCCTCTAAAATTTCCTGATTTAACATTGCTCTTGGACGACCACTAGATATAAATAATTTATGCCCTAATCCTTGTAACCTTTTCATTTCATCTTTAACAGTTTGTGGAATATCCACAATCCCTAAACGACTTTCTACCAATGTTCCATCAATATCAAAAAATAATACTTTCCTACTCATAAATCCTCCCATTTATATTTTCTCTATAAGCTTCCCATTTTTATCTAACAATTCTAAATAACTTTTAATTTGATAATCAGCTAACTGATTAATTTGCTCACGCTCAGCATCAGAATATTGATCCTCAATAACAACACATTCAATTCCTGCATTTTTAGCCGCTTCAACACCAATCAACGAATCTTCAAAAACCAAACAATCTTTTCTAGATACTTTTAAATCTTTCATCACACGTAAATAGATTTCAGGATTTGGCTTGATAGCTTTTGCATCTTCTCGTGTATAAACAAGCGTGAAATAATCATCAATATTTGCTTTAGAAATAATACGATGATTATGTTTTCGATAAACATCCATATTTGTACGCTTAGTTGTTGATGCAATAACAAGTTGATAGCCTAATTTTTTTAAACTTTTAATAAAAAGCTCAGCTCCTTCTTTGTAATCTACAACATGATGCAAATAATCCTGAGCTATTTCATAACGCAATGCATGAATGTCTTGAACACTCAAAGTTGATTGATACGTTTTTTTTAAATATGTGCAGTATTCTATATAAGGATTATCTGCCTGATCATTTTTTCTTAATACTTCATCACGTTTTCTTTGTACATTTTTAATTTCACTTTTTCCATCTTCACGTATTCTTTGAATCAAAGCTTCATCAACTTGATTCCAAATTCCGACTGAATCAATTAATGTTCCATCCATATCAAATATAATCACTTTTTTATCTTTCAACATCATTTATTCTCCTCAAAATCTCCAGTAATCTCTAAAATATTCCCATCCGGATCTTTAATATTAAAATACCAATAAGGCATATGAACATTGACATACATAAGTTTTGAGACTTCTCCAATATTTAATGATAAGAGTCTTTCATACTCAGCTTTTAAATTATCTACCTCAAAATTCAAAATCATTATATTATTCTTTTTTTCATCATCTTCAATAAAAAAATCATCAATATATGCTTGATTAAAATATTTATGATTTTCTATAATTTTTTGATCATATTCTTTATTATACAAAGAAACTGTTTGCCCACATTTAAATGTAACCCATCTTTCTTCATTCATATAAATAGGATCTTGTTGTAAAAGTAATTTATAAAAATTTATTGATTTTTCCATATTCTTAACACAAATATATGTTGTTCCTAGCCTTATCATAATTTTTCATTTTCCTTTATGTTTCTCCATTCATCTTCTAATATGACCATTATGATATCATCTGCATACTGTTTTCCATCCATAATAGCATCTTTTCTAACTCCTTCAACCTGAAATCCAGCTTTTTCATAAACTCTTTGTGCTCTATGATTAAAAGAAAAAACATCTAATTCTAAACGATGCAATTTTAACATTTCAAAAGCAAAATCTCTTGTCTTTTTTACCACCCATGTTCCAATTCCTTTTGAACAATTTTGACTATCAAAAATAACAATTCTAAAATTAGCTGATTTTGTTTGCCAATCTATTTCATTAATAACACTTTCTCCTATAAATTTTCCAGCTGGATCAATAATCATAAAATCATATCTATTCTTATCATCAATAATCCGATTATAATATTGAATAATTGTTTCATAGTCAAATTCTTCTAAAGTTCCTGTTAATCGATTAACTTCTTCATCTATTTTACCAAAGCAATCTTGATAATACTTTTTGGCTTGTCCCTTTTCAAAGGATTGAAGTCTATATTTGCCTTTCTCCCAGCTTATTTTTATTTTTTCCATTTTTCTCCCCACTATTAAATATAATTCTATTACTATATTTTACAGGTATCTTAATTAAATAACAATCTCAAAAATATATTTATATAATTTTTCATCCATTTAATAATCGATAGTCATTTGAAAATCAACTGCTAAAATATCATAAACAAAATCATAAGTATAAAAACGATAATGTTTATATAATGAACAATCAATATCTTTTCTAATAGGTAATTTTTCTATCCATCTACTTGCATTCACCATTACAAAACTACTTTGATAATCAGCATTGTTTTCAATCATTTCATAGGTATCTAATTCACAAGAAAAATAAGCCAATACTTGTTGAAAAACCAATTGATAAGAAATCCAATCTTTTTTATTTGTATTATTATAAATCAAATGTCCATTAATATCTCCACTCAAAGTTAACTGACCAAAATCATCTTGAATGAGCGTATTTAAATAAACACAATCTCGTCCTTGTAAAATACCTAATTCTGTTTGTATTGCTGTTAAAGTTTCCATAACTCATTCTCCATTTTTTTAAGATACAACTATTATGCCATCACTCTACTCCAATAGCAAGTTCTAAACATTTTTATAGAAATATGTTTCAAAAAAACAGGATTGAGAATATTAAAAAAGATGTGTATAATAAAATCAATTCTAAAAAATGAGTGGAGGGGAATATATGTTTGATTTAGAAGCAGAAATGATGTCTGTTTTAAGAGAATCAGAAGATCATGAATTATTAGAAACAATTTCTACAGCCAAAGAATTATTTAATGAATGCGTAGAAACTAAGAAAATTATTCCAACTGAAGAATCATACATCACAATATCAAAAATATTTATCGGTGCTATTTTTATTTTTCTTGTCTTATTTTTGCTATTTATCCAATCGAAAATCTATCCTCTTGCTGCATTTTGCTTTGCTATATCACTTTTTTTAATTATAATTGCCATAGTATTTTTTGTTGTCATGAATGTTGAAACCAATTGTTGGTTAGATTTCCTTGATAATGAAACTATTGAAAAAATAAATCAACTTATAGAAAAGCATAATATGAAAATTGTTGATACAGATGAAAAAATGTTTCTTAAAAAGAAACATAAAAAGATTATTGCTTTATCACATAATGTCTAAAAGAAAACCAAAAATCTCATACCTTTATATCATATTTTGACTAACATCTTCATATAAGATATTCCGCTTGATTCTATAAATTTTAATTTTGAAAATAGATATCCTATAAAATTCATATTATTCATTCTGTATTCCATCAATCAAAAAACATGTGCCCTTTTGACATATACCTATAGATTATATATTTTCTTTTTATTCATAAAATTGCTTGACCAATATGTTTTTAATCTCCATTGTGGAGCCATACCATCATCAACCCAATATTCATCCATTGAAATAATTTTATCATAAGCCTCTCGTAAAGCCATTTATTTCTGCTTACAAGAACGTACTCAAATAAAGCTTAAAATGTCTATTACTCAAACAAGCAACACAAATAATGTTGCTTGTTATTGTTTATATAATCTTACAATATTTTCAATGTGATGACTTTGTGGAAACATATCAACTGGTTGACAAATATCTACAATATATCCATGTTCTTGTAAATAAGCAATATCGCGTGCTTGAGTTGCAACATCACATGAAATATAAACGACTTTATCTGGAGCCAAGGTAATTAATTGATCTAAGAAAACTTGTGAACACCCTTTTCGTGGTGGATCAACCATGACTACATCAATATGTTTATTCTTTTTGGCAAATTCCACCATAAATTCACCTGCATCTTGACAAGTAAATTCAACATTTGAAATATCATTTCTTATTGCATTTTCCTTTGCATCTATAATAGCCTGTTCAACAATTTCTACTCCATATACTTTTTGAACATATTGAGCCATTGATAGAGATATTGTGCCAATCCCACAATAAGCATCTATAACCTCATCAGTTGGCTTTAACTCTGCAAAATCAATTGCTTTTTGATACAAATGTTCAACTTGAATAGGATTAACTTGATAAAAAGATTTTACTGAAATACGATAAGTATTTCCTAATAATTGATCTTCAATATAACCAGGACCATCTATTACCTTTACTTCATCTCCTAAAATAACATTATCATGTCTTGAATTTATATTTTGAATAACCGTTGTTAAATGAGGAAATTCTTTTTTTAAGGTTGAAATCAGATAATCAATCTTTTTAATTTTCTTTTGATAAGTAATGAAAACAAGCATTAACTGTTGAGTTGTAAATGCATATTTTACAAGGATATGACGAATATTTCCCTGATGAGTGACTTTATCATAAGGTGTTTCTTGAACCTCCTGTAAAAGAATACGAACACGATTAATCAATTGATTTGATGCTTCATTTTGAATATAACATTTATCCATTGGAACAATATCATTACTATGTTGCTTATAAAACCCTGTTACAATCGTATTACCTTGAGTTCCTATTGGAACTTGAACTTTATTACGATAATACCAAGGTTCTTCCATCATCAAACAAGGTTGAACTCCGACATGACAGTGCCCAATTCTTTCTAATGTATCTTTTACTCTTTTAGTTTTAAAATTTTGTTGACCAGCAAGTGATAAATGTTGTAAATGACATCCTCCACATTGTTTAAAAATAGGGCATAATGGGACTTGTCGATAAGGACTTGCTTCATAAATTTCAATTAATCTCCCTACTGCATAATTTTTTAATACTTTAATAATCTTTACTTTTCCTACTTCATTAACTAACATATTTTTAACAAAGATAGGAAAACTATCAACTTTAACAATTCCTTGACCATCATGTGTATAATCAATACACTTTGCTTCTATATATTCATTCTTTTTCATTCCTACCTCCAAAAAAAACGAGCATTGCTCGTTTATTTATTATTTAAAGTTTCTTTTGCTTTATTTGCACTATCTTTATCTCTTATTGAAGAAAGTGTATAAGAGAAATCATCATTTTGTACATTCTTTGTTCCATAGATTGGAAAATCTTCACTATTTTTAGAAGTTAAATATAAATTCACTTCATATTGATAAATATTATCAATCTTGCCAAAGAGTGTACTATATGTTTTCCCATTTTCTTTAGGTTTACCTACCAAACCATCCAATGTTTGAACTGTTTTTTCAGCAATCTGTTTTGCTTTCTTCGTACTCATACCATCTTTAAAGATAATATCAACTTTTAATTGACGACATTCTGTAGATAGTGATAAATCTTGTATTTCAGAATATTCTTTCTTCATAGTATCAATTGTCGCAGCTTGTAAATCCTTATTAATTGATACAATACCTTCACAACGTTTTCCATAAACAGGACCATCATTTTGTGAAGCAAAGAAAATATATGCGGCAAACGCAATCAATAAAACACCTAAACCAATTAATAAATAATGCCACCATTTCCATACAAACTTTTTCTTTTTCTTACTCATAGGTTGATTATCCTCATCATCAAAACTTTCAAATTCATCAGTATATTCATCTTGATTCATTGATTGAGCAGATTTTGCCATTCTCATACTCTCTAATTCATCAATATGAGAAGGTTGCTGGTATTGATCTTCAATATCATCATCTTCATCATCAAATTGAAATCTTTTAGCCATTTTCTCACCTACTTTCCACTATTGTATCAAAAATCATAAGAAATGTATAGGACATTATTGTACTCTAGCTTTTAATAATTGAATTAAAATTTGATTTGTTACTTTTGGATTCGCTTGTCCACCAGTCTTTTTCATGATTTGTCCAACTAAGAATCCAACTGCACGGTCTTTACCAGCAGCATAATCTTGAATAGATTGTTCATTTGCATCTAATACTTCATTAATAATATTTGTAAGTGTTGTTGGATCAGAAATTTGTTTCATTCCTTTTTCTTCAATAATCACTTCAGGATCTTTTCCTTCACTCATTAAACATTCAAAAACTTTCTTAGCCTGCTTTGATGAAATTGTTCCATCTTGGATGAATGAAATCATTTTTCCCAAATATGCTGGTGTTAATTTTGTTTGTTGAATAGTTAAATTTTCTTTATTTAAATAAGCTTGAACTTCACCTAATAACCAGTTACATACCAATTTATATTCTTGACAAGTTTGAATTGTTTCTTCATAAAAATCTGAAATATCTTTAGATGCAACTAAAATATTTGCATCGGTTTGTGGTAAGCCATGTTTTTCAATGTAAAGTTTAGCACGTTCATCTGCCATCATTGGAAGCTCATCTTTTATTTGCATAACCCATTGATGATCTAAACGAATAGGTAGAATATTAGGTTCTGTGTAATATTTATAATCAACAGCATCCCCTTTAGCACGCATGACAACTGTTTCCTTGCTATCTTCATCAAAACGTCTTGTTTCTTGTTTAACTTCGCCACCTTGAATTAAAACTTTTTCTTGACGCATAGCTTCAAACTCAATAGCTTTTTGTACATTTGAAATAGAGTTTAGATTTTTGATTTCAGTACGAATTCCAAACTCCTCGCTTCCAAAAGGTCGAATTGAAATATTAACATCACAACGCATTGAACCTTCTTCCATCTTAGCATCTGAAACATCAGTATATAAGAAAACCTGTCTTAATTTTTCTAAGTAAGCAGCAGCTTGCGCACCATTTCCAATATTTGGTCTTGTGACAATTTCAATCAATGGAATTCCAGCACGGTTATAATCAATTAATGAATAATCATCAAAGTGAAATTGTTTTGCTGTATCTTCTTCCATATGGAGACGTTCAATTTCAACTCGTGTCACTTCTCCATCCACTTCAATATCTAAGTACCCATTTCTTCCAATTGGTCTTTTATCTTGAGTAATTTGAAACCCTTTAGGTAAATCTGAATAATAATAATTCTTACGATCAAAACATAATAATTCATCAATTTCCATATGTAAAGCATGACAAACACGAATTGCAAATTCAACACCACGTTTATTTAAAACTGGCATTGTTCCTGTCATTCCTAAGTCCACTTCATTGACCATTGTATTCACATCTTCACCAAATGTCACTGGAGCAGCGGAAAACATTTTAGAATGTGTCTTTAATTCACAATGGACTTCTAATCCTATGACTTGTTCAAAATTCATCTTCTACCCCTCCCTCTTATATTGATTTTTAAAGTTAAGTGCATTTTCTAAAGCATAAGCGCAATTTAAGACTGTTTGTTCTTCAAAAATACGGCCAGATAAATTCACAGCAATTGGCATCCCATCAACAAAACCTGATGGTAAAGATAAACTTGGCGTTCCTGCAAAATTAGCAAGCGAAAGATGATTTTCTAAAATCAAATATTCATCGCTTAAACGATCATCATATGCTTCATCTACCTTAGGAGCAATACTTCCCCCATTAGGTGTTAAAATAATATCATAATCCTGATAAATTTTATTTAATTCTTCAACAATTAAACGTCTTACTCTTTGGGCTTTTCTAAACATTCTTTCTTGATTTTCTGTCGCAAGTGCTAAGTTTCCAAGAATAAAACGACGCTTAATATGATCACCAAAACCATGTGTACGAGAATTAATCATAACATCATCTGTGGTTTTTCCTGGTTGACGATTTCCATATTTAATTCCATCTAAACAAGAATGGTTACTTGTTGCTTCTGAATTGGCAATAATTGTATATGTAGGAAGCAATGTACGCATTAATTGTGTTGGCATAGTTACATTTTCAACAATAGCTCCCAAATTTTTTAATGTTTCAACAATACTTTCAAAATTTGCTTTGATTTCTGGATTTCTAATTTCATCACTAACTGATGTCAAAACAGCAATTTTTAATCCTTTAATATCATCAGTTAAGTTTTCTAAATAATGTGGTACTTCCTTAAAGCTTGAAGTCATATCACGATTATCACGACCTGCCATTGCTTCAGTCACAATCGCCATATCTCTGACATTTCTTGTAAAAGCCCCTACTGTATCTAAGCTTGAAGCATAAGGAATCACACCGTAACGTGAAATACGTCCCCATGTTGGTTTAAATCCAACAATACCACAAAATCCTGCAGGTTTACGGATTGAATCTCCTGTATCACTACCTAAAGCAAATGGTACAACTCCACTAGCAACCAAAGCCGCACTTCCACCTGATGAACCTCCCGCAATACGTGAAGTATCCCAAGGATTATAAACCGGACCCGTTAAAGCAGACTTATTTGTTCCACCCATTGCTAATTCATCCATAGAAGCTTTTCCAACTAAACAAACTCCTTGTTTACTTAATAAGTCCACAACATGAGCGTTATAAACAGGTACATAATCTTCCAACATACGACTTGAAGCTGTGGTTTTAATTCCTTTTGTATTATAATTATCTTTTAATACATAAGGGATTCCATTTAATAAGTTTTCAAAATGTGCTTCTTTTAAATCAGCATATGCTTTTTCCTTAGTAATTGTTACAAAAGCATTTAATCTTTTTTGTTGTAATTCTACTTCTTCAAATAATTCATCATAATATGCTTTAGGATCAATAGCCTTAGATGCAAATAATTGATGAAGTTCCTCAATACTATATTGAATCATTTATCCCACCACCTTTGGTACTTTAATTTGATTATCTTGAATATTCTTCGCATTCTTTAAAGCATCTTCACGACTAATCACATAAGTTTCATCATCATCTCTTAAATAAGTTGTTTCTATTTCATAAGGAAAAGCTAAAGGTTCAACATCAGTTGTATCAATTGCTTCCAACGCTTGAACGTGACTCATAAAAACATTATATTCTTCAATTAATGCTGGCATTTCTTCATCACTGACATCAAACATTGTTTTACGCCCTAACTGTTTAAGCATTTTTTCAATATCATTCATCATTCATCCTCCTAATTCATAAAATAACTTTTCACACTATCGCCTTTATCTTTAATAATAATAGCTTCCACATCATCCTGCGAATAAACCAATACCTTGACATTAAAATCATCACTAAACTTACTTTCAATTCCATCAGCAATAATTGAAGTTAAATACATTAACTCTGTTGATGTTTTCACATTCAAATGCGCTTTAATCACCATCGATTGAATTTCATCGTCAATATATCTTGCTTCACCAACAAAACCAGCTGCTTCGGTTGCTGCATTCTTTAAACTCGTTTTGACAGTATCGAAAGCTGAAGCCGTTGCTTTATCATATTTTGTTGCTTGCTCACTCGCAAATAAAACTGTTCTTTGATTAAGTGTACTGATTTCTCCCAATTCTTTTTGACAATAACTTTTCAAAATATATCGCCCACTCGTTGGATCAGTTGTTGTATCAGCAGCCTGATAAACCGTAATCAAAATAGGTAGATTTTTTATTTTTTCAAATTCATCAGCACTACGAATGACTTTGTAAAATTTTTCAATACATTCTTTACCATAACTTTTAATAGCACCATCACTCATTGCACTATCTAAACGTGAATTATCACTTTTTCGTGGTTCAAGAATTAAGGCAAAAGACAAACCTTTTAAAGTATATTTATCACCACTTTTTACATAATAATCTTGTTCTTGAATATTTTGCAGCATCGTTGGGTTTTCTACATTTTCAATAACAGTTCCTTTTTTAGGCTGCAAAGAATATTGAGAAGAACGGCTTACCATTTCTTTTTGCATGGCAAGCTTTAAGTATTGTCCTTCACTCATATAATGATTATTTGTTGAAAAATAAGGTGTTGATAAAATTTGTAAACCTCTACCAATAGAAGCAAAGTCAGTTGAAGAACCATAATCCAAATAAAAATCTTCTCTTAACTCACTATCTTCAAATTTAACAATCTTATAATAAGAATCATCAAAAGAATCCATTGAAGCTGTATGGTTTGCAGTTTGTTCTTGAACTGATTCCTTAGCCTGATGACAACCAACCAACATCATTAAAGCTAACAGAGCACAGACTAATTTTCTCATAGACCAACCTCCTCTTTAAATTCTTCTTCACTCATAACTTGAACACCCAATTGAGTCGCTTTTTCTAACTTGCTTCCGGCATCTTTACCACAAATTAAATAATCTGTTTTTTTAGAAACACTTCCAGTTACATTAGCACCTAATCTTGCTAGATAATCTTTGATTTCTTTTCTAGTCATTAATTCTAATGTTCCTGTCACGCAAACTGTTTTTCCATTAAAGATACTTTCTTGTAATAAAGTTGTTTCTTTTAAGTAATCCATATTTAAACCAATCTCTTTTAAATGATTGATTAATGCCAGTGATGCTTCATCACTTCTAAAACGATTGATTGATTGAACAATTGTATCACCAACATCTTTAATTGATAATAATTTAGCTGTAGAAGCATTCAATAGACCATCCATGCTCTTAAATTCCTTAGCAAGATTATCAGCCATCTTTGCCCCTATTCCTTTAATTCCTAAACCAAATAAAAGTTTTTCCATTGAATTTTCTTTACTCTTTTCAATTGCAGCTATCAAATTATCCATTGATTTTCTACCAAAACCTTCAATATCCATAATTTCTTGTTCATGATTTGCTAAAGAATAAATATCTTCAATACATTTCACAAAACCTAAATTATAGAATTGTTCAATAATCTTTTCACCTAGACCTTCAATATTCATTGCATCTCTTGAAGCAAAATGAATAATTCTTTCTATTTTCTTAGAATCACAATGTTCATTCAAACAATAATAAGCTGCTTCATTATCCTTACGAACCAAATGACTACCACAATATGGACATACTTCAATCATCTGAAATTCTTTTTCACTACCATCACGTCTTTCCTTTAAAGAACGTACAACTTCAGGAATAACATCCCCAGCTTTTCTCACCACAACATAATCACCAACACGGATATCTTTATGTTTAACATTATCCTCATTATGTAAGGTTGCACGTTGAACAGTACTTCCAGCAACACGCACAGGTTCTAAAACAGCATTTGGCGTAATTTGTCCAGTTCGACCAATGGTAAAAATAATATCTTTTAATTTTGTTACAACTTCCTCAGCAGGGAATTTATAAGCAATTGCCCATTTTGGAACTTTTGCTGTATATCCTAAACGTTCTTGATATTCTAAATTATTCACCTTAATAACAATCCCATCAATTTCATAAGGCAACGTTTGTCTTTTTTCTGTCATTTCCAAAATAAATGCCCATACTTCTTGAATATTTTGACAAACTCTTGTCATAGGATTGGTTTTAAATCCAAGTTTTTTAATATAATCTAAAGCTTCTTTATGGGTTGTACAGCCTACTTCAGCAGCTGTAGGAACCATGTATAAGAAGGCATCTAATCCTCTTTTTGCCGCAATTGTTGAGTCCAATTGACGAACACTTCCCGCTGCAGCATTTCGTGGATTCGCAAACAAAGCTTCTCCAGCTTCTTCTCTTTGACGATTCAATTCATTAAATGATTTTTTCGGCATATAGATTTCACCACGAACTTCAAAATCACCATCATAATCAATCGTTAAAGGAATCGATTTAATCGTTTTAACATTATGGGTAATATCTTCCCCAACTGTTCCATCTCCTCTGGTTGCTCCATAATCTAAATGCCCATCGGCATAGACCAAAGAAACTGCCAAACCATCAATTTTCAATTCACAGACATATTCAACATTTGGATAGGTTTCCCGAATACGATCATCAAACTCACGCAATTCATCTTCATTAAAAATATTACCTAATGACAACATCATTCTTTGATGTGTCACTTTTGTAAAGCTATCTAAAACTTGTCCACCAACTCTTTGACTTGGTGAATCAGCAGTAATCCACTCAGGATGAGCCATTTCTATACTTTGTAATTCTTGCATCAAACGATCATATTCTTGATCGGATACAGTTGGATTATCTAAAACATAATATTGATAATTATATTCATTTAATAACTTTTTAATTTCTTCTAATCTTTCAAATGTCATATCAATACACTCCATTTCACTTGCTCATTATATCAAAAATCATCATTGAATAAAACTAAAAAAAGCATAAACCTATACATTTATTTATTGTACCATATTATCAAAAGATAATTCTTAACTTTTCCTTAATAAATCAAAAAAGGAGAATAATCTCCCTTAATTTGATAATCGATGCAAAGCTTTATGATGAGCCATTAATGTTTTAATCCCATAAGGAACAGAAAATGCAATATCCAAAGTTTTTCCATTCACTTTCACAATAACTCCTTTACCAAAAGTATCATGTTCAACCAAGTCACCCTGTTTCCAATCCGTAATTTCATTATCACCAATCATCTCATCAACACTTGGTGTTAAATGCAAATATTCTCGAGATTTAAATTGAGAAGGATTCCCTGCATGTTCAACATGATCACTTCCAATTTCATCAATAAAACGTGATGACATCTTAGGCGAATTCGTTATAAAATTAAATCCCTGACTATCTGTTAAATACAAACGCTTTTTAGCACGTGTAAAAGCAACATATGCCAAACGTCTTTCTTCCTCCATGCCATCATCTCCACCTTCGGAAACACTTCTAAAACTTGGGAAGATATCTTCTGATAATCCCACCACAAAGACATAATTAAATTCCAAACCTTTAGCCATATGAATACTCATTAATGACACATATTCATCATCAAAAATATCATCTTGTGATGTGTATAAAGCAATATCCTGTAAATAACTTTCAAAATTAGCTGAATCTGGATGTGTATTCATATAATTTGTGATAGAATTTTTTAATTCCATTAAGTTTTGAATACGATTTTCATCTTGATCATTTCTTAGCATATCAAAATACCCTAAATCAATTAATAATTTTTCAAAAAGATCAGGTAAAGCTAATGATGAATGTTTAGCATTTTCAATACATGTTACAAATTGACTTAATTGTTTTTTGGCTTTACCAGAAATACCAATTTCATCAGCATATAAACATAAAGCTTCATAATTCGTTATACCATATTCAATAGCTTTATTTTGAATCTTTTCTAAGGTTTTTGCCCCAACCCCTCTGGCTGGAACATTAACAATCCTTTCAAAAGACAAATCATCCTGATTGACCATCAAACGAATATAACTTAAAGCATCTTTCACTTCCTTACGATTAAAAAACTTTAAACCTCCAAATATCTTATAATCAATTTGACGTTGAATAAGTTTTTGTTCAAAAGCACGAGAAAGATAATTAGCACGATATAAAATCGCAAAATCATGGTAGTTCACACCCTCAACAGTATGAATAATATTTTCAATTGTATCACAAACAAAATTAGCCTCTGCTTCTTCATCCACTCCTGAATAATGCATGACTTTTGGACCTTCTTCTAATTCTGTAAATAAATCTTTTTCCATTCGATTTTTATTTTTACGAATTAAATTATTAGAAATATCAAGAATGGTTTTTGTAGAACGATAGTTTTGATCTAGAATAACTGTTTTGGTATGAGGAAAATCTTTTTCAAAATTCATAATAAAATTAATATCTGAACCTCTAAATGAATAGATTGTTTGATCAGGATCTCCAACCACACATAATGTTGATTGACCAGATAAATATTTAATTAATTTATAATCCACTTCACTGACATCTTGAAACTCATCCACATGAATAAATTGAAATTGTCTTTGCCATCTTTCTAAGATTTCAGGATATTTTTCAAATAATTCAACAGTCTTTAATAATAAATCATCAAAATCCAACATAAAATGTTCTTCTTTATATTGTTCATAATCTTGATAAGCAATTGCTTTTTTTTGTTCACCAATAAAATCACCCGCAAATTCAAAAGCACGACTTGGTGTAACGCCACCAATCTTACATGTTGATATATAATTGATGCAACTTTTTAAACTGATTGTTTTAGGATCAATTTGACGTTCTTTAAAGATTTTCTTTAATAATGATTTTTGATCTTCTTCATCCATAATAATAAAATTATTAGGATAATTTAAAGCCCGTATATTTTGTCTTAAAATACGTACACATAAAGAGTGAATCGTACAGAGTAATGCCCCTGAAGCATAGTCTCCCAATAAACGAATGACTCTTTCTTTCATTTCATTAGCCGCTTTATTCGTAAAAGTAATTGCCAATATATGACGTGGTTCAATTCCAATTTCTTCAATCAAATAAGCAATACGATAAGTTAAAACTCTCGTCTTTCCACTTCCTGCTCCAGCAATAATACGTAAATGCGAGTCTAAATAAGTCGCTGCTTCCTTTTGTTTAGGATTTAATAATTCATCTAAATTCATATCGTATCACTCCTTCGTTTGTTTATTATAACACATTTTAAAGATAAGAAAAGTGATGAAATCACTCATCACTTGTCTAAAGATGAAAAATCATGATTAATAATCTCAACCAATGTAAATTCATCATTTTCAAATTCAAATTTTCCAAAATTCCGTTCTTTTAAACCTTTAACTCTTGTATAAGCTATTTTCCCCTGTGTCGCAAGTTCAAGCGTATCACAAGCACGTTCTGATGTTGAAGCATAAGCATGATCAAAAACAATATTATTTTTGATAAAATATTTCCCCACAATACGAGCTTGATTTTCTCCAATCTCAGTTAAGGGTGCATCACACCATCCATGAATTTTACGTCTTACATTAAATAAAGTTTGTCCATGTCGCATTAAATATAAAGTTTTTTTCCTTTGTTATTTCTCTTTCATTTTTACAAGAACAATGTGATGCGCAAGGAGCTATGATCTTATTTTAAAAGTTTGTGGTCCTTTTTTATAAACCAAATAACACGCAATGACACAATAAAGGAAACAAAAAGCCACTACTGAAAAACTAAATAAATAAAATGGTAAACGCATATTCATAAACAGAAAACAAATAAAATAAGTCAAAGACGTTATAAGCTGATACATAGGATTTTTTACTTCAGTATAAGCATTATAAGGTTGTAATAAATAATACAAAACCAAATAATGGGTTGAAAAGAAAATACTCATAGAAATAATTGAAATAAAACTCATTAAAGAATACCCAATTTGATGAATTCCTAAAAGATTTAATAAAATCACATAACCTATTGCAATCACCAAAGCAGGAATTAAATTAATCTTTATCATTTCTCTTAAACGTATTTGAAATAATTTTAAGAGATTTTTTGGTTCATGAAAAAAAGCATAATTAAGCATACAATAATCACAATTAATAAACATCGCATTGGTTATATTTTTCGTTGTATTTAACATATACATAATAAAAACAAAATATGGTAAAGATAAAATTAAAAAATCCTTGATATTTTCTTTTAGACTAGGCACAACTTGTACCCCAATAATAAGTGATATAACAACTACAAGTAATATGTAAGTTTGTCTTTTGGCAAAGCGCCAAATAATTTTATGATGACGTTTCATAAATAATTCATTCATCATTTCAAAACCTTTTTTATGACTTTGAGTGATTTTTGATTGATCAATCATTTGATGATACGATTCTTCTTGAATTTGTGACATACTTGCCTCTAATAATAAAGCGTCCATATCCCCTAACATATCCTTACACATCATTTGATATGCCGGAAACTTAAAAATATAAACAAGTCCTATCATACCTAAAAGTGTCATCATAACAGATAAAATAACAACACTAAAAACTGGTAAATAAATTTGAAAGAAAACACAAGCATAAGCTGCAAAAAAACAAATCGTTAATAAAACAGTCAATGGTTTTGGAATATTATTGCCAGTGTAAACACGATGAGAATGTAAATACGCATATGAACAATACATGCCTACAATGATTTTCATTCCACAAACTAATAAAGTTAAAACCAAGCATAGCCATAATGGAAATGTAAACATAAATGAAATCCAATATAAAACAACCATATTCCCAATAAAATGTCTAATGATTGTATATAGAAACTGAGAAACAACATATTCTCTTGCATTCATACGCATTAAAATAATTCCATAATATTTGTCTTTACTGACTTCAAAAAGATCATTATTGATAAAAGCACCAATAAATGATAAAAAAGCAAAAATAGTTAGAAAAGAAAGTAAATCATTTCTTTCTATTAAAAAGATTGGTAAAACATAAAAGAATATAAAATAAACAATTTTTCCTAGGAAAATATTTATAATTTCCCATAAGGCACTCAGGATATTTGCAAAAGTTTTCAATCCAAGATGTTTATATAAAGATGCTGGTAAAAATTTTTTAATAATCGGAATTTGTTTCAGTCCATAAATAATACTATTCACACGATAAGTATTATGTATACGATAAGCAATTAACCATGTCTTTATCATAGGCTTTCATCCTTTAATAAAGTAATAATCTTTTCTTGAAACTCATCATCACTTAATTCATCTTTTGAAACCATTGATAAGACTCCATGATTTAATAAAACAATCTCATCACATAAATCAACAGCTAATTCCATAATATGGGTAGAAAAAATTAAAATATGTTCGTCTTTTATTTTTCTTAATAACTTTTTCATCTCATCTGCCACAACAACATCTAAAGAAGTTAAAGGTTCATCCAACAATAAGATAAATGGATTATATATAAAGTTAATTAACATTTGCATCTTATTTTTCATCCCATGAGAAAAATCTTTTAAAAGACGATCTCGATCTTCTGGTAAAATTCCCATAAAATCAAAATACTCATCAACAGTTTTTACATTAGGAATATCTTTTTGATTGATATCAATAAAAAATTGTAAAAATTCTCTTGCTGTTAAAAATTCTGGAACAGAAGGTGTTGATAAAACATAACCAATATCACCAGTTGTGACTTTCCTTTGTTCATTTCCATCAAGAATATAAAACTTTCCTTGATCAATAGGAAGATCTTGATTCAAACAATTAAATAAAGTTGTTTTCCCTGCCCCATTTCTTCCTAACAAACCATAGATTTTCCCTTTCTCAAAACGAAAATCAATATCTTCTAAAACATGTTTACCCTCAAAATATTTCTGTAAATGTTCAATGACTAATTCCATCATCATACCCCCTTGTAATAGTTACAAGTATATCATTTTCAATGATAAAAAAATAGATAAAATTAAAAATCAATAACCTATTCATCACAACATTATATGAAACTATAGGATATTTCTTGATTTTATTGTATAATAAAGTCAATTGAGATAGGAGTGAAAAATATGTATTTAGTTATTGATGTAGGAGGAACTTATACCAAATATGGTTATTATAATAAAGAGGGACATTGCTTTGAAAATGGCCAATTTGAAACAATCAAAACAAATCGAATGGCTTTTTATGAAAGCTTAGAAAAATTAGTTCAGCAAAATACCAAAGGAATTGCTTTAAGTATGCCAGGAATCTTAAATGCACAAACTGGAGAAATGCTAGCTGTTACCTTACTTCCTTTTTTAAATCATCATAATATTAAAGAAGAATTACAAGAACGTACCAAACTTCCTGTTTCGATTCAAAATGATGCCAAATGTGCAGCCTTGGGTGAAATGTGGCAAGGAAGTTTACAAAACATGAGTAATGCTTTTATGCTCGTCTTTGGAAGTGGAATTGGTGGAACAATTATAATGAATGGAGAATTGGTTGATAGTCCTCGGCATAAAGCTGGTGAAGTTGGTTGCTTATTAGCACCAGAAACACTTGATTATTCATCGGTATATAATATTTCAAAGAGTGATAGTGGTATAGCCCTGATTCGTGATTTAAGCCAAGCAATTGGTTGTGAGCCTGATGGACAAATTGTTTTTCAAAAACTTTTTGATCATCAAGAAGCAAGACAAATCTTTCAAGCGTTTTGTCGCAGAATTGCTATGTTAATCTATAATTTGGATTATCTTTTTGATTTGGATGCGGTTAGTATTGGTGGAGGAATAAGTGCCCAGGAAATCTTAATTTCTACAATCCAAGAAGAATTTCAAAAGATGCGAGATTTACATCAAGAAGATGATCACCAGCCAATTATTCAAGCTTGTACATTTTTAAATGGCGCAAATTTATTAGGTGCCTTGCATTATTATTTAAAAACAATTGAAAAAAATTAAAAAGGAAGATGCCCATCTTCCTTTATTTAATTTCTAATTGATTTGGATCTAAGAATTGACTTTGGTGTTTCTTATAAGCAACAAAAGTACGATTTGCTATATCGAGTGAAATATCGCCAATTCTTTCCATATGTGATAAAATATCTAAGAAAACTGAAGCAGAGACAGAATTATCACAAATATTATCACACATACGTTCAAAATGATTCTGTTGACATTCTAAAATCAAAGCATTGAGTTGTTTTGTTTTACTATTGAGCTGTCCTAATAAACGAGTCCCTTTGCGAGTCTCATAGATATGCATTGCAGTGATAAGCATATCTTCTACTAAAGCATAGATTTTCTTAAAATCATCAATAGCCCCTTGAGAAAATTGACCATTTTCATCATAAACCATTTTATAAAAATCTATGAGATTATTAACTTGGTCAGAAATTTGTTCTAAGTGTTTAATAATTTGATAATTTTTATAATATTCTTGGGTTTGATCTTTTGATAATGTAGGTTGTTGAGCAATTTTTAATAGATATTGTGATAAATTAGCATCATATTTATTAACCAATGCTTCAACTTCAAGGACTTCATCATAAACTTCTTGTTCTTTTGAAGTGAGATAATGCTGGGATAGTTTTATATTTTCTAAGACATTACGTCCCATTCGCATTGTATTCTTTTTAGCAACAGCTAAAGCTGCAGCTGGGAATTTTTCAATCAATTGATCATCTAACTCATCAATATTTTCAATTTTAACCCCTCTAGAATCTTCACCAGGTATCAAAAGTTGAAGTAATTTCACACATTGACCAACAAAAGGAATAATTAAAATTGTAGAAATAACATTGAAAAGAAAATGTGCCTGAGCAATATACATTTCACCGCTTCCACCAATCAAATGATTGGCAAAGTTAGTCAATTGAACAAAAGGAATCAACAATAACATCCCAAGTAATGCACCTAAAACATTATATACAGCATGAAACCAAGCTGCACGACGTGTTGAAATAGATCCGCCAATCGCCGCTAGTAAAGCTGTCATACATGTTCCAACATTGGCTCCAAAGATAAATGCTGCCCCTGCAGCTGGTGATAATGCTCCAGTAACATAGAGTTTTTGAACAATTCCAATAACTGCGGTTGAAGATTGCATAATCGCTGTAGCCAGTGTTGCCCCTAACAAAGCAAACCAAGGTTGTTTACCTAACATCACCATGATATCCATAAACCATGGTTGTTTAGCAATCATTACCAATTGATCACTCATTAATTCCAAGCCAACAAAAATCAATCCAAAGCCAGCAACGACTTTACCAATATATGACATTTTCTTACGTTTAGCCAAAAACATCATTGCTATTCCAATAAAAACAAAATAATAAGCAAATTGTTCAATATTTAAGCCAATCATAATCGATGTCACACATGTTCCAATATTTGCTCCAATCGTAATTCCAATAGCCTGAACAAGTCCCATTAACCCCGCTCTTACAAGACTAATTGAAATAACTGTCACAGCTGAACTGGAATGCAAAAGTGCCGATATCACTGTTCCTACAAAAATAGACATAAAGAGATTACGGGTATATTTTTCAATATATTCTCGAATTCTTGTTCCAGCAATACTTTTTAAAGCATCACTCATCATATTGATGCCATAAATAAATATTGCTAATCCTCCTAAAACAATTCCTACCATTTGAATTGTTGCTGCATTTAACCAATTTGCCATATCTCTCACCATCTTTCTATCTCTATTTTACCATAGCTTTTCCCTTAAATGATAAAAATTCAAAAACAAAAAAGTATTTTAAACATGATATGTTTGAAAATACTTTTGAATATAAGCTTGATCTAAATTTAATTGTTGAATCAATTCATCTTTATTATGAAATGACTTTTCTTTACGAATGAATAAATAAAACTCAACAACAATCTTTTCTCCATAAATATCTTGATTAAAATCAAAAATATTCACTTCTAAAGATGGTTTATCTAAAGCAGTAAAGGTAGGATTATATCCAATATTACACATTCCTATATAACATTGTCCTTGAATATAAACCTTCACTCCATAGACCCCATTAACCGGTAAGAAATAAGAATGATAATCAATATTAGCAGTTGGAAAACCAATTAAATGCCCTATTCTTCTTCCTTTAATAACTTCACCTTTAATTGTATATTGGCGTCCCAATAATTCATTTAAATCTTCAATTTGACCACGTTCTAAATGATTTCTAATACGTGATGAAGAAATTTTTTCATCTTTATAAATAACTTCATCAATCACACTTACACCTAAATCTGTATGTTTTTTTAAAGTTGTTGGGTCACCTGAATTACAAGCTCCAAAGCGAAAATCATAACCACATACAACATGTTGAATATGACAATTGATTAAATATCTTTCTATGAAAGTTTCAGGTGAAATAGCAGCTACTTCTTTAGTAAACTCAATAACAAATAAATAATCAATCCCTTTATCTTCTAAAATCGCAATACGATCATTCATTGAAGTTAAATACTTTTCTTCAGTAATCTTTCCTAATACATACAAAGGATAATGATCAAAAGTCATTAAGGCTTTTGCATAACCTTTTTCATTTGATACCTTAATCACTTCATCAACCAAGGCCATATGTCCAACATGAAGTCCATCAAAAAAACCAATGGCACTACATACCGGTTGTTCTATATCGACTTTTTGTCCCCTTAAATAAATAACTTTCATTAAAATAATCCTCTCACACTTTTTAGATAACCTTTGCCATCTGGTCCATAGACAGCCAAGACTTTTCCCTCACGATTAACAACAACAACTTGATGGTCAATATCACTTTTGATTGTCTTTCCATGAATCACAATATTTTCATCTTCAACTTCGTATTTTTCAAAATGAGCAAAAGCTTCCTCTAAACTCAAAAGATGAAAATGTCCCTTTTCAACATCTTCTAAACTCACACAATCCTTTAAAAGAAAATGACCTGATTGACTTCTGATTAAA
The DNA here is from genome assembly GCF_004343035.1 of Longibaculum muris. Taxonomy (GTDB): domain Bacteria; phylum Bacillota_I; class Bacilli_A; order Erysipelotrichales; family Coprobacillaceae; genus Longibaculum; species Longibaculum muris. The sequence continues at coordinate 21,751 of NZ_SMCQ01000026.1, forward strand.
TGTGACATATGACCAGGATAACCTAGCTTTCGAGCAATATCAACACAAAGAGAACGAATATATGTTCCTTTTGAACATTTTACCTGAAAACGAATAATATTATCTTTTTGTTCAAGTAATTGGATATCTTTAATCACAATATCACGTGGTTCAATATGAACATCTTCACCATTTCTAGCATATTCATATAATTTTTTTCCATTCACCTTAATGGCTGAATAGATCGGTGGCATTTGTTTTTGAGCGCCTAAAAAAGACAACAATACTTCTTCAACATGATCGACACCTTGAAATTCTTTTGTTTCTAATACTGTACCACTAGCATCATATGTATCCGTAGATTTTCCTAAAGAAAGTGTTGCTATATATTCTTTTTCTTCACTTGTTAAAAATTGCAAAGCCTTTGTTGCTTTACCAATACATAAAACCAAAACCCCTGTTGCATCAGGATCCAAAGTTCCACAATGTCCAACTTTCTTAGTATGTAACAAACGTCTTATACAGTTAACAACATCATGACTTGTCATACCCGCTGGTTTGTTAATTAATAATATTCCATCCATCTTATCACCGTTGTTTAGTATACCATAAATAACCAAGAAAAGAAATAAAGAGTTCTTGTCATAAGAACCCTTTATTTTGCTTCGTGATAAACATGATTTACAGCAACCTCAAAGACAACATTAGCATTTGCTAAACTTACAGTTTTTCCATTAATTGTCGTACTTCCATAATTTGAAGGAAATGTAATATCAATTTCTTTGGTTTGAGTTGCTTTTAATCCCATTAATTGATTTTCAAAACCAGGAACAAATTGACCAGATCCAAGTTCTAATAAGAAACCATTGGCACTTCCTCCATCAAAAGCTTCTCCTTTTAACTTTCCAACATAATCAATTTTTACAATATCACCTTTTTGACTTGCTTCTTTGGTTTCTTTATAAGCTTTATTTAATGTAATATCAAACTCACATTTTTGACCAGCTAAATCTCTAGATTGATAATTCTCAGGAAATGTGACTTCAATTGTTTTTTCACTTCCCACTTTCATATCAACAATTTGTTCTTCAAATCCATCAATAAAAGTCTTTGAACCTAATTCTAAAATATAACCTTCAGCCGTTCCACCTTGAAAAGCTTTTCCTGCTAATTTCCCAACAAAATCAATGTTTACAACATCTCCATTTTCAGCTTTAACTTGAGATGTAGACGTTTTTTCACTTTGACATCCTGTTAATAATCCTAAACACAATAAAGCAACTAAAATTTTCTTCATATCTTACCTCTACTTATGATTAATGACATAATAGTTTTTCTTACCACGTCTAATAACAGTAGCAACTTGACCAAATGCATTTTCTTTCTTCACAACAAATTCCACATCTGTAACTTTTTCACCATTAACTAATACTGATCCACCTGTAACGAATTGACGAGCTTCACGATTTGAAGAAGCTGCACCTACTTTAACTAAGGCAGTTAAGATTTGAGTATCTTCTTCCATTTCAATGCTTGGAACTCCATTGAAGCAAGATTGAACTTGTTCTAATGTTAAATTTTGAATTTTTCCAGAGAACAACATTTGAGAGATTTCTAATGCTTCATTATATGCTTCTTCACCATGAATGAAGGTAATAACTTCTTTTGCTAAAGCTTTATGAGCTTCTCTTAAATGTGGTTGTGTTTTATTCTTTTCTTCTAATTCTTCAATTTCTTCTTTTGATAAGAAAGTTAAGAATTTTAAGTAATCAATGACTTTGTCATCTTCTGAATTGATAAAGAATTGATACATTTCATATGGAGATGTCTTTTTACGATCTAACCAAATCGCATGTCCATTTGTTTTTCCAAATTTTGTACCATCAGATTTTGTAAGTAATGGCATTGTAAATCCATAAGCTTCTTTTCCTGTTTTCTTTCTAATTAATTCAATCCCAGCTGTAATGTTTCCCCATTGATCTTGACCAGCAACTTGCATATGACAATCTTTATTTTCATATAACCAATAAAAGTCCATGGCCTGCATAATCATGTAAGAAAATTCTGTATAAGTAATTCCTAAATCTAATCTTCTTTTAACAATATCTTTATTTAACATGTAATTAACGTTAAAGTATTTTCCATAGTCTCTTAAAAAGTCAATAAAGTTTAAATCTTTTGACCAATCATAGTTATTAACAACTTCAAAACCAAATAAATCTTGAGCTTGTTTCTTTAAACAATCAAAATTATGTTGAACTTGTTCTTTTGTAATCATTGGTCTTTCAGTATCAGGTTTTGGATCACCAATTAAACCAGTTGCTCCACCAACCAATAAAATAGGATTATGCCCTGCATCTTTTAATCTCTTACTAATTAAAAAAGATGAAAAATGTCCAATATGTAAACTATCTCCAGTTGGATCAGTTCCAATATAGAAAGTCATTCCTCCATTATTTAATTTTTCTTCTAAATCTGGTGAACTGACATCTTTAATCAATCCACGCCATACCAATTCATCATAAATTTTCATAATATCCTCCTTATAATATAAAAGAGAATTCCTCCCAAAGGACGAATTCTCGCGGTACCACCTTTATTTATGTTTACACATACTCTCTTATTGATAACGGTGTTGCCACCGTCTAAGCTTTGCACTTAGATGCTCCAGAGTGTATTCATTATATTTTGTGACTTGTTTCCACCATCCACAAGCTCTCTATGACACAGCCTATAACTACTTGTCTCCTTCAACGCTTGAATATATCATATTAAATTTTGAAGATGAAGTCAACAGCAAAATCGAAACATCATGAAAAAGTAAAGATTTCCGCTAATTTTGCTTTCGATTCTTCAATTCTATATTTATCAACAATAATAATCACTTGATCTCCCACATAAAATTGTGTATCACCATGAGGAATAATCTCACGTTTCCCTCGCATAATGGAAACCAATAAACAACGTGGAGGTAATTTTAAAGAAGCAACTGTTTGATTAACAGCAAGACTTCCTAAACTCACAACAAAAGAAATTAATTCTTTGTTTTCAACATAATCAGTTTGCGTTTTATTTTTAGTTAAACGATGTAATAAGCTTTCATAAATCGGTTCACTTCCAATACTATTTGCTACAATATAAGCAATAAAAGAAACCGCTGCAATTGGTAACATCAACTTCAATGTTCCACACATTTCAGCAATTAATACAATTCCAGTAATTGGAGCTCTTACAATTCCGGCAAAGAATCCAGCCATTGCAAAGATAATAAAATTCATAAAATATATTTCAGGAACCCCTAACATAATTGCAAGTTTCCCAAAAATAGCACCAATCAAACTCCCTAAAATAAGTAAAGGGAAGAAAATACCACCCGGTGCTCCCGAACCAAAACTTAATAATGAAAATATGAATTTAACAATCAATAGAATAACCAATGTTGATAAAACAACGTTTTCACTATTCAAATAACTCACTAAAACATGTCCTCCCCCAATGACTTGAGGGATATATAGACCTAAAATTCCAGAAATAAGTAACGGAATAATCACTTTTTGATGAGATTTTAAACAAGGAATTCTATCATAAAGATGTAGGGATGTCATTGTCATCTTATTATAAAAAGCCCCTAACAATCCCGTCGCAACTCCTAAGATCAATAACCATCCATAATCATATAAAGGTAATGCATAATCCATAGTAAAATGTAATGATGGTGATAAACCAAAAACATTACGACTTAAAAAATCACCTGTGATAGAAGCACACATAACAGAAACCAAAGCACTGGTTGAAAAATTCTTATGAACTTCTTCTAAAGCAAACATAATTCCTGCTAGTGGTGCATTAAATGCTGCCGATAAACCAGCTGCTGCTCCACATGTCAATAAAAATCTTTCTTCGGTTTTAATACGTTTAAAAAAACGTGAAACTGCTTTTCCTACCATTGCGCCTAATTGAATACTAGGCCCTTCTCGTCCTAAAGACAATCCCCCAACAATACAAAGCGTTCCTGCGACAATTTTCGCACAAAGAACCTTATACCAACACTGATCAATCTGCCCCTGAACTTCAGCTTCAACTTGAGGAATCCCTGAACCAGAAATATATGGTTCATATTTCAAAAACAAAGAAATAATAAACCCTAAAATTCCTAAACCTATTAACCATAAAATAATATAGAAGATATTTCCTTTCACAAAAGATGCAATTGTAAAATATAAAGATTCAGCATTCGTTAATAATAAACGATAAACAATCGCAATAAAACCAGCTATTCCACCAACTAATAAACCTTCAAAAAACAAACGACTGCTTAGTTTATTTCTTTCTTTTAATATATGTAGTGTTTCAGAATTTCTTTTTTCCATTCTTTTCCCCTCTTTCGCAAAAAAACTTCTAAATCCTTAGAAGTTTATTTTGTCGTTCCTCTTGGCATTAATAAATGCTGCACTGGAACTTCTCTTGCATCAATTTCTTCTTCATTTAAAATCTTCGTTAATAAACGAACAGCTAAAGCACCCATATCATAAACTGGAACATGAATAGATGTTAAAGCAGGACGACAAATTAAAGCATAGCTTGTATCCATCATTCCAATCACTTCCATATCACCAGGAACTTGAATACCATTATCAATAGCCGCATTAACAACAGCTACAGCTTCTTTATCATAACCTGAAAAAACAAGATCATGCTTATGATTTTTAAAATATTCTAAAAATTGTGGATAACTTTTTTCGTAATGTGTAGATGTTGGTAAAATTTGTTTATCTTTATCAAAAGTCATACCATGTTTTTGATAAGCTTCTTCAATACCTAAAATTAAATCTTCTGTTCTAATAAGATTTTGTTTTGGACTGACAAAAACAATATCCTTTTTACCTTTTGATAAATATTCATCAACAATATCATATGCAATCTTCTTTGCATCAATAAAAATTGAACCCATGTATTCACTAGAAACGCGTGAACCAATGACAACAGAAGGAATTTTATATTTATTAACCAATTGAATTTCTTGTTCAATTTCTTCATTATTAAATAAAATAACTCCATCAGCTCTTGATTTCACAACTTTTTCAATAACCGTTTCAATAGGGTTTCCATCACCGATTTCATCAGTTGTATAGATACTCACATTATAATCTAAACGACGGCTTGTATCACCAATACCCCCAATCATATCTTTAACATGTGCAAATAATGATTGAGGAAAAACAATAGCAATTGTTGTTGTTTTACTTGTTGCAAGTCCTCTTGCGATTTGATTAGGTTTGAAATCTAAACGTTGAATAGCTTCCATGACACGTTCACGTGTATTTGGTTTAACGACATTTGAGCCATTAATAACACGGGAAACCGTTGCTAAAGAAACACCTGCTTCTCTAGCAACATCATAAATTGTAACATTCTTACCCATAATTAATCTTTGATTTCTTCAATCATTTCTTCTAATTTATCTTCAACATCATCGATTTCTTCTTCTAATTCATCTAAGTATTCATCATCTAATGAAGCATCTAAAACTTTAGATTTTACTTCATCTATTTTAGAATTCACTTTATCAGTTAAATCAACAACACCTTCTTTAACTTGCATATACTGATCAGTTTCTTTCACTTTAGAAGCAAATTCTTCTAATTTTGCTTCTAAATCAGTTAATTTTGTTCTTGTTGTTTCTTTAAAAGTATCTACATCAAATTCATCAACTGATTTTTTCACTGTCTCAATTGTTTGACCTAACAATGCTTCAACATCTTCTTTAGTCATATTCTTTAATTGATCATATGCTTTTAAAGATTCTCTTTTAATATCCTCTCTTAATTCACTACCTTTTTTAGGAGCCAGTAACAATCCAGCAGCAGCACCAATTCCTAAACCTACTAAAAACTTTCCGAACTTCATTTCTCTCACCTTTCTTTTCTATTTTTTTCTTCTAAAGATAGAAGTTAAAAACCCTAATACTGAAAGTAATCCAGTTTTCATTGCACCTCTTGAAAAGAAACCACTTACTAATTCAACTGGTGCATTTAACATTTCCATTTTATTATTGACATCATCTAAAATATGATTCACTTTTGCTAAAGTTGTTTCAACAATTGTCATTAAAACAGTTGCTTCCTTCACAGCTCCAGACATTCTAATCAATAACAAGCCTAAGCTTAAACAAGCAAACGCAATACTCAATAGCAAAATACAATAACAGACTACTTGTGCGTCCATAAGTTCTCCTTTCCTCGACTTTCTTTCATTATACCATATTTTTCCATGAATGAAAAGCAAGCTCTATTGTGCTTTATAATCAATAACCATATCTTCTAATTTATAAATATCTTTACTACTCATAAAAAGATAAACAATATGATCATATTGAGCTAATAATTTTACAGCTTCTTCATCTTCATGAATGACATGTGCACGAGGAATATATTGTGCAATTTCATAAATATCAATATCAATTCCAGGTTCTTTTTTCGCGTTCTCTGGGAAATGAACCAAGAATGGATGATCAGCCAAATCCATTGCCTCAGCAAACTCTTTAGCAAATCTTAATCCTCTTGAAAAACGATCTGGTTGAAAAATAGCGACAATTTCTCTACCTGGATAACGTGAACGAGTTGCTTCAATTACATAACGAATAGCTGTTGGATGATGAGCATAATCATCAACATAGATATTATTCCCAACTTCCTTCACTGTATAACGACGTTTCACACCATCAAATGTTGCTAAACGTTGTTGAATATAATCAGCGCGCATATTCTCTAAATATCCTAAAGTAATGACTGCTAATGAATTGTATAACATATGCATTCCATAAAATGGTAAAGCAAAATGACCAAACAGCTCATTATGAATATAAACATCAAATGATAACCCATGATCATTATTAATGACATTTCTTGCTTGAACATCATTATGTTCACCTGTTCCAAATTTTAAAACACGGGTTGTATAATTCAAATGTGGTAAATGTGGATCATCACCCCATACAACAACTGTATCTTTTACTTGATTAGCAAATGTCTCAAATGATTTTTCATATTGTTCCATAGATTTAAAATAATCAACATGATCCATTTCTATATTATTAATCACAGCATAAGTTGGATAATAATGCAAGAAATGATCTTGATATTCACAAGTCTCACTAATAAAATACTTACTATCTTCTACCGCATGACCAGTTCCATCACCAATCAATACAGATGTTTTATCATAGTCTTTAAACAAATGATAAGCCATTCCTGTTGTTGTGGTTTTTCCATGTGTCCCGGCAATTCCAATGGAGATATACTTATCCATTAATTTTCCTAAAAAATCATAATACGTATGAGTTACAACATTAGGATTATCTTTTGCTGCTTTGACTTCTTCATTTGTTTCATCAAACGCATTTCCAATAATCACATCATAACCATCTTTAATATTATTCTTATCAAAAGAATAAATTGGAATTCCTCTTTTTCTTAATTCATCTTCAATAAAGATATATTTATCAATATCACTTCCAGCAACATCATATCCTAAATCATATAATATTGTTGCAAGTGATGCCATACCTGAACCTTTAATTCCTATAAAATAATACATCATCGTCACCTCGCCTCTATTCTAGCACAAATTGATGAAAATGTATGCTATCTCTTTATATTTTTTGTGATTTTTTTTGCAAATTTTAACAATTTGTTTTTATTGACTTCAATGGATAATTCCAATAACTCTACACATACTATAAATGTCAATAGAAATGAAAGGGAGATAAACAATGAGTCAAAAAAATTCAAGAAACAACCAAGTTCAAAATCAAAACAAAAGTAAAAACAAAGGGTATAATCAAAACCAACAAGAAAACAGTAGTTTTGATCAAATGAACAACTTCAAATTTGAAGATAATTCAAATGCAAGAGCATAAAACACGGGCAACCGTGTTTTTTCTTATTATGTCCTTTTTTTGAATATATAAACAAAAGGAATGCGCTTTTAGCACATCCCTTAACCGATAACTAACAAATCTTTTGTATATGAATTTAAAATTTCACAACCATCTTCAGTAACCAAAACAAGATCTTCAATTCTCACACCAAAATCACCTTGTAAATAAATACCTGGTTCAATAGAGAAAATCATGCCTGGTTCCACTTCCATATCAAAAGCCGCTGAAACATCACCATATTCATGAACATTTCTGCCTATAAAATGTCCTAAACGATGATTAAAGTTTTCACCATATCCGGCTTCACTAATCACATCTCTAGCTGCTTTATCAATATCACATAATTTAACCCCTGGTTTAATCATCGCTTCTGCAATCTCATTGGCTTTTCTAACCAAATCATAGACTTTTCTTTGTTCATCAGAAACTTCTTTATAGAAAACAGTTCTGGTCATATCACTACAATAACCTTGATATATTCCACCCATATCAATCACAATGCTGTCACCTGGTTTTAAAAGTGAATCATCACCTTCGTGATGTCCATCTGCCCCATTTGCTCCATAAGCAACAATTGGTTCAAATGAGTTACCTGAGCATCCTAAACTTTGAAAAATTCCAGCAACTTGTTTAGAAACTTCAATTTCAGTTAAATTTCCTTTGGCACATAATTGAATCACTTGATCAATAGCTAAATCATTAAGACGACTCGCTTCACGCATCAATTCTTTTTCTTTTTCTTCTTTAATCATGCGGACATGATCAACACAGATAGATCCAAGTTCAAAACAACATTCATCATTAGAAAGTTCCATAACCCGCATTAAAAATCTTGCTTCCCAGTTTTTATCAACACCTACCACATTGGCATCTTTTAATGCATCAGCAACCAATGCTGGTCCATCTTCTGTATCCGCATACCAAACAAGATTCATTTGCAAATCTTGATCTAAATAGAAAAGTTTATTTAAAAACATCGTATGATTGCCATCTAATGATAATAATAAGACAAACATTCTTTCACCAGGATGATTGTTATATCCTGTTAAATAATCAATTGAGCTAGGATCACTGATAATCAAATGATCCATTCCTCGTTCACTCATTTCATCTAAAACTTTATTCACTCTTGCTTGATTCATCTTTAACCACTCCTATTCCTAACTCATCTAATTGTGCATCAGCCACTGGTGTAGGAGCTTTTGACATTGGACAAGTGGCACTTGTATTTTTAGGGAATGCAATAACATCTCTTAAAGAATCACAACCACAAAGTAACATGGCAATTCTATCTAATCCTAAAGCAAATCCACCATGAGGAGGTGTTCCATATTGTAATCCTTCAACAAACCAACCAAATTGAGCATCAATTTGTTCTTGCGTAAATCCTAAAGCTTTAAAAGCTCTTTCTTGTAAGCTTTGTTCATAGATTCTTTGAGAACCTCCACCTAATTCAAAACCATTTAAAACAATGTCATAAGCATCTGCTAAACAGTTTTCAGGATCAGTTTCCATCTTATCAATATCTTCATCTTTAGGTCTTGTGAATGGATGATGTTTTGCATAATATCTTTGTGTTTCATCATCATATTCAAACATTGGGAAATCAACAACCCATAAGAAATCAAATGTTGATGGATCATATAATTTCAATTCTTTTCCTAAATAATTACGAATCGCTGCTAGTGAATCACAAACAACTTCATATTTTGCATCACTTACAAACAACAACAAATCATTTTCATGAGCATTCATAGCTGTTAATAAACGCTGCATTTGTTCATCTGTAAAGAACTTTGCAATTGGTCCTTGAACACCTTGATCAGTGACTTTTAACCAAGCTAATCCTTTCGCTTTATAAGTTTTTGCTAAGTCTTGTAATTGATCAATTTTCTTTCTAGAGAAGTTATTGGCTTCACCTATAACATTGATTCCTTTGACATGACCATGAGCTTCTAATGCACTTTTAAACACTGCAAAATCAACATCTGCAACTTCATCATTTAAGTTCACAAGTTCTAAACCAAAACGTGTATCAGGTTTATCAATACCATATCTTTCCATTGCTTCATGCCAAGTCAAACGACGAAGCGGTAATTCAATATCAATACCTTTGACATCACGCATTAATTTTGCAATCATACCTTCACCAATTTCTAAGATTTGATCAGTTGACATAAAACTCATTTCAACATCTACTTGAGTAAATTCAATTTGACGATCAGCACGTAAATCTTCATCTCTAAAACAACGGGCAATTTGATAATATTTTTCAAAACCAGAAACCATTAACAATTGTTTAAACAATTGAGGAGATTGTGGTAAAGCATAGAATTCACCTTTATGAACACGAGATGGAACTAAGAAATCTCTTGCTCCTTCAGGTGTTGAACGATTTAAATAAGGTGTTTCAATATCAATAAAATCTAAACCATCTAAATATTCTCTAATTGAACGTGTAATTTTATGTCTTGTCATAATGTTTTGTTGCATCACTGGACGTCTTAAATCAAGATAACGATATTGCATTCTTGTTTCTTCTAAGGCATCTGTTTCATCAGCCACAATCATTGGTGTTAATTTTGCTGTATTGACAATTGTAAATTCTTTTGCTTGAACTTCAATTTCACCTGTAGGAATCTTTGGATTCTTAGATGATCTTTCAATAACAGTTCCTTTTACCGATAAAATATATTCATTTTTAACATCTTTTAATCTTTCTTCAAAAGATTCATCAAAAATAATTTGTGTAATCCCATAACGGTCTCTTAAATCAATAAAAACCAAAGCTCCTAAATTTCTTTTCTTAGCAACCCATCCAATTAACTCAACATTATCACCTACATGAGTGATCCTTAACTCTCCATTGTTATGTGTTCTATTCATGATCATGTCCTCCTTCATAATGTTCTTCAATAAACGCAACAATATTTTCTAAAGGAACTTCAACTTGTTCTTTAGAATGATTACATTTCATATTCACAACTTCTTTTTGAACTTCTTCTTCACCAATAATCATTGAAAAATGAGCATGGAAACGATCTGCAGACTTAAATTGACCTTTTAATCCACGATCACAATAATCCATATCGCATGTAAATCCATTAGCACGAAGCATTGTCACAATTTGCATAGCTAAATCTTTAGCTTCAGCACCTAGAGGCATAACGTAAACATCAATACCTTCTTCTTCCTCAAAACGATCACCCATCGCAATCATTAATCTTTCCATTCCAAAAGCAAAACCAACGCCTGGAACATCTGGTCCACCAAGTTCACTGATAAGGGTATTATATCTTCCCCCACCTCCTACAGTAGAACCTGCACCTAACTTCGGATCATCAGAAATAACTTCAAAAACAGTATGCGAATAATAATCTAATCCACGCACAAGATTTGTATCAATCACATATTCAATTTCTAAATCATCAAGTAATTCACAAACTTTATCAAAGTGTGCTTTAGCACTTTCACTTAAATAATCAATTGTGTGTGGGGCATTATTCATAGCTGGATGATCTTTATCCACTTTACAATCTAAAATGCGTAAAGGATTTTTTTCATATCTTTGTTGACAGTCATAACATAAATCATTTAAAACTGGTTTAAAATGTTCTTTCAAAGCTTCACGATAAGCATTTCTTGATTCTTCATCACCTAATGAATTGATATGTAATTTAACATCATTTAATCCTAATGCTTCAACCACAGTAACAGCTAATACCATAGCTTCAACATCAACATATGGTGATTCTAAGCCAATCATTTCTACACCAAATTGGTGGAATTGTCTTTGTCTCCCATTTTGTGGTCTTTCATATCTAAACATTGGTCCCATATAATAAAGTTTTTGTAATTTTTCTGGTAATGCATACATTTTATTTTCTACATAACTTCTTGCAATTCCTGCAGTTCCTTCTGGACGTAATGTGATGGAACGTCCTTTTTTATCTTCAAATGTATACATTTCTTTTGTCACAACATCTGTTGTATCACCAACTGCTCTACTAAACAATTCAGTATGTTCAAAGATTGGTGTTCTCATTTCTTTAACGTTGTAGTTTGCACAGATTGTTCTTAATAGTTGTTCTAATTGTTGCCATTTTCCTGTTGCATCAGGTAAAATATCAACTGTTCCTCTTGGTGCACTATATGCCATTTTCTTTTCCTCCTTTAAAATAATAAAAACGTCCTATCTAAGGACGTTTATTTACGCGGTACCACCTTAGTTCATACATAGTATGCCCTCATGTCTTAACGCGACTCACGGTTATTTTCATAACATCCTCCAAAGTGTCCCATAGCTGCCTCTCATTGTTTTCACCAACCACAATGTCTCTAAAAGATTTCACTATTTAATCTTCTTCATCGGAACTTATAAGAATTATAAAGGATTCTTCCCTAAAAATCAACTCTTATTCATGAATTCTTTTTTTAATGACAAAATAATTTCATATTTCAAATCATCTTTATTTTTCAATCATTTCTAAACAACAATGATACTGAATATCTTTTGACAAAAACAATAAAAATCAACATATCTATAACAAATATAAAAAGCATATTCATTATAATTACTAAACATATCAACAATAAATTTTCCATTGTCATCAAAGTTAAAAAGAAACTCATAATAACACTTAACAATAGTGCACTTCCACCCATGATTGTCAATAAAATCAATTCTTCCAGTGCTTTCATCTTCATCAATTGATAATAATTCACGCCTAAAGTTTCCAATAATGCAATATTTCTTTTATCCTCTATAACACGATATGTATTATAAACAAAAAGTACAGCCAAAATAATAATCCAAGCAACGATTAGATATTGGGAACCAAAAACTTGTGAAAGACGCACTTGACTGTTAATATCAGGTGTTGTTAAAAATTGATAGGATGATTCTATATTTTGAGAAGCCATTTGATAATCCGAGATAGAATTGATAGATACAACAAGCCAAGGTGTTGGCGTATTTGATAACTCTATGCCTTGTTGTTGATAATATCCCTCTATCATATCATATGGAAGATAAATCACCTGTTCATGATCATAATTTGGTTTTAGCACAGCATCAACTTGATCAAATAATTGTCCTTCACTTATCAAATGAGAAAAGACATCATCTTTTAAATAATGATAAATTTCATAAGTTGCATAAATATCAGAGGAAGATAATTCATGTTTTTTCTTTAAAATATCATTATCAGTTATCATTTTTTCATAATAAGGTTTGATTGTTATTGAATTCAATTTTTGATGCGTACTTTGTAAGGACGAAGTCATTATTGCATAAGGATAAATAGATAAATCAGGTAATGCCTGTTTTAATCGTGTTTGTTCAGTCACACTGAATGGTTTCTCATCCTCTTTTAATACAATCCCATAGTGATGAATAGAAAGCAACAAATTCTTTTCATCATTTTCTTTCAATAAAGTCCCATATATCAAAGATAATGCAAAACCCATTAAGACAAGACCTAAAACAATTCCAGCAACCATGTCATAAACTTTGCTTTTTTTCAAACTATATTGATATAAAACTTTTTGATTTATCGAGTAATCTTGAAATGGTTTTGATTCTATTTGATATTCAGATATTTGACATGCAGATAAATTCATATCTTTGATTTCATAAATTTGATCAGCAATCTCAACAAAGGCATCATCATGTGAAGCTACCAAAACCATTTTTCCTTTTTGATAAGCTAAATTTTGAATAATAGAAATAATCTTTTGCTTGTTTTCATTATCAAGATAAGATGTTGGTTCATCAAAAATAAACAGTTTCGCATCTTTAACTATACCACAAACAATTGCTAATCGCTGTCTTTCACCACCTGACATTGATTTTAAAGATGTTTGAAAATCCAGATCCAAATCAACAAAATCAAGGTATTCCCTTATTTCTTCTTCAGATATTTGTCGGTGAATCAAATGAGCATAGAAATAGATATTTTCAATGAGATTAAGATGTTCAAAAAGATAATTTTCTTGAAAAATAAATGAGATTTCATTTTGTCGTAGATAACTTCTTTGTTTTTCATGACATGTGTTGATATCGATTCCATCAAACAGATAATTCATCTTTGCTTGATGTGCTAACAAACCAATATCCATTAATAAAGATGTTTTACCACTACCACTTTCACCTCTTAAAAGAGTCACTTGCTGATAAGGTATACACATACCACCTTTTTCTATAAGTTGTCGTTTACCAAATGATAATTCAATATTCGTTAACTCAATCATATGTCATAACTCTTTTCCAAATTAAATGATAAGAAAAATATCCCATTCCTATTAAAACCAAAAGATAAATAACACTGATTCCTATCCATGATACAAATAAAATGTTCATTGCAAATATTCCACCACTTATCAATGTCAATATACCTAAGGCAAGAATTGATGCCAATAAACATATCATTGAGAATATCCAAAAATCTTCCATATAATATTTTTTCATGATTCTAGATAATCCTTCCCGTCTTAAAAGCTTTAATTCACTCTTTCTTAAATACAATTGATAATAACTTAATAAACAACAAGCCAAAACCATACTCATACATGCAAATAACATAACCAAATTTAAAGAATCCATAGTTGTTGTGGCACCCCAATAATGATAATTATCTTGAAAACGAACACGATAAAGTTCATTTGCTTGTTCAATTGCTACCTTCACATTATCTTTTTGATCTTGCTTGCACATAATCAAATAAGTCATTGGATGTTTATAAATATGATTTTCACTTTTGGCATGACTTTTCAATATTTCTCGAACTTGATCTACAGGCATAAATATTTTTACATAGTTACCCTCTGTACTACTATCAGAATCACTATATACATCACTATTTAAAACACCATTAAATTGGATTGATAAAGGACATTTTTCATCCTTAAATTGATATTCCCTCAATTGACCTTCTACCCCTTCAATGGTCGTGTAGTGTTCAAAATATTCTGTAGGTAAATAGAAATCCAAATCTAATGTTCCACCCTTTGTCACATCTTCATCAATAAGTTCCGCAAAATTTTCATCAATATATGTTCCTTGTATATCTTTCCCATTCAATTGAATATGTTGAGTTGAATCATATGAAAAGATAACAATTTTCGCATAAAAATCAATACCCAAATTTTTACTTTGACGAGGCCAATAATATGAGCATTTCTTTTTCACTCCATCTTTTGAAGTCAATATAAACTCTCTACCTTCACCATGATGAAAATCTTTAATATTATAATAAGGTGTAATTGACTGAACACCAGATATTTGTTGAATCATTTTTAAATCTTCGTTTTCAATAAAATCATAAGTTTCCCAATCCAAATACCTAGCATCTGGTAACTTATAATAAATCAAGCCATTATGAGATAAAGAATTTTGATATTCTGTTGTCTGTAAATTCAACGTTATCCTTTGACTTAATGAATACGATATGAATACAGTACTTAATACTCCAATAACGATAAAAATAATATATAATATCTTATTCTTTATATTCTTATATTTAAAGTAATGAAGCTTATTTATTTTTTGATAAGATTTGTCTTTATTCTTCTGAATAACAGACATTGTCTTTTCAAAATTAATTTGATAATTTTCAATTTTACAAACCTGACTAGCTGCTTCTAAAATCATTTCATCATGAGTAGTACAAACAACCAAAACATCTTTCGATAATTCTTTTAAAACTTCAATTAACTTTTCTTTGTTTTCAGTATCTAGTGAAGCTGTAGGTTCATCCAAAATAAGAATATCTTTTTTCATCATCAAAGCCAAAGCAATAAGAAATCTTTTTCTTTGTCCTGTTGATAAATATGATGGATATTTCTTTATTTCTATATTTTCAAGATAAACTTTATCCAAATATTTTTTTACCAATTCTTTATCAATTGATAAATGATGTAATCTCGCATAGAATTCAAAATGTTGATAAATTGTCATATTTTTTAAATATTGACCATCCTGGTCAATATAAGAAACATGATAAAATAAAAAATCATCTTTATTGTTTTCTGTTATTTCTTCTTCATTATAAAATATTTTTCCTTCTTGCATGGGAGTTTCAAATGTTAATAGATTTAACAGCGTTGTCTTTCCGCTTCCACTTTTCCCATGAATGCAGAAAAGGGAAGTATCTGGAAAATGAAGATCAACATTTTTAAATATTGGTTTATCATAAGATAAACTTACATGTTCTAACCTTAACATACCATCACTTCCCTCTTGTGTTTATAAAAAAGGTGGTAATATCTTTCGAATACTACCACCACTATAAAGAAGAAATATTATCTTCTATGCAATTGATTTATATCAATGTCAATAACAACAATACTTTATCGTTGCCTTGCTTATTATAAACAACTCATTCCATTATAAGCTCATTCCTATTATTCTTCTCTTTTTACATTTCTTACATATCTTAGAAACACTTATAACTTCATTTCATTATCTCTAATAATCTCATGAAGGATTCTATAAAGCAATTTTACTATGTCTTTTTCTACTCATTTATATCAATCAATCTCTTATCACCTTCCGTTTAATTCATATTTATACACGCTAACTTATAAACTTTTCTTAAATAATATGACATATCTATATCCTATATTTTTTACTCATTTTATAAATCTTCATTTTTTAAATATTTTATAAACTATGATTGATATAAATTTTCTTATTCACCCATTAAAACCTAACTTTAAGATATCATGAACTTTTTCTATATTTAAGGCCTTATTTCTAGGCCTAACGTATGTTAGGGGGTAGTAAATCTTTAACCAATCGATAATCTTTTTTAAGATTAAGATTCGTTATGAAACTTGGTCTTAAATATAAAGTTTTTGTTTTTCTATTGTCAAACATCTTTAAGACCTCCTTTCAAGTCCTTTCCTTTTCTACACCTATATCATAGCACAATTCCAACATTTTTGAAAGCCTTTTCATTTTCATATTTTGAAAATGCTATTTTAGATATTTTGCCCATATATTCAACTCTTTTTGTGCTGATTCATGAGAATCAGAAGCATGAATAATATTATTGACCAAACGATATTGCTGGTTTGATAATTCATAACTATCTTGGCTCATTTTTCCTCTAATCGAATCAGGAGCAGCCTCTTTAGGATTGGTTTTTCCTACTAATTGACGTGAATATGAAATGATATCTTCTTTACCTTCATAACTTACTTTCATTGGCATAATGTAATGTGGTCCATCAAAATAAAATGTATTAAATAAGCGCGCAGGAAAATTAAATGTTTTCCCTTTATCATCAATAACTTGATGATAGTGTTCTAATAATGTTTTCATGACATCCATATCTACTTTAATTTCTTTTGCTGATTCAATTTTTAAACCATGATCTTCTATCATTTGTAGAATCTTATCTTTCTTATCATTTTCAAAAGCATCTGGTTTTAACATCATATATGTATATTGTTTCATGATTTCATCCTCTTTTCCACTTCTATTATACCACCATCAAATATAAAATATGTCAAAAAAAGAACCCTATAGAAAATCTGGTTCTTACTCGGTTATGGGTAGAATAACTATCTAAACAGTACAAGAAATTGTACTGTTTTTTTGCTTTATCAAGTCGACTAGTTTGAAATCTGTATTATTCATTAAAAATGGTACATAACATTTCTTAAACAGGTTGACTAATTTGCTTCTTCCATATAAAATACGTTTGAGGAGTTTGAATTTGTTGTTGTTACCTTCAACAAATCCAGAACTATATGGGAAGGATATTGTGTTCTTGATCGGGGCAATATCTTTTTCTATTCCATTTATAAATCCATTAACTTTGGAATCTCTAAATTCATTAATGAATTTATCCAGTCTATCTAGAGAAGATGTCCCCATTGTGGCAATAAGCTTTCTCTTGTCAGGTCTCGCAGTGGCTTTGACGTCTATAAATGTCCAAACAAGAATTGTCCTCACTTCAAGTCAGAACTCAAGAAACTTTTCAAAGAAGACAAGAAGAAATATAAAATGAATCCTTCTCAGTTTTCTCTTCACTATATCACTCGTGTCTTTAATGCATCGCTGGACAAGCTTGAGAAGTTCCAACATAAAATAGAACCATCAAAAATAGATTTATCAAGAATCCGCAATTCCAAGCATATCCTCGGTCTTGTTTTAACATATTACATCAACTATGGTCTTTCACTCAGAAAAACCGCATTGATCCTTTATGAAATCCATGATATCAAAATATCTCATCAGACTATTGCCAACTATGCTCAGGCTGCCAGTCATCTCCTTTTTCCATGGATGGACAACTATAAGCATAATTTCAACTCATATCAATGTGGCGATGAAACCTATGTTAAAGTTCTAAGCAAGAAAGCCTATGTCTTCTTCATGTGTGATGTCAAGAAGAAAATCATCACTTCTTATAGAATCTACATGAAACGTGACACATTCAGTGCCATTGATGCTTTCTACTCAGTCCTTAGAAAATTCAAGAAAATACCAGAGGATCTTGAATTCGTTGTTGATGGGAACCCAATCTATAAGGCAGCACAACAGTATTTCCAATTAAAACGCATCTTTTTTAAGGTAACACAGGTCATTGGACTTACGAATGATGATCCTGTATCAAAGCAACATCGTCCAGCCAAACCAACATATTAAAATATATTGCTATTGTTCTATTTTTTATTATTACATTTCAATATAACTTGTGATATAACAATACTATTTTCCATCTTAATAAAAAAACTACCATCATATTTTTCAGCATAATATTGAATTATTTTTAAACCATAACCATGTCCCACAGTTTTTTGAGTATTTAAACTTAATACCCTATCTGTTGTATTAGTAACTGTAATTAATAATGTCTCATCATTTTTTATTATTTGAATATTTACATTTGGAAATGCTATATCAATGTTTTGACAAGCATTATCAATTAGATTAAACAGTATTGTTGAAAAATGTTTCTCATTGATGTTAATATAATCAACACTTACATCATAAGAAAATCTGATTGAAGGATATTGATTTTTTTTCAAATTAAATATAATATCAATTAATTGAATATTGGTCGTTGGTTCAAAAACTTTTATGTCCGTAATATCTGTATATAAATCATTAATATATTCTTTAACATCATACAAATTATTCATAGTTTTTAATATTTGTAAATGATTTTTTATATCATGTTTTACTTCCATTACTTTTTCATTTTCATTTCTAAAACTATCTATCATTATTTCAACATTATCGTCAAAGATATTTGCAATTGAAAGATTTTCATTATCTAATTGAAGAACTATTGATCTATTTAAAAAGTAAAGCAATGTAATCCATAAAATTACAAATGTAAAAAATATAAAAACAATAAAAGGTATATTTAGTTCTATTAAATGTAACCCAAAAAAAATCAAAAAAACAAAAACCGTAATAACATTTATTACATTATAGACTATACAATTTTCTTTTATTAAAATTTCAGAAGGTATGATTTTTAATCTTTCAAGCATTTTGTATAGAAAATAACTGATTATTAAATATAAAAAAACTGAAAAAACTCTAAAACCATAATTGGTATACGTTCCTAAAATATTAATATTGACCAAAAAAAATATATATGAAAAACAATTTATTGTAATTGAATACACACAAAAAAAGCAACTTGTGTAGAATAATATATAAAAACAAAGTGCATTATTATATATGCAAAGCATTATAAAGTCACAGAGTATTACTAAAATATTTGAAATTAAATAATTATCAAAATCAATAATATAATCTCCCGTAATAAAAAAATTAATTAGAGCATATATACATAAGAAAATCACTGTATATATTTTACTTCTTTCTTGATTTAAGTACGGTTTAATAGTTATAGTTAAACATAAAATATATAAATAACAGAAAAAATACTCAGATAATAATCTCATGTTTTTTCTCCAAAAAATAAACGTTTTTAACTTCTTTTAGACGCCTTGCACTTATTTTTAAAGTATAGTCTAAATCTCTTAAATAAAGATTGTTATTATCAATTCCAATTATTCTATGCTTATTGATTAATATATCACGATCACAAAAAATAAACATATCCTCTAATTTTTTAGATAATTCTTGAATTCCATAACCTGTGATAATGTAATCATTCTTCTCCAGCTTAATACAAATTGTTTTTCTTCTTATATATTGTAAATATATAATATCTTTTATAAATATATCGACAACACCTTTATCACTTTTAACACTCATGGTTTTTTCTTCAAATATTTGTTTTATTATACTTTTAATTGTTTCAAGAAATATTTCTTCAGAATCAGATTTTTCTATAAAAGCATACACATTCTTTCCAAAAGCTTTTTTCATATAAAAATCATAGGATGTCATAAAAACAATATTTTCAGTTAAATTATTTTTTGCAAAATCCAATCCATTTTCATCAATGAGATCAATATCTAATATAATTAAATTAAATAAAACTTTGCTGCATTTTAACGAACTTGTATCCTCAAAAGAATATGTATTAATTTCGAACTCAGATATTTTACTTAATCTTTGGACTATTAACTCTCGATATTCTTTTTGATCATCTACAATTGCGATATTCATATATATTTCCTCCTTGTTTATAATCACTAAAGCAAAGGATAGAAAAAAGAACTAATGAAAAAAAATCAATATAATTGACTTATTATTAATTCTAGTCCAAATCTCAATGCGTTTTTATCTTTAATTTTTATGATTCCTTTTTCTACAAAATTATTAACAATTATTTCACAAATTTTACTCATATTTACCCCTCATTCTACATAAATATTTTAAATATTATATCACAACAAAAATATTATTGTAAATCAATTTTCAGCATACGAAAAAGGGTGTAAGAAAGTAAGTCTATTTTTATTAAGTTTTAAATTAGTATGAAACTTTTTAAACATTGTATTCTTAATTATACTTAACACATATTGATATGATAACCTCCCAGTAGACAGTGTAAATAATTAAACACTGATACGGGAGGTTTTTATATTGGGAAGAAAAAATAAATATTCAAAAGAA
>NZ_SMCQ01000027.1 GCF_004343035.1 Longibaculum muris
AAAAAAGTATCTCAGATAACTAAAATACTAGATATAATCAACACATTGAGGAGATGGTCTAATTGGTTTTGCAAAATTATGCTTCGAAACTCGGGTGATATTTCATTATAAGTTCACAACAATTACAAATAATGTTCATACATGGTTCATATTGACACGGTATATTAAAAGTGTAAAGAATAATAGAATTCATAAAATCTCCCTTAAAAATATGTATTCTAAAAAAGAGTCGAAATGTTTCGATTCTTTTTTTGTACGAAGTTATATTATTATATAAAATTATGCTATAATGAATTAAAAAAAGAGGTGAGCTTATGAAAAATATATTATTTGATTTAGATGGAACAATAACGGATCCTTTTTTAGGAATTACGAAAGCTGTTGCTTATAGTTTAAATTCATTTGATATTAGAATTAATGGTTTAGATGAATTAACAGTTTTTATTGGTCCGCCATTAGATGAATCATTTCAAAAGTATTATGGAATGAATGAAGAAAAAAGTTGGCAGGCAGTAGAAAAATATCGTGAATATTATTCTCAGATAGGTTTGTTTGAAAATGAAGTTTATGAAGGAATGGAAGATTTTTTAAAATCTCTTATTGATAGTGGAAAAGATTTATATATTTGTACAAGTAAGCCTTATATTTTTGCTAAAAAAATAATTGAGCATTTTGGTTTGACGAAGTATTTTAAAGGAATATATGGGGCTGAGTTGGATGGTACGAGAAAGAATAAAAAAGATGTCATAGCTTATTGTTTACAACAAGAGCAACTTAATGTTGATGATTGTTTGATGGTAGGAGATCGTAAACATGATGTGATTGGAGCACATTTGAATCGAATACAATGTGTTGGTGTTTTATATGGTTATGGAAGTAAAGAAGAATTTGAAAATAATGATTGTGAATATATTGCAAAGAATTTAAAGGAATTAAAGGAAGTTATAGAGAATGTATAAAAAGGATATGCGAGAAGCTTTTTTGACAACTATTCCAGTAATGATGGGATATATTGTTTTAGGAATGGCGTTTGGAATGTTATTGGAGAGTAAAGGATATGGTGTGATTTATGCTTTGTTAATGAGTTGTTTTATATATGCTGGAAGTATGCAATTTGTTGCGATTAACTTATTAACTTCCGGAGCAACACTTATTAGTGGAGCGATTATGACACTACTTATTAATGCGAGACATTTGGTTTATGGTCTATCAATGATTAAGAAGTTTGAAGGAATGGGTAAATTAAAACCTTATATGATTTTTTCTTTAACAGATGAGACTTACTCACTATTGGTTGCCTCTCAAACACCGGAGGGTTGTCATGAAAAGATTTATTTATTTTTAATTTCTTTCTTTGATCAATGTTATTGGGTTGTTGGAAGTTTAGTTGGTTCATTGATTGGTTCTTTGATTACAATCAATACAACTGGATTAGATTTTGCTATGACGGCTTTGTTTGTTGTTATTGTTTTAGAACAATTTTTAACAAATGAGAAACATCTTTATACATATATTGGTTTTATCATAAGTATTTTATGTTTAATTATTTTTGGTAGTGAATCTTTTATTATTCCTTCAATGATAGGGATATTATTGAGTTTAATTATCCTTTATCAAAAAGGGGGAAAAGAAAATGCATGATTTATTATTAATTGCAGTGATTGCTTTTGTTACTTTATTAACACGTTTACTACCATTTCTTTTATTTAAAAATCATACTCACCCTATTATTGAATATTTAGGAAATGTTTTACCTTTTGCAATTATGGCAATGCTTGTTGTTTATTGTTTAAAGGGTGTTGATTTATTAAGTGGCAATCATGGTATTTGTGAGATATTAGGGGTTTTAGCTGTTATTGGTTTACATTTGTGGAAAAGAAATACTTTGTTATCTATTTTTGGTGGAACAATTGTTTATATGTTATGTGTTCAGGTTTTATTTATTTAAGTGTCTTTAGGACACTTTTTTGTTATAATAGAAACATAAGGAGTGAAGCTTGTGAGAGAAAATATGAAATATGATACAAATCAGTATCAATTAAGAGAGTCAATTCTTAAAAGAATGTTACAAATTATAGCTGGACATAAATATATTGAACCTCATGGAATTGTTTTTTATGGAGATTCTATTACTGAATATTGTCATCTTAAAAAATGGTTTGGTGAGTTTGAGAATACCCATAACTGTGGGATTGGTGGAATCACATCAGATATGTTATTGCATTTCATTGATGAAGGGGTTATCAAATATCAGCCAAGTCAAGTCTTTTTAATGATTGGAACAAATGACTTAGGAAATACAGTTATGTCAAGTCCAAGAGATATAGCATTAAATGTTAAAGAAATGGTAGAGATTATTCATTATAATTTACCAGAATGTCAAATTCATTTGGTAGGTTGTATACCATGTTTAGAAAATGTTCATGGTTATCAGGTATTAAAACAAGGAATCCGTAGTAATGATATATTAAAGATGATTGAACAGGAGTATCAACGTGTTATTCCTTATGAATATGTTCATTTTATATCAGTTTATCAAGCATTATGTGAAAATGGACAACCATTGGAAAAATATTATATCGATGGATTACATATCAATGATGATGGTTATAAAGCTTTAAGTGATGAAGTAAAAAAACAATTGTAAGGGGTGTTTGAGATGGGAAAATGGATAAAAGTTGTTATTGCGTTGGTAATGGCAATTGGATTGATTGGTGCAGGTGTTTATATGAAACTTGAATCAGGATATACATTAGATACTGATGAAAATATAAAGAAAGCAATTCAAGAAGTTTTTCATGTTAATGTGGATGATGAAGAAATTTCATATTCTGCTGCAATTGATAGTGATAAGTCGTTATATTTTATAATTACTTTTTATAAAAATACATATAAGCTATTTACTTTTGAACAAAATAGTAAAGGTAAATATGAGAGTGATTTTCATTATGTATCTTTTCCTGATAGTTCAGAAAATGCATATGTGATTTCATTATCACCAATGGATAACATTGTTTGTATTCCTAATGTGTTTGGGATGATTAATAGTATTGATATAACAGCAGGTAATTATGAAATAGGAGGAGAGGTCGTGTCAAATCAAAAATTTATTATTGAATATTTGGGAGAAAATCAGGATGTTCAAATAGAAGCTTACGATTCATTTGGCGATCATGTTGATTTGAATCCGGAATTAATTAATATTGTATATAATTACACGACTCAATAATTATGAAGAAAAATTTAAAAATAATAATATATCTATCAGCTGCATTATTTATTTTAGGTGCTGGTTTATATATGAAGCAACAGACTGGATATGTTTTTGATACACAACAACAAGTTTTAGATACAATTGCCGATATCAAAAAGACTTCATCAAATAAGATAACAATTGTTGCATGGGATAAACTTGAATGCAAGAATCATAGTTATTGTATGGTTGTTGGAAATTATGAAAATGATAAGTTTTTATATATTTTTAAACAAATAAGAAATACGTCTAGATTTGAAGATTATTATGAAACTTCTATAAATAATAGTGAAAATGAATGTATAAGTATTCATGCAGATAAAGATTTGCTTCAATTTATTTTTGTAGATAATACATTACAAAAAATTGATCTATTACGTTCTAGTCATCATGTTATTGATGATATCCCAATCAATAATGAACAATATATTTTTAAAATTATTGATAGTGACACGGTTAATTTTAGTCCATTTGATAAAAATGGAGAATATTTAGATGATTGTATGATGCAATCCATATCTTTTTCTTAAAGGAGTTATTATGCAAAAATATTATGAAATACCCACATCTAAAGGAATAATGAGAGGATTTATTCATATTCCTAATGTACCTAAATATCCAATATGCATTATTTTTCATGGTTTTACTGGCTGTAATACAGGAACAAAGTTTTCTTATACAACTTTATCCAGAATTTTAGAAAAACACTCAGTTGCAAGTATAAGAATGGATTTTCTAGGAAGCGGAGAATCTGATTTGAGTTTTAAAGATATGACTTTCCAAGATGAGCTAACATGTGCCAAAATGATTTTAAATGAAGTGAAAGCATTAGATGCTGTTACTGATATTTATTTATTAGGTCATTCAATGGGTGGAGCAATTGCTAGTGAATTGGCAAAACTTTATCCTCAAGATATTTCTAAGATGTGTTTATGGGCACCTGCATTTAATCTGCCACAAGCTGTAGAATATTTAAAAGGGAATGTTGTAGAAGCTGATTTTTATGATCATAATGGATTTGAAATATCTCATGAGTTTGTGGAGGATATAACAGCAAGAGATTTTTATCAGAATTTAGATACTTATCAAAATCAATTAATGATTATTCATGGTACAAATGATACAACGGTGCCTTTTGAAATATCAAAAAAGTATTTAAAAGGTTTTCATCAAGCAGCTTTTTATCCTATTCAAGGAGCTACTCATAATTTTGATAAGTTAGAACATATTCAAGAAGTTATAGATTTATCTTATCATTTTTTGACAGATACAAAATAGTATCTGTTTTTTTTAATGGATATACCCTTATGGTTGGAAAAAGAATCATTTTGTGACACTTTTTATAGAAATTTAAGTTATATATCTAAATGAGAAACGAGATATCAATTATGGAATAATCAATATCTGTAAAAACTGATATACTTTTATCAGGAGGAGAAAGGTCATGAAAAGATTGAAGAAATTATTTGCATTGGTTGTTAGTACAGCAATTGCATTAACAACATTTTTAAGTGTTCCTGTTAAAGCTGATAATAGCTATAAAGCCCAATTATACGCTAGAATTACAGATGCAGGTCAAGTCGTTAATAAAATGATTATTGATTTTGGAGCAGACAAACGTGTATCAGGTGTTGATAAGGATACATTCACAGTTCATGCAAAATCAATTGTTCAAATTGGAGAAAACAAAGGAAATGCTTATTACGATTTAGATCGTAAAATTGTTAAGGTAGAAACAAAAGGAAGTCAAGTGACTGTTTACTTCGATGAATCTGAAGGAGCAACATTGACTTGGTTAAGTGAAGGTAGAAACTATCCAGCTAAACTTGAGTATACAATCACTCAAAACAAACCAATCAAAGCAACAGCTGTTGATGGTAGAGATTTAGCTGATATCAATGCTACATACACTTGTGATAACAGTGTCAAGGATGCAGAAACAGAAAAATTCAAATCAGTTAAAGTCAAAGATGGTATCAACTATCAATTCTATGAAGCAAAAGATTCTGATAAGTTAATCGTTTGGTTCCATGGAAATGGTGAAGGAGATTTAAACGGTACTGGGAATAACGTTGCACAAATGTTAGCCAACCGAGGAACTGTTGCATGGGCAAGCGATGAAGCACAAGAAATCTTTGGTGGTGCAAATGTCATGGCATTCCAAGCACCAGAAACATGGTATTATGCACAAAGCGATAAATTATTAGAGAAAGCTTACAATGAAATCAAGGATGTTATGAAAGCATATAACATCGATCCAGAAAAAGTTGTCGTATCAGGATGTTCAGCAGGAGGATACATGACAACAAGAATGTTAATTGCATATCCAAATTTATTCCAAGCAGCAATGATTAACTGTCCAGCATTGGATGTTGCAAGATTAAGAGGTGGAGAAACACCAACAGATAAAGAACTTGCAGGAATCAGAGACTCAAAGACAGCTATCTGGCTAGTTCAAGGAGAAACAGATGGAAGTGTAGAATCAGAAGCATGTTCACAACGTATGTTCAAGATTCTTACAGAAGGACAAAAATTAACAACAACAAAAGTAGCACAAAAATTAAATTCAGATTTCACAACTCAAGAAACAGCAGATGGAAAATATAAATTATCATTATATAAGACAGTTGATCAAGAAAACAAAGCAGATTCATTTGGTGTAGAAAGACCAGTCGGAAAATTAGAATTTGCTGAAGATTATGATCAAGACGGAGTAGAAACAGTAGTAAAATATAGTGATCACTGGTCATGGATTTATACATTAAACAACAATCCAAAAGATGCCAAAGGTCAACATATCATGAATTGGGCAGCAACTTATGTTCAAGATAAAAAAGCTGAAAACAATCAAAAACCAACTGATAATGTGAAACCTGGAAAAGTAGAAACAAGCGATAACAATTCAATTGCTATGTATGGTTTATTACTTGTTGTAGCTATGGGTGGATTCGTAGCAGTTAAAAGAAAAAGTAAAGAAAATTAATGTAGAAAACTTAGGAGAAAAATCCTAAGTTTTTTAGTAAGGAAAACAAACATATTGTCGAATGCTGTCAAAATAAATATATCTTGAAATAAATATGTGAAAATGTATATAATGTATACATATTAAAGGGATAGTAGAGGACAATATTATGAATAACTTTATAACAACACTTTTGCAATTTGTTAATAATCCAGATGAACGTGATACAAATTATAATATAGCTTATTGTTTAATTTCACATTGCCATGAATTAGATAAAATGAGTGTTCAAGATTTAGCTGATGAATGTTATGTATCTGTTTCTACTTTTAATCGTTTTTTTAAACTTTTTGGGTTTAAAAAGTTTGTTATTTTTAAACAATTAATTGCTAGTCATGTTGTGATTAGATTGAGTCAAATGCAATATCGTATTAAATTGAAAGATTATAAACAAGTTGAATCAACATTTTATTCATTTTTAAGTTCAAATGACTATCAAACAGTTGTGAATGCATCAGCTTTTATTATTCAACAATGTTGTGAAACAATTTTAAAATCAAAAAGAATTGTATTAATTGGTTCTGATGAAATGATTTCTAATGCATTAAGATTTCAAGGTGATTTTTGTGTAATGAAAAAAATGACAATTAAAGATTCTATTTATTTAGAAAGATTTTTTGTTCCTAATGAAGATGATTTTGTTATTATTATGACAATGAGTGGGAGGATTGTAGATCTTAATGATGATTTAATGGAACATATAATGGCTCGTCATCCCAAAGCATTAATGATTGGAAATAAAGATTATATAAAAGAAAATGGGATGTTTTTACAAATACCAATGGGACTTGATGAAGTTTTAGAAAATATGATTTTAGATTATTATTTACAAGAAATTGTCTATACATATGCGAGGGATTATTATGATTGTTGAGCAATTAAATACTTTACTAACAATTAGTGATCATGATAGTAATGAATATTTGATTAGTACTTATTTATTGAATAATTGGAAGAATATTGTGAATTATAAAATGAATGAGGTTCTCATGGAAATTCCAGTTTCCAAATCGACTTTATCAAGGTTTTGTAAAACTTTAGGATATCGTAATTTTACTGATGTTCAATATCAGTTGTTTTTTGAAATGTCAAAAGTTCATCCTTATAAGAATAATGTGGAATTAGAAGAAGTTATTCATTTAAAACCGGTTTTAAAGAATAAAAAGAGAATTGTTGTTATTGGAGATGAAAATTCTATGACACCTTTATTGATATATAAACAAATCTTTTTTAATATTGGTATAGAATTTGTTATGAAATTTAAAAATAGTAGACCGATTGATGTTTTACAAGAGTTTTGTGTTTCACAAGAGGATATTGTTATTTATGTTTCTTTATATAAAACAAATTTAGAATTGCTTGCAAATATTTTTGAACATTATATTGAGGTTATAGATTATTTAAGAAAGCAGGATATTTCTTATATTTATATAGGACAGATGGTAGATAAGAAAGAAAATGAGGAATATTTTCTACAAATTAAACCATCAAGTAATGTAAGTGATCTTATTTTTCAATTATGTCAAGCCTTTGAAAAAATCTATGCTCTTTTAAGTGTAGAGAATAACTAAGAAGATTTGTAACCGCTCACGATAAAATGTTATGAAAGAGATTTTAAATAAATTTATAAATAATAATAAAACGTTGATTACAGCGATATATTTATTGTTGTGTTTTGGTATAATTGTGTTATAATCTAAAAGTCGAAAAGGAGTGCGAAATTGATGAATAACATTAGAAATATAGCTATTATTGCACACGTTGACCATGGAAAAACAACATTGGTTGACCAATTATTAAAATTATCTGGAACATTAAAAGATAATGAACAGATTGCTGATAGAGCAATGGATTCAAATGCCATTGAAAGAGAAAGAGGAATTACTATCTTAGCTAAAAATACAGCAATTAATTATAAAGATTATAGAATTAATATTATGGATACACCAGGCCATGCAGACTTTGGTGGAGAAGTAGAACGTATCATGAACATGGTAGATGGTGTTTTACTTGTTGTTGATGCTTATGAAGGAACAATGCCTCAAACTCGTTTTGTTTTAAAGAAAGCATTAGAAGCAAAGGTTAAACCTATTGTTGTTATTAATAAAGTTGATAGACCAGTTGTTCGTATTAATGAAGTTATGGATGAAATTCTAGAATTATTTATGGAATTAGGAGCTGATGATAATCAATTAGATTTCCCAACAGTTTTTGTTTCAGCATTAATGGGAACCTCAAGCTTAGATCCTGATTTATCAACACAAGTTAATAATATGGATTGTTTATTTGATATGATTATTAAAGAAATTCCAGCACCATTAGTTGATGAAGAAGGTGGATTACAATTCCAACCAGCTTTATTAGATTATAATGATTATGTTGGACGTATTGGAGTTGGCCGTGTACAAAGAGGAAAGATTAGAGTTAATGAATCTGTTGTATGCTTACGTGCTGATGGAACAAAAACACAATTTAGAATTCAAAAATTATTTGGATTCTTAGGATTGCATAGAATTGAAATTGAAGAAGCAGGAGCGGGAGATATTGTTGCGATTGCTGGTCTTTCTGATATTGGAGTTGGAGAAACTGTTTGTACAATTGGGCAAGAAGAACCTTTACCATTATTACGGATTGATGAACCAACAATTCAAATGGTGTTTGGAACAAATACTTCACCTTTTGCAGGAAAAGAAGGTAAATTTGTAACTGCAAGTAAAGTAGAAGAAAGATTATTTAAAGAAACAAATAAAGATGTTTCTTTAAAGATTGAAAGAATTCCAAATAGTGAAGAATGGATTGTTTCAGGTCGTGGAGAATTACATTTATCTATTTTAATTGAAAATATGCGTAGAGAAGGTTTTGAATTACAAGTTTCTAAACCAAAAGTTATTATTAAAGAAATTGATGGGGTAAAATGTGAACCATATGAAGAAGTCTTTATTGAAGCACCTGATGAATGTATTGGTAGTGTTATTGAATCATTAGGATTTAGACGTGGTACATTAGAAAATATGGAATCTGATAATGGGATGACAAAAGTTCATTATATTATTCCATCACGTGGATTAATTGGTTTCATGACAAATTTCTTAACAATGACAAAAGGATATGGAATTATTAACCATTCTTATTTAGATTATCGTCCAATGGAAGGTGATACTGTTGGTGAAAGACAATTAGGTGTCTTAGTATCTATTGATTCAGGACAAACAACTGCATATGCTTTAGGTAGTGTAGAAGATCGTGGAGTTATGTTTGTTGGTCCTGGTGTTGATGTTTATGAAGGAATGATTGTTGGTGAACATAGTCGTGATAATGACTTAGTTGTTAATGTTACAAAAGGTAAACAATTAACAAATACACGTTCATCTACAAAAGACTCAACAGTTGTATTAAAGAAACCTCGTTTCTTTAACTTGGAATCATGCTTAGATTATATTAATGATGATGAATTAGTAGAAGTTACACCTGTCAATATTCGTTTAAGAAAACGTTTATTAACAGAAAATGAAAGAAGAAAAGCTTATACGAAAAAGATGAATGGATAGCCAAATGGCTATCCATTTCAATAAGAAGTGTTGATAAAATACCCTAAAAAATGACAAAGTTATTGGAAATATAACGTTATAACCTAAAAATATCACATAATTGTATAGGAAAATAACAAAATATGGAATAAAGTTTGTGTTTTGAATAAAAAGGTGGTATATTATCAGTAATAAATGGGGGTAATATCTTGAAAAAGTAATCGCTTTCATTTATAATATGATTAAGGAGGACAGATAGTGAAACTAAAATTACAAGTACAATTTAATAATAAAAACGTTGAAGCGACTGATATTGAAAAATTAGTCAAAGAGGATGTTAAATCAAAAGGTGTTAAAATGACAACTATTGATACATTAGAGGTTTACTATAAACCAGAAGATCGTTCAATTTATTATGTTGCAACAACAAAAACTGGTGATGTTGTGGGAAATAAAGAACCACTATTCATCGATTAATTCTTAATATTACTTAAAACAAATATACCCACAAAAAGAAGCTATCGTAATGATGGTTTCTTTTGTTTTATCACTTGCAAGGGAAAAGTTTTCTTGTATAATGAATACATGAGGATAGAAATATGGAAAATAAGAAATTAACAATGAGTGATATAGCCAAAATGGCTGGAGTTGGAAAAAGTACTGTTTCAAGGTATTTTAATGGTGGTTATGTCAAAGATGAAACAAGAGAAAAATTAAAGAAAATTATAGATGAGTATCATTATGAGCCAAATGCTGTGGCACAAAGTTTGAAAGCAAAGCATAGTCATATGATAGGAATTGTTGCACCTTGTCTAGATTCAATTACTTCATCAAGAATGTTAATGGCAATTGATGAGTATTTAAAAAATAGTGGGTATACAACAATTATCATGAATACAAATCATAATGAAATAAGAGAACTTGCCTTTATAGAACATTTGTGGCGTATGAATGTAGATGGTATTATTTTACTTGCGACAACTCTCACTATGACACATCAACAGATTGCTGCTAAATTAGATATTCCTATATTAACAGTTGCGCAATTGTTTAAAGGGGGTATTTCAATCATTTATGATGATTATCATGCAGGCTATGATGTTGGAGAATATGGAGCAAGTATGAATCATCAAAATGTTTTATATTTAGGTGTTAATCAAAAAGATGAAGCTGTTGGTGTTCAAAGGAAAAAAGGTGTTTTAGATGCATTGAAAGATCATCAAGTAAAACATGTAACAGTGAAAGAAACAAACTTCTCTTTTACTGATTCTCGTCGTATTATTCATGAGTATTTAACAAATCATCAACCAAGTTTAATTATTTGTGCTACTGATAATATTGCATTAGCATGTTATAAAGAAATTATGGAAAGAGGATTAAAGATTCCAGATGATATTTCATTGATTGGTTTTGGAGGATATGAAGTGTCATCACTTGTTACACCAAGTTTATGTACAATTCGTTATGATAATGAATTGGCTGGACAAATGGCCGGAAAAACAATGATTCAATTGATTCATAAAGAACCAGTTGCGCAAACACAATTAATTGGCTATCAATTAATCAAAGGAGAAAGTGTAAAAAAGCTGTGATTAAATCACAGCTTTTTATTTTATAATATGATATCTATTGAGTTTTTTCTCTTTACGTGGACCTTCGTTTCTAACGTAGCCTAATGCCGCACATCCAACAACTTGATGATTGACAGGTAATCCTATCTTCGTTAAAACGTTTCTCACTTCTTCTACATTTTGCGTATCTCTTAATTGATTAATCCAGCAGCTACCAACATTTAAACTTGTTGCTGCAAGAAAAATGTTTTCAAGCAAACAACTACCATCTTCAATCCGACGGCTTTCATACTCTGGACCACTTACAATCACTAGCACAGGCGCATGATAGGCACAATGATAATTCTCAGGTTTCTTTTCGCCTCTTTCGGCAAAGACAACATTTAATTCATGGACTAATTCATCAATTAGCTCTTTATTTGTGACAGCAAAAGCCTCACATTGTTGTCTGTTCATCGCACTAGGTGCTTGAATACCTGCTTCTAAGATAGCTTTTAAAGTTTCTTCATCAAGTGGATCTGGTAAATAATCACGACAACTTTTACGTTTATATATTGTTTCTAATGTTTCATTCATTCTTAATCACCTCTACCCATATTATAGTCTTATTCATTGAAAAAACAATGCTAAATACAATGATTTGTGGTATACTAATGTCGATATAAAGGAGGGCATGTATGAAAAAACTACTAGTAGGATTATTAGCTATTGTCTTATTAACAGGTTGTTCACACAAAAATAAAGACACAACTTTTATGTTAACACGAGATGATCAATTCTATGCTTTATATAATCAAAAAGGAAAACAACTTACAAATTATAATTATAAAACATTTCAAGAAGTTAAAGGTGTTGGATATTTAGTTACTGATAGAGATGATAAAAAAAGTGTTATTTCATTTGAGGGTGAACCAATCATCGAAGCAGGTGTCTATGAGACATTAGAAGCTGTTGACCAAATGTTTTATGCGACTAAGAAAGTAGAAGTCAAAAAAGAGGATAAAGATACGAAAAAAGCAACTGTTGATCCTTATCTTAAAAGTAATTTATATGTTTTAAATGGTGAAGGAAAGGTATTATATCAAGCTGATAGTCAAACGGCTATTTTAAAGAGTGAATTACCTGTTATCTTTAAAGATAATGAGTATATTGTTTTGTATCATGAAGGAGAAGAATTATATCGTGGAAAAGAGGCTGTTAAATATGTCAGTCGTTATAAATATAGTTCTTCAGTTGTGATTGGTTTTAATGAGACAAATCATTTTTATCATTTTACAACGAAAGAAGATCAAAAAGATATAGATGTAGATTTAAAACAAAAAGGAACTTATAAAATATTAGCTCAAAATCAAGATGGAATTATTTTAAATGATGAAAAATTAAAGAGTATGATTTATGTTGATTTCAATCGTCAACAAGTTTTCCAAAATACAATTGGAATCAATGATGCTTATTTTGATGAAGAACAAAATATTATCTTAACAAGTCAACATAAAATGTATGCTTATCCAATTGGTGGGGTACCAGTTTTATTAAATAGTTATTATTTAAAATCAGTGACTTATGTAAATCGTTCTTCTGATATTTATGGTCCTCATCAAGTTTACAACAAAGGGAAATTAACAGGAGAATTAGAAAATTGTCAATTATATCCTGAAGCTAAACTTGTTTATTCAGAAATTTTCCCTGTTTATGTAAGAAATAAAGGATATCAATATTATAATTTCAATAGTAAAAAAGTTATTGATAAAACATATATGGAAGCAGAACCATTTAACTCTGATAAGTGTGCAGTGGTTAAAATAAATGATAAAGGTTATTCTTTGATTAATGATAAGGGCGATGTTTTGACAAAATCTTATTATTACCAAATTAAGTACATAGGCAGTTCATATTATGCAGTCTATAATGAAAGTGGAACTTTTGGGATTATAGATTCAACAGGAGAAAAGATTTTACCTGTTGAGTATATTGATTTACCAGAAAAACCTATTGTAAGTTATGATGATCATAATTATTTGATTTTAGGTAAAAATGGAAGATCTTATGTTTATGATATTGATGATGAAATGAAAGAAATCTTTTCTAAAGAAGGGCAAGTGACTTTAAATTCAAAGGGATATTTTGAGGTAGGTCATGACTATTATAGAATTGATGGTGAAGTAATTAAGTAAGGAGACATTATGGAATATTTATTTATTTTATTAGCAACATTTATAGGAATGTTATTTTTGATGCAATTGGTATTTTTTGAAATAACGAGAAGTAAGATGGCAAAAGCAGAAAATGTCAATTGGTATTTATCATTAGATAAATCGTTTAGTTATAATCGTGTAGGTTATATGTTATTTATTTGTTTTATTTGTTATTTGATATCTTCACCAGAAGATATGTTTACAGCTTCTTGGTTTATCTACTTTATTTTATTTCTTGCGATGGGAGTTGTAGCCGATGCAATTGTTCAATATCTAATTCTTGTTTATAGCAAAAAAAGATGTCGCAAGGAAATAGAAGATGCTAAATTATTAAAAAATGAGCTTTTACAGATAGCTCAAACAATTTCTGGAGAAGCTGAAGAACCAGAACAATCAACACCACAATATGATGATGAAGCTATTTTAAAACAATACCTTTTACCAGAAGATCATTTAGCTTTTTTAAGTGTTGATAATGGTGAGTTTGCCAAGAACTTTACTCCACAACCAGAAGCAACATTTTTAATTGAACCTTATGCTGATGAGAAAGTTCTTGAACAAAAGTTTGCCGATACATCAATGAAAATCACTACTTTAACACCAGCAGGGCAGTTACCATTTAAAGATGAAAAAATTGATGTCTTTATGTGTCGTTATTCAAATTATGATAAAGCTGAAGTACAAAGAGTCTTAAAACCAAATGGATACTTCATTGTTCAACAAAATGGTACTGCAAATCTTAAGGAATTTGTATCTTTATATATGCCATTTCGTATGAAAGGGTCTTGGGATGCTTATTCTTGTGCAGGAACTTTAGAAGGAATTGGAATGCGTATTATTAATAAGTTTGAAGATTATGGAACATTACGTTTCCATAGTATTGAATCTTTACATCAATTCTTTAAAAGAGAGTCACCTGATTTAGCTAATATTAATAAATATCAAGTTTTCTATTTAAAGGCTTTAAAGGCAATTAAGGACCATCATTATTTTGAAATGACAACACATAAATTCTTGGTTATTGCACAAAAAGTGTCATAAAAATATTTATAAAATCACTTGACAAAAAAATATTATGAAAGCGCATAAAATCTTTTCAAAATATATGGAAATGTAAATTAATTGTGTTATAATAGTACTATAAATTATTAAGGAGGAGTCAATAAAATGGCAGAAAAATTATCTTTCGTAGTTTCAGATCCAGTTGGATTACATGCTAGACCTGCAACTATCTTAGTAAACCAAGCTAGTAAGTTCACTAGTAATATTAAATTAAGTTACAACGGTAAAGAAGTTAACTTAAAATCTATTATGGGTGTTATGTCTTTAGGTGTACCTACTAAAGCTACAGTTGAAATTATTGCTGAAGGTGAAGACGAAAAAGACGTAATCGCTTCAATTGCAAAAGTTATCAAAGAACAAAAAGTTGCTGAATAATATATAGCAACATAAAATACAGGACCACTTCATAGTGGTCCTATTTTTCTTTATAGGCTTATTTTATGCATAAGAGGTATCTTTTATGCTTTTTCTTTACTTTCATTAGTCTAAGTGATATGATTTATTTAGATACTTAGACAAATATCTAAATAATAGAGGAGGTCAAAATATGGGTGATGCATTTAAAGCGTTAAGTGATCCAACAAGACGAAAGATTTTAGAGCTTTTACAAGAAAAACCTTTAAATGCTGGAGAGATTGCAGATTATTTTCAAATAACAAAACCATCTATTTCACATCATTTATCTATTTTAAAGAATAGTGGATTGATTATTGATGAAAGACAAGGACAAAATATTGTTTATAGTATTGATATGACGGTCTTTCAAGATATGATGAAATGGTTTATGAATTTTATGGATATGGGGGATAAGAAATGAAAAAGAAGATATTTGATATTGTTCTTTGGATAATCACGTTGTTTTTTATTGGTGGTGTTTTTTTGATGCCTGAAACAGTTCCTATTCATTGGGATATAAATTGGAAGGTAGATGGATATGGGAGTCGTTATTATTTAATTATTTTAGCATTATTTCCTATTCTTGTGCATTATGGAATGTTTTTTGCAAAGAAGATTGATCCAAGGAAAAGAAATATTGAAAAAAGAGAAAAGACATATGAAATCTTTAGATATGGTTTGACTTGTTTCTTTATTGTATTGGTTGTCATTTTCTATTATTTAACATTGAATCCACAGGGAAATATTAAAGTTATTTTACTGAGTGTTTTAGGTTTGTTGTTGATTGGAATGGGAAATTATATGCCAAAAGTTCCACAAAATTATTTTTTAGGAATTAAAACCCCATGGACATTAGCTAATGAATATGTATGGAAGAAAACACATAAATTAGGTGGGTATTCATATATTGTTGTTGGACTGATTATTCTTATCTATGCTTTGTTGGATTTACCATATGAATATATTGTGATTATGGTGTTGTTGATTGGTGATGTGATTTTATGTTATGGATATTCGTATTTTGTTTTTAGAAAGATAGATACGAAAAATATTGATTTATAAAAAATTAAAATATATAATTATAATATAAATAATTTTAATAATTATTTATAGGAAAAGAGGGATATTATGTTAAAGATTGAACATTTAACAAAGAAGTATGATCAATATAAAGCTGTAGATGATTTGTCATTAGAAATTGATGATGGTTTGATTTATGGATTTATTGGTCATAATGGTGCTGGTAAAACAACAACATTAAAATCTGTGGTTGGAATTTTACCGTTTGATGAAGGAGATATTTTTATTGATGGAAAATCAATTAAAAAGAATCCTTTGGAATGTAAAAAAGAAATGGCTTATATTCCAGATAATCCAGATTTATATGAGTATTTAACAGGAATCCAGTACTTAAATTTTGTGGCTGATGTTTATCAGGTCTCAAAGAATGATAGAGAAGCACGTATAGCAAAATTTGCTGATATGCTTGAATTAACAGATGATTTAGCTCAGCCAATTAGTGCTTATTCTCATGGTATGAAACAAAAGTTAGCAGTTATTTCAGCATTTATTCATAATCCTAAACTTATTATTATGGATGAACCTTTTGTTGGATTGGACCCTAAAGCTTCACATTTATTAAAACAATTAATGAAAGAGCATTGTCAACAAGGTGGGGCCATCTTCTTTTCTACACATGTCTTAGAAGTTGCTGAGAAGTTATGTGATAGGATTGCAATTATTAAACAAGGAAAACTTATTATCAGTGGTCGTACTCAAGATGTGACTCAAAATGAATCACTTGAGGATGTATTCTTAGAATTGGAGAATGACAATGCTTAAGACATTGATTAAAATAAGATTACAAGGAATCTTATTAAGACAAACAAAAAGCAGTAAGAATAGCAAGAGTAGTATTGGTAAAATTATTTTAATGATTTTTCTCTTTGCATATGTTGCTGTGGTCTTTATTGGCATGTTTGGATTACTCTTTTCTACATTAATTGAACCACTGCATTTAATGGGAATAGATTGGATGTATTTTTCTGTAATGAGTATTATCATTATTATGCTTTGTTTTATTGGTAGTATCTTTTTAACACATCATGAAATATATGAAGCAAAAGATAATGAACTCTTATTAGCAATGCCGATTTCTAATCGTGATATATTATTAAGTCGTGTTTTTACTATTTTGATTTTAAATTATGTCTATGAAATTCTTGTTGCAGCACCAGCCTTTTATATTTATATAACTCGTGTTGGAATGGGAATTGTTGAGATTTTCATGTTTATTGGTGTCTTTTTAACTTTACCTTTATTTGTTTTAGCTTTATCTTGCTTGTTTAGCTGGTTATTAGCACACGTTATGGTAAGAGTTAAAATGAAGAATGTCATTGCAATTGTATTATTTATGGTCTTTATGTTTGTTTATTTCTATGCTGTTAATTCAATAGAAGAATATATTAATTGGTTAATTATGCATGGACAAAGTATTGCTTCAGCAATTGAAAAGGGAATTTTCCCACTTTATCATTTAAGTATTGCTTTAGAAAGTGGTAACATTATAAGTTTCCTTATTTATTTAGCTTGTGCAATCATTCCATTTGCAATCGTTATCTATATTCTTTCAACAAACTTTATCAAGATGGCAACAACAAAAGCAAAGGTTAAAAAAGTTCAATATGTTGCCAAACCAATGAAAGCCAATTCTGTTAAAAAAGCATTATTAGTAAGAGAAGTGAAACATTTTACTTCTAATGCAATGGTGGTTTTAAATGGCGCTATGGGAACGATATTATGTATCTTAGCATGTGTTGGTGTTGTTTTCTACGCTGATAGCTTAAAAATGATACTTAAAGAAGTTCCTGAATTAAAAGAGATGATGACTCCGATTTTATGTTTAGTTGTTATTTCTGCTTCATCACTTAATATGATTAGTGCTTCATCTATTTCATTAGAAGGAGATCGCTTTTGGATTATTAAATCATTACCTGTATCATCTAAAGATATTTTGGATATTAAATTAGCATTACATGGTGTTTTATGTATACCAGCAGGAATTTTATTATCAATTGTCTTGATTGTTACTTTTCAAACATCAATATTTGATAGTTTATTTATTCTTCTTGCTCCAATTATCTTTACATTATTAATAGACTTTATTGGTTTATTACTTAACTTATGGAAACCTAAATTTGATTGGGTTAATGAAACTGTATGTGTAAAACAAAGTATGCCAGTTGTTATTACAATGTTTGTATCAATGGGATTAGCAGTCGCTATTGCAATGCTTTATGGTATATTACTGGTTGATATCATGTCTATATACACTTATATGTATATTGTTATTGCCGTAACTTTACTTTTAGATATCGCATTATATTATCTCATTTGTACATGGGGTGTACGTCAATTTGATGCATTATAAAAAAAGAGACTTCGCTATGAAGTCTCTTTAATGTTAAAGGTTAGAATAGATTTAAATAAATCACCATCAACTTCAACTTTAAATTGTCCTTTTTGTAATTCAGTAAAGCTTTTAACAATTGCTAAACCTAATCCAGAACCACTTGTATTTCTAGATTTATCACCTTGAACAAATCTTTCAACAATTTCATTTTCATTAAAAGTCATTTCTGCTTCAGAAATATTCTTAAAAGTAATCTGAATTTGATGATCTATTTGTATTAAATCAATATATACTCTTGTATTAGCTAAAGCATACTTACTAATATTAATAAACAGATTTTCAAAAATACGATATGTTTTAGAACTATCCAAATAACAAATAATCTTTTCTTCACTACAATTCATTCTTACATCTAAATTCTTTTCATCTAGCTTATCTTGACTCTCTAATTGAGCTTGCTTAATTAAAGAAACAATATCTACATCAACAAGATCTAAATGAACATTCCCACTATTAACCTTACTCACTTCAAATAAATCATCAATAAGATTTTTAAGCCTCAATGAATTTCTTTCCAATATTTCAATATATTTCTTTCTATCTTCATCAATCAACTGATCATTCTTTAATAAATCAATATAAGTAATAATAGAAGTTAATGGTGTTTTTAAATCATGAGAAACATTAGAAATGAGTTCGGTTTTCATTTTTTGTGATTTTACTTCTTCATTGACTGCTTTTTCAAAGCCATCTTTAATATGTGTAAATTCATCTTTCAAAGGATTAAATACACCAACATCTTCATTAATCTTAACTCCAAAGTTTCCATTTGATAATTGTCTTGTCGCATTTAATAAGACTTGATAATCATTTTGAATATCTTCAAATTTTTTCTTTAAAAGAATAAAGATAATAAATGAATAGACTAATGAAAAGAAAATTCCAAAGACAAAAAAGACACTAATTATAGAAATAATAACAAAATTAAAGAGAACAATTTTTAATACTGAACGATTGATATTATCATTAAAATCAAAATCAACAATCTTATTAAGAATAATTTGACTGTTTGTAATAATCCAACCTAGACAAGTATTTTCTTTACAATAATTCTTAAATCCTTTATGAAATAAATATTTTATCATATAAGCAAAAATAACAAATAACATAAAGAAGATAAACCAAAATCCTATATTGATAATAGGAGTTAAGATTTTATCAAGATTTTGAATACCAAATTCTTGATAAAAATCAATCATGTGTTTTTGACTAGTGGCTGCGATTAAATACGGACTAAATACATAGAGAGTTCCAGTAACCAAACACCACATAAAAGCTAATATTCCAAATTTAATACGAGAAATAACATCTAATAATTTTTGTTCTTTAAATAATTGATAAGGTGTTATCAGTGTTATAAGCATAATAATTGCTATTGCAAAAACAACATAAGGCATTGAATATTTCAGATAATCTGAGGTACTATAGTTTGTTAAATAGACTGATAGATTACTATTAGCAGCTAATTTTTCAGGAACAGCATAAGTAATAGTTAAGTTTTTAGGATTTTTAAAATTAATATAAGCTTCAGAAGTTATCTCATGATTACTTTCATTATATTCGCTATAAGTTTGAGATTGATGAATCATATAATTATTTAACTCACGAGATTGAATTTTATCATTGTGAGAATAATTCACAAATAAAATTCCATCTTGATCAAATTGTATTTGTACATACCACTGATATTTTTTTTGCAATGCTTGATCATTTTGAATAGAATTTAAACGATCATTTGTATTAGAGATTTGTTTTTTGGTTGTCATATCTGTAGCTTGATAATAGATATCTGTTTCTTTTTCAAGCTCTCTTTGGGATTGTTTAATACCATATTTGAAATCTTCAATTTCACTTGTAATACCTTCTATATTAGAATTTCCAACGATTTCTAAATACTGATGGGTATCTATATTTGAATTTTCTTTAGATTTTAATGAACAATCAATAGCGTAATTATATTGTGCAATTTGACTTGCAACATATTCAGTAATCAGTGATTGACTGGGTGTTTCTTTACTGATTGTTGATTGAATTGCTGGATAACTTAAATATATCCCAATACTCGTTGCAAGTAATATAACAACAATCATAAAACTTACAAGATATTTTTTCTTTTTCATAATTTATTCCCTGCCTTGTTTTTCAATTTTATATCCAACGCCCCAAACAACTTTTAAATAGCGTGGATTCTTAGGATCAATTTCTATTTTCTCTCTTAGATTACGAATATGAACCATGACAGTATCAGTACTAATAGCATCTTCTTGCCAAACACTTTCATAAATATTGTCGGCTGAAAAGACTTTGCCAGGGTATGACATTAATAATTCTAAGATTTTAAATTCGATAGGAGTCACTTTAACAGCTTTTCCTTCAACTGTTACTGTTTTTGTATCTAAATTTAATTCTAATCCTCCAACAATATAACTATTTTCATTTTGTTGATGATCTTGAACCATATTTAAATATTTACTATAACGTCTAAGCTGTGAAGAAACACGTGCTAAAAGTTCCATTGGTACAAATGGTTTTGTGACATAATCATCTGCCCCAATATTAAGTCCAGTAATTTTATCAATATCTTCTGATTTAGCCGATAACATAATAATTGGAAAATCATATTTTTCTCTTATTTTCATTGTCATTTGAATACCATCCATAACAGGCATCATAATATCAACAATCGCTAAATGAATTGTCTCATGTGATACGATATCTAATCCAGCTTGTCCATTATGTGCCTTTAAGACACGATAACCCTGTGTCTTTAAATAAATCTCAATCGCATTACATATTTCTACCTCATCTTCAACAATTAATATTGTATATTCCATGTTTATCCCTCACTTTTCCCATACATTATACTGAAATTTGAAAAAGAAAAGTAGAGATAAATCTAAAGAATTTCTAAAGATTATAATTCATGACTTTCTTTTGATTTATTTTCTTATAAACATAAAGACCAACTAAAGAAATGATTCCAGTAATCACAAATACTAAGATAGAAAAAATATAATTTTCTACTCCAATCGCATGTCCTCCAATTGTACTTGTAATAATAGATGGGATTCTAGCAATAGTAGTAATGAACAAGAAAGTAGATAATTTCATATCGGTTAAGGGAATAAAATAAGTCAAAGCATCTTTTGGAGTACCAGGAATAAAGAAAATAAGAAAACATAACATATTTCTTTTCTCCTTATTCTTCAAAAAAGAGACTTCTTCAATCTTCTTAGTATCAATAAAACGTTGAATAAAAGAAAGTCCAAACTTTTTGACAAATACATAAATGAGACTACTACCAATAGCACTACCAATCAAACAAGCTATCATACCACCAATTGGTCCATACAAATAACCAGACATAATTTCAATAATTTCACCTGGTAAGAAAACAAAGACAACTTGTAAAGCCATTAGTAAACTCATCATGAAATAACCTAAAATACCAAATTCTTGTAATTGATGTCTTAATAACTGAGGATCATGAAATAGACTCATCATAGGTTTATATAATAATAAACATGCGATT
This sequence comes from Longibaculum muris, assembly GCF_004343035.1. Classification (GTDB taxonomy): domain Bacteria; phylum Bacillota_I; class Bacilli_A; order Erysipelotrichales; family Coprobacillaceae; genus Longibaculum; species Longibaculum muris. The sequence continues at coordinate 22,031 of NZ_SMCQ01000027.1, forward strand.
GCCATAATCAGAAAACATAGACCAATTCCTTTTATTTCTTTTTGATGTTGCTTTAAAAACTTCATAATTATCACTCCTATCAACAATTCATAGTATGAACGTTAAATAGAAAAAACAGCTCGCTAAATTTATAAAGAAATTCTAAAGAAAATAAAAACAAGAGCTTAAACTCTTGCTTATTTCTTTCCTTCAATAAAATATGTTGCTTCCATATCAGCTGTTGATAAGGCAAATGCAAGTGGAAACATTTCAAAGGCAGCCCCGACATTTCTAGCATCTTCACTACCAGAAAATCCCATATGATAACGAATCGCAAAAGCTTCTTCTCTCGTTAAACGCATATACCCACTAATCATATAGACACTTTTTTCTCCATGACCATAAGGTAAAGTATCATTATATTCATAAGTAGGAACTTGAACCCATTGACCATTTTCTTTAACATTTCTAAATCCTTTTTTATAGCAGTTAATTTTACATAAATCGTGAAGCAAGGCAACAATCGCAATACTTTCTTCGTTATATTTTAATCCATAAGTAGATTGCACACGCTCACGTGATAAATAATCTTTTAAACAATCATAAACATTTAAACTATGTTCAACCAATCCACCATCATAATTTCCATGAAATCTAGCACTTGCAGGAGCATCAAAGAAATCCGAGTTCTTCGATAACAAAAATTCTAAAAGCTTTTCACTACCATCACGATGGATCGTTTGTTTATAAATTTCAATAAATCTTTCTTTATTATTCATGTTTTCACATCCTTTTTTACTATTGTATCAAAAAATAAATGAATTGAAACATTTTTGTTTTAAAAAGAGCATCTTTATTCTTATAAAACAAAATCTGTTTTAAAAACAAAGATTTATTTAAATATAGATATTAATATGATTTTTTTTGTGATATCTATTGTCTGAGTTTTTGCTTTTTCTTTTTAAAAATATTATAATAATGATAGAAAAATTGTGATAAAAAAGAGGGATATGATGAAGAAAGTGAAAACAAATGCTTTACGCATTTTAGATCAAAAACATATTGATTATCAGACAAGAGAATACAATTATGATGAAGATCATTTAAGTGGAGAACATATTGTAGGACAAGTTGATTTAAGTGAAGATGAGATATATAAAACATTGGTATTAAAATATAAAGAGGGGTATCTGGTTTGTTGTATACCTGTGATGGCAGAGATAGATTTAAAGAAACTTGCTAAAGAGAGTGGACATAAGAGTGTAGAGATGTTACATCAAAAAGATTTACTTGGTTTAACAGGATATATCAGAGGGGGATGTTCGCCAATAGGCATGAAGAAATTGTTTCCAACTTATTTTCAAGAAGATATCTTGTTGTTAGAAAAGGTTGCTGTGAGTGCTGGGAAAAGAGGATTGCAAGTTATCTTAAAACCAGATGATTTAATTAGTAGTGTACAAGGGAAATGTGTAGATGTTATAAGAAGGGGATAGGAAAGATGAAAAAACAGGCAATTATGGGATTGGCTTTAATGTTGTTGATGGGGTGTTCTTCACAAAAGATTGAGACTGAGAAGAAGGAACCTATGTTAACGTTTCAAGATATCAAAGAGGTTGAATATGGAGATTCGTTTGAAGTATCAAATTTAGTAAAGGATGTACAAGGCGTTATTAAAGATTATCCTAAATTAGATACATTAAAAGTAGGAAAACAAAGTTTGACATTTGTTGTTGAATTGGATCAAACAAAGAAAGATTTTCAGTTTGATATAGAGGTTAAGGATACAAAACATCCAATTATTGAACTTAAAAAAGATAAAATAACAATCAATACTAAAGAGAAGATAGATGTTTTAAAATATGTTCAAAAAATTAAAGATCCCGTGGATGGAGATTTAAAATATATAAAAGAAAATCAAGTTAAAAAAGAAAGTTTAGCTTATTATACTTATCATGAATCTATAGATTATTCAAAACCAGGTACATATAAAATTCATTTTACTGCAATCGATAATCATCAAAATAAAACAGAAAAAGATTTATTAGTTGTTGTTAAAGAGGAAAAACCAATACAAAAAACAACTTCAACAGTTCATCAAAAAGAACAAGAAACAACTTCTCAAAATAATAATACAACAAAACCCCAAAAAGAAACAAAGAAAGAGCTAGATCAAAAAGATTATCAATATGTTTTAACAAGTACAGTTGATAAGATGAAAGCAGCTCAGGGTAAAAATAAAATGGTTATTGTGACTGCGAAAGCAAAGGCAAGAAAATGTGTTGTTCAATATTTTGAAAAGCAGAATAATCAATGGGTTGAAAAAATGAAAACAAATGGATTGGTGGGAAAAGCTGGAATAGGAGTTGGAAGTGAAAATTCAACAAGAACACCGATGGGCGTTTTTCATTTTACTCATGCTTATGGAATTAAAGCAAATCCAGGTAGTGTCTTAGCATATACGCAAATTAATCAACATCATTATTGGTGTGGAGATCAATATTATAATCAATTTGTTGATGAAACTCAGATGGATCATAGTCAATGTAGTCATGTTAATGATGAACATTTAATAGATTATCCAGGTAGTTATAATTATTTTTTATCTTATAATTATAATAGTAGTTGTATTAAAGGAAAAGGTTTTGCATATTTCTTACATTGTGCAAGAGGAAATTATACTATGGGATGTGTTGGGGTCAATCAATCAAATATGGTTTATCTTATGCAAAGGGTTGACTCATCAACGGGGTTTGTTGTGAGTTTAATAAATCAGATAGAGAATTATTAAATCGAAGATAATTTCAAAATTTGTTATAAAATATCATGTGGTTTTAGTGGCTTTCAATTTATGGATTTGGTATAATAAAAACAAGAGGTGAACAATATGGATTATAATACAAATTATGAAAGATGGCTTAATCATCCTGCTGTAGATGAAGCCATGAAAGCAGAACTTGCAAGTATGGGAGAAAAGGAAAAAGAAGATGCCTTCTATACGAATGTTGAATTTGGGACAGCTGGAATGAGAGGAATCTTAGGACCAGGAACAAATCGTATGAATATCTACACAATTAGAAAGGCTAATGTTGGTTTTGCTAAATATGTGTTAGGATTGGAAAATGGAAAAGAAAGAGGAGTTGCAATTGGATATGACAATCGTCATATGTCTTATCGTTTTGCAATTGAAAGCGCTAAGGTTTTAGCAACTTATGGGATTAAATCATTTATTTTTGAAAGTTTAAGACCAACACCTGAATTATCTTTTGCTGTGAGATATTTAAAATGTGCTGGGGGAATTATGATTACAGCTTCTCATAACCCAAAAGAATATAATGGATATAAGGTTTATGATGATACTGGATGTCAATTGATTCCTGAATGGGGAGATTTAGTTGTTAAATATGTTAATGAAGTAGAAGATGAATTAGATGTAAAAGTATGTAGTGATGAAGAAGCTTATCCATATATGACATGGATTGGACATGAAGTTGATGAAGCTTACTATAAAGAAGTTATGGGAATTGAAATTAATCCTGGTATGGATAAGAGTGGATTTAAGATTGTATTCTCACCACAACATGGAACAAGTAATATTCCAGTTAGAGAATGTTTAGGTCGTTTAGGATATGATGTTGTGCCAGTATTAGCACAATGTGCACCAGATCCTGATTATACAAATACAAAATCACCAAACCCTGAAGTACCTGCTTCTTATGAATTAGCAATTAAAAAAGCAAAAGAAGTGGATGCTGATGTTGTGGTTATCTGTGACCCTGATGGAGATAGATTAGGAGTTGTTGCTAAACATGATGGTGAATATGTATTAATGAGTGGTAACCAATCTGCAGCTGTTTATTTGGAATATATTTTAAGTCAAATGAAAGAAAAGGGAACTTTACCTAATAATGCCGTTATGTATAATACAATTGTAACTTCTGATTTAGGTGAATTAGTTGCAAGAAGTTATGGTGTTGATGTTGAAAAGACATTAACTGGATTTAAATTTATTGGGGATAAGATTAGAAAATATGAAAAGACTGGTGAAAAGACATTTGTCTTTGGATATGAAGAATCTTATGGATGTGTTGTTAAGGATTTCGTAAGAGATAAAGATGCTGTTCAAGCTGTTTTAACAGCTGCTGAAGCTGGTAACTACTATAAGAAACAAGGTAAAGATTTAGTTGATATCTTAAATGAATTATATGCAAAACATGGTACATTTAAGGAAACTCAAATTGCTTTATCTAAAGCAGGAGCTGCAGGAGCTGCTAGAATTAAAGAAATTATGGATAATTTAAGAAAAGATGCTCCTACAGAAATTGGTGGTGTCAAAGTTGTTGCAAGTGAAGATTATCAAACAAGTGTAAGATATGAAAATGGTAGTGAAACAACAATTGATTTACCAAAATCTAATGTACTCAAATATTACTTAGAAGATGGTTCTTGGATTGCTGCTAGACCAAGTGGTACTGAACCAAAATGTAAGTTCTATTTCTCTATTAAAGGAACAACTGCTGATGATGCAGCAAGTAAAACTGAAGTTTTCCATAAAGCAATGATGGAAATTATTGGTGAATAAGGATTGATATTTCAATCCTTTTCTTTTACACAAAATTTACACAAGTGATTTATAAAATAAAGATAGAAGGTGATTGGTATGTATAAAATATTATTAATAGAAGATGATTTAGATATTAGAAATATTATTGTGAAATATTTTGATAAACGGCATATTCAAGTGATTGAAGCAAGTGATGGACATATGGGGTTATCATTAATGAATAAAGATATTCAGCTTGTTTTATTAGATATCATGATGCCTGGTATTGATGGATATGAGGTTTGTCAACAAATACGTTATCATTATCAATCACCTATTATTTTTATTAGTGCTTTAAGTGATGAGGATAATCAATTAAAAGCTTTTGAACTTGGGGCTGATGATTTCATAACAAAACCATTTCTACCTTCAGTTTTGTATGCAAAGTGTTTAGCAATATGTAAAAGACAAGATTCAAATTCATCCAACTATAAGACTTTTTCCCATATTCAAATTGATTATAATAATCATGAAGTCTTATTAGATGGACAAGTTTTAGAATTAACCCATAAAGAATATCTGTTATTAGAATATTTTACTAAACATCCTCATCAATTATTAGAAAGAGAACAAATTTTAGATGCGATATGGGGATATGATTACTATGGACAAGCAAGAGCTGTTGATACTTATGTTAAAAAACTAAGAAAGAAGTTAGGGAAATATGGAAATTATATTGAAACAGTTTTTAAGGTAGGATATGTCTTTAAAGAGGGTGAAAATCATGAAACATAGGATAAGTGCTAAAATCTTTATTATTTTAATGGTTGGATTTATGTTGATTTTAGGTATTTCTGCTAAGTTGAATATTGAAGCACAGAAGAATTTATATTTATCTTGGATTAGAGAACAATATAATTATAAGCAAATAACAGAAAGTATTACTGATTTATTGGATGAATATGGGATAAATCAAAAAGATATCTTTCAGTTATTAAAAAATAAAGATTTTCAAAAAAAGATACAAACGATTTGTCCAGGATATTGGAATTATATTTTTATCTGCCAAAAAGATAATGAAAATCAAAATCAAAAAATACAATATTATACATTGGGTCAAGATTTTGTGAATAATTATCTTGTCTTATATTCTAATCAAACAAAAGAAAGCCAATGTATATCAATTGAATCTTTAAACGATAATCAAAAAGCAGAGTTACTTTCATTATTAAAATCAGGTCTATATACAAATGATGCTGATGATTATTCGAATATAGATGTAAAATATACAATAGAGAATAGTCATTTAGTCTATTTTGAATGTCAAAATATTTTATATGGTCAAAAAACAAAGAATTATCAAGAGGGTAGAATAACTTCGTTTTGTATCAATAATCAACTACAAACTGTTGATCCACTAAAACAAATTCCAATACTTGTCGATGTTGATTCAATGAAAGAAAGTATCCTAACTCCACCTTATTATTATGGTGCTGATGGAAGCTATGTTTCCTACATGCGAGAAATTGGTCAACAAACATTCTTTTTAACAAACATAGGAGATGATAATGCATCAATCTATATTGTTAGTGTAGTAGAGAATGTTCAAGATTATGTTCTTGCAAGATATATAGAAGAAAATAATATGCTATATTTTATTGCCTTAATATGTGCAATTCTTATTTCCCTTATTCTTTCTTATATGATTGCTAAACCTATTAAAAAGGTAGAAAAAGTTGCTTTAAAGATTGCTCATAATGATTTTGATGAAACATTGCATATCAAGTCTAAAGATGAAATTGGCAGTTTAGCAAAAAGTGTCAATCACATGAGTCATCAGCTTAAACAAACAATTCAACAATTAAATGATGAAATAGAACATGTTAAAAAACTAGAATCACTAAGAAAAGATTTCATTAATCAATTTACACATGAAATGAAAACACCTTTAGGAATTATTAATGGTTATGGAGAATTGATTGAAGAAGCAGAAAGTGATGAAGAAAGAGAAAAATATATAGCGATTATTCATCGAGAGACAAAACGTATCAATCAGCTGATTCAGTCAATGTTAAGTTTGTCTCGTCTAGAAGCAGGAAAAGTAGAGATGAATATTGAAGAATTTGACTTAGAAGATAGTGTAACTGAGATTATAGATGAATATGAAGTCTTGTTTATGAAAAAGAACATTGTCGTTAAAGTCAATAATATACAATCAAGAATCAAAGGAGATAAGAAGTTACTAGAAACAGTAATTCATAACTTCTTGTCAAACGCTATCAAGCATACCCCAGATAATGGACAGATCGAAGTCACGATAGATAAAGGATGTGCAGTCTATAATAGTGGAAGTTTAATAGATGAAGAAGAAATAGAGGATATTTGGTATACATTTGTGACGCATGATCATCAAGGAAGTGGATTAGGCTTAGCAATATGTCAATCGATATTAGAAATGCATGGTTATGATTATGGAGTAAAGAATTTAGAAACGGGTGTACAATTTTATTTTCAAATGAAAAAGGAATGCGAATAGGCATTCCTTTTTTAATCATTCCACCTCGATTACACAGATATGTGATAAGATGATATTAGGGAGTGATAGGATGTATAGAATATTGATAGTTGAAGATGAATATCATATTCGTCATATTATTAAAGAATATTTTTCATTAAAGGATATTGAGGTGGTAGAAGCATGTAATGGATATGAGGCTATAGAATTAATGAATGAATCGATTGATTTAGTTTTATTAGATATTATGATGCCTGGTATTGATGGTTATGAAACGTGCAAACAATTAAGGATAAAAACCAAAAGACCTATTATTTTTATAAGTGCTTTATCTGAAGATCAAAATCAAGTGATGGCATATGAGTTAGGTGCTGATGATTATATAACGAAACCATTTAAACCATCTATTCTTTATTTAAAGTGCTTAGCAATGATGAAAAGAGATCAAAAAATAGAAGAAATGTATTTAGAATTTGGTCATGTGAAATTAGACAAAATGAATCATGTTTTGATTATTGATGGACAGTCTATTATTTTAGCTCATAAGGAATATGAATTACTTCTTTATTTGTGTAATCATCATAATCAATTGTTAACACGTCAACAGATTTTAGATAAAATTTGGGGTTATGATTATTATGGTGATGGACGAGCAGTTGATACGTATATTAAGAAGTTAAGAAAGAAATTAGGAAAGTATTCTGTTTATATTCAAACAGTCATTAAGACAGGATATATATTTAAGGTGGTGAATATTGATGAAAGTATTGAAACTAACATTATTTAAAAAAATATTTTTAGTTATTTTTATAGGGTTCTTTCTTGTTGAAACAATTAATGTTTATATGGATTATCAAAATAATTGTGCAAGCATAGCAAACAATATGGTGAATAATGATATCGTTGACAAACTTGATTTATTAGCACGAAAATATGAGGATAAAACATATCAAGCAACAAGTTCTCAGATAGTCGAAAGTGTAGAAAAATTGTTTGAGGATCAAAATGGGTATTGTGTAATATTAGATGAACAAAATCAAGTTATTTATGAAACAATGAAAAATGAAAACTTTTCCCAAAAACCATATATGATTGTTGTGCCAAAAACTGATGAATATATTGACTATATTCCCGTTCGTATTAACCTTGATAAACTTTCTCAAGAACAAAGAGATGCGATTGAAAAAAATATTCAAAATCAATATAAAGATCAAGCTATTGTTGTAGAATATGCTGGAAAAACTATCAATGTAGAAAATGGAGGAGAGGAGATAGAGCCAACTTATTTATCAGTGGATGGTCAAATCTATTTAGAAGATAAAACCCAAAATAGACAGACTAGTTGTGTTCATATATATTCTAGTCCTCATCTCTTTTATAGAGATTACTATAGTTCATCCAATGAAGAAGCTTATGTTATGAATGATAAAGAGTTTAGTCAAATATTATATCAATCAGCCTTAAAATTAAATCATGATATGGGCGGTGTTGGAATGGTTAAGATTGATTATGAAAAAATGGATAATAATCTTGTCTTAACACAAAGAATCTATATAACTTTAAATGATCAAAAGACACTAAGTGTTGTTTTTGTTGATTATTATTTTGATGTCTTTACTTATGCTTTTTCACAAGCTATATATGATAATATAAAGGTCTATATCTTTTCTCTCATTTTATCTTTCTTAATGAGTTTAGGTATATCTTATATGGTAACAAGACGTATTAAAAAAATAGATAACATAACAAGGCAGATTGCAGATAATCATTTTGATCTTTCTTTATCAGAAAAACCACGGGATGAATTAGGGACATTATCACATAATATTAATCATATGAGTCAACGTTTAAAACTAACTATCCAACAGCTTAATGATGAAATAGAACATGTCAAACAATTAGAATCAGTAAGAAAAGAATTTATAGCTAATTTTACTCATGAAATAAAAACCCCTCTAGCAATCATTAATGGATATATAGAGTTGATAGAAGAAACAAAAGATGATCAGAAGAAATCTATATATCTAGAAGCCATTAATCAAGAAACAGATAAGATTAACCAATTAATTTTAGCTATGTTAGATTTATCAAGATTAGAGTCTGGACAAGTAGAACTTCATATTCAAGAATTAGATTTAGAAGATATATTAACAACAATCATTGAATCTTTTGCTTCACTTTTAGAAAAGAAACAAATACAGGTCGTAATAACTGGTGAATATTCTACGATTGAAGCAGATTTATTTGAAATGGAATTGGTTATCAAGAATTTAATCAGTAATGCAATTAAACATACACCACAAAATGGTCATATTTATATTTGTTATGAAAATCAAACATTATTCATTGAAAATGAAGGTGAACATTTGAGTGATAAACAAAAAGAGAAAATATGGGATACTTATGTATCAAGTGATAGAGAAGGAACAGGATTAGGTTTAGCAATTTGTAAGACAGTTTTAGATTTGCATGGTTTTTCATATGATGTTCATAATACAGAAAGAGGCGTTTCGTTCCAAGTGAATTTAAAACATTAAAGACAGATATTAATATTATATTTGTCTTTTTTTTATTTTCTTTTATAATTTTTATTAAAAAGTCAAACTTTTTTTGTTTTTAAACAGTTATAAGGGTGAGGAGGGAGAAAATGAACGAGAAATATTATATAAGACGTATTCAAAAAGGTGATCATAGGGCCCTTGATCACTTTATAGAATTACTCTATCCTCAAGTTTATTGTTTTATTTGCCATAAAATTAAGGATGAAAATATAGCAAAAGATATAACTCAAGATACGTTTGTTAGGTTTATACGAGCATTGCCAACATATCATAGTGAAGGCAAAGCATTAAATTATTTATACAAGATTGCAAGTCATGTTTGTTATGACTATTATAAGAAAGAAAAAAATTATTTAATGTTAGAAGATGAATTAATAGCTGATGAAACAATAGATGTACATGAAACGATTATAAAGAATATGACAAGTACACAATTACAAGAAGTGATATATGAATTAAAACCAGCTATGCAAGATATTATTATTTTAAAATATTATCATCAATATACTTTTAAAGAAATTTCAGAGATTTATCATATACCTATTTCAACAGTAAAAACAAGGCATTATCAAGCTTTAATTCAGCTCAAAAAACAAATGGAAGGAGAGCATATAGATGAATATTGATTATACAGCATTACAAAAAACAAAAGAAGCTTGTCATGAAGAATTAGATATGATTGTGAATAAATATAATACTCATCATTTACAAACAATTTATCAATATATGAAAGTAGAAATGAAAAATCAAATGATTATATCAGTAATAGGAATGTTACTGATTACACTTGTCAGTTATTTTATGAATGATGCAACAACTGTATGTATTATGCTTTATTTTTTAGTTCTAGGAAGTCAGGCAATATTGGAATATATGAAAAATCAAATTTATAGGGTTAAGGAACTTTTATCTGTTTCTTATATAAATGAAGGAAGAAGTTTTTTATATAAAAGTGTAGGTATAGCGATTTTGCAACTAGGCATGTTTGGTTTTATATGCATATTGATACCATTTAATCAAATCACATTTATCAAAACTATTTTTTATGCTTTATTACCAGTTTATATATCACAAATGTTATCATTACAATTTATGAAGTTCATAACAAATATTTTTGGTGTGTTAATGAGTTATTTTATGATTTATTTAAGTTTGATTTTTGTGATTGATTATTTAAATATTGTTTCGTATATATCAGTATCAACATGTTATATCGCTATAATAGTTATGGTTTTTATTTATATTGGAAATATCACATTCCTATATAAAGAAAAGAAAGGAAGAAATTTGATATGGAATTAACATTAGAACACGTATCTAAAAAATATAAAGAAAATGATGTTGTTAAAGATGTGAATGTGTCTTTAAAGCCAGGGGTTCATGCATTGTTAGGTGCTAATGGAAGTGGTAAAACAACTTTGATGAGATTGATTTGTGGGCTTTTAAAGGGGGAGGGGTCAATTCATTTTGACGATATAGATGCTTCACTAGAATATGAAAACTTTGCTTCACATATTGGCTATATGCCACAAAATTTTGGCTATTATCCACATTATACACTTAAAGAATTTCTGGATTATATGGCAATTGTAAAAAACTTAAATAAAGATTATAGTGAAAAAAGAATCTTAAGTTTAGTCAAAGAATTAGGTTTAGAGAATCAACTGAATAAGAAAATGAAAACTTTATCTGGGGGGATGTTGAGGAGAGTAGGAATTATTCAAGCGTTATTAAGTGAACCAGAGATTTTAATTCTTGATGAACCTACAGCTGGATTAGATCCAAAAGAGCGTATTGTTTTTAGAAATCTCATTGCTTCTTTATCCCAATCTACAATTATTTTGTTGTCAACACATATTGTAAGTGATATTGAAAGTATTGCCGATGATATTCTGATTATGAAAGAAGGAGAGATTATTATGCATGGAATTTATGAAGATTTGATAAAAGTGATTAAAGGCAAGGTTTGGGAAGTATTGGTTCCTAAGCAAGATGCTTCATCACTTATGAAAAGATATCGTGTTGTAAAAAATCATAATCAAAATAATGGAGTTTATATGAGAATTGTATCTGATTTAAAACCACATGATGAAGCAATTGCGGTTATTCCTGATTTAGATGATTTATATTTATATTATTTTGTTGAGGAAGTTGCTTATGATTAGGTTAATAAAAAGTGAGTTTCAAAAGCTTTTAAAGGGAAAATTTATAAGACTATTTATATTGATAAGTATATTGGTAAGTATAGGGATTTGTTATAAAGTTTATTATGGAAGTGATAATTATAAAAATGTAGGCTATAATTTAACAAATCTTGAAGGAAAACAGTTAAGTGATCTTGAGTTTTGTAAAGCGAAAGATGCTGTTATGCATAGTTATTCAGGAGAATGGTCACAAGCAAAACAAAAACAAATTATTCAAGATTTAAAAAATGAATTGAAAAAATATCCAAGAGATCAAATAGATGAAAAAGCAATGACTAAAGCTTATGGGAAGAATTGGAAGTATTATTTAGAAAAACAAAAAAAGACAGGACTATCTCAAAAGGATATTCAAGAAATAACTAATGAAATAGGTCAAAGTCCAGAATATTTGACACAAGAAGATGATACAATTGAATTAGAAACAATTTATACAAATGACTCAAAAAGAGAATATTTATCAGAATTATATACTCATAATAAACATATACATCAAAGCATTGATAATAATATTGATACCAGTCATTTGATTTCATCAGAATGGAATACTTATTTATTGAATCCTCAATTAAAAAATGTTTGGGAAGTTGATTATTTAGCAAGTACACTTACACAAAATGAAAAACTAACAAAGGAAGAAACAACAAGTTTTCAGAAGTACTTAATGTCAGAAGTAGAATCGTTACCTCATCAATTTGAAAGTGGTTTACCTAATCAATTTATGCTTCAAGCTTTATCCATGGTTTATATTTTACCTATATTTGTTATTATGATAGCATTAGCTAATATCTTTGCGATTGAAAGAGAATACCAAATGGATCAGATTATTTATCCTACTCAATCAAATCGTCATCGTATAACAATAGCAAAACTGATAACAGGATATCTTTTCTCAATTGGATTAATCATCTTACAATTGATTATTGTTTATTTATTTGGAAGTCTTGCTTTTCCTATCCACGGTTGGAATTTTCTCGTTACAAGTATAGATTTCTTTAGTGTAATCCCAATTATTCCAACCACTTATTTAACACTTCTCATCTATGCAATTGTATTACCTCTATTTGGGGCAATTGCAATGGCAACTCTTTCTATGGGATTATCCTATGTATTAAAAAAGAAATTTATAGTTATTATTCCTTTATTTATTCTTGTTATTGTAGGAATGTTTTTTCAAATGATTTACATTCCAAGTTTTATGAAAACATTCTTTGAATTTTGTCTACCTATAAATATGATACAATTCTATAATTATTTTTTAGAAAATAACATCTTAGGAATTGGTTCACCTTATATCATTAGTGAAGCATTTGTTATACCTATGAGATGGATTGTTATTGGATTATGGGGATTTATAACAATTTTAGTGATAAGTATTATATATAAACAATCCTATAAACAGTATATTCGTTATTGAAATAGCAAAAGTGCTATTTCTTTTTATTTATCTTGAAAGAGCAGGTTTTGTCGATTATAATTAAATATCATGGAGGTCATTTGATATGAATAAAATTTTTGGAATAATTTTACCCTATATTATGCTTGCTTTTGTTGGAATTATAAATACTATTGAGTTTGAATATAAAGTTATTGTGGCTGCACTTATTTTAGGCTTTCTAATTGGAATTTGGTTTTATTGTTTACATAAGAGTGAAGGAACGGTAATGATGAAATTAGGAATTATTTTTAGTCTTATCATTTTTGTTGTTGCACTTGTTTTAGGAATGTTGAATTTACATTTAGAAATGTTATCACAATTGTCATCAATGTTTGCTATGTTAATTGGTATGGAGTGTATGGGGTTATATATTGTTTCAAAAAATAAACCAAGATTAAATATGACTTATAAATATTCATATAGAAATAAAAGAAGAAGATATTTTTAATATAAGAAATGAAAAGGAGTAGATTTTAAAATTCTACTCCTTTTGCAATATTTAAATAATAAACAATCGCATGAATATCTTGCTGATACATATCTTTTAAAACTTTTTGATAATAATTTAATTGAACTTGATGTTTTTGAATTAACGATTCATCACTATTTTTTATAGAGACACGATCTGTTTTATAATCTAAAACATAAATTTCGTTTTGGTAGACAAAGACTAAGTCGAATATACCATGAATAATTTGCTTTCTTTCTTGGTCATTATATGAGAAAGCTTTTTCTTTGTAGACATGTTGAGCATTTTGAATCATGTGATAATAAGGACTATCAATAAAACCCTGTATTTTATCTTGATATTCTTCAAGAATTGTTTTCCCTTGTTCATCAATCACTTCTTCATCGTATAATTGTTGAATCAGTGAAGGTATATCATCATTTTGAAATGATAAATAACTTAATAGGAGATGGACTAATGTTCCTTTATCACTTGCTGCTATTTGTGTTGCTTCATCAGGTGATGTTAATGATAGATAGTGATCATCTTCTATTTTTTGTAATTGTGTTACAGCCATTGTAAGGGGCTCTTGTATGTCATAAGGATAAACATAATCACGATAATGAGATTGGATAGTGCCATCAATGACTTTGTTTTCATAAGTAACTTGTGGAATGGCTTGTTCAATTTCATGATCTGTTGTAAGAGTTAATGAAAACATAGCATGTTCGGTTGAATCAAATGTCATATGTTTTTCAAAATGATATTTTTCTAATTGTTGCGCTTTTGGTTTTAAGGCTTCAATGTTTTGACACTGTTGTATAATCATTGGATGACGTAACACAGCTGATAATACCCAAGTTAAATAGTTGTTTGTTTTTCTTAGGCGATCATATAATAAAATATGTTGAGCATTTTCACGATGATATATATCAGGATCTTCGTTGACTAAAAGTTTCTCTTGGATTGCAGTGATTTCATCAATATTCTTTATAACACCAGTTAAAATGAGTTTTTGTGAAGCACGTGTTAATGCAACGTACAAAATACGCATTTCTTCATTCACTGATTCATCAAGTTGACGTCTTGCTATCATATTACGATAACAGTTTTCATATTCAACCGTTATATCTTCTATTTCATTAGTTGAGACTTTCACTCTTGGTTTCATTGCAATTCCAAGACGTTTATCAATCATAAGACGTTCTTTGCTATCTTGGGTATTAAATTGCTTATGCATGTTACAAACAAAAACAATAGGAAATTCTAGACCTTTGGATTTATGAATTGTCATAAACTCGACGTAATTATCACTTCCTGAAGATGAATTGGCAGGAGCATAATCAGATGAGTTGCTCAAAGCCTCTATCAATTCATCAAGATAAGGTGCTTGTTCTTGGGTTTGTAAAATAATATCTAAGAATAATTCTAGATTTGCTTTTCTTTGAGCACCATTAATCATTTGAGCAACAAACAATGGGTAGTCTGTCACTTCATAAATTTTTTTCATCAATTCATAAGGAGAATGTGAATAACTATAGTTTCTTAGTTCTTCATAGACTTCTAAAAATTGAAGAATAGAAGGCTCACTGGAAACTTTTAAACATTCATAAAGTGGCGATTCTTTATCATCCTGACGAAGCCTAGCAATTATATCTAAAGGAATACAAGAGATACTATAAGGTTGTCTAAGAATACTCAGTAAAGCAACATCATCATAAGGATTATTGATGGCTTTTAGAAAAGTCATCATATTTTCTATTTCATTAGAATTCATAAACCCTTGTGATAAAACAATATGGTTAGGAATTTGATACAAGTCAAAGACTTTTTTGAAAGTTAAGAAAGAAACAGTTGAACGCATTAAAACAACCATATCTTTATAATCAACAGGTTTTTGATTAATTTTCATTTCATTTTTTAACTTCAATATCTTTTGCGCTACCATATGAGCTTCATACTGTTCTTTATCTAAAGAAGAAGCAGGATTATAAATATCAATTAAAATTTCAGTTGTAAGATTTTCATCTTGAAAGAAACGTGCTCTTGCTTCTTCTTTACGACCATTTTCTTTCCCCATATAGTCATAGTTTAAACGTGCGCTATCATCCAAATAGTATTCTAAACCACCAATCTCTTTATCCATAATTTGATTGAAAATATAGTTAATAGAATCTAAAACAACCTTAGAAGAACGATAATTAAAAACCAAATCAATTCTTCTTGTTTGACTCTTTTGGCAATCTTCATCAGTTAAAGAAAAGGTATCATATTTATCAGAAAAGATTTGTGGATCTGCTTGTCTAAAACGATAAATAGATTGTTTCATATCTCCTACCATAAATAAAGGGATATGTGGGTCTTGATAATTGGCGATTTTAAGTAATAAAGATTCCTGTATTTGATTCGTATCTTGATATTCATCAACCATAATTTCTTTTAAACGATGATATAAGATATTAATAATCCCATGTTCTGGTTCTAAAAGCTCATGAGCATATCTTTCAAGATCAGAGAAATCTAATTGATTGAGTTCTTTCTTTTTTGCCTGATAAGCCATTTGAAACTGATAAAGCAGTTTCCCTTTAGACAATAACATATCAATGGCTTCATAGCTTACCTTTAGTTTCTTTACGAAATCCTCTGGATTATCTTCTAAATAAGATTGAGCAGCTTTATTATAAGATGAGAAAATATCACCTTTCATCTTTGTAAAAGTTTTTTTGTATTCAGGTTCAATATCCTTCCAAGACATATTATATGATTTAGGTAATGGTGCTTTTACCATTGAAACAAGCGTATCATATGTTAATTGTTGTTTAAAAATTTTGATTCGCTCATCTAAATAATCATAATAAGCTTCAAAAGGCACGGGTAAGACTTGATTCTTTTCAGTTTGTTCATCAGGTCTTTCATAGAAGTCAATTAAGTCATGTGTTTCACAATAATACTTTAATTCTATAAGTTTATTCATTGCTAGCACAGTTTCGTTATAAAAAATCTGTTGAAGATAGGAAAAGAGTGGCCAATCTTCTAATGATGATGAGAGGGTATCGTAATTTTGAGTTTTGATTGTATCAATAAAACTATAAAAATTATCAATGGAGTGTGACATCTCATCAACTGATAAAAGTAAACTTTCAAATCCACTTAAAGAATAACCCGGAAAATATAATTCTAAGAATTGTTTAATTTCATCATTCTCAATCCATTTTTCTTCACATTCTTTTAAGACTTCTCTTTTAATAGCAGTTGGATCACTATTAATTTCAAAACCAGGCATAACATTAACAAGATATCCATATTTCATTAGCAATAAGTTACAGAAACCATGGAAGTTCGTTATATAGGCGTGAGGAAGATGGAGAATTTGATTTTGAAGATGAGCTTTTAATTCTTCATCAATATCTGATGAGACAATCTCATTCAATTCTTCACTTAATCTTTGTTTCATTTCATTTCCTGCAGCTTGAGTAAAAGTTAAAACAAGAAAATCAAAGATTTCATAGCCTTCTTTGAGTAGTTCAACAATACGACTAACAAGAATCTTTGTTTTTCCGCTACCCGCCGGAGCACTAACAAGAATTGAGGAATGTCTTTGTTGAATCGCTTTTAATTGTCCTTCATTAAACGGCATCTTCTTCACCTCCTAATATCTTTTTAACATCTAAAAATTCAACCAAGTGATAGTCATTATAGAAAACATCAAAACTACAAACACTATGATATGGACAATAATGACAAGGATTGACTAAAGTATGTGTAGCATTTTGATCACTGCCTTTAGGATCAATTGCAATATTTCCATTCAACATATTTTGATATAATTCATAAATATGTTTTTCTATTTCTTCTAGTAATTTTTCAAGTTGTAAAGAAGTCAATATTTGTCCTTTATATTCATTTCTTGATTTTACATAAGAAACATTAATAATATCTGAACGTCTATCAAAAGTTGGATCCATTGCCTGAATAACACTATGACTTTCATCATCAATCACATATCCACCATAACGATATTGTTTATAGAATTCTGATTCATCAATCGGCTCACTCATTGGTTGATTGATTGATAGAATACGTTTTTTAGTATTGAAATAAAGAACTGCCCCTGGATCTTTTTGATATAATTCTGTGACCATCTTTAAATACAATAACATCTGAATGTTAAAACCTTGCATAGCAAGATTTAAATCAATATCTTTTGCGCTTGATTTATAATCAATAATCGAAACATAATTTTCATATTGATCAATACGATCAACAAATCCTTTAAAATGCATTCCTTGTATATCACTTTGAACTTTCTTTTCTTTGTCATGAACAGCAAAAGATGAAATGTTTAATTGTCTTTTTAGAACTGTTAAAGTGATTTTTAAGTCTTTTTTTAATTGTTCAATGAAGTATTGATTGACTTTTGATGTCGCAATCTTTTGAGATAGGACTTCATTTTCAGCTATATATTGATCAACCAGTTGTGAGATATCTTGCTGATCGTTAATATTGATTGATAAGACATAGTGGACAAGACTTCCTAACTCATTAGGCATCAATTGTTGTTCTTTTAAAGGATAAATGCCTAAACCATATTGAATAAAGTAAAGAAAAGGACATTTGTTGTAAGTTTCAATTTGACTCACTGATAATGTTGGACTATAAAGATTCGCAACAATATTTTGAGATAAGGTAACAGGTTGATTTTTTGAAGATTTATAATCATGAATATGATGATTTAAAATTGTCTTGTTTTGATCTAAACCACCCATTAAATAATAATCATCTAATGATAAAAATTGATTTGTCATAAATGGCTTGAGATGAAACATGTCATTTAATTGTTTATAGAGCGAAGAAGGTAAACGTGCTTCTCCTGATAAGGTTTGAAGGGCATATGAAAAAGTCATGCTATAAGATGGTTGTAAGAACGCTTTAAGAATGTCATTATGATGAACCCCTAATTGTTCTGTTGTAGAAAGTGGGGTAGGAATTTGGTGCTTTCTCAACAACTCAATATCTTCATCTAAAAGCAAAGATGTATCTTTTATTAAATGTGGAAAAATTGTTTCATTCATTCCTAAAAAGAAGATATGTTTTGGTTGACTAAGTGAAAGTTTATCAATTGTACAAACTTCAACATGATCTTTATAAAGATTGAGTTCTTGAGTTTGCTTTGGATATGTTGATTTAAAGAAATCGATAAATTCATGAGGTGTTATTGTTTCGTGATAATCTAATATTTGCTTAAGATAATCTTGATATGTTGCATCAAGTTCTTCTAATAAAAGATTTTTTGCAATCTCATGAAAAGTTGTCTGAGTTGATGCTTGTAAAGCTTTAAGAATCTTTTGGTAACTATAATCATATTGTGTTAAATGTGTTTGGGGTAAAGAATGAGGAATATGTAATTGTTCTAGAGCATCAATTAAATCGTTCACATAACTACTATCTGGATAAATAATCACAAAATCTTGAAAACGTAATCCTTCATCAACAACTTTTTGATAAAGACTATAAACAACACGTTTGATTTCTTGTTTAGGTGTTGAAGCAGTCAATGTATAGTAAGGGTGGTCCTCTTGGCAAGGTGTTGTAGATTGTAAAAATAAGGATTGTGTTAAATAAGTAGGTTGATCAATTTCCATTGCATCTTTACAGAAAAGATGATAAGGCATATTGAAAATTCTTTGATCATTATGATAAGTGTAACTCATTATTATCTCATGATTTTGAGCTAGACGCTTGATAATATTTTGTCTTTTGTTTTCATAAAGATGATCTCCATCAATATAAATATGCATTTTTTCTAATGGTGAAAAATCAATACAGTCAAAGAAACTTTCTAATGTTATATGGGTATATTGATTAAGACATGATAAAAGCGAATGATAAAGATGGGCAAAATCTTTTAATTTTATACTTTCAAATTCATCTTCTTGATAAAATGTTTGATTGATATCAAAATCTTTGATTAAAGGAATAAATTCTTGAATTAAGGGGTAAGGTGTAGCACTTTCAAAACAATGAAAAGATTCATTTTTTAAAATATTTCTTAAATGATAAGTTAATTCTACAGTACTAGCAATATGATGTTTAGTAAGATGTAAATTAATTTGTAGTTGTTTTAAAAATTGATTCCAAGTTATAACTTCAATATTAACAAGATAATGTGTGTATTGAAAAAAGCGTTGTTCAACAACTCTTGGATTATCACAGATAATTATATATTTTTCAAAAGGATGTAATTTTGCATTTTCACAGCATTCTTTTATCATAATTTCCCATTTTTGGTAATGATTGAGGCCCTTAATTATTTTCATATCTTTTCCTCCTTAAACATCAAAGATTATATCATAATTGTTTAAATTTTCCGAATTTTAAAATCATATTTTTTTAAATAAAAGTGTTTATCAAAGTACTGTCAATCAATTTATTCAAGGCATTCATAATGAATTTTTATAAATAGAGATATAAAAAAGGAAGTCTCTTTTACTAAAAACTTCCTTTTTATTCCAAGTTTACCCTTTTATACAATCCGCAGCTTCATATATCTTTTCTAGACTTGCTTTTTCAATAAGTAAGTCAAATATCTTTTCGTACTGCTCTACGGATAGATTTTCCAGAAATCCTGT
>NZ_SMCQ01000028.1 GCF_004343035.1 Longibaculum muris
TTTATTTAATCATTGTTATTGTTGTTTTGGTTATGACTGTTTACCTCTAAAATCTAAATTTTAAGATACTTCTAGAACCACAGATTTCTGTATTCCCAAAAATATCTCTTTTCATTTATATTAGTAATCAACTTCTATTTATATATATCTTCATTCTGCTTTTGCTTTATTATTATACCATGAATATGTATAATTTTTATATATTTATAACTTTTTATAATCAGAAAAAAGATGTTCTTTCGACATCTATCTCAAAAATATTATTTTTCAGTGAGTTTCCATTTGTTCTCATAAATCAAAACTTTCATGTGAATCAGTTTTAATAATCACTTTATTTCCCAATTTTAAAGAATTTTTTTTCTTTGCATTCAAATATAACCTTCTCTTTTTTTGATGAAAGAATGAATCATCATACTATAAGCTCAATTTAACTTTTTCTGACATAACTTCCTATTAAATATCTAAAGATAATTGCCTTTCAATATAACTCTCTTGTTTAGCTTGTTTAATTTCATCATCACTATGCACATGACCTATCAACAATGGTGACAAATAATCATGTCTCTTATAGTTAAGAATGACTTGTTTCTTATCAACATTTGCATAACAATATAAACAACCATGCATACACGTATTATATTCTCCAATATCACGGCTTGGATAACAATGACATTGTGATCTTAAAGGTTGAGTTTTAATATCTTTTAAATCACAACCAATAACATTTTTTAACACTTGTCTTGAAATACAACCATCTTGTTGTATTCCATAAGCACTTAAATCAATTGCTTCAGCACATGTTTTTAATTGAATATGATATTTTTGAGCAATTTCACTCATTGCTTTTGCTAAAAGCTTTTGATTTTCATAAGAAACTTCCTGAATACCAGGAAAGTTCTTTTTTGTCTTAGCATATAGATCAATAAAACTTATAATACATATTTGAGTATATCCTGATAACTGTGAAAGTATATCTTCAAAACATTCTAAATGTTTTTCAATTGTATAATATTTATTTAAAAAGATAGGATCATATCTTAAAGCCACACTTTGACTTCCTAACTGTCGTGAAAGTTCTTGAAATGATTGAATAACTTGTTGATAGGTTGGAACATGTGGTTCGATTTCTTGACCATAAGGTGTAATCGTAACAAAGAAATAAGGGTGATAAGGTTTTAGTAAAGAGATTCTTGATAACATTGGCTGAGGATTTTTACTGCAGAAAACAAGACTATCAACAACATCTTCATTAAGTAAGTATTTGGTAATTTGTTTGGGATAATAAGGATTTCTAACATAGACATAGCCTTCCTTTAAGCGTTGGAAAAACCAATCACTAAAATATGCTGGAATATCAGTTCTTGCACTTGCGTTAATAATCATTAAATGAAAAGAAAGTCATACATGTGTATGACTTATTTCCCAGATGGGAAGAACTGTGCTAAACTTCCAGCAATAGCTGAAATAGGCATTGTCTGTAAAACAACATGTCCTGGTCCTGTAATTACGGTATTAAAGAATCCTTCGCCACCAAACATCTTATTTTTAAGTCCTGGAACAGATTGTGTTGTCATCGTACAAGTTGCATCCATAATTGCAACATATCCAGTATCAACAACAATTTGTTGTCCCGGTGCTAAATCATATTCTACAGTAGCCCCATCAATTTCTACAAAGACTGTTCCATGACCTGAAAGCTTATTCATAATAAAACCTTCACCACCAAAAATACCAGTCATAGCTTTTTTGTTAAAGAAGATACTTCTTTCTACAGTTGGTTCACTTGCTAAGAATGCTGATTTTTGAACAACGATTTCTTTCCCTGGTTCAATATCATACTTTCTAATTTCCCCTGGAAATGATGAAGCAAAAGCAATCTTTCCATCAGCATTGGCAGTGTAAGTATTTAAAAACATTGTTTCGCCAGAAAACATTCTACCAAAAGCTTTTCCAATTCCACCATTACTTGTTGTTCCCATTTCCATACAAGGATCCATCCATGCCATTGCACCACTATCACTTAACATGACATCACCTTTTTTTAAATGACAAACAACAGCTGGTAAAGGTGTCCCAATAATTTCATACTCCATATTTCTTCCTCCTCATGTATCAATGAAACATTTATTTCAATAATCCCTTTAACATCAATTCCCCAGCTTTAAAGTTAGAAGCTAGTGGTACTTGATGAACATCACACAGACGCATCAGAGCACTTACATCAGGTTCATGTGGTTGAGCTGTTAATGGATCCCTAAAAAAGATAACCATATCAATCTTACCTTCAGCAACATAGGCACCAATTTGTTGATCTCCTCCATAAGGACCAGATAAAAAACGATGAACCTGTAAATGTGTATTTTCCATAATTCTCAATCCAGTTGTCCCAGTTGTAAATAATTGATGTTCTTTTAAATCAGCTTCATATTTTTGAACAAATTCAATCATTTCAGCTTTTTTCTTATCATGTGCAATAAGTGCAATATTCATAATGTTTCACCTCATCCTCATTATACAGGAAAAAAGACTTTAATAAAATGATTAAAGTCTAAAATCCCTATTAAATATAATATTTTTGATAATAATAAAGTCTTAAAATATCAAATAATGCCATAATTTGATAATTAAATTGAACCCCATCAAATTTACCAGGTACTTGAATAATATAATGAGCATGTAAATCTTCAAATTTCTTATATTTTACATTTTGAGTCATTAAAATAATTGAAGCAGACTGTATATTTTGATCAATATTTTCTCTTAAATAAGCATCCATTGTTCTTCCTGTAGCACTAATAAAAATAACAATATCATCTTTATGAAAAGAAAAATCATTATCAAAATGATGATATTCAATCACTTCTTTACCAAAAGTAATAAAATCAGTCTGGAAATCAACGGCAATACTCATCGGATAAAGTGCTCCTATAATAATCACACGTTTCTTCTTAAAGATTAACTCACAAATCTCCTCTAATTCTTTAACTAAATCATCTTTAGAATAAGTTGGGTCTAGACCTTCAAGTAATTGTTGAGCTGACACACCTAACATACGTGCTCTAATTTGTGAAACACGTAACATATAATCAGAAACCAACTGTTGCTGGAAATCTTCAAATGTATCAAACCCTAAATGGCGACAAAAATCAAGAACTTCATCCTCACTAAAATGTCCTTCTTTCATTAGTCGTTGTAAATCATAATCCTCCATCTCAACATAATTTCTAACAATAAACAAACCAATCTTGTACATATGATCATTATCTAAACAACCATTTAAATATTTTAAAATTCTTGAAATAACAATATCCATATTATCCCTCCTTATCCTTTTATACAACCATCATACCACATAATCCTTCAAAAGAAAAACAAGACTATAAGATGAATTTTTCAATTAATTCCGCAACAACACCTTCATTACAATCAGCCTTTGTTGTATAATCACATAATGCTTTCACTTCTTCTACCGCATTACCAGCTGCAACCGATAATCCAGCAGCTTCTAGCATTGCCATATCATTAAAATTATCACCAACGGCAATCGTTGCTTCAATAGGAATATTTAATAATCTAGCTAAATCATGTAATCCTTGTCCTTTATTAACACCTTTTAAATTTAATTCCATATAACGCATTGATGAATAACTAACATCAACTTCATCTTTTACAATATCTTGCATTAATGGTTCTAATGATTGAAGATATTCCATATCTCGTGTTTCAAATAAAACTTTTACAATATCATCATTTTTTAAAGCATCCAGACAATCATCTTCTAAAACAATATATTGAATCCCTTGATTGTTCATTCTTTGTCTTTCATTTTCATTCAAATGATAAACATAAATATTTTGAATAGTATAAATAGCTATACAAACATCATAGTGTTTACCAAAATCAAAAAGTTCTTTCATCTTTTCAAAAGATAAACCTTTCATCTGTAAAATACGATTATTCTTATTTTCAGTTAAAACTCCTCCATTAGCAGATAAAACATATTCTCCTTCTTCATCATATAAACCTAATTCTTTTAAACACCCTTGTACTGATTGATATAATCTTCCTGTTGCCGGAACAAACTTAACTCCTTTTTCTTTAGCTTTCTTAATAAGCTCTATATTTCTTTGACAGACTTGATGTTGACTATTTAATAATGTTTCATCTAAGTCACACGCTATTAATTGATATTTCATAATTTCCTCCTTAGATAATCTTATTATATTCTTTTATGCGTCATTATTTTATTTTTTTCTATTTAAGAAATTTATGTTAAAATTAAAAAAAGGACGTGATTTTATGAATATATATTCCCAACTTAAACACTATAAAAATTTTACTGATACTGAGAAAATCTTTGCTCAATTTATCCTTGAACATCCTCAAGATATCATTCAACTCAATGTTCACCAACTAGCTAAAAGCAGTTTTGTATCTGTTTCAACTATCTATCGAGTTATCGAAAAGCTAGAATTGACTGGTTTATCACAATTAAAAATGCTTGTTTCTTCACAATATGAATCCTATTTACATGAACAAAAACAAACTGACTACAATTATCCATTTAAGAAAAATGCAACTCACTATGAAATTATGCATCAGATGAAAACCTTATATGAACAAACCCTTTCATCAACTTTCAACCTCATTGATTTAGAAATGTTTTTAAAAGTCGTTCAAATCATTGACCAAGCCAACCATATCTCACTCTTTCCAACCATCGGTAACTTCTTTATGGCTGAATGTTTTCAACAAAATATGCTTGAAATTGGAAAACGAGTTGAAGTTTATACACAATCTTATTATCAACATTGGTGTGCAGCCACTTGTCAAAAAGATGATGTTGTGATTGTCATTTCTTATGCCAATCGAACACCTTGGTTATTAGATGTAATGAAAGATTTAAGTCAAAGTGAAGCCACAATTGTCTTGATTTCTTCTACTCATGAAAATCAATTATCCCAATATGTAGATTACCATCTTTATTTTTGTTCTTATGAAGATTCTGAAGAAAAGATTGCCTCTTTTTCTTCCCGCATTTCTTTACAATACCTTCTTGATTGCTTATATGCATGTTATTTTAATCGTAATTATGATAAACATTTAAAATATCGTTTAGAAAATTATATTGATTAAGGTCATTGGCTATTCGCCAATGACCTTTAATGCTGCATCTAAGACTTTTTCTCCATTCATCATACCATAATCACGCATTTCAATCACTTGAATTGGTGTTTGCCCTTCAGCTTTTTTAATCAAATAATTGAGCTGATGACGAACTTGTGGTCCCAGCATAACAATATCCCATTCTTTAAGCATTGTTTCTGCTTTCGTGATAGGAACGGCCTGAATTTCAATGGATAATCCTCGTGCTTGAGCAGCTTTTTCCATTCTTGAGACTAACATGCTTGTTGACATACCCGCATTACAAACTAATAATATTTTCATGAATATCCTCCTTCAAGAGGAGAAAAGCAGAAAAGTAATAAGAATATGATTGATAAGTTTCTCCTCTTGACTTCATTTTATCAAAAGCAAGACTTTCATGAGGGGTTATTTTTAAGATTGAAATGAGTTTATCATAAATTATCAATTCGTATCTTTTATATTGAAAAAAATTTATCAAAAAAGAAGCCTAAGCTTCTTCAATAAGACCTATTTCCTTCATAACTTTATAAATTCCATCATCATCAGGATCAGTAAAATAATATTGTCCTAAATCTTTCAGATTTTGTGGGGCACCTTCATAAACTACACCAATATTTACTTCTTCTAACATTTGATAATCATTCATACTATCTCCAAAACCAATTGTATCTTTCATTTGTCCATGGAAATGATTAACGACTTTAATGATACCATCTGCTTTTGTACAATATTTTAGAATAATTTCACCATTGACAAAATCATCTTCTTCCTTAGAAAAAATAACAATATTAAAGAATTCTTCTAAGAAAGGAGCACAACTATAAAAATCATCTTTATGTGGTGCAATAAAACAAACTTTAGTTACACCAGTTGTTAAGATATTAAAATCTTTGACTGGACGTCGATTTTCATTTGCACGTCTGACTTGCAAAAATCTTGCAAGTTCTAAGTTGTTTTCACAATCTTTTAAATGCTTTTGATCAAAGAATTCATTAACTCCAGGCGTTTGATATAAAGCATCTTTTGTTTCTAAAGTAAATAGAATATGATTATTAATAAATAATGTCATGACTTCTGATAAAATATATTGATTCATAAAGTTTTCAAAAATAAATTCATTATCAATAATAACAAAACCACCAGCACTACAAATAATTCCATCAAAAGGAATCTCTTTTAAATCATCAGAAATAGATGTTGGTGCTCTCCCAGTACATAAAAATGCTTTGTGTCCATTTTTTTGAGCTTGTTCAATCGCCCACTTTGTTTTCTCTGTTACCTTTTTTGACTTTCCCATTAATGTTCCATCAATATCATAAAATAGAAATTTCCCCATAATAATCACCACCGTTTTCTATTATACAAAAGTTTCATTTTATTGAAAACAAAAACAACAAGATTTGAAAAAAAATCGTCATTTCTGACGATTATTATGATAAAACTTCATCAATCAAAATAGGATGCGCAACAAAATCATCACTAAAATGATATGCACTTAAAATCTCTTGTCTTAGTTCTTCACTTAATCCATGATTTGTATGAACATAAAGTAAGATATCATCTTTTTTAACAAAATCACCAATCTTCTTATTTAAAACTATACCAACACTATGATCAATGACATCATCCGTTGTTTGACGACCGCCACCCAACTTCATACTGACAAGTCCTAAAGTCATCGCTTCTAAGTCTTTCACATAACCTTCTTTAAAACTCTTAATCGCAATAACTTCCTTGGCTTTTTCAAACATTTCAGGATGCTTAATATATTCATCATCGCCACCTTGAGCTTTTACCATTGCACATAGTGTATGCAACGCCTTTTTACTTGCAATAACATCTTCCAACATTTTTCTTGCTGCTATTTCTGAATCAGTTTTTTGAGCTTGCACAAGCATATGACTTCCTGCCTGTAAACAAAGCTCTAATAAATCACTAGGTCCATGTCCATTTAAGGTATCAATAGCTTCTTTAACTTCTAAGCTATTGCCAATGGCATTACCTAATGGTTGTGACATATTCGAAATCGTTGCACGTGTATCTTTACCAAGTGATTCACCAATTTCAATCATTGTACGTGCTAAGATTTTTGCATCTTCAATTGTTTTCATAAATGCTCCATCACCATATTTAACATCTAATAAAATTGCATCACTCCCTGCTGCTAATTTTTTAGACATAATAGAAGAAGCAATTAATGGAATGCACGAAACAGTTGCTGTGACATCACGCAAGGCATACATTTTTTTATCAGCAGGATCTAAATGTGCACTTTGTCCAATAATGGCTAGATGGCAATCATTCACTTGTTTCACAAAATCTTCTTCACTAATCATGATATGCAATCCGGGAATGGATTCTAACTTATCCAATGTTCCACCAGTATGTCCCAAACCACGACCACTCATTTTTGCAACTGGAACACCACAAGCAGCTACAATAGGTCCTAAAACTAAAGAAGTCTTATCACCAACACCACCTGTACTATGTTTATCAACTTTCACTCCAGCAATGGCACTTAAATCAATAATATCACCACTATGCATCATTTCCTTTGTCAAAGTTGCTGTTTCACGCTTATTTAAACCTTGAAAACAAACTGCCATCATCCACGCACTCATTTGATAATCAGGAATTTTTTCATTTGTATAGCCTTCAATAATAAAATGAATTTCTTCATCTGTTAATTCTAATCCATCTCTTTTCTTCTGAATCAAATCAACCATTCTCATTTTTATCACTCCTTATATGCTTATTATAGCATGGAAGCTATTGTCTTAAAATAAAAACAAAATAAAGATTTTTTCCTTTTAAATAGAGACATCAATTGTATCTTTTAATTTTTTTATTTGAAGTTCATATTGTTCATTTTGATAAGCTTTTAAAGCATTCGCATAATATTCCTTTTCACCTTGACCTATAAAATAAACAATAGAATATCCATGTGTGCTTTTTAAAACAGCCATATCACCTTTTTGACGTGAAGAATCATAAATCCACTTTTCAATCTCTGCATTACTATCTCGTTTAGATACCCCTTCATAATCTCCATTGTTCTCTTTATAATCAGAATATTTTTGATTATATTGATGAAATATATCCAATGTTAAATGATCTTCTGCCTTTAGCTTCTTATATAATTCATTAGCAAATTCCTGACAAGCAGTCCATTGTTTATCTGTTATAGAAGATGTATCAGTTTCTCTTGCATCTAAATAAATAGTAGAAATATTTACTTGATGATAGATTGGTTTTTCACGTTTAAGAAACATAACAACATCATAGCTGTTATCACCTTCATACATTTTCACTTCATTTTTTTGCATTGAATTATTAAACAAAGGAATTTGTAAATAATTTGGTAAATCTTCTTTTCTTAGATTGTCTCTTAAACTTAAATCTGTTTGTTGATAATATGTTTTTAATGATTCATCAATATGCTTTAAAACAAATGCTTTAAATTCATTTTCAGTATGTTTTTGATTTACAAAAGCATCAATAATCTTTTTATTTTCATCATTTTTTTCAAAAGCTATATAACGAATTGTGACTGTATCAAACATATCTTGATGTTTTGAATAATAGTTTTCTACTTCTGTTTGAGTAGGATTAACAAAAAGTTTTTTTGAATATTGACTAGCCAAGGTAATTTTTTGATACTGATTAATAATGAGTTCTTTATTCGCTTCAATTCCATAGATAGAATGTAAATAATCATCTAATTTAATATTATTTTGTTGACAATATTTTTCAATACTTGCAAAATATGCATCAGCTTCTTTTTCTATATCTGTAGTTACTGTCATTTGAGCAGACTTAGCTGCATTATATAACGCATTAATTTCTTTATAATATTCTAATGCCTGCTTAGCAAAATAGCCTTCCCAACTTTGTTCTTGATATCCTTCAATTGTGCATTTTTGATCTTTTAATGAATTAATATTATCATTTAATTGGAATGGTAAAACATTTGCATTATCATCACCTAAGGCATTTTGGACTTGGGCTAAATACTTTCTAAAAGCATAACCATAAAAAAATTCATATTCTTTTTGATTGTTCTCACCTTTTAATTGATAAGATAAATGTAAATTCCCTAAATAATGATTTTCTGCTTCTTTTTGACATCCACTTAAAAGAAAAGTGCATACCAACAATAGAGATAACAACTTTTTTAACATAATACAACTCCTTAATGAAAGGCACACTTTACGTGTGCCTAAGCTTTAAATTAATCTTCTTTTTTCTTTTTTAAGAATACTCCTACACCTGTGATAAGTGCTAAAGAAGCTAACCCAGCAAATGGTAAAATATTTGTTTCATCAGAAGTTTGTGGGTTTTTACCTTGTTCACTCTTATCTGGTGTTTGTTCTTTATCATTATTTTGATCTTTATCTTGATTTTGATCCTTGTTGTCATCTTTTACTTTATCAGTAACAGGACGATCAGGATTATAAGTTTTAACTCTATCATCATCAATAAGACCAGACCAGTTTAAACCATAAGCAACGTCATAAGTATTACCTTCAGCATCTTTATAACATACTAAATCACCAGCAACATCTTCTTTATTTGCTTCTACAGTATCCATATTAGCAGGGAACTGCATTGGTAATAACCCCTTAGGTTCACTCTTACCATTAATGATATCAAAGATAGCTTGATCACTAACAGAGAAGCTAGCTAAAATAGCGTCACATCTTGATTCAATTTCACTTAAAATAACTGGACCTGAACAGTTAACTGAAGCAACAATTGGAATATTCTTTCCAGTTTTCTTCACTGCTTCATAAGCATTGTTAAATGCTGTTAAATCATATTCATTAGCAATCTTAGATGTATTTCCATAATAAGATCTATTTTGTTGTTTACCATCTACAATATCACCAGCAATTGATGTTTTTCTTACATTTTTACCATCTGCTGTATAAGATGACCATTGTAATGATAATGGATAGAATGAAGATTTTCCATCTTTTGTTTGAATACCAGCCTTGCTAAATAGAGAACCATTATTTGGTGATCTCATACCAACAATAACCATATCTACATCACTTAAATCTGGAGTTTTCACATTAACTTTTGTTAAATTTCCAGCTTTATCTTTTTCAATTGTTATTTCATCTGTAATAACTTTTCCATAAATTCCTTTTGCTGTTTCTAAATTTAATGGAGTTACAACACTAGCAGGACTATTTCCAAAGATTGCAGTTTGTGCATCATCAACTGAATGAGGAATATAAACAGTCATATCTTTAGGAGCTTTTGTTTGTTGACTTGCTTTTTTAATTAATTGATCCTTATTTTTTAATAAAACAACAGAATCTAATTGAGCTTGGTAACCAGCTTTTTGATTTTCCGGTTGAGTTGCTCTAGCAATTGATTCATCTAAATCTAAATATGGATTTTCAAAATATCCAGTTTGTAAAGTTAAAGTTAATAAACGTTCAGCAGATTTTGCAAATACAGCTTTTGCTTGATTAATACCATCTTCTTTAACCATTTTATCATATGAATAACAGATTGGTGCATTATCATTATTTCCCCCAAACATATCTCCACCAACTGATAAAATTCTATGATGTCTATCATTAATCGATAAGTTTTCAACACCCCAAGACATACCTAATCCACCAATTGATAATTCAACTGGTGCATCTGAAGTTACACCCCAGTCTGTACATACAACCCCATCAAAACCTAAATCTTTTCTTAATAAATTCATTTTCCATGAACTATAAGCACTACCAACACGTTCTCCACCTAATGGACTTCCATCAGCTTTAATTCCAATTGAATAAGAAGTCATGACAGCAGCAGCACTACCAGTTTTTCCTTTCAATTTAAATGAAGCTTTAAATGGATTTAAGAATTCTTCATAATTTCCACCAGGATAAACAGCATATTTACCAGCAATTGTATGTGATTCACGTCCACCTTCACCAGCACCATCACCAGGGAAGTGTTTAATCATACAGTTAATTGAATCTTTTCCCCAACCAACATCTTTGCCATTCACATAAGTCGATTGTGATCCATCTACATAAGCTTGTGCCATTGTTTGAGATAATTTAGAATTTTCACCAAATGTTCCACCATTACGTAACCATCTTGGTTCAGTAGCTAAGTCCATTTGTGGTCCTAAAGCTGTAGCAATCCCTAAAGCTCTATATTCTTCAGATGAAGCTTTAGCAAAATTATACATATGTTCTTCACTAAATGTTGCGGCTAATCCTAAGTTAGATGGCCATTTAGAAATATCAGTAGATCCACCTGCAACGTTATCTGAATATAAATCTCCAGAACCAGCAGTTGAACGAGGGTCAGATGAAAAATCAACTGGAACATTGAAATCAGATTCTTCAATGAACGCTTGCATTGCATTTGTCCATCCGACTGCATCTTTAACATCATTTCCTGCAGCATCAGTAATATTTCTTACATAACTGTTAGTTAAATAATCTTTTTGTGAATCTGTTAAACCGTTCTTACTTACAGCTTCATGCGAACTAAACAACATTAAACCAGCAATTTTTGTAATACCTTTAGGGACTTCAACTGTTGTCTTTTTATCTTTATCAACAACAACTTCTACCATTTCAGTATCATTAACCAATTGATCAGCAAGATCTTTTGCTCTTTGTTCTACAGTCAAACGCCAATCTTCATACTTATCCAATTCCCCATCTTTGTCCATATCTTTGAAGGCATAAGTATATTCTCCGTCTTCGACTTCAAGAATATAATCTTTTTGTTCTCCATCTTTTTCTTGGACTAATGAAGCAATTGTTTTCCCTCCATTTGGATTCGTTACAACAGCTACTTTTCTTGTTTCTTCTTTCCCATTAACGACTGTGTAATAATCCTTAATGACTTTTGTGTAGGCTTTTGTTTCAGCAGCACCTACAGTTCCGCCAGCAAGTACACTTAATGCAGTTGTTGAGGCTGCAATACCTGCAACGAATTTTTTCTTCATTCTTTACTTTCCTCCTCTAATTGATTTTACCAACTACACATATTCTAACACAATTTACAATGTAAGCGTTTTACTTATGTTGATTTCTTTTTCCTTAATTTATTCAATTGTTCATAATTAAAAAAACAATCTTTATATGTAGACTGTTTTTGTTAATTAAACAAATTTATTTTTTATTATTTATATTTTTAGCTTGCAGATAGGCAAAACTTAACTTATAAACGAAATCTATAATAGCAAACAAATATAAATAATAATCTGTTGTATAAGGAATACCAATAAATGTACATCCTAAATATTTAATATTCAAAATACTTTTTTGTCCAATAAAGACCTTTTGAATAGGAATATTCATAAGTTGTTTAAATTGTATAATTTCATCAAACTCATGACTTTCTAATAAACTTTCAAAAGACTCATTAGGAGCAATAATAAAAATTAAATCATCCTTATCAAATGTATCCAATAAATGATTAATATCCTTTTTATTTAACATTGAACGAATATAAACCTCTTTACCTTGAAAAGATAAAAAGGTTTGAAATTCTCTCAAACACAAACAAAAATTATCCTCGCCACAAATTAATAACCGTTTAGCCTGAACAATGTCTTGACCAATCTTGCCAATTACTTCATGTGATATCCCTGCATCATATTCTTGAAAATAATGTTCTTGATTTCTTGTCATTTTTGGATAATCTCTATCAAGATTTAAACTGACATTCATTTCTATAATATTATTAAGAGACTTACGGTCCTCTATCTCACTTGCTAAATGACTAATAAAAACTTTCCAGCTTTCAAACCCCATATCATGACAAAATTTTAAAACTGAAGAACGTGAAGTAAATGAGCTTGTAGCTAGTGAAGTTAATGTCATATTATAAACATCATCTAAATGTTTTAATAAATATTGTGCAATCTGATAGTAAACATGATCAAAACTGTATGTATCAACTATCGTTTGTACTTTACTTATTATCATCCCCATACTTATTTTCTCCTATTCATTTAAAAAGCATTCACAAAATAATAATTCTAAAAAATACATAACTAAAAAATTATAATCATAGATTTGTGGTGTTTGAGGGAATTGAATATAATAATCTATTTTATCTAACGTTTCAAATTGATCAGTAAGTGTTAATAAAACTTTTGAGGATGGAGAAAAATAGATTTGATGAAATTTCTTTGAACATTCTCTTATATATCTTCCACTCGCACTTAGAATAATCGTTATATCATTTTCATTAAAATCATATGGGATATTTTCTAAGCTATTATAATCGACATATACTTTTTTCCCGATACTTATCATATTGGTTTGAAATTCAACACATAAAGAAAGAGGGTATATGGCTCCAAATAAAAAAATTCTTTGACTCTCTTTGATTTTTTGAGATAAATCTTGAATCATATTTTTGATATGATGATCATCATGATAAATTTCATTGATACGTTGATAATAATTTTGTTGATATGTTAAAGTATAATTACTTTTTAATTGATTCATCTTTACATTTTTGGATTTGATTAATTCATTTTGAAAATCTAACCATGAATGAAAACCAAATAAATCACAAAATCTATGAATACTTGCTCGTGATACAAAGCATTCATCAGTTATCATTTTAACACTTAAATCATCAATATTGGGATAGCGCTGAATAATAAACATTGCTATATTATAATTAACATCATGCTTTATCACAGTATTAACAAACAAAATTAACCGTCCAATTACTACATTCATTATCTTTTCCTCATCTATGTTATTTCTTCAAATATTTTATCATTTCTCCTCTTTGATGTCTATAAATTAAAATTATCTTTCATATATAGAAAAAACAACCTTAGTTTAACTAAGATTGCTTTACTCAAATTGACTATCAACTTCAAAAATATTATGTCCATTCAAATAATCCTTAACAGACATTCTTTTTTTACCTTCTAATTGAAATTCAGTAATTAAAAATACTCCATCATCAACTTTCACACCAATCGCATCCTTAAATATTTTCACAATTGTTCCACTCTCTTGATGAGCATGATGCTTCATTGCATTTTCACATTGATGTACTTGACCAGCCCAGATTTTCACTGTTTTCCCAAGATAAGTTGTATAACTTCCTGGCCATGGGTTTGTTCCACGTACTTTATTGTATACTTGTAAAGCTGTCATATGCCAATTTAAACGCTCATCTTCTCTTGATAAAGTCGGTGCATAAGTCACCAATGACTCATCTTGAGGAATGCTTGCATTCGTTCCTGCTAAAATAGAAGGTAGTGTTTCTTTTAATAAATCTGCTCCAAGGACACTTAGACGATCATATAAAATACCCACTGTATCATCATATAAAATCGGTGTTTCTTTTTGACTAATGATATGACCTGCATCCATCTTCTTTACCATATACATAATTGTTACACCGGTTTTTTCTTGACCATCAATAATACATTGATGAACAGGTGCTCCGCCACGATAAAGTGGTAATAATGAAGCATGGACATTGACGCATCCTAGACGTGGTGCTTCTAAGATTGCTTGAGGAACAATTTGTCCATAAGCTGCAGTAATAATTAAATCAGGCTTTAAATCAAGAATTGCCTGATAATCTTCTTTAATCTTAACTGGTTGAATCACTGGAATATCATATTTTAATGCTTCTACTTTCACATCAGGCATCGTTAATACTTTTTTTCTACCAACATAACGATCAGGTTGTGAAACAACTCCCACAACATTATATTTTTCTTCAATCAACATCTTTAAAACAGCTAAGGAAAAAGATGCTGTTCCCATAAATACAATTCTTTCTTCTTTCATGCTTTTCAACTCTCTTTCCTTATTAGTATACCATAACCATCAATATCATACTAATAAAATCAGAGAAAATTGTCGCAACAAATTCAATAATAGAAACACACCCATCACTCATTTTTTTCATCAAAGATGAAACATGATTATCCGATGAATCTTGTAAAGTAATATATTGGTTTTCACTTATTTCTTTTGAAGAAACAGTTTCTTCAAACTGATCAATTGATCTTTGAAACATTGTCTTAGAAACTTCTTGATTATCAAAGAATAAAGCAATTATACACATTAATAAAAGTACCAGACCCAAATCAATAAGAAACTGTTTCATGCACTTAAATACTCATCCAATACCAAAGCTAAAATATTTAATGAATTTTGTACTTCTTCAAATGTGTTTTGATTTGCTCCAACTTCAATTAACATCATATTATCAGTTGTTCCTTGATTATAATGACTTTGTTTTATATAAACTCCTCGACATATTTTAGGAATCTTTTGATTAAGCATAGATGATAATTTTTCACAACGTTTCTTTACTGCTGGATAATGTTCACTGCCTTTTCCAACAACAAACATTAATTTTGCGTAATTTTTATGATCAACAGTAATTGTTGATAAAGATTTTTTAATTGAATCACGATGAAAATCAATGACCAAATCATATTCACCATGTTTCGATAAAGCTTTATTCAAATATTTTTTAGAAACTGTATAGGAATAAGCATAATCGATATGATTCTTAGTTTTATATAGTTCAAAATCCGTTGTTTCATAATTCACATCATATCCTTTATTCTGTAACAATTGCATTAAATATCGGCTCCCTTCTTTAACTGACTGACTTGCATATTCTTCCCCTTGATGTGTGTTATAAATATATATTGATTTTCCATTTTGTTGTTTTTGAACATCGGTAGCTGAAAGTGACGCAGCAACATTTTCAATATTCTCACTAAACACTTTTTGAAAAGGAAGATTGAGTAAAATCACTATTACAATAATAATCTTTAACACAATCTTGAAATTATTATTCATTCTCTCTTCCTCCTTTGACTATACATCAAATCATATGCAAAAAAAGGTACATTTAGTACCCTTTGTTATGATTATTTTAATATCTTAAATGATTAATACTAGAAGATAAAAGTTTAGATAACATTTCAATATCAAAATCAATTTGTTTATCACTCATCACAAATTGATTTTCTATTGGGTTTAAAACTTCATTTAATAATTGAATACGCTTTTGTTCATCCAATTGTCCGATTTCACCTAAAATCAAACGTCTTTGTACTTCATTTAATCGTCCTTCATATCTTTTCCTTTTTCCTACCTTTAAAGCTGAGGAAGGATCTAGTGATTCCTTAAAATAGCCTTCTAATAAATTATAAACATCACTTACCAAACTAGAGACATGAATAACAGTTGGAACACCAATGGCAATCACCGGAACCCCCATTGAAGATTCACTAATACTTTTACGATGATTCCCAATTCCACTGCCT
Organism: Longibaculum muris; assembly: GCF_004343035.1. GTDB lineage: Bacteria > Bacillota_I > Bacilli_A > Erysipelotrichales > Coprobacillaceae > Longibaculum > Longibaculum muris. The sequence goes on from NZ_SMCQ01000028.1 coordinate 16,451, forward strand.
GGATAAATACCTACATTATTCATCTGAATAACATGACAGATTTTCTCATAACTTTGAGCACATAATGCATCTATTGCAATAATGACATCAGGATGAAATTCTTGAACTAAGCAATGGACAATATCGGCTGTTTCCATTCCCGTGTGTGCCATAACTCCTGGAGCAATACACATACAATCATAGTATTGATTTTGATGTCTTTCGTCTAATGGATAATGATGGGTAGAACGTAAATATTTAATTGTACGTGGTCCTATTGCATCACTTGTTAAGGTGTCATTGCCTAAACCTACAAATAATAAAAGTGGATCAATTTTATTTGTTTTACTTTTGATAAAGCTTGTTAATTGGCGTTCAAAGTGTTGAGAAATGGTTGACATTTCTTCATAATCAGGAAAACTAATTTCTACATATTGTCCGACTTCATGGGGATAAAGTTCACTTGTTTGTAGAATTTCAAATGTTTCAATCGAGACATTTCCATCTTTTTTTTCATAATGTTTATAATCTTTATCTTTTGTTGCATGAACCAAAGATTCAATCGCTAAATCACTTCGCGTATAATATTTTTTCATATTCTCACCACATTAATCATTGACAAATTAAAAAAATATAATCATTTCACAATAAAACATTGCATTTATCGTCTATTTTTGATAGAATAACATGGCGAAAGACAAAAGCGAGGTGAAAGAACAATGGCAAACATGAAACAACAAATCAAACGTTATAAAAATGATAACAAAAAACGTGCAATCAACAATTCTTATAAAAGTGCTTTAAAAACAGCAATCAAAAAAGTAAGAGCTGAAGTTGAAGCTGGAAATAAAGAAGCTGCTATCGCTGCTTACAATGTTGCTGCATCTAAATTAGATGCTTCAGTAAGCAAAGGAATTCATCATAAGAACTATGCTAGCAGACAAAAATCTAGATTAGCTAAATTAGTAAACTCTATCGCTTAATGTGTGATAGAGTTTTTTATTTTGACAAATGTTTTATTCCTCTTATGTTATGATGTCGTAAGGGGTGATATATATGGTTTGTAGTTTAATTGGAGCTTTTTTATTAGTTTATGTTGCCGTGATTACTTTTATGAATATATTAGGCTATCCTTTAAGTAAATTTATGTTAGATTATCAATATCCATTTTTATCTATAAAAAAGAATTGTCTATTTGCTTTTATTATACAATTGTGTGCAATGTTAACTCTTTTACAAGCTGGACATATCATTGCTTTTATTTTACCAGTTTTTTTGATTCAAGTTTTATGTATTTTTTTAAGCATCTTTTTATCCATTGTAACACTATTTTATTGGTATTCTCATGATCAAGAAAAACGCTTTGTTATGGCTCCTTTACTTAGTCTTATTACATTATGTTTTTATTTAACTATCTTCAATACTTATTGAAGTTTTTTTATCTCATAACATCTTAAAATAACGAATGAATTGACAAAGATTTTGAAAAGACCTATCATATAAAAGTATAAGGAGGATATTATGGAAAGATCAAGTATTCAAACAAAAGATACATGGGATTTATCTTACATTTATCAAACAAATCAAGAATTTTATACAGATTTACAAAAAGCTAAAGATTTATTACAAGTCATTTATCAACAAAAGGATATATTTTTAAATGATGTAGATAGCTTTCTAAAATTTCATGAAGATTATATCAAGCTTTCTCGCTATATTCAAAAATTACATTGTTTTGCGCATTTACATTGTGATGTTCAACCAAATGAACAAGATTATCAAACAATGTATGCAGCTATTTTATCATTTTATGACCAAGTTTCTTCAACCCTAGATTTTTATACTGTTATGATGATAGATCATAGTGACATCATTACAGACTACTTAAAAGATGAAAGATTAGCTGATTATCGTTATTCTATCCAAGAGATATTACGTCAAAAGAAACATGTTTTATCACAGGAAATGGAAACTCTTGTTTCTAAGACATCTTCTATTTCTGATATTTCATCACAAGTTTTTGATGCTTTGCGTTTAGATTATGAACCTGTGCATGTAGATGGCGAAGAAAAGTTTTTAAATAGTGCAACACTGACTGAATTTCTTAAAAATAAGAATCCTGAAGTTAGAAAAGAAGCATATCATCATTTCTTTAAAGAATATAAAAGATTTGAAAATGTTTTTGCCACAACACTCTCTGGAGTTATGAAAAAAGATGCTTTTTATGCAGATGTTAAAAAATTTGCTAATCCATTAGAAGCAAGTCTATTTGATGATAATGTGCCCACATCATTATTTTTTAAGATCTTAGATAAAGCTAATCAACAATATCGTCCATTATTTCATCGTTATAATGCTTTAAAAAAGAAAAAACTTAATTTAGAGACAATGTATAATTACGATTTAAGCGTTCCTTTAATTGAATATGAAACTAAAAAATATACAATTGAAGAATGTTTTGATATCATTTTAGATGTTGTCAAAATATTTGGTGATGACTATGTTAAGATTATTCAAAAAGCTCGTGATGAACGTTGGATTGATTATTATCCACATAGTGGTAAACGTATTGGTGCTTATTCTAGTGGATGTTATGATACAAAACCTTATATTCTTATGAACTTTATTGGTGATTATAATTCTTTATCAACAATGATTCATGAGTTAGGTCATAGTGCTCATACCTATTTATCATGTCATAATCAATCACCAGTGAATTGTGATTATCGTATCTTTGTAGCGGAAGTTGCTTCCACAGTTAATGAAACACTTTTAATTCATTACATGCTAGAACATGCAACATCTCAGGAAGAAAAGGCCTATTTCTTGTATGAATTATTAGAAAATTGTGTTGGTTTGATCTTTAGACAACCTATGTATGCTGATTTTGAACATATTTTACACACTTGGGCGCAAGAAGGGAAACCAATGTCAGCTCAAATGATTACGGATTTATATTATCAAAAGAATGCTGAATATTTTGGAAAAGATGTTACAATGGATGAATATGTTGGATATTCTTGTTTCTATATTCCTCATTTCTATTATAACTATTACGTTTATAAATATACTTTAGGGATGACTGTTGCTTTGGCTATTGTTTCTCGTATTTTAAATGGTGATGAAAAACAAAAAGAAGCTTATCTTAACTTCTTAAAAGCTGGTGGCAGTAAGGATCCTGTAGATTTATTGAAAGATGCTTTGGTTGATCCAATAGATGATCAATTGTATGATGATGCATTCCATTATTTTGAAAATATTTTAAATGAATTTGAAGAAATTATTTAGAGCAGCTCGTTTGAACTGCTCTTTTTACATACTATAATCAATAAATAATGGTAAATCTGGTGGAAAGAAAGTCCAAAAAGTAAATAATATAATCAAAATTATAATAATAGCAAAGCTTATCTTCATAGACCATTGGATATGATGTACCCTCACCCAATAAAAAGACATATTTCCAATAAAAATACTCAACAACAATAAGAAAATATCCAAAAACAAACTTTCAATTCCTAACCCAAAATAATAAAAGTAGTAAATCAAAACAACACTTAATATTCCTACAATGATACTTATAGGAATAGCAGTCAAAAATGATAAATCTTTATTTTTATATCGATACCAAACAATCAAACTTACAAATAACATCGGATATAAAACAAGTTTTAAATGTTCAAAAATACTTTCATTAACCGGTGCAATCACTGCAACAATAGGATTAGAAAAAACATTATAAGCAAAATGCATTAATGCACCTAAAACAAATTCAATAATCGTTATGATATAAATCATAAATTATCACCCTATTCATCATATGTAGAAATGATGAAAATATGCAAGCATCTAGTCAATTCTCATTGTATCAATCATTCCATTATCAAAAAGGACTGAAATAGGCATTCTTTGATCATATGAATCATGATTGATGGAAGGTATAAAATCATAATCATTTAAATAGATATTGATATAATCTTCCATTAATCCAATTTGTTCACCACCATTTTTCTTATTCATAATAAAAGCAAAATAAATATCATAATGTTGAATATGCGGATTTAAAAACAATTGATATTCTTTATAACCAATAACATCACTTATATAAGAGTAACTACCGATATTTTCTTTATAAGAATAGTCTTTTTGTTGATCACTCACTTTAAAGTCAACTATCTGACAAGGTGAATAAGAAAGATGAACAGATGAACTTCTTTGTACTGTGACTTTTAATTGTTTAGATTTAACATTGTTTAACTTGATATGATAAGCCGTTAAATATTGTGACTTGTTATAGTCATAAACTTTCACATCAAAGAATTGATTTGAACTTTTATCTAATAATGTTTGAGTATAATTCTTAGATTGTAAATTATGAGTTTGATAAGCAAAATGAGGATAAATTAAATTCACTATAAAAACTACTGTTAAAGTCAACAATAAATAACTAACCCAACAAAATATCGCTGGATAATGAAAAGTTGTTTTTTTAATCGCTTTATTTTTAAAATAAGCATAACACTCCAGTAACATTGATAGTAAAATTAATAATAAAAGAAGATAAATAATCATATTAATTGGTGCTAAATTTTCAAATAATGCCACAACATTCATAGATACATAACATATTGCTACATATATAAACAAACGTTTATCAATCAATTGATTCATACCAAAACATATCAATATAACCTGAATCATATGAATCATTAAACCAAAATAGATATATATTTGTGGAATTGTATAAGGAATAATCAGACTACATAATTCAATCATAGCTATAGCCATTGAAATTATTGAAAAAACATAGCCATAAATTAAAACCTTATTTTCCCTATAAATCATTCTTATAGCCAAATAAAAACATAGTGAAGATATCAATGAATGAAACTGCAATGAAAAAATAAAATCAAAATGTACACTTCCTAATAAAAAAGCAATAATCAAATAAATAATCACATACTGAAAAGAACCGATTAATTCCCTTTGATTCTTATGAAGTTTCATATCACTTCACCTCCCTATCCTTTCCTACCTTCATCATAACATCATTCTTTTTAAGATTCAAACAAACAAGAATGTTTAAAAAAAAGTGAGCACTAACTCACTTTATAACCTAAATATGCCATAAATTCCTTTTCTTCATCAACTGATAATGGTTTTAACAAAGCCGTTAATCCACCAATCTTTTCCTTATTAGCCATCACAATAACAATATTATGATCTTTAATCACAAACCCTTTTTCATTAACCCCATAAGAAAATGTCTCAGTTTTCTTAATCTTTAATCCTTTTAAAGATTTCACTAACTTATTTGCATCTTTTTCATGATAACATGTATAAGTTATTAAATAAGGATTGTTAGGTAATGCCAATTGATTCAAAGTATCTTTTTGAACATAATCATCAGCATATAAATTTCCCCATACCGTTGATAATTGACGATTTTTTAAAGCATAATCATTCAATTTGATTTTAATACGATCACGTATTTCCATATTCATCACAACTTCTTCACGATCTTTTGCATTCATCAATTGTAATGGTGATTGTGTTTCATTTAAATAATAAGCTCCGATTGCCGAAGAAACCATCACAACAAAAACCAAGAAAGAAACTGAATAACGATAACATTTATGATAAACATGATTTTCTTCTAATAACCCTTGATTTATCTTCAAATAATAATTTTTTCTACGATGATATTGTCTTAATGATTCTAAAACTTTCTTTGTAATTACGGAATAAAGGAAACAAACAAAAGTCAGACATATACAAAAAGAAAGAAGTTTAGCAAACTCTAAATTAAAATATAACAAAATACCTTTAAAAAATGTATGTGATACAATTGAATAAGATTGATTTAATACTGCTAACATGAAATGACCAAATGGTAAAGCTTTCAAAAATAATTCTAAAGTAAACAAATTCGTATATGTAAAGTTTTGCCAATAAATAATAATAAAAACAACACTAGCAAAAAGTGGTTTAGAAAAAGAACCCAAAACATTTTTAATTGTATTAATCATTGTAAAGAAAATAATTTTTACTTTTTGAATTGTTGTTAAATCTTGAAAAGTTCCTTGAACCTCTTGGTAATGATCAAAGATTTGAATATATGCTTGAAAATAGCGTTCAAAGTAATCACGATGACGACGTTTAAACTTCTTTTGGAAACGAAAACGAATATAAGCAAAACTATCGTTTTCATCAACTTGTAAATAATGATAACTATCTTTCAAACTTAATTTTTCTTGAATCTTTTTTGGCTCTACTTTTTTAAAGAAAGACAAAATAAAGATTGTTGAAAAGAAAAATATTAATAGTGTAGCAAAACCTAAAATATAAAAACCTGTTGTTGTTGAAAGATCAGTCTTTCCTCCTAGATACTGCAAAGCAGTTATTCCTATTGCTTTAGCAAATAAAAAATCATAGACTTTCATTCCAAAACCATATATCCAATTATATAAACCTTGCATTGAATCAATTAAAATAACATTTAAATACATAAAGAAAAATGCCAAAATGAATGATCCACAAACAATAAACAATATTGCAAAAATAATCATTCCAATTATACCTGCAATTTGTGAAGCTTTATCTAAATATAAATTGATTTGTTTTAAAGTTGTTTTATATTGTGTATTGTTTTTTTCACTGATTTGTTGATAAGCTTCATCTATTTGTTCATCATCCCGATCTTTCACATGGGCATAAACTTCATCCACCAATTTCTGATTCTTTAAATCTAATAAATCCCTATAATTCATCAAAATCTCCCCTTTGTTTTCTTATTATAACATAATTATCACTTCATTTAATGAGAAATATGCTTTTCTTTTAAGTATACAATTCTTATTTTTTCAAGTATAATAAATAAAGAAATGAGGTAATATTATGTTAAGAAATCAGACACGTTCTTTTAAAGTAGGAAATCTTACCCTAGGTGGTAATAACCATGTTATCATTCAATCCATGTGTAACACCAAAACCAAAGATACTAAGGCAACCATTCAACAAATCCTAGAATTAGAAAAAGCTGGTTGTGAAATGATTAGGGTTGCAGTATTAGATGAAGAAGATGCTTATGCGATTAAGACAATCCAATCAGCTATTCATATTCCTTTAGTTGCTGATATTCATTTTAACTATAAGTTAGCTTTGATTGCGATCGAAAGTGGAGTAGATAAGATTCGTATTAATCCTGGTAATATTGGTTCTATGGAAAAAGTGAAAGCAGTTGTAGAGGCTTGTAAGGCTAAACATATTCCTATTCGTATTGGAGTAAATGGGGGTTCTTTGGAAAAAGAAATCCTTGAAAAATATGGCAAGCCAACAGCTCAAGGGATGATTGAAAGTGCTCAAAAACATATTGATATTTTAGAGTCTCTCAATTTTCATGATTATGCGATTTCATTGAAATCTTCTAACACACTTTTAACAATTGAAGCTTATACCTTAGCCAGTCAAACTTTTGATTGTCCATTACATATTGGAGTGACTGAAGCAGGGACAAAGCTTGGTGGAACGATTAAATCAAGTTTAGGTATTGGGACTTTATTATATCAGGGTATTGGAAATACAATCCGTGTTTCATTAAGTGCTGATCCTTTAGAAGAAATTAAAGTTGCTAAAACTTTATTAAAAGAATTAGAATTAATTGATCATGTACCAACCTTGATTTCATGTCCAACTTGTGGTCGTATTCAATACAATTTAATTCCTATTGCAAGTGAAATTGAGGACTTCTTGAATACGATTCATGCTGATATTACAGTTGCGATAATGGGATGTGCCGTGAATGGTCCTGGTGAAGCCAAACATGCTGATATTGGTATTGCTGGGGGAGTAAATGAGGGCTTACTCATTAAAAAAGGTGAAATTATTAGAAAAGTAAAACAAGATGATATTGTTGATGTATTAAAAGAAGAAATTATAAAAATGACAAGAGAATAACTCCTGTCATTTTTTTATGAATATCTTCTTTGTAAGATTTTTAAAGAAACAAAGTAACCCACCAATAAACAAAGCATTGCAATGACAATTCCAATCATTAACAAATAAATTGGCTTCATTGTCAGAATAGATGTCATATCAAAACCAAAGAAAGCAATCAAATAAATAGCAATGGATACTCCTGTAAAAACCAAATATACAAATGCCCCCTTTTTGGCACCTAATAAATGATATCCTACAGAATTTAAAGCCATCAAAATAGTTCCAAAAACCATTCCTGCTCCCCATAACATTAAGCCAACATCAAGCGACACAACTTTTAAATAATAAACAAAGAATAACATATACACAAAGGCAACAACCATACTGAGAAAAAGAAAGATGAAACCCGTAATAAATCTTGCTAAAACAACTTCTTGTTTGGTAACCGGTAATGATAAATAGGCTTTTTCAAAATTCGTCCTTTCTTCCTTTTCCATAACCACTTGCAAATAGGCACTTCCCCCAACTGGTATAGATAAAACAACAATAAGTGCTAAGCCATAAAAATTTTGAAAAAAGTAACCAATAGTAACAGATGTTACCACTAAGCTTAAAAGTGATAACAATTGCCCTTTTTGTTTAAGAATAAATAAATCTTTATAAATTAATGCTTTCATTGATTCTTGTCCCCCTTACATACAATAACATCACATCTTCGATTGTTGCTTTATCAATCACTAAATCTTGATAAATTTTAGCAAAACTTTCTCTATCTTCAACTAAGACTTTATATTCAAAATCTTCTTTCTTATAAGCCAAAATATCTTTTTTATCCATTGCTTCAAAAACTTTTTGACCACAATGAATCAATCCAAAATGATCATGAATATCTTCATATGATTTAGTAAACATGATTTCACCTTCATGAATAAAAATAATATAATCAGCAATCTTATCTAAATCACTTGTTATATGAGATGACATTAAGACCCCATTATTTTCATCCATAATAAATTCCTGTAAAATTTCTAAAATTTCATCACGAATAATAGGATCAAGTCCGCTTGTTGCTTCATCAAGAATCAATAAACGAGGGTGATGAGCTAATTCAGCCGCAAAACATAATTTCATTTTCATTCCTTTAGAAAACTTTTCAATCCGTTTATTTCTTGGTAAATTAAACTTATCAAGATATTCATTATAAAGCGTGCTATCCCAATTGTCATAAACCAATTTCATCATATTTTCGATATCCTGACATTTAAACTTTTCATTATAATGACAAGTATCATAAATAATTCCCATTTTTTGTTTTAAACGTTTCTCGTTTTCTCTCATGTTTTCACCAAAAACATAGATTTCACCACTATCTTCTTTTAATAAATTTTCAATCAAGTTAATAATTGTAGATTTCCCAGTACCATTTTCACCAATCAATCCAACAATTGTTCCAGTAGGAACAGATAATGAAATATTTTTTAATTGAAAATCATCAAATCCTTTATTTAAATTTTTTATTTCTAAAATCTTATCCATATTAATCTCCCTTATAAAATAGCGTCAATATTTCTATGAGCTGTGACAATTCAATACCAGCCATCTTGCCTGTTTCAACAACTTCTTCAAGCTTTTCTTCAATCAAACGCAAATTTTCTTCTCTTAAAAAATCTTTATTTTGAGCTGATACAAATGTTCCTTTGCCAGCGACAGTTTCAATAAAACCATCACGTGATAAGTCTTCATATGCATGTTGAGCAGTAATCACACTGATATGTAGTGATTTTGCCAATGCGCGCATAGATGGCAAAGCATCACTAGGTTTCAATTCACCACTCATAATCATAGCCTTTATTTGTGATGTAATTTGCTCATAGATAGGTTTATGAGAACTATTGCTCAAGATAATTTCCAACTTATGCACCTCCATCTTACTTATTGTACAAGTACAGTATATACTATATAAGTACACTTGTCAATGACTCTAAAATTTTTTATTTAGCATTTTTTTCTCATAAAATAGTCATTCTTTTTCTAGGTAAAACATAATCTATAGATAGGAGGAACAAAAGATGCGAGATCAAAATAACGAATATATTTCAGCATTAAAATTAGAAGACTTTAAAATTCTGTTAAAAGAATTTGATATTGAAATGGATGAAGAAACACAGAGAATGGTTCTCTCTATTATTAAAAACAATCAGTTTGCTTTAGTGCATGACCAATACCAATTTATTATAGAGAACTATATAAAAAAATTGACAAGTGAATTCACTTGTCAAAAAGTTGTTGTTTTATTAAACAATTATTTTAAACCGCTATTGAAAGTTTGATTTTTAAACATTTCAATTTCTTCTTTATAAGGTGCCTGTTCACCTATATAAGGTGTTTCTAATATTTTAGGAACATCTTTTAATTTAGGATGATGAACAATATGATTTAAGGTTTCAAAGCCAATATGTCCATATCCAATATTTTCATGACGATCTTTATGAGCCCCGCGTTCATTTTTAGAATCATTAACATGGACAACTAACAAACGTTGTAACCCAATCTTTTCATCAAATTCATTTAAGATTTCATCAAATTTTGTTAAATCATAACCTGCATCATGAAGATGACATGTATCTAAACATACACCCAAAAGTTCATGATGTTCAACGTTATCAATAATATAACGTAATTGATCAAAATCTCGTCCTAATTCACTTCCTTTACCAGCCATTGTTTCTAAAGCAATATGTACACTTTGGTCAGGTGTTAAAACTTCATTTAAACCTTTAACGATTTGTTGAAGTCCAACTTCATCACCTGCTTTAACGTGTGATCCTGGATGTAAGACTAGTCGTGATACACCAATTGCTTCACATCTTTGGATTTCCTGTTTTAAAAAACTCACAGCTAATTCATAAGTTTCAGGTTTAATTGTATTAGCTAAATTGATGATATAAGGTGCATGAACAACAACATCATCGATATTGATATGATTTTCTTCCATCAATGCTTTTGCTTCATCAACGCGCAATTGATCAATTGGTTTACGTGCGGTATTTTGGGGAGCACCTGTATAAAACATGAAAGTTGTAGAGCCATAAGACAAAGCTTCTTTAACTGAGCCAAGCATCATTTCTTTCCCTTTTAAAGAGACATGACTACCAATCTTTAACATTATTGTGATTCCCTTTCACGTTTTTCTCTTTGAGCTTGTTTTGCTCGTTCTTTCTTTTGACGCTTAATATCTTGTCTGATAATTGCTCTTTTTTCTTGTTTTACCATTTTTTCAATAACTCTTTTTCTTTTCTTTTTATAACCAGGTTTAACTTTTGTTGGTTTTCTCACAATAGAAGAAATCTTTTGTTCTAATTCAGTTTGATGTTTTTGTCTTGATTTACGTTTTTCACGTTCTTTTGACTCAACAAATTGATTTCCTTTTAATTCCTTCACTTCAAAATGAATCCCTTTTTTCTCCAATGCTTCAACAATACTTTGATTACTTGTATCATACATACTATAACATTCACCAGTATATTTTCCACGTCCACAACGTCCACTACGATGAATATAAAAATCTAATTCAGTTGGAAATTCCATATTAATAATATGACTTGCTCCATCAATATCAATCCCTCTAGCAGCAATATCCGTTGCCACAATATATTGATACTCCATATTTTTAATACGTCTCATCATTTGACGTCTTTCTCTTGGTTCAAGGTTCCCATGAATTTCTCCAACTTTATAACCATCTTCTCTTAAACGATGAGCAATATCCTCTACTTCATTTCTTTTATTACAGAAAATCAAACAAATATAAGGATCAATAATAGACATAACTTCTTTTAAAACTTCATAACGTTGACGATGTTTTGTAGGAACTAAATAGTGAGAGATATTACGTGAAGTTGATAAATGTTCATCAATTTCAATAATCTTAGGTGCTTTCATATATTTTTGTAAGAATGGTCTTAGCATTTGTGGAATAGTTGCTGAAAAGACCATCATTTGAAGATTATCTTTCATCTTTGATAGAACTGCATCAATATCTTCTAAATATCCAAATTCTAATGTCATATCTGCTTCATCCACAACAAAAATATCTGCTGTTGTAATACGTAAAGCTTGTTCATCTAAAGATAAATCTTTAATTCTTCCTGGTGTCCCGATCACAATATGAGGTTGTGTTGATAATTTGTTAATTGCTTTTTGTTTATCACTTCCCCCAATAATTAAAGATACTTTTAAATCTGGATTATGTTTAACAAATAATTTTGCATGTTCATAAATTTGTGATGCTAATTCTCTGGTTGGTGCTGTAATTACAGCTTGAACACAATCCTTTTCAACATCTATCATATCCATAATTGGAATTAAAAAAGCATGTGTTTTCCCTGTTCCAGTTTGCGAAATCCCAATGACATCAATATATTTATAAACCAAAGGTATTACTGATTTTTGAATGTTTGTAGGACTTTTAAAGTTCAACTCTTGAATTGTTTCTTTCACAAAGGGTTGAAATTGATATTGTTCAAATAATTTCATAAAAACGCCTCCTTTCAAGCCTTTTGATTATACAATAAATTGTCTAAAAAAGCAAAATACTTTGCTTATATTCTTCATTTTTTCTAATGAACACTCTTTTTGTTTTCACATATATTGAAATAGGAGGTGTTAATCATGTATCCGCAATATCCACAGATTCCTTATGAGTACCCACCATATCAATCCATGCCGATGATGTATCCAATGATGCAAAAGCCTTCACTTTTACAATCTATGAAATACTCTTTAAATCAACTATCAATGTCATCAACAATTAGAACAGCACAAAAAACCCTTTATACTGTTAATCAAATTATACCCATTGTTAATCAATTAAGACCTGTTGTACACAATGCAAAAACAGCTTTTCGCGTTGTTAAAGCAGTAAAACAATTTGATTTTGAAGATGTATCTGAAGAAATTGATCAAAATGTTAATGAAGATAGTCCTGTTTTTCAAAATATGTTTCCAAAAGAAAAAGCCTAATCAGGCTTTTTTAGTGTATCAATAATTCCTTGTGGATAATCATAAACACTTAACAAGGCAATCGCATTACCAACTTGGCAAACCCCATCATGAATCTTATAATCACAACATAGTTGTCCATCTTTTACATAATCATTAAAACAATATTTTTGAATATCTGCAAAAGCTTTAATAATAGATAAATCATGAGTTGTAATAAAAACTTGTGAAGAACTTTCAAAAAGATATTTTAAGATAGCATAAGAAATAGCCACTCTTTCCTTTTCATTTGTTCCTCTTAAGATTTCATCAATAAAGATTAAACAACGATGAGCTGTTGACATATCAATAATCTTCTTTAAAGTCTTAACTTCTTTGACAAAATAACTTTCACCAGATTCTAAATCATCTTTCATATGAATTGCACTACATACATGATAAGGATAATATTGCCATTGACTTGCAAAACAAGTATGCAATGATTTTGCAAGTAAAGTATTAACTCCTATCATTTTAATAAAAGTTGATTTCCCTGAAGCATTTGATCCTGTAATAATACAAGATTGATCACTTGAAAAACTATTTTTAACTGGATTTTCTAATAATGGATGATAACCATCTTCAAAAGCAATAATAGGTGTAGATGATAACTCTGGAATACATGTTTCATATCTTTTTCTTAGCGTCATAACTGAAATTGCCATATCTACACATCCAACATATTCATAAGCTTCCAAAACATCTTGAGCTAATTCTTCTTTATGTTTAAATAAAATCAAGCATTGAAAAACTGGAATCATGAACATCCCTTTGATAATCTCCATGAAATAAAAAGCATCAATTTTTTCAAGCTGATGAAACATCTGCGTTATTAACGTATACTTTTTCACTCTTTTCACCATTTTTGCTATTTTATGTTGATCTTCTAAAGCATAAACATGTGCTTTCATCAATTGATCCAAACATTCCACCAAATAACAATAACTTAAAACTTCACTCATTAAATGCTCTGTCTTATGCTTATAATATGCATAAGTGGTCATCATTGTTGCAAAATAAAAACCTACAAATAAAAGAATATCAATTCCCACAACAAAGTAAAAACCAAACAATAAAAAGGGAATCAACATTAATGTAACAATAACAATCCGATCAATAAAAGAAAAAATATCTTCATGTTCAAATAATTTCAAAGATTCACTATATTGACGACTCAATTGATACAAAGCATAAATTGATTGAGCAAGAGTTGTTTGATCGTCTAGTCTAGCAATCGTATTTTCTAACAACTCATGATGTGTAGGATTAACAAAAAACTTACCATACATATATTCTCGTCCTACATCACTATAAGTAAAATCAACTCTAGCAAAAACTTCACGCATCTCTAAATCATCAATCACTTGTTCATCTATATCTTTTTCTTGAATCGCATCGCGATATTCACCAGTGATTTCACTCTTTCCATTAGCCAAACGAAAATCAAACATTGAAATCAAACGTCTTTTCGTCAAACTATTCGCAATAATTCTTATGATTACCATCATCACAAGCATACAAAGCATAACCAATAACATGACATACATGATAAAGCCCCCTTTTGTAGCTTCACTATACAACCAATCCCTTAGGGAATGTCAATTATTTTTTTAATTTTTGATAAATTTGATAAGCAAATACCTTTATACGTGGTGATGCATATATCGAAAACGAAATCAAAACAAGCACAGATGATATCATTTCATAAATATCATCTTGTCCCTGAGATTTTGAAGCAAGCATAACTGCTAAAAACATTAACCAAAAAATCAATTTTTCAAAATCAATTGTAAAACGTTGAAAGGTTGTTCTTTCTTTCAGTTTAAAGGCTTGGTCTAAATCCTGAGACAATGAACTCATATCTTCTTGTCTTTCAATACATTCTTGTACAGAATCAATGAAATCAATAGATGTTTCTATATCATAGATTTGTTTTTGATAATCAGCTTTTTTCTTTTCAAATAATTCATAATGATGTTCAATTAAAATTTCTTTAATTTCAGCAATTGTAAAATTCATTTGTCTTAATTGTTTTATTCTTAAAAGCATTTGTTGTTCATGTTTATGATAAACACGATAACCTTTGTTATCTTTTTGTGGTTGAATTAATCCTTTTTCTTCATAGAGATTAATGGCTTTTTTAGAAATTCTTAATTTTTTAGATAATTCTTGTATATACATAATAACTCCTTTAGTTGATAATATTATTATATCGAGATTATTTTTGATAAGCAACAAATTATGGTATAATGCTAGTGAGGTGATCGAAATGGAAGTAAAAGCCATAGTTCCTAGAGGTTATTGTAAAGGTGTTGTTAGAGCAATTGATATTGCTAAAAAAGCAAGTTGTCAAGATGATGATGTTTATATTTTAGGAATGATTGTGCATAATCAATATATTGTGAATGCTTTAGAAGAATTGGGAATTTATACCATTGATCAAAAAGGAAAAACAAGATTAGAGTTATTAGATGAAATTGATTATGGAACAGTTATTATTACAGCTCATGGAGCGAGTGAGCAGGTGTTTAAAAAGGCTCAGGAAAAAGGGTTAAAGGTTATTGATGCTTCGTGTTTAGATGTCATTAAGACTCATGATTTAATTAAAGATAAATTAAAAGATGGCTATGAAATATTATATATTGGTAAAGCTGGTCATCCTGAAGCGGAAGGTGCTATTTCTATCAATGAACAAAAGATCCATTTAATTACAAAAAAAGAAGATCTTGATAACCTAGATCCAACAATTCATTATGTCATAACCAACCAAACAACAATGTCTTTATATGATGTCTATGATTTATGTGAATATGCTAAAGAAAAACTTCCTCATGTTGAAATAGCTAAAGAAACATGTACTGCAACCAAAATCAGACAAGAAGCTATTCAAAATATGGATGAAGATATTGATATTGTTTTTATTGTTGGTGATCCTCATTCTAATAATACCCAAAAGCTTGCATCGATTGCAAAAAAGAATAGAGAAGTTTATATGATTGAAAGCATTGATGATTTAGATGTGAAAACCTTGAAAGGAAAAAAGAAGGCAGCTGTTTCTTCAGGTGCTTCAACCCCAACATATTTAACGAATCAAGTTATTGATTTTTTAAAGCAATTTGATGAAAATAATCCAAATACCTATCAAAAACCAGTTATTGATAAATCAAAAATATTAAGTTAAAATGCAATTTCTTTGCATTTTTGCTTTTGCAACCAATAGTTTACACTTTCAAAGTAGAGTTGGTAGTCGCAACCTAAGTCTTTTTCATATAATGAGAGTGTCTTAGGGAGGTATGACAATGAAAAAATATAAAGATTTATGGTTAGAAAAAAATTATATAAAAGTCATGTTGGCTAATATCATTACACGTTTAGGTGATGGCATTGATACAATTGCTTTTTCTTGGTTAGTTTATGAAGTAACAGGTTCAACGGTTTTAACCGCAAGTATTTTTGGTGTCAATGTGATTCCTAATTTAACTATCGGTTTAGTTTCAGGTGTGATTTGTCAGTATGTGAGTGAAAAACTGATGATGTTTGTTTGTGATTTAGGTCGTGCTCTTTGTGTCTTTTTGATTGCTTTTTTATATATGAGTGGTCATTTAGCTGTTTGGCATTTGTTTGTGATTACTTTTTTAAACAGTAGTTTTGAAGCTTTTAGAACACCTGTTGAAGCGAGTATTTATCCTAAAATTCTTTCAAAAGATCATTTAGATTTAGGAATTGCTTTAAAAGAAAGTTTTGTGAATGGGGCGAATTTTTTAGGCATTATTATTGCTCCTATATGTATTACGCTTTGGGGATTACATGGAGCTTTAATCATTGATGCTTTGAGTTTTGCATTATGTGGATTGATTATTTTAACAATGCAGAATATTCATGTGACTACAGAGGATAAAATGACTTTATCAAAATGTTTCCAAGATTTAAAAGATGGTTTTGCTTATGTTAAAAAAGATAGATTTTTAGTTAAGTTATTAATTATTTTCTGTTTGACTAATGCTTTATTTACCCCAATTAATTCCTTTGAAGCAGCTTTTGTAAAAGATGTCTTACACATGGGAAGTATTGGTATATCCTTATTTTCAATGGGATTTTTACTAGGTAATGTCCTCTTTTCACCTATGTTACCTTTCTTAAAGGAAAAATTCTTAGGTCGAAAGTTAATTGTATATGGTACGATGGTTGTTGGTATAACAATGATTGGATATTCCTTATTGCCCAATGTTCCTAGTGAATTCCGATATATAGCTCTTACTTTAGTAGCCTTTTTTATGGGTGGAGCGATTGGAACCCTCAACTATCCTGTTCATTTAGCTTTATATAAACGCATTGAACCAACTTATCTTTCCCGTGTTCAATCAATTTGTGGAACTTGTGCAATGGCAATTGTCCCAATCAGTTCTTTTTTAGCCGGTGGTATTTCTGCCTTTGTTCCCCTTCAAATGATTTATTTAAGTTGTGCAATTCTCTTATTTATTTGTAGTATTTATATTTTCTTTCAAAAATTATTTTATGTTTTTAATCAATACTAAAAAATACTAGAATGATATCTAGTATTTTTTTAAATCTGTTAAATTTTCTCCATTGCTGTTAATCACTTGTTGATACCAATCAAAAGATTTCTTTTTCTTTCTTTGTAATGTTCCATGACCTTCATTATCCTTATCAACATAGATAAAACCATAACGTTTTTTCATTTCTCCAGTTCCTGCACTGACAATATCAATACATCCCCAAGGTGTATATCCCATTAAATCAACACCATCAATATCAACTGCTGCCTTCATGGCTTCTATATGAGCTCTTAAATAATCAATACGATATTGATCATTAATGCTACCATCTTCTTCTAATTGATCAATTGCCCCAAATCCATTTTCAACAATAAACATAGGTAATTGATAATGATCATAAAACCAATTAAGTGAATAACGTAAACCAATAGGATCAATTTGCCAACCCCAATCACTTGCTTCAACATATTGATTCTTAATTAAATCCTTCTTATAATCAAATTCAAATTCTGGATTTGTTCCACTATAATGTGTTGCAAAAGACATATAATAAGAAAAACCAATATAATCCACAGTTCCTTGTTTTAATTCTTGCAAATCCTCATCAGTCATATCAAGATGATAACCTTTTCTTTCAAAGAATTTCATCATATATGAAGGATAATATCCTCTTACATGAACATCAGTAAACCAAAAATATTTATGCATAGCATCAACAGACATCATCATATCTTTAGGATCACAGCTATAAGGATAAACTGGTGTCATTGCGATCATACAACCAATTTGAAATTGTGGATTGATACGATGCCCTAGTTGAACAGCCTTGGCACTCGCTACCAATTCATAATGAGCAGCTTGATACATAAGAGCTTCTCTATCTTCACCTTCTTGATAAATTAATCCTGAATTAGTAAATGGTTCAAAGTCATCTTGGCACTTGGCTTGATTATTAATCTCATTAAAAGTCATCCAATATTTAACTTTATCTTTATATCTTCTAAAGCAAACTTCAGCAAATCTCACAAAGAAATCAATGCATTGACGATTTCTAAAACCACCATAGTTTTTCACTAAAGCATAAGGCATTTCAAAATGTGATAAAGTAACCACTGGTTCAATTCCATATTTTAAACATTCATCAAATAAATCATCATAAAATTTTAGTCCTTCTTCATTTGGTTTGTTCTCATCACCATTAGGAAAAATACGTGTCCATGCGATAGATGTTCTAAAACATTTAAATCCCATTTTGGCAAATAGTGCAATATCTTCTTTATAGTGTCCATAAAAATCAATAGCTTCATGATTAGGATAATTTTCTCCAGGTAAAACACCATCAGTGATACGACGCGCTACACCATTTGCTCCAGCAGTCATCACATCTGCAATACTTACACCCTTTCCACCTTTATTCCATCCACCTTCAGCTTGATGTGCAGCAATTGCTCCACCCCATAAAAAATCTTTTCTAAAACCCATAATCTCATCCTCCTTGACATTATCATAATGAATATTTTTATTCAGACAATAAAAAAAACTTTGATAGAATGAACTAATCAAAGTCTTTTTCATTTTATAATGATTTTTAAATAATCTAGTCTCTTGATATTAAAATACCATAGATTAAATCAACAATATATCCTGCAGCAATCGTTGAACACATCACATCAACATCATCATAAATATGTGTATCAAACAATAAACAATCCTGACAATATTCATTTAGTTTTTCATCTTTTCTTCCCATAATACCAACAGTATAAGCATTTTTATCTTTTAATTTTTGAGCAATATTTAAAATTGTTTCATTACTTCCTGTAAGTGAAATTAAGATAGAAACATTTCTTTTGATATCTTTCATATTTTCTAAATAATAATGATTGGTTCCATTATGATCACTGGCATGCATTCCTAATGCCTGTAATTTAAATGCCATACTTTTAGCAATTGTATAAGAAATTCCAACCCCATAAATATCAATGGATGTAGCATTCATTAATCGATTACAAACTCTTAATACAACATTTTGATTCATTAAAAGATTGGTATTTGTTAATGTTTTTTCATATAACTTCATAATAGTATTCATTGTCGAATCATATGATGAGAAATATTGACTAGGATTATCATCAACAAGATTTTCAGCTTTTAAAGCTTCTCTTTTTTCAATGACTAATTTAGAAATAAATTCTCGATAAGTTGAAATCCCTAATTTTTTATATAAACGTACAACTGCTGATTGAGAAGCATAACTTCTTTTTCCTACCTCTATGCTTGTTAAATTCTCTATTTGATTATTTTCATCTAACAAGAAATGAGCAATTAATCTTTCTGATTCAGTTAATTGACTTTCATCTTTTAATTTCTCTATAATCATATCATTTCCTCCTTAAGCATTATATAATAATTTATCCAAAAAACAAAGGTGAAAAATATGTAGAAAAAAGATATCATAAAATATGATACCTTCACTATAACATTGCACTTTCTGATTGTTTATTTTGATATTTTTCATAGGCAATGACAAATGGAATATAAATAAGTGTTGAAGCTACAATGACAATTAATTGTGAAACTGCTCCCATAATACTTCCACCTGTTGCTAAGAATCCTAACAATAAAGGTGGCATTGTCCATGGAACTTCTAAAACAACACGTGGACAGAATCCAATTGTTGTTAAAAACCAACCAATTGTTAATCCAACAGCTGGAACAATCAAGAATGGAATCCCTAAAATTGGATTTAATACCATT
Source organism: Longibaculum muris (assembly GCF_004343035.1). Taxonomy (GTDB): domain Bacteria; phylum Bacillota_I; class Bacilli_A; order Erysipelotrichales; family Coprobacillaceae; genus Longibaculum; species Longibaculum muris. Next base: position 36,679 of record NZ_SMCQ01000028.1, read on the forward strand.
GGTAAACCAAAAGTAATTGTTTCATTGATATTAAATAATCCAGGAACAAGTGATAATGAAGCAATTGCTTTATTATCTTCACGTTTAGCAAACATCCCCATGGCAATTAAAAGACCTAAAGTCACTCCAGAACCACCAATTTCACCAAACATTTGTAACATTGTTGTATTGAAAATATGTGGTATTTTCCCACTATGTGTTGCATATGCAGTTGTATTAGCATAAAGCATTGGTCTAAAGATTGATTCTTTAACCGCTGAAATCATATTTTGACCATGGATTCCAACTAACCAAAACATTTGAGCTAATGTATACATTAAACATACAGCTAAAATATTGTCGCCAATAATTTTAGTTAATGGTTCTTGCACAGCTGTTTTAATAATATCATTAATATATTGACCAGTTATTAATTGTACAAGCCATCCAATCATTCCAACAACTAATAATGTTAAAAATGTTGGAATCAAGACTTCAAAAGCACGTGTAACTCCTGGTGGAACTTGTTCAGGCATCTTGATTTTTAAAGCATCCATTTTACGAAAAGCATGATAAATCTCTAATGCTAAAATTCCAATAATTAAAGCTGTAAATAAACCAGTTGCGCCTAAATAATCAGCATTAAAACCAGTAAAAGTCCCTACTTGAGATAAATCAGTCACACCATTTTTAGTTAAAACATCACCAATCGAAATAGCTTTATCTGCTTTATCAGTTAACCCACTAGCTAGTGATGTGATGGTATGTGCAGTTGGTGTCACAACCGCCCATGACATAAATCCAACAACTGCTGGAAATGCTCCTGTTTCCCCATTTGCTTCTCCTATTTCTTGAGCAACTAACATAACAATTCCAACTGAAATACATGAGATTGTACAAAATTGAATGGCAGAAAAAACCGCATTAACAGGTTCTAATACCATAATTGGACTAAAGATTCCCCCTAATCCTTGAGCATTCCCTTCTACCAATGTATCATTAACCAATACATTTGTCCAAAGTACACTCATCGCTCCAGCAATTGTAGCTGGCATAAAGTTTTGAAACGCATTTTTAATAGCACCTAAGTATTTATTCTGTCCAGCCCAAGCGCCAATACGTCCAAGCTTATCAGCAAAAACATCCATTTTCTTTTCCTCCTTATCTAGACACTATTATAAAGTGTGTAGAAAAAGAAACAATAAATCTAAAAGCTGTTGGTTTGTTTATTTAAAATATATAAAAATGTGATTTTAAAAATAAATTTTTTATTTAAGAAAAGAGTGAATCTCTCTTTTAAGACTCACTCTCTGTCTCATATTCAGGTAACCAATTGACTTTATGATAATAAACAATAAACATAATTGCACATGTCACCCAAGTCACTGGCCATCCCATAAAGACAAAATAAATACTAGACGTCAACTTTGTCACAATTGCCAAATAAATTTGTCTTAAAATAACAAAGTTAAAAACCATAATATACATTGGAACAGATGATTTACCAGCTCCTCTTAAAACCCCATTGTAAATTTGGACAACTGGTAAAACAATATAGAATGGTACAAAGGCCATTTGCATTGTTCGTCCAGCATTAACAACATCAATTTCACTATTAAAAATAGCAATAAACTCTTTACCAAAGAAGAATAAAGAAATAGCCATTGTACCTATAACTGCCATTGTCATCCATAATGCAATTTTTGATCCACGTTTCACACGATCATATTGCTTAGCTCCAATATTTTGACCAACAAAGGTTGTAATTGCCATATTGAAACTTTGTAATGGTAAATTGACAAAACCATCAATTCTAATAGAAGCAGAGTATCCTGCAACGACACTTGAACCAAACGCATTAACATATGATTGCACAATAACATTAGATAAAGAAACAATACTTTGTTGAAGTCCCGTTGGCAAACCAATCATAACAATCTTTTTTAAAATTGGTATATCAAAACGGATATTCTTTAAATTCAAACGATGAGCTCCATCACTTTTCATTAATACGAGCACAACCATTAAACTGCTTATTGCCTGGGCAATGAGAGTTGCATATCCCGCTCCAGCAACACCTAAATGTAGATATTTGACAAATAAAAAATCTAAAATAATATTAATGATACATGCTATGATTAAAAAATACAAAGGCCGCTTGGAATCTCCAATAGCACGTAAAATTCCTGAACCCATATTATAAATTAAGTTAAAGGATATACCAGCAAAATAAATTGCTAAATATGTTGAAGATTCTTGAAAAACATCAGCAGGTATTCCTACTGCATGTAACATTGGATTTGTTCCTAATATTCCAACAATTGTTAAAACAATTGACATGACAATCGTCAAAGCAGCTGAACTATGAACAGCTTTCTTTAATCGTTTATCATCACCTGCACCAAAATATTGAGCAATAATAACCCCAGCACCAGTTGCTAATCCCATAAAAAAGCCAATCAGCATATTAATAATTGGTGAAGAAGCTCCTACTGCAGCTAAAGCTTGTTTACTTACATAGTTTCCAACAACATAGGCATCCACTGTGTTATAAAGTTGTTGAAACAAATTTCCCACTAAAAGAGGTATTGAAAACCAAAAGATTGATTTTGCGATACTTCCATGTATTAAATCAGTAGATTGATTCTTATCCATACAAAATCCCCCTTTATGTTTCTTTATTTTACAATATTTTTACATAAAAGAAAGGATAATTTCATGGTGTGAAAATAATTTTATTTTTTCTTATTTTTCTATATAATAAAGACGTGGAGGATGAGTATGAGTAAGAAAATTATATTTTTTGATGTTGATGGAACATTGGTTGATGTGAGACCAGCTAGAGAGTATATTCCTGAATCAACAGTAAAAGCAGTTCAAGAAACGAGAAAACAAGGAAATTTGTGTTTTTTATGTACAGGGAGAAGTAAAGCAGAAATTTATTCACATATTTTAGAAGTTGGTTTTGATGGTATTATTGGAGCTGGTGGTGGATTTGTTGAAATAGGTGATGAGATGTTATATCATAAGATGGTTTCTCAATCTGCTATTAATCATGTTGTTGATTTTTTTGAAGAACATGGTTTTGATTATTACATTGAAAGTAATGGTGGTCTATATGCGAGTCAAAATTTAGTTCCTCGCCTAGAAAGAATTATGTATGGTGATTTAGAAAATGATCCCCTTGCTAGAAAAAAGAAAGAAGAAGAACCAAGTCACTTTATTCCTTCTTTAAAAGTTGGATATGATTTACATCGTGGTGATGTTAATAAGATTTGTTTCTTAGAAAAAGAAGGATTTGCATTTGAAACAATCAGAAATGAATTTGAAAAAGAGTTTAATGTGATTCATTGTACGGTTCCTATTTTTGGTGACAACAGTGGTGAACTTTCTGTTCCTGGTGTTAATAAAGCCTCAGCGATTGAAGCTCTCATTACACATTTAGGCATCCCAAAAGAAAATACATATGCTTTTGGTGATGGTTTAAATGATATTGATATGTTAGAATATTGCCAACATGGTATTGCTGTTGGAAATGCAGCCAAGGGACTTAAAGATATTGCTGATGAAATAACAGATGATATTGCTGAAGATGGTATTTATCATTCTATGAAGAAACATGGTTTAATATAAATAGACAAGATAGAGATTTCTATCTTGTCTATTTTTGTAATTCTGATAATTTGATATCATCAATATAAATATATTGAATATTATCCTTTTTTATCATTTTTAAGAGGTCATTTTTATTGACAATTATTCTTAAACCAGAAACCTGAAAACCATTTTTAGCACATTTATATGTTTCTTTTAATGAAGAATAATCCATAGAATTACTTGCCTTTGAAATCATATTATATTCTTTTTCATGATCTAATAACATTTTTAAATTAGATAAATAATATTGTTGTAATATATCTGGTGTTATAGAATTATTGTTTTCTATATAGAAATGGGGATATTTTCTTTTAGCATCTTCGGTTAAATCATACATACTTAATTTATATAAACTTATTCCTCTTGCAAGTGTTGGATCATCTTGACTCCATAAATCAGTTGCCATCCAAAGAAATTTAACTTGATTATATCGTTTCATAAAATCAATTGTTTTTTCTAATGAATAAGGTTTATCAAAACTAATTGAAACATTTAATAATGATGATTCTGGCAGCTTTTCTATTTCATTTAAAGTTTTATCATTAATTTTAAATAAATCTTTGCCATACCCATTATTTTCAGATAAAGATAAGTTCAAAAACTCATAGGACATTCTAGAAAAATAGTGTTCACCATTAAAATCTTCTATAGACATTTTTGATTGGTTGATATTTATTATTGCATTATAAGAATCATCTACATACAATTTATCAAATAAATTATGAAATTTTACTTTTAATTCATAGTTTCCTAACCCCAAAGATTGTATATCATGGTTTGGATAATATCCATAATTTGGACAATAAATTTCACACCAAGTTTGTAAAACAATTTTAAAAGTTTTTCCAGAGAATGTTTCACTTTGCTCATCTACAATAAGATTTTCTTCATGAAAAGGATTGTAATATATATAATCTGATATATATTGATATCCTTTAGCTATAGTAACAATTACAAGTGTGATAATAATTGTAAAGATGATAATTCTTGAATAAATTTTTTTGTGAATTATCTTTTTTATTTTTTTATTTGTTCCTTCATCATCTAATTTTAATAATTCATCTAATTGATCTTTTTTCATAAATAATCCTCCTCTATACTTAGTTTTCTTAATTTTTCTTTAACACGATAACGAATCACTCGCATATAATTCACACTAATATTTAATATTTGTGAAATCTCAACATCACTTAAATCATCTTGAACAGATAATAAAATGACTTCTCTTTCTATTTTAGGTAATTGATAGATATTTTTATATAACCATCTTTTATGTTCCTCATGAATGCACTCTTTTAAAACATCATCAGAACTTTGAAAACAATCAAAATGAATTTCAGTTTGAGTATATACATATTTCTTTTTCTTTGTCATATTATAGAATTCATTTTTTAAAACAGTATATAACCAAGCTTTTAGATTTCCATCTTCAAAGCTCAATAATGCTTTAACAAAAGTATTCATCACTAAATCTTCTGCATCTGCTTTTTGATGAGTAAGAGAAAAGGCAAAAAGGAACAGAGAATAGTAATATTTTTGATAAAGCAAATCAATTTCATCTTTTTTCACGTTTCTCCCCTCCCTCATCTATATAACAATCATATCACATAATAATTACATAATATTTTAAAAATAAAAATGAGATAGCTATTTTTAACTATCTCATTTCAATATGACTTACGATAAAACATTCATCAGTTCTTCTTCACTTTTCGCATCAATAATCTTGATTGTTAAAGCATCTATTTTGTCATCTGAACTTTCCTCTATCTTCATAATCAGTTCCTTTGATACAAATCCAAATTTGCTTTTTAGTTGATTTACAATGGTTTGGATTTTCCCTTGTTTAAGTCCTCTCATTTCACTTTCTAATTTAAATTCCTCTAGTACCTGACACATGTCTACTTCCTCCCTTTCTTCTTTCTCTATCCTTATGACTAGTT
>NZ_SMCQ01000029.1 GCF_004343035.1 Longibaculum muris
ATGAGGTTATATCATAACATGAAGTTTTGAATATGTCCTGCATGCAGGACATATTCAACTTTGATACATTGAGACAATATCATATTTGAATCAGAGAATAAAAGAAAAACCAAGTTCTTAACTTGACAAGAACTTGGTTTATTTATATAATACATGCGTATAGAAAAAAGGCTGTGAATAGACAAGTAATTGTTATGATGTATGACTAGAGAGTCCTGATGGTGGAAATGGATGATAATATTAACAATGAATAAAGACTAGGAGCTGTATTTTGGATCAAAGGTGATAAAATAACGTGTGCCGCGTTACAGGCTAGACTCTGATAGGAGTTGAAAAGATTACTATAGTGATATAGTAATGAATTAGGGTGGTAACACGATATCTCTCGTCCCTTGTGGATGGGAGTTTTTTATTTGGAAAGGAGAAAATGATGGAAGAAAGACAATTTAGTGAACAAGAATTAGTAAGACGTGAAAAGTTAGAGTTTTTAAAAGAAAGAGGAATTGATCCTTTTGGACAAAGATTTGATGTGACTCATTTTTCTGAACAAATTAAAGAAGAATTTGCTGGGAAAACACATGAAGAATTAGAAGAAATGGCAGTACCTGTTAAAGTGGCTGGAAGAATTATGACAAAACGTCGTAAAGGAAAAGTCTGCTTTATGCATATTCAAGATAGAGATGGAAAGATTCAAATCTATGTAAGAAAAGATGTTATTGGTGAAGAAGATTATGAAGTTTTAATCAAGAGTGATATTGGTGATATTGTTGGTATTGAAGGAACTGTTTTTGTTACAAATACAGGTGAACTTTCAGTTAAAGCAACAAAATATATTCACTTAACAAAAGCATTACGTCCTTTACCTGAAAAATATCATGGTTTAAGTGATGTTGAAGAAAGATATAGAAGAAGATATGTTGATTTAATTATGAATGAAGAATCAAGAAAGATTGCTTTTGCAAGACCTAAAATTATTCGTTCAATTCAAAATTATTTAGATGGTCAAGGATATGTTGAAGTAGAAACTCCAGTTTTAAATCCTATCTTAGGGGGAGCTGCTGCTAGACCATTTATAACTCATCATAATACTTTGGATACTGATTTCTATTTAAGAATTGCTACTGAATTATCTTTAAAGAGATTAATTGTTGGTGGTATGGATGCGGTTTATGAAATTGGAAGATTGTTTAGAAATGAAGGAATGGATAGAACACATAATCCTGAATTTACAACAATTGAAGTTTACAAAGCTTTTAGTGATCTTGAAGGGATGATGGATTTAACTGAAGGTATTATTTCTAATGCTGCAAAGGTTGTTTGTGGAACTTATGATATTGAATATAAAGGACATCAATTATCATTAGCTCCTGGATTTAAACGTATTTCTATGACTGATGCAATTAAAGAAAAAACTGGTATTGATTTTGCTAGTGATATGACTTTTGAAGAAGCAAAAGCATTAGCTGAAGAAAGACATATTGAAGTAGAACCTCACTTTGGTTATGGTCATATTATTAATGCTTTCTTTGAAGAATATGTAGAAGAAACAATTGTTGAACCTACTTTTGTATATGGACATCCAATTGAAATCTCTCCACTTGCAAAGAAAAACTTAGATGATCCACGTTTTACACAACGTTTTGAATTATTTATTTGTGGTAATGAATATGCTAATGCATTTACTGAATTAAATGATCCTATTGATCAATATGAAAGATTTGCTAATCAATTAAAAGAAAAAGAATTAGGTAATGATGAAGCAAATGAAATGGATTTAGATTATGTAGAAGCATTAGAATATGGTTTACCACCAACAGGTGGAATGGGTATGGGAATTGATAGATTAGTTATGTTATTAACTGGTCAAGAATCTATTCAAGAGGTAATTCTCTTTCCGCAAATGAAGCCACGTGTGAAATAATTAAACATAGTAAAAGAGCTCTTTCTCATTTTAAATTATGAGCGTAAAAAGAAAAGAGGAAATGATTTTATTGATAAATAGTCAATATTTTCAACTCCTCTTTTTAGTTTAACTATTTTTTGCTCTAAATAGAGTAAAAAACAAAAAAGTATATATAGGTTTTAAAAATATGAATATGTGTTTCTTTAATATTGTTTCATGAATTTTATTATTTTTGTTCATATAAATTTGAAGAGGACCTTTACTAATGAAAAAGTAAAGTAACAAATAATTAGTGAATCAGTTAGCAAAGGTAAGCATGCTTTGTCTAATCACTGTAAATGATATGGCGATTACTAACGACTGTGAGTAAACTTAAAATAATGTTAAAAGATTAATATCCAATAAAAGACATTCTAAAAGAAAGTATCAGAAAGGTAGGTATTAAAGTTGAATAAAGATTATATGTATTTTTATAATAAAGTATCAAGCGCTGATATATCTCCAACAGCAAGAACGGTCTACAGAGCATTGCTAAGATATGCTAATAGAAAAACTAGTCATGTTTTCTCTCTATTAACACCATAGCAAAAGATACAGGCTTAAGTAAACGTACTATTATTAGACAACTGGCAGTTTTTGAAAAAGAAGATTTAATACTAAAAATACATAGAACTCGAGAAAACAATGGAAGTACAAGTAATATGTATTTTTTTAATTAGATTTTTTGTTGGGATAATTGTAAATATATCATGACACTACCTTAATGTCATATTGTCACCTCTGTAACTATTTTTATAACTAGGACATATTACAGAAGGAGAAACATTATATAAGATAAAAATATATGTATGTTGATTTACTGGGTTTAAAAAATATGTTAGTTGTGACAAATAGATGTTAGTTATGACAAAATTATAAACATATTATAAAAAAAATATAAAATGTAGAATATAAAGGAGATAACAAATATAAAATATAGAATGAACATTAATTAAAACAAATATTTGCAGTTTTTATTAAAAAATGAGGAAGGTGAAATATTATGAAAAAATTATTAATAACTTTTTTTCTAAAGGTTGTTTCTTTTATGGCAATATCAGGAGCACATTCAATTTCTGTTTTAGGAATGTATCAACCAAAAATACCTGATAATTTTAATGAAAATTAATGAAGTCAGTTTAATATATGGTGTGTTAACAATGTATTATTAAATAAGATAAGTAATTTTAAAGAGGGGAAGACATGAATTTGAGCAAAAAAATATTAACAGAATTAATAAATAAAAAGTATATTGAAGAAGATAAATATAATTTTTATGATTATGGAATGAAAGTGTTAATAATGAATTTATTACCAATACTGTTAGTTTTAACTATATCTATTATAGTTGACGATATTACATATGGAATATTTTTTTTACTATCATTTACGCCTATAAGAATTAATTTAGGTGGTTATCATTGTTCATGTGTAAAAAAATGTTTAATTTCATTTGTTATGCTCTTTATAATTACTCTTTTTATGAGAAAATTGGATATACATATACTGATAAAAATAGTAGGATTTATTGCTATTGTCATATTTTGGTTTGTTACTCCTTTAACTAATGATTTCTTAGGAAATTATAAAGAAATATATACAAAATCTAAACAACACATAAAAACAGTATGTGTAATATTATTTTTTATTTTACATTTCATAAATAATCATAGTGTTATTGAAGGTATTTCAATGGCATGTATCTTAAATGTTTTTCTCTATTTTCTAGGAAGCTTAAAAAAGAAGAAATTAATATAAAGGATCATAATCAATCACAATAGACCATTGAAGATATGGATAATTAAACTTAAATACAATAACTTTTAAAAATAGGAGGATATAAGAAAATTGAAATTTAAAATTATTGATGATGATTCGAATTTTTCTGTACAATTAAAATATGATTTATATGTTCACTTTAAAGATTATGTTAATATTGAAGATATAGAAATTTTAACAAATGATTTTTATAAAATTAATTTAATAGATACAGATGTTATTTTTATAGATATTGACCTAGAAAAGTTTGATGGAATAGAATTATCTACACAAATTAGAAACATATACCCAGCAATCATTATTATATTTATTTCTTCACATGAAAATTTAGTTTTTAACACTCTTGTTGTAAGACCATTTCAATTTATTAGAAAATCAAAATACAACGAAGATAAATATATAGTATTTAGATTATTAAAAAAACATTTAGATATGTACTATAGAAATATTATTTTAACAATAAAAGGGAGAATGGTAAAAATTAATATAACAAAAATAATATACTGTATTTCACTGGGACATGAACTTACAATACATACAGAAAGCAGAGATTATGTTATTGCTAAATCAATATTACAATTTCTAAACTTATTAGATTCAACAAATTTTGTACAAATTCAAAGAAATGTAATTATTAATTTAAGTTATTCAAAAGAAGTCACCAAAAAATTTGTACTGCTTTCACCAAATTATAAGTTCAATATTGGCAGAAAATATCAAAAAAATTTATTAGAATATTATAAAAAATATTTATTAACAAAATAATAATAATCATGAATATCATAGAATAATAAAAAATAAATATAATTAAGATATATTTAAAAAGTCTTATTTGATATATCAGTAATGGAGAGTAATATTATGAAAATTTATGTAGGAAAAAAAATCTAATCATTGGGACATTGAATCAAATAAAATTAGTGTCTATGACACGAAAGAAGTAATCTTTACAAGACCAGAGTTAGTTAATTCAGTTTATATAGATGATATTGACTATATTCATGTCTATTGGAAAAATATATTAATGGGGCGTTTGTTGAAATATGCTTATCCAATCTTCTTTTCAGTACATTTAAAAGATAAAAGTAAGGTGACATTTGAGGCAATGCTAGGTACAAATAGAAAAAGTTTTATTGAAGCAATACAATTCTTAGAATCAAAAAATGTTGTTTTTAAATATGAATATGAATTGCTTGATAAAATTAAAGATATGAATACAAATATATGGGAAAGTATTGAAGAAATTATTGCTTTTAAATTAAAAAAATAGATGTTTTTGAAGACAATGCAATTTTTAGAAATGATATAAGTAGTTTTAGATGGAGCTATAGAACTTATGATATTATCGTTAAATGAGACAAAGGAAAAGCAATAATTTTCATTAATGTCTGGGAAATTATCTTCAATGTTTATAAACCTAATTATAGAAAACGAAACATATTTTTTAAATATCTTAGGGATAATGATAAATGTGCAAATATCTATACAATACTAGATAATTATTTATTAGAAAGCATAATCTATATCTCAGTATTAAAGTGCATCGTAAAAAGATAAATAAAATTCATATATTTTTATGTGATAATCACATGGTTACTGTTTACTAAGCATACAAAGTGTTATCAGCACAACAGAGTAATATTATTAATAATAATTTCAATTACTAGGATATTTTATTTTGATTTATATTTCAATAATCAATTTTAGAGTAACAATTTCTTTTGTATTGTTTAAAGTAAAGTCAGCATTGAATAACTTAATTAAATTATTTATTTCATCAGAAATTTTAAAATTATTAGTTGTTAATCTTCCTATAACCTCTATTAGAACAAAATTACTTTCTTGACTTATACCAAGGTTTAGTTCTTTGCTATTATCTAGATTGATTTCGAATATATATATAATTTTAAGTATTAGATCACAAAAATTTTTATTATTATATATATCATTTTGAGATATAAATATTGTTTTTTTGACATATATATCTTGAAAAATAAGTTCATTAATTTTTCTGCTAATTATAAAATCAAAGTATGGATTATTTGTTGTAATCATAGAATTAAACGATTTTACTTTTTTTATATATTGATCAGTTATAATTGATGCATTTTCATAGTCCATGTTATCGATGCAAGTTCTTAGCTGCATTAAAACATACATCATTCTATGTTCAGCTTCAGTAATTTGATTAGATATTGCAACTATTTTATTATAGTTCTCTGTATTATATTTATTCTTTTGAATTTCTAATGCTAACTTTATTTTTTCGGCATTTTCTATTTGTATTTTTCTAAAAATTACTAAGAATAAAAATGATATTACTATAATAGCAATCATTAATATAAGAATCATATTTGAAGACATAAAATTGCTTAACAGACTTTCTATGAGAATTGCTAAAACAAAAATAATAGATAATCCTAAGATCAAAATTATCCACCAATATTTCATAGGTAATTTAGTATTTGTTTTTAATTTAAATGCACAAGTTATAATTGCAATAAATGTAAAAATGAGTTTGGATAAAATTATAGCAAATACAAATAACTGTTGGTTGTCATAAATGTCTGTTGTACTAATATTAAAGATTAAAGATGTACATGATAATGAAATCAAATTTGCAATTAGAAGCATCATTCCTGCGATGAAACAAATAATTATATCTTCAAAATTTTTATCTTTTTTTGTAATCCATAAAGATATTAATAGTGCAATTATAAGTATGTATAGTAAAAAATGATCAAATTCATTAATAAAATTTGATATACTAATGAGTGAAAAACAAATTAAAGAAACAATAGAGATATATTTTATTTTATCTTTTAAGTCAAAATAAAACGCAATAAAAGAACTTAATATGAAACCTTCTATAAAATTAATCAAATAATTAAATACTACCATTTTAAAAATCTTTCCTTATATTTTTGAACAACAGTTTTTTTAAATTTTCTTCCAATGTTATATTGTTCATTATTTTTTAGATATACTATGCCTTTATTAATTTCTTTAATATAGTCAATATTAACAGCATATGCTTTTTGGATTTGAACAATATTTTTTTCCCCTAAAGTTTCTAAAATATTTTTCATTGATGCTCTGCAAATATATTCGCCCTTTTTAGTTTTTATAATAATGTTATGACCTTTAGATTCTATAATGCATATATCTTTAAAATAAATATTAGTTATTCTACCATGAAATTCAAATGTAAAAAAAGACATTTGCTCATTAAAATATTTTTTTAACAACACAAACATTGTAGTTAAGTCATTTTTTAAATTTGATTTTCTGACGAAATAGAATGGTCTGACAGATAGAGAGGAGAATACAAGTTCGTTTCTAGCAGAAACAAAAATTATAATAGGCTGATTTTCCCATAACAGTGTGTTTTTTCCAATATTAATGCCATTTGATTTTTTTAAATCAATATCTAAAAAAATCAAATCATAAGGTTTATCTTTAATGCGATTATAGAAATTATCATTTATAAGTTCAATTTTTAAATCATTGAATATTTTATTTAGGAATGATTCAATTAATTTTTTCAGAGTTCTAGAAAATATAATATCATCGTCTACAATAGCAACATTCATTGTAAAAATCACCTTCTTTTTTTTAATTATAGCATATTTAGATTATAAAAAAAATTGTTAAAGAAACCAAAGATTTACATTGATATATTTAAATATAATTATATTTTCATTAATGATTATAATATTGTTTCATTTTATAAACGAATTAAAATTATAATGTTTTCTACGCAAAAAACAGGTGTTCTACGCATTAATTATATATATTTTTTTTCAAAGGAATTATACTTATTATAGATATAAGAAGTATAATTCTATTTTAAATAATTTTGAGGAGGAGATAAAAATGGTTATTATATTAATAATAAAAAATTGAATCAAACCATTTTGATTATCTAAATTTAACTTAGAATTTATAAATGAAAATTATGTATAAACATTCTATTAATTTTTTGATTAAATAATGTAGATTAGTATAATATTATAAAGAAGAACATAGATATTAATTTAAATATTATTGATTATGTTAGATATCTCAAAAGTGTTTCTCTTTCTCATTTAAATATATAAGTTATGTTATATATTTTATAAATAACTATATTTATTTATAATAATCTAAGTTAAGATTCTAAATTTTAATACAGATTAAAAAAAGAATAATTAGGTGATTTTATGATTAACAGAAAAAAGTAATCTGTATCAGCATTGTTTTTTTAATAATACTAATGATTGGACTAAAAAATATGGATAAAGAATATTTTAATATAGTCAAATATGATCAAATTCATGAAAGAATAAATTCAGGGAAAAAATTTATATTAGTTATAGGAAGGAAAGAGTGCCCATATTGCAAAGATTTGATACAAAAAATAAAAAAGGATATTAATACTACTAAAAAATACATATATTATTTTGAAATGGGAAAAGGGGATATGAAATTAAAAGATAAGTTAATTGATGAACTTGGTGAATTTAATTATGCACCGCATGTAATATTGATTTCAAGAAAAAATGTACTGCTTGGGAAACACACGAATATAAACGTAGTGTCCCATAACGGCTAAGTTTAATACACTTAATAACACTAAAAATATTAAGTGATCTACACCAAATATAATACAAAATTCATATTATATAAAAAGGAGAGATTTTTATGAAGAAAAAATATAATGTTATGAATAGGTACAATTATTATGGTTATAATCTATTATTTATGATTGTAAATACGATTATGATTATAATTTTGTATAATCAGGGGTATTTGGGGATGGTCACAGAAGATTTTTCTGAAATATTAAAATCTTTTTAGGGTTCTATTTTGATCCTATGCATATTATTATTATTCTTTTAACAATTATTCCATTCACTTTGTATTATTTAAAAAAGAAAAACAGAGATGAATTGCCATCAACAATCTCAATTGAAATAATAACATATAGTTGCATATTTATACCTATTATCATTATTTTAACTGTAATTGAATTATATTTAACTTTGAATATTCCAGGAAGTGCCTGGTTAGTTGCATTTGTAATGTTATTTAGTCATCTATTTATTTTTCATTATATATATGTGATACAACTTTATAAATATGTAGATGGTGTGTTTAGTTTAGGTAAATAAAAAACTTATATTATTAGATTATTATAATTTCAATGAAATAAATGCTTAATTCATGTGTAAGTAGTAATTATCAAAAAATATATACTAATGTGATATATTAATTAATTACGAGGTTTGTTTATGGTGAGTATTCTGAACTTATCAGTTATGCTTTTTTATTAGTAATGAAAGTTGTTTATAAGTATAGGTGGCATACATTTTATAAATTATCAATATATTCAACAATATTTTTCTACTTTTCTCATATATATATGGGTATATAAAAACTCCTTTCTTAAAAATTGGTTTGAAGACTGATTGTTTCTTATTATTCTCTTGAAAGAGCATTATAAAAACATGTCTCTTTTCGTGGTTGACTATTTAGAAAGTTTGGCGATGGACTAGATAGTCTTTTCGTTTGAATATAATTGTAAAACGTGCTAATACAAATAGCAACTTCATCATCAATAAGATCACTGCAGTGCAACTTTTGGTAGTTAATAGTTACCTTATTTTTTGTTGATTAAAATAATACGATATCTTTGAAGATTTTTTAATATCTAGATGACAGAAATCAATATGCTATTATTAGGATAAGGCATACCTTGTCCTAATAATCTTTAATTCCATTTTTTTATAATACACGGATTAGAATAATATTTAATTGTTTTTCATTTTTTCTTTTATTGAGTGTATAGCCTATGGTAAAATTATATTAGAAAAACAGTTGAGAGGATGTGTCGCTTGTATGAAGAAAAAAATAATAATTTTTAGTGTTGTATTCATTTGTATAGTTTCTATTGCTTTTATCTTTTTTACAAGAAAAGATGATGATATATATACTCCAACTATCAAGGATATCGATAACTTCACAATTGAAAATAACAATAGATATATCATACTTTATAGTAGTGAAGACAATAAATATTATTTAGGTAAAGTATCAACTTATACACTTGATGATAACTTATACTATTTAGGAGATACTGCTTGTAATTTTAAAAAAGTGAATAATAATCTTATTGTTATAAGTAATAGCGAGCAAGTTGTTTATTCTAGTGGAGATTACGATTTTTTACCTGATAAAGTATATGATATCAAAACAATGGGAAATTTGATGATATCTTATGATAGTAAAAATCATGATATGCAAATACTTAAAAGAAATTCTGAAGCAAAATGTATTTTAAAATTTAAATATTATAATAATTTTATTCCTGTTGATTTAATTGAAACATAGGAAATATAAATAAAATTTGTATAAGTGTAAAATTACTATATATCAGTAACTTTATTTTTTATTTTTGTAAAGAAATAATTTAATTTTAATTTTATAGGATATAAGTGTCAAAAAGTGTCAATTTTAGATTTGATGTGTTATAATTTGGGAACATAAATATGAATAATGTTGATAAAGTAATGTTTAAAAAATAGTAATTTTATCATTAGAAGTTTTGAATATTACTACACATGAAATAACGTAATAAATAGGGATAAAATTAATATTTTGAAGATGTCACTGGCATACATTTTGGCATACAAAATGAAATCAATAGAGATAAAATTAGTGTATAAACACTTGTTTTAGATATCTAATAACTTAGAAAAACACATAAAAATGTATATATATAATGAATGAATTGAAATGGATTTAGATTATGTAGAAGCATTAGAATATGGTTTACCACCAACAGGTGAAATGGGTATGGGAATTGATAGACTTGTTATGTTATTAACTGGTCAAGAAAGTATCCAAGAAGTTATCTTGTTTTCGCAAATTAGTCGTGAAAAAAGCAGAATTCTTATAAGAGTTCTACTTTTTTTATATAAAAATAGTGAATGTTTGATACAAAGTGTATCTTTTTTTTTTATCTCCATTCATATCTATTTAATTTCTAAATACCTTGACCGGTTTGATTCTCTTTATCATAAAGACAATGAGTAAGATATTAACAAGTAAAATAGCTGTTTCAACCAAAAAGATATATTGATAAAAGTCTTGAATAAACAGATTCGTCAAGATAAACACAATAAACAATCCAATAATATTCATCAATATCAATTCAAAACATACAAGCGCAGAAATATTAAGCGTAGTTAATCCCATGCATTTAAGTAGTGATAATTCTTTTTCTCTACTTTGAATATATGAACGATACATAATCATAAGAATAATGCATCCTAAAACGAGAATTCCAATAATAAGATTCTGTTGAATATCATGCAATCTTTCTACATATTTTGCTATGCTGTCAAATTGATGGTATGTGATAACTTTATAAGCTGATTTTTCTAAAGTCTCTTTTGTTTGGACATAATTCTGATAGGAATTACAAAACACGACATATCCATTGACTTGCTGAGGATTCAATTGATTTTCAATTAATTCTTGAGGCATATAAATAAACTTCTTAGAATCAATCAGCTCGCTTGCAACTCCCTGCAACAATATTCCTTTATAAAAAAGAGAAACTTCTTTTCCGTTTGATATATTCAAAAAAGACATTTCGTTTGTTGGTGCGACAAGATACTTAATACTCGTATATAGCGAGTTACTAAAATAAAATCCATCATTGTCTGTAACATCCATTCTAAACCAAATCTTACTTGCAATATTTTCCTCAGGATAGTACGGAATAACTGGATACGAATCATTTAATATAAACAATGAAACATCATAAAACGGATAAGATGACATGATTGTATTTGATGATAATTCATCCTTCTTGATACCTTCAACATACATCCAGCCAGGATCCTTTGAAGAAATCATATTCAGGTTATCCTGAATAGATTGATCCGTTAAATAGACTGTTCCAAAACAAAACAGCAGAATAACTAAATGAGCTAATATCAATAAATATTTCATCTTTCTTGAAAAATGAAATTGTCTTTTCATATAAAAACGATATGTCTGCCATGAAATATGTGATGAATTTTTTTGATGAATAACACTTTCTTGATTTTTGGCATGAGATTCTTTTATTTTATGAATATTACCATCCTTTATTTCAATAATTTCATCACAATAGTCATAAGCTATTTGATTATGACTTGTCACAATAACCGTTTTTTCTTGGCTGATTTCCTTAAGAACCTGAAATATTGAAATGGCATTTTTCTCGTCCAATGCACTGGTTGGTTCATCTAATATTAAGATTGGTGCATCTTTGATAAGAGCACATGCTATGGCTAATCGCTGTTTTTGTCCACCAGAAAGTGTATAGAGTGCCTTATCCAGCAAGACATCAAGATGAACCTTATTTAAATATTCTCTGGCATCTTCTTCATTCAATGATTTGTTTGACAAAGCTGCATAATAGCATAAATTTTCATACACATTGAAATGCTCATATAACATATAGTTTTGAAAAACAAAAGCGATATTATATCTTCTAAAAAGTGTTTTCTTATGCATAGAAAATGATGTTATATCTATATCATTAATCCAATATTTTGCATTTTTTTCTGAGTAGTTAATAAGGCCTATCTGATAAAGAAGCGTTGTCTTACCACAACCACTTTCACCAGCTATCAATGTCAAACAATGATCTTTGATTTCTATATTTTGATGAACAAACAATGGTCTATCAAAGACAATATTGATATCTTCAAGTCTAATCATTTGACAACACCTCCCATAACATTGGTACAACTAGCTGTATAATGAATGCAACTGTAAAGATTACCAACACCGAATTAAAGTCTATGATATATGGCTGATAATAAACATATGCAGATATGAGTACGACTACCCAAAGCATCATGTAAGAAATTATCGCTAGCAAAAGAGCATTAATGAAATATTTTTGGATCTTAATCTTTAATATATCCTTCTTTTGAAGATAACCTATGCTTCTTAACCACTGGTTGAAATTTTTTTCATCCTTTCCCTTGATAAAATGAATAATTCCATAAATGAATGTTACAAAAATAATCGAAGCTATACTTATAAAATAAAGTGTTGTTTTTGTATTCTTCATAGATTCACCTATCAATTGATAATCATTATATTTCCAATCAACTGTCAGTCCTTTTGACTCCAATTCATCAACAACCTTTTCAATGTGTTCAGTTTTATCAACCTCAACAGTGTATGCATTTGGTTGCCATGGTGTATAGACTTCAACCAAATCAGCATCTTCCAATGAATGAGTTTCCACATATCCTTCTGCACTATCCCTCAAATAGACAGATTTTCCTTTTGTAGGCATACACGATTGGGCTATCTTTTCTAGCAATTGATCATTCATATAAAAAGTTGCATCCTGTTCTGTCAGTGCTCCTTCTAAATCATGTTCAACCACACCTAATATAGGTAAAACTAATTCTTTAGAAGTACATTCAATATAATTTGCCGGAAGAAAATCGTCGTCGCTTGTTTCTATACCACTTGGAGTACTTCCGGAAAATTGCATCTTTCCAGAAACATCATACATAGGTATTGCAATATTCATTTTAATAGATGCGTCTTTTAAATTATCTATCGTTAAGCCACATCTGATCATAAATTGCTTCGTTAAATAAATGCCATCTTCTTCATGATTTCGAAAGGATTCAGATATATATTTCTCTTTTTCTTGATTATTCATTTTATCAATAAATAATGTAAAAAAATTCGAATTGCTTTCCTTCAATTCTTTATCAATAGTATTTTGATAATCATAAATGATTTGATTATCTTTAATAATTTGCATGGATGGATAACTTTTTAATAACCTCTCATCAATATAACTATGCAAAATAATTTTTGGGGACATTGATGCAATGTTTGGTATATTTTGAATCGTAGCGAGTTCTGATGATGTTATAGGAAAATATGTTGCATTTTCCATATTTCCATTAAAGCCTGGACTACTTGGATCTAATCCTTTGTAAACCAATATGTTTCTGTTTTCAAGTGTTTCTAAGTCTGTTTCAAAAGATCGAAAGAATCCGTTGTCTACATTGATTGAAAACGCACAAAGCGTTATAGCAAATGACATCAACAAAAGTGTGATACTTTCCTTGAAGATATGATGTTTTTTCATTTTCATAAAGATATTAAGCCAGTTTTTCTTTAATGAAATCTCTCTATTTTTAATTTTAGAAATTTTATTATTATCTAATAATGTACTATCTTGTAATATTAAATCATGATTGTCTATTGTATATAGCATATCTGCATTATCAATAATATATGGATCATGTGTTGCTATAATAATATGACAATCTTTTTTTAGATTCTGAAGTAATTCTAATAATTTTATTTTGTATTCAATATTCAATGAAGCAGTTGGTTCATCCATCAAAATAATCTGTGGTTTCATTATGGCAATAGCAACAAAGGAAGCTCTTAGTTTTTCCCCTCCTGAAAGCTGAGCAGGATATAAATCTTTTTCCTTTTCCAGACCCATTTGTTGTATCAGAAAATCTAAATTCGAGCATTGACCATATATACTTTCTAGAAGGCTCCAATAATCTTTTATCTTAAGATCTGTATTAAAGCTACATTCTTGCTGCATATAATAGAGATTTTTTAAATACTTCATCTGAACTTTATTATGAACTATGCTTTGACCATTATATTCCATATCAAAACAAACTCCATATCTCAAAGATAACAAATCAAGCAAAGTTGTTTTGCCACTACCACTTTCACCTTTTATCACAGTGATATGATGACTATAAAACGAAAAAGACACTTCTTCAAAAATTGTAAGTTGACTATAACTAAAACTCAAATCTTGAACTCTTATCATCTATATCAAATCCTTTCTATAAAGCATATCAACAAAGATATGATTTTCATTAAATACTTAATTTTTTGTTAGAGCTATTATTAATACTCCATATATCCCCTTATCTGTAGAGAGAATAATAAACTTCTTAAATAACTTCATGTAAATACTTCTTTCCAATTAAAAGAAGTATTATCTTTGGATTACATAAATTTAATATTTCATTATCTTTCTTTTTAGGGTGTAATCGCTTTCTCTAATTATATTGTATTGTGGTTTATTATAACTGTCAATAAATATATTATTTTTTACGACTTATTTTATATTCGTTACTATTGTGATATAATCTATTAAATGAAATGAGGTAGATATGGCTAAATATTCTAATTATTTATTTAAACTTGATTTATTGATTTTAAGTGTCTTAAAACATAAAGATATGTATGGCTACGAACTATCTAAAGTGATTTCTGAACAAACAAATGGTTATGTTGTGCCTAAACATGGGACTATGTATCCTGTTATTTATAAACTTATTGAGGATGGTTATATCACTAGTCATACAATTGTTGTAAAAAACAAAGCGCGCGTTTATTATCATTTGGAAGATGAAGGAAAAGAATATCTTCAACAGCTTGTGGAAGATTATGATAATCTTGTACTACAAATTAACAATATTGTTCATGGAGGGGAAAACAATGACAGCAAATAAAAGATATTATAGGGATGTAAAAAAGCTTTTTCCTGTATATTTAAAAAAAGAAAAATTGTATCTTAACCAGCTTAAAGAACAAATTGATGAATATGAAGATACATCATATGAAGAATTAGTTGATATTTTTGGCAATCCTATCGATATAGTGAAAGCATATTATGATACAATTAATAGTAAATATTTATTGAAGAGAATGAATTTAAAAAGAATTGTGACAATGACATGCATATTAGTATTACTATTAAGTACCCTTTATTTAGGGTATAGAACATACTCATTACACGAAGCAATTAATAATTTTGAGACTGGCATTCCTGCAGAAATTGAAGAAACAATAGAAGTGGTAGAATAATGAAAAAATTAATTTTGTCTATTCTTAATCTAAATCTTCTATGTTTTCTATCATGGTCCTTGACTATTTTAATTTTAAATCAATTGATCCATCCATCTCTTACACTGCTTTTTAGCTATTCCTTATAAAAGTTTGGTTTTCCTCTATAACAAAATTTGTAGATCTTCATGTTATAGAAGATAAACATATCAGTTGATAAATAATTTCTATCTCCCAAAAATATCATTTTTTGATTTTCTGTATTATTATATAAACTTCATTAATTTGGTAATGATAATTATTTATATATAAAAATATGATATTGAGACTGATTGTTAATCAATCTGACAAATAACAACTGACATGAGGAGTTGTGTTGTTTTCTTGTCTCTATAAGAAATAATTCAGATTATAAAATTAATATTTAAATACAGTATAGAACACTTATGTTGATTCATATGAGTTGATATAGGTGTTTTTTAATTTTTAAAATATTATATATAAGAAAGTTTATTGATAAAAAGGAATATATATAAAATGAATGTTATAGTTTATATATTGTGTATTTTGTGACTTAAAAATGTTTCTTGTGAGTAAAAAATTGTTTGGTGATAGTTAAATGTGTTACAATTAAAAAAATATATAATTTGATATAAGCAAAATAAAATAATAGGGGGCATATTATGCTAGAGATTAAAGATATTCATATTTCTTTTGATAGAAATATATTCAATAATACACAAATTCAATTCTATTCCTCATCTATTCATGCGATTGTAGGGAAAAGTGGATCAGGAAAAACAACATTTTTAAAAAGTATTATACATGATTCATCTTTTTCACAATCAAAGATGTATTATAATCATGAAGAAATTCATCAAAAAGATGATTTTGTAAGAAATCATGTTGCTTATGTTGATCAGTTAGGAAGTTATTTTCCAAATATGTCAATTAAGCAACATTTTCAGTTTTATGCTGAAATGAAGAAAGAAAAAATAGATGTACAAAAAATTAATCGTTGTCTAGAAAAAGTTAATTTAAATAATGTGAACATTAATAAATTACCAAGTGTTTTATCTATTGGTGAAAGAAAAAGAATGTTAATTGCTCTTGCTATATTTTGTGATAAGGATATCATTATTTTAGATGAGCCAACAGCTTCACTTGATAAAAAGAATATAAGTTTATTAAAAAAGATATTGGTTTCATTAGAAGATAAAACAATCATATTAACAACACATACACCTGAAATATTAGAAATATGTAATGTTATTTATAAGATAGAAAATCAAGAATTTCATTGTCAAAAGAATGATATTGATGAAACACAGGAAACTGAAATAAAATTAAGAAATAATTATCAGTTTTCACCAATTAAGTATTTTAGATATAAAAGTTTAATTCAATGGATACAGTATATAGGGATTATAGTTATTTCTTTATTTATCCTTATTCAATCATCTTTAATCGTTAATTCTTTTTTAAAAACCACAAATGTTAGTTCTCAAGCAATAAATCAATCTTCAAAAGAAATGTTATTTATAAGAAGTAGAGAGGGTGAAATAGTTTGGGACTATAATCCTTCATCAGGATCTCATGATTCAAAACCTTTTGATGAAGATAATTTAAGCAAAATTAAACATATGGAAGGTGTAAAGGAGATTAAGAAATTTGAGGAATTGACCTTATTCAATCCTCATAGTGAGGAATCACAAACTTTGCAAATTGTTAATAAGAATGGAACTACAAAAAATTATACTATAAATGTGAGTGAGGGTTATGACCTAAGAGTATATCCATATTATGAGAGTAATGATTTTAATGATCACGATAATGGAGTTTATATAAGCTATGGGTTATCACAAGTTTATAAGATTCATGAAGGAGATACAATTAAGGCGAAGTTTTATATTCCTAAAGATCAATATATAAAAGGTAGTGGGCTAGATTATCGAAGTGTAACATATACACTTAGAGAATTAGAATTTAAGGTCAGTAAGATTATTAAAAAGGATGACGGATATGAAACCGGAGTAACTGACTTGATTATTTATATTCCCTATGAAAATTTAATGAATATCATGTCTCATATTGACAAGAAGGAAGAAATCATTTCTAGCTATTACATTGATAATGTTCTTTCTAAACAAGTTTCAGCACAGCCATATACCATGAATGAGTATGTATTATTTGTAGATGAGGACTATGTTGCAGATATTAATAATTCTATTTTAGAGATGGATGATGAATATGATACATTTTCTAGATATCTGGGTCAGCTTGAATATGATAAAATGATGAAAGAAGCATTTCAAACAAAGTTGTTAAGTTTTGCTGCTATTTGTAGTGTGGGATTAATAGCCCTTCTTACAACACAATACTTTTTAATGAAATCTAGAAAGAAAGAGTTTCAAATATTGGAAGATAGTGGGGTACAAGATAAGGATACTAAGAAAAGTCTTTTGTTAGAAAATAGCATGTATTTTATCATCATATCAATAGCTGGTTTTTTATGGTTATATATTAATAGAGAACAATATGCATATATTACTCAATATTTAGCAGTCTTAGGAATAAGTTTTATATTATTGCTTTTAATGCATGCAGTTTCTCACCTTGTATTAAAGAAAAAATAGAAATAGATTATACAATAAAAAATCTATGAAGGGAACGAAATAAACGATGCTAGAAATAAAAAATATTTCACTATCATTTGATAAAGAACTTATTAAGAATGGCCAATTATATATTTATGATAATCAAATTACTGTTCTTTCTGGACCAAGTGGTTCAGGTAAAAGTAGTTTATTATATGATATTGCTTTTTTATCTCATCAAAGTCAAATGAATTATATCTTTGATGGAAAGGATGTTCAAACATTATCAAAAGATGAGATAAGAGATATTCAACGAAATAAAATTGCCTTTGTTTTTCAAAATATTCCATTATTCAATAGTATGACTCTCATGGAAAATATTCGTTTTTATGCTAGTTTAACACAAGAAACATTTTCTGAGGAAAAGGCACGTCAGTATTTAACAGACTTGGAGTTATTCTTAGATGATCATACAGATATTGAACATTTATCTGGTGGAGAAAGACAACGTTTAGCAATTATTTGTGCTTTAATGAAAGATACACCTTATATATTCATGGATGAACCAACAGCTTATCTTGATGAAGATAATAGGGAAGAATTTATAAAAATCTTAGACTTATTAAAAAATCGTTATCATAAAACAATTCTCATCGCTTCACATGATAGTTTATTATTTGAAGCGTGTGATAATCTTTATGAAGTTAAGGATAAACAAATTCAATGTATAAAAAGCTCAGATTTAGTTAATGCTCATCCATCATTACAGCATAAAGATAAATATGTATTCAAAGGACTTCCTTATTTTTATAAATGTGAATTTCGTAAAAATCAATGGAAACATAAAACTTTTCAACTGTTTTTAACATTTATTTTATTTATTAGTACATTTTGTGGAATGTATTTACAATATTATCAAAAGCAACTTGATAAAAACGTAGAAGAATATCGAAGTTCACAATTGGTAATAAGGATGGATAAGAAAATAAGTGGACCAGTGCTTAGAGAAATGGAAGGACTGCCAAATATCAAAGCTGTCAAAAGAATAACTCCACTTATAAGTGATAATCAATATTTGATATGTCCCTATTTAGAAAATGATTTTTTTACTCGTGGTATCAAACAATCATTGAAAAATGAAAATCATGCAGGTGTTTATATCAATTATGAAACATACAGAGATACAAAAGACAAAGCAATAGATGTTATAGTTGAGGGAAAAAATATAACCCTTCAACCAGATTATCAATTAGATAAAGCATTTGCTGATTATAAATTAAAATCAAATCTTGCAAGAGTCATTTATCTTCCTTATGAAGATTATTTAAAGCTCTATAATTATAAAGATAACTCACCTATACAATCATCATATGCATTAATATCATTAGATGATGCAAATGATTACCTTGAAACACTAGAGGTTCTTATTGATAAATATGAAGATATATCATTAGAAAATCAAATAGAAATAACAACTTTATTAAATATAAAAAATACCACAGAACAATTTACAAATTCAATAATGATATTTATATGTGCAATCGTTGTTCTTTCAATAATTTTACTTAAAATTATTGATTACTATCACTTAAGATTTTCTCAAGTCTTATTAGAAGTTAATGGTATCTCAAACAAGGATATGAGAAAACAATACATCATAAAAGAATTATCACAATATGGAATACCAATTATCATTGCATATATAGCTTTACTCATAAGTTATGGAATATTGAAGATGTTAAATATTCAAATGATGATGTATCTATTTATGGTATTAATCTCTTGTGCATTTGTTATATTCATATTATCTATTATCATTTATATGATTATGAATAAGTTTTTATCTACAACTAAAATATTAAAGATGCTTTAATCTATAGTGACTACCCTAATAACCTCATAAAATGCTAAATTTTAAAATTAATTTATGATATAATAAATGAAGAAATAAATTTTAATTTTGTTGAAATAACAGATTATATTTATTTCTTATTTATTTAATGGGAGAGTTAATTATGAATGTTGTTATTGTAGATGATGATTTAGAATTTGCAAAATTAATAGAAAAAGATGTTTCTCAGTTTTTTTCTCGTTTATATGATTTTGTATCTATAGATATTATTAATGATGATTTTAAAAGAATAGAGGATTATTCATCTATTGATCTTGTTTTTTTAGATATTGATTTAAAAAAAGAATATAATGGTATAAATATAGGACAATTTATCCAAGATTATTTTCCAAAAGCAATAATAGTTTTTGTTTCAATACATGAAGAACTTGTTTTTTCAGCATTATCTATTCGATTTTTTCAATTTATACGTAAAGCACAATATCAAACAGATATTGTTAAAGTATTAAAACAAGTAAAAAAATATATGGATGAAAATATTAAGAGAATTTTGATTAAAGTTGATGGAAGAACGCATGTTATTAAGTTTAGTAAAATAATTTATTTGATGGTTATAGGACATGATCTTATTATTAAAACTATTGATAATGAATTGACTATTCATAGTTCATTGATGAAGTTTATGAATCAGGTAGATTATAAAGAGCTTGTTCAAATAGAAAGAAATTTAGTAATTAATTTAAATTATGCTAAGGAAGTTATGAGAATAAAAGTTGTTATGTATGATGATGTAGAACATAATGTTGGAAGAAAATATCAAAGTCAGCTTATAGAACAATATGAGGAGTTTTTATTAAAATGATTTTATTTGACACTATTATGACAATTATAGAAGATTTTATTTTATCTTATTTTAGTTTTAAGATTCTTGAAATTAATGATAAAAAAGGTTTAATATTTTTAAATGCGATTATTTGTTTCATTGAGACATTCATATTTAATAATTATATAACAAACAACTTTCTATTATTAGCTTTATTAATTATGACGAACTTTGTAATAATCTATTTTGTAAAGAAGGAATTGAATTTATACTACTTTATTATTCCATCAATATTGATTGCTCTTTTACTTTTCTCTAACACTATATCGTTAGTTTTTGTATCATTGTTTCTTAATATTAGTCCAAAAGATATAGGATTAACAAATACAGCAGTCATAATCCTATCTTTGATTTCAAGAGTATTTTATTTCATATTTGGCTTTATGTTTTATTATGTGGAGAAAAGATTAAAACAGTATAGAAAAGTTACTTTAAAAAAAGATTATTGGATTGTATTTTGTATTTTTACGTTTACTTTTTTAGGGGCTTATACTATCTTGTATGAAGCTATTTTTTATCAAACAATTGGTAGTAAGACAATTTATAATCTGTTATTTCTCTTTATCGTCTTAATTATATCCTTTTTTATATTATATTATCGTATGCAAATAGATCACTATAATCATATGTTAATAAGTAATGAATTGTTGAAAAGTCATTATGCTGAAGAATTATATAAGAAAACAAATAAATTATCATATCAAATACTTCAAGAAAAACACCATATGTTCTATATTCTTATTAAAATAAGGAATTTACTTAAAAATCATAATTTAGATGAAACTTCTTTATTTGTTAATGAAGTGATTGAAAATTATCAAGCATATGAATTAACTCAAACATCAAATGTGCCAGCTTTTGATTACAATATATTAAATTATATAAATCTATTAAAAAAAGATGGTTACAATATTACTACAATTATAACTGTAGGTAATAATAAGATGCTAGAGGATATCCATATTATTAATATCATAAAAGAATGTATAGAAACAATTGTGCAATATACAACTAATGAAAGACAATTTGATTTACAATTACATGATAGTGATTCCTATTTAATTTTAAAAATAACAACGCATAAACAAAATAATCAACTGCCTTTATTATCAATAAAAAAATCTGATCTCGTAAGAAAGGCTGATATTATAACTAATGAAAATAATGAAGTTGAATTAAGAGTATTGTTTTTTACTAAGTGATTATTATTTGAATTTTATAAGAAATATATAACAAGTAAACCAAATGTTTTTAATAATTATTTTAATCCATCAAAGAGACTTAAGATTAATAGTAATCAATTGGGAAAGCAGTTTGGGTAACTCATAATAATCGAGAATATGTTGATTATGAAGTAATATAAGTATTTTAGTTTAAATCTGATAAATTGCTAAACCACCATTATCAAAAACATGTCATAAATCAAAAAGAATTTAGAGATATTATAAAGGAATACTATCAGCAACAGGCACAAAATTTGATTAGTTCAAAAGGAAATAATGTATTAACAAAAATTAGAGTAAATGGTGATAAATTATTTTATAGAATTTCAAAGAATGAATTTGCTGTTATTGATTCTTCTGGTAAAATAAAAATATACTTTAAACCAACAGGAGGAATTGATTTGGAATTATTAGATTATTGAATTATGTAGATGCCCTTATTATAATGTAAATGATGTAAAAAAAGCTTTATTAGAAAAACAAAGTCAAAGATTGTTTGTAACAGATGATGTTGTTTTTGTCCCATTTTATATAAATGAAGGAAAGAGATATGAACTGTATGATTTTGAACTTGATATTTTCACAAATATGTCATTTGAGGATTTTATTCAAAATAAAACTAGAAAAAAAATAAATGAGATTGACATTGATTTCATAAAAAAAGTAAGAAGTGTTATATTGAAGTTAATTTACTAGATAATAAAAATATAAATATATATTTAAAATTATGTGAGTATATTGAATATTTATTAAGTTCTGAAGAATTAAAACTTAGAATAGAGAAAATATTTAATGGAGTATATTTAAGTGAAAATCTATATTTTGAAATAGATTGAAATAATTTTTGAAAAACTGACTATGCTATCTATACTTATGATGCAGTAGGATATTTCTTTAAATTAACAACATATTGTTCCTCAAGAAGCTTGGAATGAGAATGGAAAAGTAAAACATGATTTTTATTTGAATCATCCAAGAGAAGTTATAGAAAGTCATTATGGAGGAATAGATGTTGATATTAATAAAGTTTCAATTATTAATTCTTTACATAGATATATCTATAACAAGTTATATTATTGGTTATTAAAAATAAATTTCCCTTTAACAATAAAACCTAAGACAGCAGTTAATGTGACAAGGACTATTGCGACCTTGGAAGTTTATAGAGAGATTCTAGAAAGACTATTTAAAACTGTAAAAAAATTATTTATTTTAAAAGTTATTTGGAGGATAATATGGAAAATTATACTATTGAAAAAGTTAATATTGATATGCATAATGAAGATGTATATACAATTAGAAAAAAGGGAAGATATAAAGTTTATAATTATAATCATGAGTTTATCAATGAATCAAAAGTTATAAAAACGAGCTCCTGTATCCTACATAATGGAAGTATATATTATTGGAATTGGGGAACAAGAATAATCAATCAATGGGATTACATCAATGATAAATACTATAAATTTAAATTTACGAATTTTATGAAACCAAATATAGAGTCATTAACTTTCCTTAAAGATGAGATGGTTATTCACTATGAATATGCAGAGGAGATAAACCCAAATGAATTTAAACGACATGTAGTTTTAGTATATATAAAGAATAGAATAATAATACGAGAAGAACAAGATATAAATGAAAGTAGTAAGAATTGGTTAAAAAAAATCACTTCATATGGTAATAATCTTTATTTCTTAGAAGATCGATGGGAAAATGAAAACAACAATTTTATTATCTCCATATGGGAAAATGGTTCTAGAAAACAGTTGCAGAAGGTGCCATGCTACAGTCAAAACTTCTACCAAATATCAGATGATGGAAAGTATTTATTACTGCCTACTGTAGATCGTTATAAACATGGTGAGTTACATATATACGATTTTCATACATTAGAGGAAATTGACTGTATAAAATTTTGGCAGGAAGGATTTTATGCAATTATAGCATATTTTATGGAATATGATAAAAATGATTATATTGTGTTTGAAGCAAATCCAAGGCCTGATACTGATGAAATATGGCATACTCATATATATTCAATTAAAGATAAAAAAATAATCAAGTCATTCAATTATAGGATTATTATTGAATCAGTTAAAGGCAGAAACTTATTAATCATTCAAACACCAAGAAAAAGAAAAACAATTTTTCATAGCTATTAAAATAGAAAAGAAACAAAAATTAGTGAGATAGAGGATTTAGAAATTTATTTTTGAACATGATTTAACGATATGAAAGTAGTGATTAAATGAATAGAAATAGTGGATTTCGTAAAAATAATATCATAAATAAGTATTTATTATATCAATATTATCAGTAATAATTGTATTAGGCTTAACAACATTCTTTCTATATGATACTCATAATTATATATAGAGCTAATGATATATTGAATGTGTTCTGCTTAAGACAAATGATTACTCACTGTTAAGTGTTTCTGCTGCTGATAACAATGATGGAAAATATAGTATAAGAAAATCTATCCATAGGATTAACAGAAATAATAATAGAGATTTTTATGAACAGTACATGGAGAAGAATGTTACTATAGATGAAGATTTTAAAATTATTGAAAAGATTGTTGGTAAAATAAAAGAATATAAGCCTTTTTCTAACAATGTTTATTATTTGGAATTAAAACAGGGAGGAATATTTATAAGTTGCTGTTATCTTCACAAGTACAAATAAGTAGGACTTATGATCCTGGACACTTATGATTGTTTCAATTAGTTGAGCAATAGCTTGGATAATAGTTAATGCCACTTCTCTCCTTTCGATGAAAGGAGAGATTTTTTTCATAAAGAATGTTTGGTCAATGGAGTATAGATGTTCATAAAAATATCATTGAGGTCATTATTGGTATTACTGATAAGAAAAACTCAAATAACTGAATACATCTAAGAAACATTTAATATCTTGAATTCTAATTTACAACGACTTAAACAATGATTTGTTGATTATAAATGTTTTGATTTGTTATGATTATTTTAAGATATATGATAAAATGAAAATGACAGGAGGGGAGATTAAAATATGGAAGAAAAAGTATTTGCTAAGGGATATTGTTTTGCAAAGATATTTATCTTTTTTGTCATTGGATGTTTGATAGGAACTTATTATGAAGAAATATTGTGGTACGTAAGATTTGGTGAATGGGTTGATCGACAAGGTATGATTTATGGTCCATTTAGCCCAATTTATGGTGTTGGAGTAGCTATTTTTGTTGTTATATTAGGAAAACATAATGATCAAAGAAGTATTTTAAAAACATGGATCTACGCAGCTCTTATTGGTGGAACAACAGAATTTATAACAAGTTGGATTGCGGATGTTTGTTTTGGTGTTATTTTTTGGGATTATTCTAAGATGTTTTTAAATATTGCTGGGAGAACCACAATTCCATTTATGATTGGTTGGGGAATTGCAGGAACAGTTTTAATGAAAGTTATTTATCCTTTTGTATCAAAGTGGCTAGAAAAAATACCTTATAAAATTGCTCATCCTATTTATATGGCTACTGTTGTATTTATCACACTAGACTTAATTATTACATATAGTGCTTTTGGAAGAATGGCATTAAGAGATCAAGGGGTTAAACCATTTACTTTCATTGGTGAATTATATGATAAAATTTATGATGATGAGTTTATGTATCATAAGTTTCCAGTTATGAGTCCTGAAGTTAAGTAAGATCATCTATAAAAATAAAGGAGGAAATATAATGAAATTACATATTAAAGGAAAAGTTATGAGTATACATAATAAAATGGATATTTTAGATGAGAATGAAAATGTAAGATATCGTGTAGTAAGTAAAGCATTATCTATTCATGATAAGACACATATTGAAGATGCTCAAGGTAATGAAATAGCATATTTACATGCAAAGGCTATTTCGATTCATCAAGTTCATTATATTGAAATGGCTAATGGAGAAAAGTTTGAAATGAAGATTAAACTAGGACATCCATTTAAAAATCAATTTGTAGTTGATGGGTTAGGATGGAAAATGCTAGGAGAATTTGCTGCACATGATTATAAGATTGTTGATGAAAATGATCATGTTTTAGCAACTGCGCATCGTAAATGGTTTTCAATGCATGATATTTATTATTTAGATATTTTAGAAGATAGTCAGGCAGAAAAAATTATTGCTTGTTATATTGTATTGGAACATATATTAAGAAATCAAGAGTCAGCAGCAACTTCCAATTCAAGCAACAACCAATAAAGCATATTTAAGTTGAGAAAATATAAATATGACATTCTATTATAAATTTTCTTGTGTTCATAACATAAATTTGAGTAATTTAAAAAGGGATAACTAAATAATTATTTTTGATATCAATTTCAATAAAATTATATGGAGTTTTAATCACTCCATATAATTTTATTATAAATGCAACTTATAAATACATAGATGTTACATTTGGTTTCTTGATATATTAATGTTAATAAGATACGATAAATGTGCAAGGAGGAAGTCATCATGAATATTTCAGAAAAAATAGTCATGCTAAGAAAAGAAGCACATATGACACAAGAAGAACTTGCCCAAGCTTGTCATGTTTCTAGACAAGCAGTCAGTCGATGGGAAAAAGGAGAAACAAAACCAGATATTGAATCTGCAGTATTGCTAGCACAAACATTTCATATGAGTATAGATGATTTGTTGCTATCTCCGAAATTACATTTACCTAAGAAAATATTATTAACATATAAGCAAATCATAATAGTTGTATGTAGCATTCTGTTGTTAGGTTGTTTTATAGGTTATTTGTTTTATGAAAATTCAAAAGTCGATATGACAAAATTTCTCTTATCAGAAGCAAGGATAGATTTAGTAAAGAGTGATATAAGTAATACTTGTTATAAAATAACTGTAACACCTTTAAATTATAATAAAAATATTTCAATGAAACTATCTATTAAACCAGATTATAAAAATGAAACTGATATAGTATTAATGCAGCCTGAAGTAAATGAATTAAATTTTACAACTACATATTATTTTGATATGGATTTTATTTATGATATTTATCTTATTCAAAGTGATGGAAAACAAACAATAAAGATTCCTTTATGGAATTACAATAAACCATTTTTTATTCAGGAATACAGTTATTTATCAGAATTTAATATTTTAGATGAATTTAAGTAGTATCAACAAACATAAAAGATATTCAATGACAGAATGAGTAATGATTAATTAAGAAAATTAAAACAAATAATAAAAGGGAGATAAAGTGTTTATGAAAAAAATAATGTCTTTAATGATATGTATGCTCATGTTATTAACGGGATGTGTAGATAATGATAAAAAAGAAAAAGAGCCAATAGCTCCAGTCAAAAACACAACAAATATTATAAGTTATGTCAGTAAAACACCTTTAACTGAGGAAGTTTTAAAGGATGTCACAGATGCTTATTCAGTATTTGAATACCATTTAGATGAGAGTTACAAAACAGCAACAATTGAAGTCTGGGAGAAAAATGATGGATGGGAAAAAATAGTATCAACTACTGATCCTATTACATCTCAAGGAGAAATTGCTATTGTGTCAGGTCAAGATTCGTATCATATTTATATGATTGCTTCAAGAGACGAATACAATATAACTGAGTATAAGTGCTCTGATTATTTTCGTAAATCTATGAATCATAATAAAATACAAAGAGCGAATCCATTAGAAGAAAAAGAAATAAAATCAGGAAAAGAAATTGCACTATGGAAAGTGTTAGGATATAAAGAAGAAAATAATAATCTTAAAGTATCAGATTTTAATGATGTTGATTGTGATTATGGGCTTAAAATAACAATTACATTTAATAATAAAGATATTGATAAGAATTAAAATTTATTTGAAAGTTGAGATTGGATAATCTTGACTTTTTTATTTTATGTAAAATAATGAATTTTTAAATGGATAAATTGTATATATTTGATAAAAAGAGTACAATGATGGCATAATTGAAATATGGAGAAGGAATATTAATAAAGGCAAATAAATATTTCAAAATGATCAAGATTATAATCACATGATTAAAAAATAGATATGCTTGATGTATATCTATGAAAGAAATATTTTAGCTTTGGGATAAGGATTAAAAAATATGATAAGAAAGTTAGAAGAAAAAGATATTGATAGAATTATGAATATTTGGTTTGAAAGTAATAGAAAAGCACATGATTTTATTCCTAAAAAATACTGGTTAGAGCATTATGAAATGGTCAAAAAAATGATACCTCAGTCAGAAGTCTATGTTTCTATTGATAATCAATCACAAGCTATTCAAGGATTTATTGGAATTGATGATGAATATATTATGGGGATTTTTGTAGATGCTCAAAAACAATCTCATGGAGTAGGGAGTCAATTGTTGAAGTTTGTTAAATCTAAAAAAAAGAATTTAACTTTAAATGTCTATCAAAAGAATAAAAGAGCTATTCAGTTTTATTTGAAAAATGGTTTTATAATTGTTGAAGATGGTTTTGATGAGGATACGATGGAAAAAGAATATACCATGGTCTATAAGGATAAATAAATATGAATCTCAAGGAAAAAGCTCAGCACTTAAAACAAAATATAACAGCATTAACTATTGTTATGAAAAAGAAAGAAACACCAATTTATGCAAAAGTAATAGTAGGTATAACGATTGGTTATGCTTTGTCACCAATTGACCTCATACTTGATTTTATACCTATTTTAGGTTATATAGATGATATGATCATTTTGCCATTATTGATTTGGTTATCGATTCAATTAATACCTTTAGATGTTATGGAAGAATCAAAAAAAGAAGCTAAAGATTTATGGGAAAATGGGTATCCTAAAAAATGGTATTATGGTATTCCGATAGTATTCATATGGATATTTATTATCTTTATGATTATAAAACAATTCATATAATGAAATAATTTGTCAGTAAAAGGAATAATATCATAATAAAATGAATATGTTCATCTTGTATTCAAAAATATTCTATTTAATAGTATAATATGTAGATAAGAGAAGGAGGCAATACGAATGCTTCAAATAAAAAATATACACAAAGAATATAAAACAGGGAATTTAATTCAAAAGGCACTGGATGGAGTGAGTTTGAATTTACGTGATAATGAGTTTGTTGCTATTTTAGGACCTAGTGGTTCAGGGAAAACAACATTATTAAATATTATTGGTGGTCTTGATCGTTATGATCAAGGTGATTTAATTATTAATGGGATTTCAACAAAGAAATATAAAGATCGTGATTGGGATTCTTATCGTAATCATACGATTGGATTTGTATTTCAAAGTTATAACTTGATTCCTCATCAAACAGTTCTTGCTAATGTTGAATTAGCTTTAACAATTTCTGGTATTTCTAAAGCAGAAAGAAAACAAAGAGCTGAAAAAGCTTTAGAACAAGTAGGACTTGGAAATCAAGGTCATAAAAAACCAAATCAAATGTCTGGTGGACAAATGCAACGTGTCGCCATTGCTCGTGCTTTAGTCAATGATCCAGATATTTTATTAGCCGATGAGCCAACAGGAGCATTGGATAGTGATACCAGCGTTCAAGTTATGGATTTATTAAAAGAAGTCGCAAAAGATCGTTTGGTTGTTATGGTAACGCATAATCCGGAATTAGCTCAAGAATATGCAACACGTATTGTTGAATTACGTGATGGAACAATTCGCAGTGATTCTGATCCTTTTGAAGTGAGTGATAAAGAATTAGAAAAACCTAAACATCAAAATATGGGTAAATCTTCTATGTCTTTATTAACATCTTTATCTTTAAGTTTTAATAACTTAAAAACAAAAAAAGCCCGTACTATTTTAACTTCTTTTGCAGGCTCAATTGGGATTATTGGAATTGCTTTGATTTTATCATTATCTAATGGTGTTAATCAATATATTCAATCAATTGAAGAAGAAACATTATCAGAATATCCATTACAAATTCAAAGCACTGGTTTTGATATTACTTCAATGATGACAGATGTACATCCAGGACCAGGAACAGAAGAAAAAGATGAATCAAAAATCTATGTTTCTCAAATGATTACCAATATGTTTTCTAAGATTGGTTCTAATGATTTAACATCCTTAAAAGAATATCTTGATAGTGGAAAAAGTGATATTAAAAAGAATACAAATTCAATTGAATATAATTATAATGTTGCGCCACAGATTTATAGTCCAAATACTAAAAATATTAGACAAGTTCATCCTGATAAATCATTTGCTGCTTTAGGATTAGGTTCATCATCTAATTCTAATAGTATGATGTCAGCCATGATGAGTACAGATGTTTTTTATCAGATGCCTAATCATCCAAGTCTTTATCAAGATCAATATGATATTAAAGCTGGAAAGTGGCCAGAAAGCTATAATGAATGTGTTTTGGTTTTAACAAAGAACGGAAATATTAATGACTTTATGTTATATACATTGGGATTACGTGATTTTTCAGAACTTGATAAAATGGTTGAACAATTCTCTAAAGAGGAAGAAGTCAAAGTTCCTGATAATGCTGGAAAATATTCATATGATGATATTTTAGGAAAAGAATTTAAATTAGTTAATGCAACTGATTATTATCAATATGATAAAAAATACAATGTTTATAAAGATAAAACTGATGATACAAAATATATGCAAAAGCTTATTGAAAATGGTGAAAATATTAAAATTGTAGGGATTGTCCAACCAGCTGAAACAGCAACAGCAACAATGTTAAGATCTGGGATTGGTTATCCTGCTTCACTTACAACACATGTGATTGAAAAAGCTCAAGCAAGTGATATTGTCAAAAAACAATTAGAAGATTCTAATGTTGATGTTTTTACTGGAAAGAAGTTCAGTGATAAAGAAAGTAATAAAATGGATATGAATTCTTTATTTACTGTTGATGCTAATATAATGAAAAAGGCATTTACTTTTGATCAAAGTAAGCTTTCTATGGATATGGGTAGTTTGGATTTAAGTCAGATTAAGATAGATCCATCTACATTACCAGCTATTGATATGACAAATATCTTTAAAGATATGAAGGTGAATATTTCTAAGGATCAATTAGAGTCATTAAGTCAAAAAATTATGGCTCAATTCCAACAATATGCAATAGATAATGGAATGACTGATCCAACAAAGATGAGAGATTATTTCTTAGCTTATCTACAAACAGAAAATGCTCAAAAACTCATTCAAAGTGAAATGACACAATTGTTACAAGCAAGTGGTTTAACCCAACAATTTGAAGCCCAAATTCAAAAACAGATGCAAACCATGATGAGTCAGTATACAGCAACAATTACAAAATCTTTACAACAACAAATTAGTGCACAAATGAGTAAACAAATGGGAAATTTTGCAAAAAATATGCAAAATGCGATTCATATTGATACCAGTATGTTTGCTAAAGCAATTAAGATGAATATGAATGAAGAAGAACTTTCTGAATTAATGATGTCACTCATGACGAAAGAAGTATCTTCTTATGATGGAAACTTAAAGAAATTAGGTTATGTTGATTTTGATAAACCTAGTGCGATTAATATCTATCCAAAAGATTTTGAAAGCAAACAAAAAGTCATTGATATTTTAGATAAATACAATGCTAATGCAGAAAAGATAGATAAAGATAAAGTGATTTCCTATACTGACTATGTTGGAACATTAATGTCATCAGTTACTGATATTATTAATGTAATTAGTTATGTACTGATTGCCTTTGTTGCCATATCACTTGTTGTTTCATCAATTATGATTGGAGTTATAACTTATATCAGTGTTCTTGAACGTAAGAAAGAAATTGGAATCCTGCGTGCAATTGGAGCATCAAAGAAAAATATCTCTCAAGTCTTTGATGCAGAAACCTTTATTATAGGTTTATTATCAGGATTATTAGGAATTGGTATTACGTTAATCTTATTGGTTCCTGGTAATATGCTTATCCATGAAATTGCAGGTAATGTCAGTGTAAGTGCAACTTTACCAGTAGGTGGAGCGATTATTTTGATTGTCTTGAGTGTTATTTTAACACTCATTGGTGGATTGATTCCATCTAAGAAAGCTGCTCAAGAAGATCCAGTAACAGCTTTAAGAACTGAATAGTATTTAAAAAGGATTGAATTTTTTCAATCCTTTTCATATGTTCCTTTGATTAATTGTTTTTGATTTCTAACATGAATCTTTCCTAATGCAATAACATCTTGTATATTATAATTTTGATCAAGTAAAAGTAAATCCGCATCTTTGCCAACAATAATTTCCCCTTTATTTAAGCCTAAACCTCTAGCCACATTGCTAGTAAAGAAAGGGAGAGCTTCTCCTAAACTCAAATTATTTTTTAACATATATTGAAATTCTTCAAAGAGACAACTAACTGAAGAAACACCGATATCTAATAATTGACCAGATTGATCATAAGTCGACCAACTTCCTTGGCCATCAGAACTAACAGTTATATGATCTAATGGTAAGCCTCTTTTTTTAGCTTTTAAAATTGCATGAGTTGCACTCATCTGAGGTTCAGCTGTTAAGTCAATATAACCACCCATTGAAAGAAGTTTAAAACCATCTTCTAAGAGCTGTTTATTTCTAGCAACATGAGTAGGTCTAAATAAACTTACTGGAATATCAGTAGATTCAATAATTTTAAAGACTTGACTTAATGCTTTCTTTTCATCACCCATATGTAAAATTAAAATACCACATTTTCCACTTAGCATACTGCTTACACGAATATCACTCGCTAAACGTTTAAGTTCTTTTGTACGCACATGACTAGAACGATGATCAGATAAGGCTAATTTGCAGCCAACAACTTCATCTATAAACATTATATCTTTTTTAATATCATCAGTTATTGTGATTGGTGGATATTGATAAGAACCACTAACGATTAAACAACTGATTCCTTCTTCTTTAAGTGCTTTAGCCTTAGCCAGTAAATTTTCTACATTTCGTGAAATACCATCAGTACCAAGTAATCCTAAAACCGTAGTAATTCCATGACGTGTTAGCTTAGAAAGTGTTATCTCAGGAGCTTTGGTTTTAAAACTCCCTTCTCCACCTCCACCAGTAATATGAACAT
This sequence comes from Longibaculum muris, assembly GCF_004343035.1. Taxonomy (GTDB): domain Bacteria; phylum Bacillota_I; class Bacilli_A; order Erysipelotrichales; family Coprobacillaceae; genus Longibaculum; species Longibaculum muris. The sequence goes on from NZ_SMCQ01000029.1 coordinate 33,269, forward strand.
GTTGGTCAATAAATCCAGGAACAAGAATTTTATTATGACCATCAATAATTTCAAATAAATCAGTATCAATATGATCTTCTATCATTTCTATTTTATCTGATATTAAAACATCTTTTCTTCCAATATATTTAGGATTATAAACATCTATATTTTTAATTAAATACATCAATAAGCCCCCTTACTTTATTTATTATAAAATAAAAGATAGAAAAGGTATATTCTTTTTTCAAGTCATAGAAATTTTAATAAAATTGTAGTATATTAATAAAAGATTTGGATAAAGAGGGGATTTTATGGATAATTTGATTTTTAGTTTAAATGCAACATTACCAGTTTTTTTAATGATGGTATTGGGAATTGTTTTGAAAAAGATAGGATGGGTTAGTGAATCTTTTGCTTCACAAATGAATAAATTTGTTTTTTTAGTTCCATTACCGCTCTTATTATTTCAAGATTTAGCAACTGTTGATTTTGAAAAAGCTTGGAATTTTAAATTTGTTGCCTTTTGTTTTATAGTGACGGTTTTGAGTATTACACTTGTTATTGTGATTTCTTCATTTTTGAAGGAAAGAAGTTTAAGAGGTGAATTTATACAAGCCAGTTATCGAAGTAGTGCAGCTTTATTAGGTGTTGCTTTGATTCAAAATATTTATGGACATTCAGTCATGGGTCCATTGATGATTATTGGCAGTGTTCCACTTTACAATGTTATGGCAGTTACAGTTTTATCAATCTATCAGCCTCATCGTAATGAAATGGATAAGGGTCTATTGAAAACAACCCTTAAAGGAATTATAACAAACCCAATTATTATTGGAATTGTTGTCGGGTTATTATGGTCAATCTTGAAGTTACCTATGCCTTTTATCTTATCTAAAACTGTTTCCAATATCAGTGCTATGGCTTCACCTTTAGGTTTAATAGCAATGGGTGCAAGTTTTGATATTAAGAAAGCTTTTGGCAAGTTAAAACCAGCCTTAGTTGCTACATTTATTAAACTCTTTGGATTTTGTATGATTTTCTTACCGATTGCGATAGCGTTTGGTTTTGTAGGTGAACAATTGGTTGCTATTTTAATTATGTTAGGTTCAGCTACAACAGTGACTTGTTTTGTTATGGCTAAAAATATGGGACATGCTGGTATATTAAGTAGTAATGTTGTGATGTTAACAACATTACTCAGTGGTTTTTCTATTACTTTATGGTTATATATTTTAAGAACTTTACAATTTATTTAATAACAGATTTTCTTCTTATACATAGGATATAAGGAAGGGAATTGATAAGATGTATAGTTATTATGATTTGAATGATTACAATGATTATCAGATGCGAGCTCAGAGTCAAGTTACAAATGATTTTGGACCTAACCCATTTGTAATAGATATTGAAAAAGCGACTATGAATAATGATTATTTTAGAGTGGCTTTATGGACAGGGTCACATTTACAATTAACCGTGATGAGTATTCCTGTAGGTGAGGATATTGGTTTAGAAAGACATCCTGAAGTTGATCAATTTTTACGTATTGAAGATGGCATTGGCGTTGCTATGATGGGTGATAAGAAGGATAATCTTTATTTTCAACAACCTGTCTTTGACGGAAGTGCTATTTTTATACCAGCTGGTATGTGGCATAATGTGGTGAATACAGGAAATAAACCATTAAAATTATATTCCATTTATGCACCAGCTGATCATCCTTGGGGAACAGTTCATCCTACAAAAGCAGATGCTCAAGCACAAGAACATCATTGACACGCATAAGCGTGTTTTTCTTTTATTAAGAAATGTCTTGGTTTTCTTTATATGGTTATGAGATAATAATGAAAGAAAGAAGGGTGTCTATGCTTTATAAAACAATTTATGAATCATCATTAGGAAATATTTTGATTGTAAGTGATGAAAATAATATTATTGGTTTGTGGTTTGAAGGACAAAAATATTTTCTAGCTAATATCAAAGACGATATAACACAGAAAGATGACTTGCCAATCTTACAATCTGCAAAATTATGGTTAGACCAATATTTTGCAGGTCAAAAGCCAAATATAGCTAATTTAAAATTAGCACCGAGAGGAAATGATTTTCGATTAACAGTGTGGAAAATTTTATGTGAAATTCCTTATGGACAATTAACCACTTATGGTGAAATTGCCAAAAAGGTTGCTATTGTTATGAATAAAGAAAGTATGTCTGCTCAAGCAGTAGGTGGAGCTGTTGGACATAATCCTATTTCTATTATTATTCCTTGTCATCGTGTAGTGGGAAGTCACGGAAGTTTAACAGGCTATGCTGGAGGAATTGATAAAAAAATCAAGTTGTTGCAATTAGAAGGTGTCGATACTAAACAATTGATGATTCCAAAGAAAGGAACAGCATTATCATATGGCAACATTAAATGATGAATTTTTATATCAGGTTTTTGCAATTGTAGAAGAAATTCCCCTAGGCACAGTAGCAACCTATGGTCAAATTGCACGTTTATCTGGACATGATAAAAATGCACGTTTAGTAGGAAAGGCTTTAAGTTTATCAGAATACTTTGGCAAATATCCATGCCATCGCGTTGTCAGTAGTCAAGGAAGATGTGCACCAGGATGGTTTGAACAAAAAGATTTACTCACTCAAGAAGGTATTACTTTTAAAGAAAATGGTTGTGTTGATTTAAAGAAGCATCAATGGAAAATGTAATTTCTTTATTGAACAAATGATAAGATGGATTTACTAAAAGGTATTTAAAAAGGATTAAGAAAATTCTTAATCCTTTCATGTTGTTACATGATGTTTATGAAATCTAAGTTGAATTCTTTTATAATCTTGAATATTGTTCATAATGAATAAGACTGGCTGCATCTTGATCACAAATTACTGTAAAATTAGGATGAAGTTTTAAAATTGTTGCAGGGACATCTTGATTAATAGGTTCATCTAAAAATCTTTTAAAGATTTCTGCTTTTTCTTTACCATTTACAATCATAACCAAATGCTTGACACGCATCAAACTCTTTGGACCCATGGTTAGAGTAAAAGGTTGATAAGGGCGATCTTTGTAATCTGGATTCACGGCTTGTTTTTCTTTAAAATCAATTTGATAAGTATAACTATCAAAAGGGGTACAACGTGGACAATTCCCACAAAAATGTCCATCATAGCCTAATCCAATAACCATGACATCAATCCCACCAACATTTCTTATTTCATTATCATAATCTTGCCAGTTATCAGCATTCATAATATGAATATGACTATCAGGAATATTGGCTGGTTTAAAGAATAACTCTTGCATATCTTTCCAATTTGGTCCATATTCTTCATTTATAAATGGATTTTCATCGAATAAATAGTACTGAATATCTTTAAACTTTTCTTGATTTTTCACATAAGGAATCATCATGTCATACATAGTTTTAGGAGAACGACCTGATGTTAATGAAATATTGACACGTTTGTCTTGCATCATTGCACCTAATAAAATAAACATAGCACTTTCACTCATTTTTTGTTCAGTTTCTTCAATAATTAGTTTCATATTAACCTCCAAGATATTTATCTATTTTTAGTATATTGTGTTTTTTATGGATAAGCAAGCTATGGTGAAGATTTAAAAAAAGTTATCAATGAATCTATCCAAAGAGAACCAAAAACAAGAGGAAAGCAAGTTATAGAAATGTTAAAATGATATTGTTGTTGAAAGGAAGAAAAAATATGGAATGGAATGAAAAATTACAGGCAATTATTGATTATGTGGAAGAACATTTGCAAAGAACTGAGGAAGCAATCAATCCATTAGAAATAGAAAGATTAGCAGGATGTTCATATTCTTTCTTTCAAAAAGTATTTTCATATATGAATGATATGAGTTTTGCTGAATATGTTCGTTATCGTAAATTAACTTTAGCTGGTTATGATGTCATGAGTACACAAATGAAAATTATAGATATTAGCTATAAATATGGTTATGATTCACCAACATCATTTACAAAGGCATTTCAACAATTCCATGGTGTTTCACCAAGTCAGGCAAGAAAAACAAGACAAACTTTAAAAGTTTATCCTAAGATGCAATTACATATGAAGCAAAGCTATGATTGGCGATTAGAAGAAAAGTCAGCAATGCGACTCATTGGAAAAAGTATTCGTCTTTCTTATCGTGATCATATTCATTTTCAAAGTGTTCCTGAATTTTGGAGTGAGTGTCAAAGAAATGGAGACTATGCAAAACTCTATGCTTTAGATGAAGGAAATACATTAGGTATGTTTGGTTTGTTTCATGATTATAATACTTTAAAAAAAGAATGTACTTATTCTATTATGGTGATTAATAATCATGAAAAAAGTGATGAGTATGATGAAATATTGATTCCTGAAGCGACATGGGCAATCTTTGATTGTCGAGGGAGTGTTCCCCAAGCTATTCAAGAAGGATGGAAATTTCTTTATCAAGAATGGTTAGTTCAGTATCCATTTTTACATGATGCTTGTCCAGAGTTAGAGTGGTATAGTTCGCAAAACACATATGCGAAAGATTATTTAAGTCAAATATGGATACCAATTATTGAGGAGGATTAAAAATGGTACATTTAGTTTACTGTGATAATACAGGGAAAAAGGGCGAAAGAGTTTTAGATAAAATTATTTCTAAAAAGAAAACAATGGTGGTTAGAGGTGCGGCAGGTAGAAAGATACCACATAGTCGAGTTCATGCTGGAGAGACATTGTATTTTATGGAGAAAGGAACAAGTTTGATTGGTGTGAAAGCCACTGTTAAGGATGTACAAAATTATGCAAAATTGACTGATGAGCAAATTACACAAGTTTTATCTGATCATCAATCCAAGCTAAATTTAACAGAGAAACAAAAGGTCCGCTGGCATAAGAAGTTTTTATGTTTAGTGGAATTCGAAGATGTTCAACAAATTGAACCATTAGAGTTTGAACATCAAGGAAATATGGATGATTGGTTAATTGTAGAGAAAATTGAAGATGTTGTTGTGGGAACAAGTATTCCTTATAATTATGAAAAATCAAAATTGAAATAAAAGAGAAGATGTTATGAATCTTCTCTTTTATTAAATTAACTTTAAGCAATTGATAAAAGTTTGCTTTGTGCTATAATATGGGTGAATGAAAAGTTTTTTAACTTTTTTTAAGAAAAAAGAAGAAAAATCAGACTTTGCAAGC
>NZ_SMCQ01000030.1 GCF_004343035.1 Longibaculum muris
ATTTTTCTTCTTTTTTCTTAAAAAAAGTTAAAAAACTTTTCATTCACCCATATTATAGCACAAAGCAAACTTTTATCAATTGCTTAAAGTTAATTCAATGTTTTCATACAAAAAAAGCAAGATCATGATAGACCCTGCTCTCTTTTTAATCTTTCTTGTTTATCTTTTTGAGTTTTGATGACTTTTTGACGTGAGAATTCTTCTCTATCTTTTTCATCTAATGCTTCACTAATAAACTTAACAGTTCTTTCAAATTCAGGAATAGAAATATTTTTAAGGGCATTTGCTCTCTTTTGTGTTTTACGAATTGCATTAGCTAAACGATACACAGCATTTTCTATTTCTGCAAGTTTAACAGTTAATTCTTTAACATGGTAGAAGCATCGATAAGCATAGTCAACCTTGGAATTTGCTCTTTCAAAACCATAACCTAAACGAAGGGGTGTTTTTTCGTAAGTGACTTTAGGAATTTCCACTCCCATAACACTTCGATAAGTGACACTAATTCCTTCATCAATAGGAACAGCTTCTACAATATCACTGATAATCCCTAAAGACATATTTGCTTCTTGTAATGCATAATATGCTTTTTGATAAGAATCAGTGATGTCATCTCTAATCATCTTGACATCGTCTAATAAACTCATCATTTCCTTGATTAGAACATTTCTTTTCTTATCCATTAAGTCATATCCTAGATAGGCAAGTTCTAGTGACTTTTTGGTTGCAATTAAATTCCCTTTAGTAGGAAAAACTTGATTAGCCATTATTAACTGCGTCTTGTAGCTCTTTAATCATTGAATCTTCTTGGAGACCAAATTGAGCTACAGCCTTTTCATGATCATAGAATTGTTCTAATACAGCGTTATCAATACGGTCTAATTCACCCTTAGGAAGAACTGATAATAATGTCCATCCTAAATCAAGTGTTTCTTCAATAGATCTATTTGTATTAAACCCTTGGTTAAGGAAATATCTTTCAAATAAACGTCCAAATTCCATATAAGTTTTATCAACTGCTGATAATTCATCTTCACCAATAACTGAAGTCAATGATTTAACATCTTGTACATGCGCATAAGCTGCGAACAATTGGTTAGATACAGCTGAATGGTCAGCTCTTGTATAACCTTCACCAATACCATCTTTCATCAAACGTGATAGTGATGGAAGAACACTAACTGGTGGATAAATACCCATTGCATTCAACTCAGAATCAAGTGTAATTTGTCCTTCAGTAATATATCCAGTTAAGTCAGGAACTGGGTGAGTAATGTCATTGTTAGGCATTGTTAAAATTGGAATTTGTGTTACTGATCCTTTTGCAGATTTCGCAATACCAGCTCTTTCATATAATGAAGCTAAGTCAGAATATAAGTATCCTGGATAACCTTTACGTCCAGGAATTTCACCTTTACTTGATGAGAATTCACGTAAAGCTTCACAATAAGAAGTGACATCAGTATAAACAACCAAAACATGCATATCATGTTCATATGCTAAATATTCAGCAGCTGTTAATGCACATCTAGGTGTTAAAGTACGTTCGATGATTGGGTCATTTGATAAGTTCAAGAACATAACAACCCTTTGCATAACACCAGCTTCTTCAAATGAACGTCTGAAATATTCAGCAACGTCATTTGTAACCCCCATTGCCGCAAAGACAACAGCGAATCCTGTTCCATCGTCATCAGCAACTTTTGCTTGTTTAACGATTTGTACAGCTAATTGATTATGTGGTAAACCAGATCCAGAGAAGATTGGTAATTTTTGTCCACGAATCAATGTTGTTAAACAGTCAATAGATGAAATCCCAGTATTGATATAGTTTCTTGGATATACACGAGCAACTGGATTTAATGGTTGACCATTAATATCCATTGATTTCTCAGCATAAATTTCACCTAATCCATCAATTGGTTTTCCAGCACCTGAGAACACACGTCCCAAGATTTCTTTAGATACTGGTAATTCCATTGGGTGACCTAATAATCTAGTTTTTGTATTGGCAAGAGATAAAGAGTTTGTTCCTTCAAAAACCTGAACAACAACTCTTTCTCCTTCAATTTGAACAATACGTCCTAAACGAGTTGAACCATCTTTACATTGTAATTCGACCATTTCGTCATATGAAGCATCCTTAACATGATCTAATACGACTAATGAACCGTTAATTTCATTCAACCCTACATATTGAAGACTCATAACTTATTCCTCCTTTAGTCTATAGATGCAACAGCTTCATCGATTTCTTTATAATAATCATCAAATAAAGCTAAATTATTGTTAGGAACATCATATTTCATTTTGATAACTCTATCAAAAATACCTGTTTCCAAAATTAAACGAATTGGTTTTCCAGCATTCACAACTTCTTTACCACGTTTATACAAGTATAAGATAACTTCCATCATCTTTAATTGTTTTTCAAGTGGTACATAAGTATCATCTGGATGGAAAGCATTTTGTTGTAAATATCCAACACGGACTAATTTTGCAACTTCAATAATTAATTTTTGATCATCAGGTAAAACGTCAGATCCCATTAATTTAACGATTTCCATTAATTTTGTTTCTTCTGCAAGAATACTTGCTAATTCTTGACGATCTCTTAAGAATTTAGGATCAACATTTTTATTAAACCATCTTTCAAGATCAGGAATATATTCACTATAACTTTGATTCCAGTTAATTGCAAAATAGTGACGTGCATAAGCTAAAGCTTTATCCAAAGCCCAGAATGTACGAACGAAACGTTTTGTATTTTGAGTTACTGGTTCAGAGAAGTCAGATCCTTGAGGAGAAACTGCTCCGATAATTGTAACAGAACCTTTTGTTCCATTTAAGTTATTCATATATCCAGCACGTTCATAGAATTGAGATAAACGTGATGGTAAATAAGCAGGGAAACCTTCTTCAGCTGGCATTTCTTCCAAACGTCCAGAGATTTCACGCAATGCTTCTGCCCAACGTGAAGTTGAGTCAGCCATAATCGCAACATGGTAACCCATATCACGATAATACTCAGCAAGTGTAACACCTGTATAAATAGAAGCTTCACGAGCCGCAACTGGCATGTTAGAAGTGTTAGCAATTAAGACAGTTCTATCAGTTAAAGGTTTATTTGACTTAGGGTCAATTAATTCTCTAAATTCTTCAAGAACTTGAGTCATTTCGTTACCACGTTCTCCACAACCAACATAAACAATAATATCAGCATCACACCATTTTGCAAGTTGGTGTTGAGTCATTGTTTTTCCAGTACCGAATCCACCAGGGATAGCAGCTGTTCCCCCTTTAGCAATTGGGAACAATGTATCAATAACACGTTGACCAGTAATCAGTGGCATAGAAATTGGTAAACGTTTTGTAACAGGTCTAGCTTGTTTAATTGGCCATTTTTGTGTTAATGTACATTCAACAATTTTCCCATCTTCAGTTTCAATTTTCATAACCACATCATCAATTTTATATTGACCATTTGGTGCAGCTTCAATAACTTTTCCTTTTGTATATGGTGAAACCATACACTTATGAGTAATTAAATCAGTTTCAGGGATAGTGGCATAAATATCTCCACCTTTCACTTGATCACCAACTTTAGCAACCATTGTGACATCCCATAATTTTTCCTTATCAAGTGGGTCTACATGACTACCCGTAGGAATAAATGATCCAGATTGTTTAGCTATTTCTTCTAGGGGTCTTTCAATCCCATCAAAAATATTTCTTAGAATACCAGGACCAAGAGTTACAGAAATAGGTTGACCTGTACCAAAAACAGGTTCTCCTGGTTTTAATCCTGTTGTCGTTTCATAAACTTGAATTGTTGTGGCTTCTTTCTTAATGGAAATAACTTCACCAATTAATCTTGCATGACCAACATAAACCATTTCTAGCATTGAAAAGGCATCAGTATCTTTTACTGTAACAACGGGCCCATTGATTGAATAAATTACATTTTCATTCACACTTTTACCCCCTTGTTTTTATCTAATAATTAATCCAGAGTTTTTATTAAACCATTCTTTTTGATTATTTAAAGCAAAATCTAATGTTTCATCAACTACTAAAGAAGATTCCTTATTTTCAATAATAAATCCACCTATTGTAATATCATCACTAGCTTCAACATCAATATCTTGACCAAAAGCTTTCACTAAATCAGCTTTCATGGCTAAATCTTTAGCAGATACATACATAATTGAATGACTATCCTTAAAATCATCAGCTACTTTTTTAATCTTTGATTCCATAAAAGATGCATAATCAGCACTCTTTGTAAAAGCCACTAATTCTTCATGTGCCTTTTCAAAAATAGCTTTAACATATTCATCTCTTTTTTCAATTAATTTCTTTGTTCTTTCAATATGACTTTCAGAAATTTCAGCAGAAGCATTTGAACTCATTTCTTCTTCTTCTTGTTTAAGTTTTAAATCAGCATCTCTTTTTGCTTCAGCTCTCATAGACTCATAAGCTTCATCTTCAAGGGCCTTCACTTCATCAAGAATAGCTTTTTCTTCATTCTTTGCTTGTCTTTCAATTTCATCTTTCATATAGAGAAATACTTGATCAATATTTTGCATAATCTTTCTCTCCTATAGTTTCACACCAATTGCTTCAGATACATAACCATCAATCGTCTCTCCAATTTTAGAGTTTCCATGACGATCAGGTATCTCAGTAATTAATGGTTTTTGTTGTTTTAATTTAATTTCAGATATAATATCTGGACACATATCGACTAATTTTGTAGTGACTAAGATAATCGCAATAGATGAATCTTTCATCTTTGATTGCAATACTTCAAGAAAATCCCTTCTTGTATGCACGACGACACCTTCAATGCCTACAAGTCTTAGTCCCATCAATGTATCAATATTATCGCTGATTAAGAAGAACTTCATATAATCAGACCTTTCTTTTACAAATTATAAAGCGTTGATAATTAAGATAGAAATTAATAACCCGTAAATAGCAACCCCTTCACCTAAGGCAACGAAGATTAAGGCTTTACCGAAGTTATTGTCATTTTCAGAGAAAGCTCCAATAGCAGCAGGAGCAGCAGCAGCTACGGCAATACCAGCACCTAATGCAGAACATCCAGTTGATAAAGCAGCTGCGATGAATCCTAAACCTTGAGCTAATGTTCCAGCAATTGAAGCATCACCAGCGGCAAATGCAGAACCCATAGATAAACATAATGTTAAAGCAACAGCACCAAAGAATCCACCAACATGAGTTAATAAACGCCATTTTGCACTTTCTTTGCTTACTTTAGTAGTAAACATTTTCACTAATGGTAATGATAATAAAACAACAGCAATAGCAGGTAAAATAAACATTAATAAATTCATAATATAATCCTCCAAATATATATTTTTTTATCTTTCTTTAATAGAAGTAAAAGGTTTTCCTTTACCTTCATAATAACGTGAGAACATTTCATAGAACTCAAGACGTAAAACTTGAATACCAACAATCATACCTTCCAAACACATAACGAAGATATTACCAAGAACAGCAACTAAAATATAACCAAAGTTAATAATTCCAGCTCCACCAGCAACCATTTCAGCTAGTGTATAAACAACCATCATCATTCCGGCATGTGATAAAACGAATCCACCAACACGTAAAAATGACATTGTATTGGCAATAAATGTTAACATAACTTCAAATAATTCGAAGAATGATTCAGTAAAGAAAGCTCCGAATCCATGAGGGAACATCTTTTCCCCTTCAAGTTTATAAGTTAATGGTTCTTTTAAGAAAATCATCACGACTGGCATTGCAATAAGTAATGCAATATAAACTGGTCCACCTAATGGAATAGGGAAATCAACCAACATATTTGCAACTAATAATAAGACTGATACATAGAAAACAAGTCCTGCAACACCATTTTGAGAGAACAATAAATCTCCCCAATGTTTCTTTTTAATATTTAATATAATATTAAATACAATAGAAATAATAATTAAGACAACCCCTGTTGCAATAGCCGACATCAATAATGGCATTGTATTTTCAGGTTTCATTGGAAGGAACATTGGTTCCATGAAATGTTCAAACAACGCTTCACTACCAAAGATAGAACCAAAGACAAATCCAAAGATCGTACTTGAAATACCTAAACGCATTCCAACTGCCCCAAGTTGCATACCTTTCCATTTATAGAATAAATATCCAACTAATGATAAAACAACACCTTGACCAATGTCACCAAACATCATACCAAATAAGAAGGTATAACTGATTGCAACTAAATTTGTTGGGTCAAAATCAGTATAAGATGGAACACCATACATTTCAACGAACATTCTAAATGGTCTTGAGAACCAGTTGTTCTTTAATTTTGTAGGTGGTGTTAAACGTGAATCTCCCATTGCTGGTTTGATTTCTACATGTACATCATCTAATGTTTCAAAATCAGCTTTGATGGCTTTTGCTACTTTATCTTCAGCAAATCCATAAACAGCGGCATTTTGTCCAAAGACAACAACATATTTTTGAGCATCATATGTTTCATTCAATTTCGTAGAAACTGAATAAATATGATTCATTTCTTCTAAATTTTCAGCAAACAATTTTTCAATTCTTCCATCAAGAACTTTCAAATAATCTCTTGCTGTATCATCTTCTTCTTTTAATGCATTTAAAGCATCTTGTGGTGTTCCATGAACGAATTCAGGAATATGGATTCTTTCAAAGTATAAAGATGAGAAGATATTGTCAATTTCAGGAGCTTTACTTTGGGTTGTAATATAACCACAATAAGTATCTTTTGTTCCTTTATGAAGAATCTTAAATAAGAATTGTTGTTCTCCATAATATTTTAATTTATCCAAATTAACGGTTGGAATTCTCCCAAAACGAACTTGTAAATACTTACAATTAAACAAGCTATCAAAATCAATATCAGCATCAATCATATGTGATAATTGAGAAATTGTTGATTCATTTTCTTCAATCATCGTACTCAAGTCTTCTTTAACCTTTTCAATCTTTGCTGCTTGTTCTAATACATTACAAAAGAATGTATCTGCTTGAATAATGTTAATTCTTGTACTGTCAACATTTTGACATTTTAAATTTAAATGATATTTATCTCTTGCTTCTTCCATACGAGCAATTAAATCAGCATACGGATTTTCACGATTTAAAACTGATAATCCTTGTACAGAATCAGCAAATTTTGAAGCCGGTTCTGGATGAAAATCATCAAGATTGATAAGTTTCATTAACACAGCATCATATTGAGATGCTGGAAATTCAATTTCCAGAAGCTTCAATTTTGCTATTGCCATAAGTTTCTCCCTTCCTTAACGTGTTGATCTTTTTTTCATAATTGATTTAACGAAAATCAATACTAGGCAAGCAACGATTACAATAGCAAATGGCATGATTGGCAAGTTCATATGTGCCTCAAATGCACATCCCAAATAAACTAATACTGCATAAACAACAATCAAACCACAAATTCCCTTCATTGAGAGAACTCTTTCAACTGTAGAATTTTGTAAATACATCTTCTTAAATGCATTAATCGTATAAGTTCCAGCAATCAAAAGAACAAGACCATCAATAATTTTATAAATTGTTGATAGTGGCAATGCTATTGCAGGATATAGACTGATTGTATAGAATACATCTCCATAAATAAGTCCTCCTAGCAAGGTTGCTATACCAAGAGAAAGAAATAATGGACCCATTTTTTTCTTTCTCATAAGAAGTCCAAGCAATGCTAACACAGCTCCAACTCCTAAATCCCCCAAAAAGATACCAAAGACAGCATAGTATAGGAATGCAAATGCAATTGTTGTATCAATAACATCTGCTTGTTTCACTTTACTAACAGCTTCAAATGGTTTGACAATTTTTGCATTATGCACAACAGTTGGTGCAACAACTTGCTGATGATCTAAGATATCAGCTGGTAATTGTTGATATTCCATACTTGATATTGATGAGAATCTTGCTTTAAATTCATCAACAATACGCGTTGGAAGGAAACCATAAATTGCACATTTACTCTGATAATCTACAACAAAGACTTTATATGCTTCAATTCTTTGTAAGAAAGAAGCGGTTGAATAAAGTTTTAATAAATCAACTTTGTTAGTTTCTCTTAAAATTGTCATTTTTTGATCCATACGCAAGATATATTCTTGCATTGCACGAATCTCATCATCTAATTCCTTCTTTGCATCATCTAACTTACCATGCACAAATGAAGGAATTTCAATTTCTTCAAACCCTAACGCTTGGAAGATGTTATCAACTTCTAACAATAAGTTATTCGTTACAATATAACAACACCAAACATAATTGTGATCTTCACCTAATTTATTGAATATAAATGGTCGACCTTCATAATACTTAATCTTATCAAGATTTTGTCTTTTAAAGCGTCCAAATCTTGCTTTCATATATTGACTCTCAGCTAATTGATCTAAATTAACTTCTGATAAAGTCAAACGATTTAACATTTCTAATGTTTTTTCATTTTCTTCTTTTTCTTGAATCAATTGATCTTGAACATCTTTAATCTTTTTAATTTCTTCTTCCATTTCTTTAAGATAAGCATCATTCTTATCATAATTTAAAGAATAGTCAGGAGACAAATCTCGATTTAAATCTAACTTTATATCAGATGCAATCTGAATCAAACGATCTAACATCTTTGTATAAACATTGTCTTCTTGTAAAGCATGTACACCTTTGACGTTATTGACAATCTTTGAAGCAGATTGAGGATAAAAGTACTTTGAATCTTTAAGTTTAAATAAAACCTGATCTAAATCTTGACGATCAAAAGTCATATTTAACAATACCATTTCTTCTATAGCCATAAAATTACCCCCTAATAGATTAACATCGATTCGATTTGACTCGGTGCCTCTCCATATCTTAAACCTTCGATAATATGTTTAAGATTATCAATTTCTACTTGATATACAATTTTATACGTCATATATACCAAAGCACTATCAGTTGAAAAACGCATAAAGCGTTTAGCTAAATGATATCTAATTTTCTCTGTATAATATTCTATATAGACAAATTCATGATCATCTACATATAACTTATAAGGAGATTCAGCAAGTTTCTTTAACAATTCGCTTGCATCTTTGGTTTCAATCAATTCATCCATAACACTTTTAGGAATACGACTGTATTCAGTAAAAAGGGTTTCTCTGATTTGATCTGGTGACGCATTAAAATATTTCTTTAAACGATATATCTTTGTAATATTTTGTAACTCTATAGAGGTATTGATCATTGTTAATAAATCTTTACGTTTTTTTCCTTTAAACAATTTATTGACTGTATCAACATACTCTGCGTAATAAATATGTTTTAATTCTAATTCTAACATATTAGAATCAAGTGGTTTATCATCTTCTGGTTTAAATTTAAGTAATGCATTATAATACTTTGTTCCTCTTAAAACGATTAACAAACTATCATAATCATTAATTGCTAATAAACCATACAAATCAAAACTTGCATATTTATTTAAATAGTCGGGGATTTCTATTTCATATCCAGTGTAATAATCTGAATCAATTAATCTTGCTTTTGTTAAAATTAATTGTATTTCTAATTCTGTTACACCTAATCGATAGAATTCCAATTCTTTTTTTGAAGCAAATCTCATTAATCGATCTAATCTTAAGAAGATTTCCTTATTTAATAAAGCTTCTAATTGTCCACGGTGAATATTCACTTCTTTTATATCAGAAAGAATTTCACTATAGGCAGTATCACTCTTGAGATAAGCGACCAAATCATTAATACTTCTTCTTTTTAATAGTTCTTCGTAATTCTGCTCTGTTAACCTACGTGAATACATAGCTCTTGCTTTAGCTAGAATCGCATTTGATGAAAAAGAACTCATACGCTCACCTCTCCTCTAAATTTCTTTACAACGACTAACAATGGTAGAAACCCATTCATCTTTATTCTTCTCGTAAAGACTTGAGAGTTGGTTCAGTGATTCTTTGTACTCTTGTTCATTTTTGGCTTTTGTTTCTTGAATCTGTGCTTCTAACTCTTTTTTATGAGCATCAACTTTAACTTGATATTCTTTTACAAAAGAGTCATAGATTTCTTTTTTCTTAGCACTCATACTAGATTGAACATCTTGCTTTTTCTTGCGTGCTTCTTCAACCTTTTGGGAGCACTCTAAATCTACTGCAACAATATCCTGAATAATCTTGTCCAAAATAATCCCTCCTCACTTTATCCTTTATTCTCAAATAGTTTACTCCTATTCTTTTGACATTTCAAGCAAAATAGCATTTTGTTAATGAGATTAAAATTTATCCTTAATTCACCTTATAAAAAACGCTTATTTTATGCTTTAAATATCATTTTTAAAGAACATTGCAACGATAAAATAAAATGTCTTTTTTGCCAATATACAAATCATCATTTCTATCCTAAAATTAGACAAACTATAAAATTTGTCTAAAAGAAAACATGTGAATCTGTATCACATGTTCTTTTCTTTTGGCGCTTTAAACATCATATAAACTGGAACCGCCAATAAAACACTTCCACCTATGATATTTCCAATTGTTGAAAGAAGCATATGTAAAGGCATTAAGCTCCAATCAACCGTATTCCCTAATTGAGTCATCCCCATTGCAAAAATTCCACCATTCGCAACACAGTGTTCAAATCCTGGTAAAACAAATGTCATAACCAAAATCATAACAATAATTAATTTAGCTGTATCATCCTTCACTTTCACACCAGAATAAGCTGCGACACACACAATGAAATTACATAAGATTCCTCTAATCAGCAATTCCACAGCATTAAAATGAAGTTTTGCTTCCATAATTCCTTTTAAATAAGGTGTCATAATCGCCTCTTGAGACCCACCTTTAATAAATAGAAAACAAATAAAAGCAATTCCTACCATATTACCAATATAACAAGTTATCCACATTGGTAAAATATCTCTCACCTTTAATTCTTTTTTTAACACTGGCATAATAGTCACAAAACAATTTCCTGTAAACAATTCTGCTCCTAAATAAATAATCGCAACCAAACCAATTCCAAAAGTTCCAGCTACCGCAATTTTTCCAACCACACTATGATCACTTAAAAGTGCTCCTAATGTATAAGATAAAATCGCTGCCAATCCTAAATAAGCACCTGCCATAAATGCTCTTACAAAAAAACGTAATGGATCAGTTTTCATTAACTGATACTTAATCTTCCCTAGCTTACAAAGCATATCAACGTCACTTATCATAATGTCCCCCTTTAAACCACAGTTATTATAGCGAAAGATGCTCTATATTTCAATTATTTCCAAATTTTATTTGTCTTTTGTGAATTTGTATGTTATTCTATACAAGAAATCATGACACTGGTTCGAGAGCCAAACCCAGTATAAAAAACTAAGGACATAACGATAAGATGGCTCTGCCATCTTTTTTATGTCTGGCTTCTAACTGTACTTTAGAAGGAGGAAACGAAAATTGAATAAAAAAATGAAAGTGCAAATTGTTATTGCAATGGGAATTGTTTTAAATGTTCTAGGAGCATTTATTGCTATGAGTTTTTCCATTCCATTCTATATGGATTCCATTGGAACAATACTTGTAGCAGGATTATTAGGTCCTAAATATGCCATGTTAACAGGTGTATTAGGAAGTCTAACAAGTGGAATGACATTTGATATGTATTCTTTCTATTATGCCCCTGTTCAATTATTAACAGGATTTTTTGCTGGAATACTTTATCATGGTCCTTGGCTAAAAGGATGGAAAACATTCATCGGTTCTATCTTAGTAGGTGTTCCTACATCAATTGCTAGTGCGATAATTACTGCGATGTTGTTTAGAGGTATCACTTCTGGTTCAAGTAGTGCTATCGTTGTTGTTTTAAATCATCTTGGTCTTAATTTAGTATTCAGTATATTTATTGTTCAGATTTTTACTGATTACACAGATAAGTTATTAGCTGTCATGTTAACAAAGATGATTATTGAAAGAGGTCATCTATATGAGAAATGGGGGATTCCATGGAAAGATACAATCGTATTACCGACAAAATCAAAAGAGAAATTGTACTCTTAAAAGCTAAACCTTGTGCTTGGTCTAAATGTACATTCTGTGATTATATTGAAGATAACTCAACCTGTCTTGAAGAAATGATTCAAATAAATGATGAAGTTTTAAATCATGTAACAGGAGAATATGGTGTTTTAGAAGTCATTGATTCTGCCAGTATCTTTGAATTACCTCAAGAGACATTAGAAAAAATCAAACAAATTATTATTAATAAACATATTCATACTTTATTTTTTGAAAGTCATTGGATTTATCGTCACCGAGTTCAACAAATGAAAGATTTCTTTGGTATTCAAGTCATTGTTAAAACTGGTGTTGAAACTTTTGATGATGATTTTAGAAATAAAGTTCTAAATAAAAATGCTACCTTCCAATCAATTGAAGAATTAAAACAATATTTTGATTCTCCTTGCCTGATGGTTGGTATCAAAGGACAAACAAAAGAAATGATTGATCGAGATATGTCTATCTTAACCAATCACTTCAATCATGGAACGATAAGTATTTATCGTAATAATTCTACACCAATTAAACGTGATGATGAATTAATTCATTGGTTTATGAACAAATATAGTTATTTACAAGTAGATCCTCGTTATGATTTCTTATGTGATCCTACTGATTTTGGTGTTGGTGATTAAAATATGCACATTTAAGAATTATTTCTTAAGTGTGCTTTTATTTTTCCTTCTATTCAAATAACCAATAAGATAAATCCTCCGAAATCTCTAATCCTAATTTACTTTGTAAATTCAAAGAAGCGATATTTCCCTCAATAACCTGACAATAAGGAATCTTTCCTTTTTCCAAACAATCATTAATTAAATAGCTCTCTAACAATGTTCCATATCCTCTTTGACGATATTTAGGTACAACCTCTAAGATTCCCATACTCCCTTCATCATGCATTCCAATAAAACCAGCCAAATCATTATTTTCAAACAATCCCCATAATTCTTGATGATTAATTTTATCCATAATATAATCCAAATCATCCATCTGATGATATGCTTGATTGACTTCTTGAGCATAATCTTCAGTTAATAATCGAATGCAAACAGAGGATGGTAATTCAATCACCGGTTTTTCTTTCTTTAAATAAACTGCTTGATAACATCCAAATTGCAAAGTCTTGCCATACTCAGCAACTAATAAATCAGCTATCTCTTTTTGTTTAACATCAATAAGATCATATTTCACTAAATTTTCTTTTTCATATATTTTTACAAATTTTTCTATGTCATTCATAGAAATCATTAAAGTTTGACTACGTCTCTCGACTAAAATCATCCCTTCCTTACCCTCATAAATTATTTCTACATGATTTAAACGTAAGGGTTCTAACATATCTATATCATTCACTTGATTCAACATTTTTTCACCTACTTTTTTCTATTATACAATATTTTTAGAAAAGATATGAAATATTACAAGTTTTCTTTCCTTTTAAGAAAAAAACTTGGGGTTTATAACAAATTCATATATAATGAAAATCGAGGTGAGCATATGAAACTATTAGCAAGTGATTTTGATAACACATTATGGTTTAATGATCATATGAAAGAAGAAGATGTCAAAGCTATCTTAGCATTTCAAAAACAGGGAAATCTTTTTGGTGTATGTAGTGGTAGATGCTTACATGGGATTGTTAATCCAAGTTTACCTTATCACCTTAATCATGACTTTTATATTTTACTAAGTGGCGCCCTTATATTAAATAAGGATAAGGAAGTTATCTTTGAAAGACAAATTCCACTTTCACTCGTTCAAGAAATCTATGATTTTGTAGAACATATTGATATGTCAATAGTGTATAACGATACAATGTATAAAATATATCAAGTGAAAAAGAATGATTATCATGGTGTAGAACTTGATTCATTGAATGAACTACAAACCGATATGGTGAGTGCTTTCTCATTTCATTATGAATTAGATCAAATTGATCAAGCTACATTAACAACCCAAAAGATATTAGCTCAGTTTGGTGACGTGATTGAAGCTTATCAAAATAATCAACATATTGATTTAGTAGCTAAGGGATGTTCTAAAGGACATGGTATGCAAATTATCCAAGATTATTTTGATTTATCACCAAAAGATATCTATGGAATTGGTGATTCATGGAATGATTTACCAATGCTTGATGCGATTGAAAATGGTTATACTTTTACTTATGCTCCTAAGGAAGTAAAAAAACATGCAAAAAAAGTTGTGACAAGTGTTGCAGAATGTATTTATGATATAAAAAACATAAAATAATTTTGCATTTTCCAAAATATGAATATAATTATTTGATTATTTCAAAAATATATGATTATAAATTTGACAAATGTATACAAAAATGCTATTATCAATGCAATAACAAAGGAGGATGCGTCTCAATGATAAAAACTATTAACAGTTCCAAAACCATAATGTGTTTGATATATTGTTAATAGGAGACTGTCTTTGTTTATAGTTGAAAAGCAAGAAAGCCTCATTAATAGATATGAGACTTTTTTTATTAGAGGGGGAGTCATATGAAAATCGGTGTCGTTGGTCTAGGAACAGTTGGTTTTGGTGTTGTTGAAATCTTAACACAACAAAAAGAAAGACTAGAAAAGCAAATTGGTGAAGAAGTTACTGTTAAATATGGTTGTTCATTAGATGAAGTGACATTACCTGAAGGTATTATTTATACTCAAGATTTTAATGATGTCATTAATGATGATGAAGTTGATGTTGTTGTAGAATTAATTGGTGGAACAACTATTGCTAAAAAGATTATTATAGAAGCTTTAAAAAAAGGTAAAAATGTTGTAACAGCAAATAAAGCTTTAATTGCTCATGATGGACAAGAAATTTTTGAAACCGCTGCTAAGCATCATGCTAAATTTTATTATGAAGCATCAGTTGGTGGTGGAATCCCAGTTGTTGTCCCAGCAAAAGAAGATTTGATTGCTAATGAGATTGAAAAAATTGAAGGAATTTTAAATGGAACAACAAACTTTATTTTAACTTTAATGGAAACTGATAATCTTGATTTTGATGAAGCATTAACTATTGCTGATGGATTAGGATATGTTGAAGCTGATGCAAGTTTGGATTTAGATGGTATTGATGCCGCACATAAAATTCAAATTCTGGCTATGAATGCATTTGAAATCTTCTTTGACTTTGATAAAATTAAAGCAACAGGAATCCGTTCAGTCACTAAAAAGGATATGGATTATGCTAAAAAATTAGGTTATCGTATTAAATTAATTGCACAAGCTAAAAAAATAGAAAATGGATATGGCATTGATGTTTCTCCAACTTTAATTAGTCTAAAAGACATGGTTGCAAATGTCAATCAAGCATATAATGTAGTAGAGATAACTTGTAACTATTTAGAAAATGTTCTTTTCTATGGAAAAGGAGCAGGACGTTATGTCACAGCGAGTGCTGTTGTCAGTGATATCATGAAAACACATCAGCAAGATATGTGGAAACATGATTATCAATATGTTGAAAATATTTATCCAATTACTAAGTCTAAATATTATGTAAGATGTGATCATTCTTTAGATATTGATTATGAAACATATTTCTCACAAGATCATGATCATATCTATATTACAAATCAAATTGAGTTAAATGATCTTCTTGAACAGTTACAAGGTGAAACATATAACTTATTCAAAGTGAGGGGTTAAAATGAAAGTTATTGTCCAAAAATTTGGTGGTACCTCAACACGTAGTGTAGAAACACGTGAACATATGTATAAAAATATTATTCGTGAATTAGAAGCTGGAAATAAAGTTGTTGCTGTGGTGAGTGCAATGGGAAGATATGATGATCCTTATGCAACTGATACTTTGCTTTCAATTGTCAATACTGATGAGTTAACTGATGAAGAAATTGATCGTTTAACAAGTATTGGTGAAACTATTTCAACACTTGTTTGTAAAAGTGAGTTATCTAAAATGGGATACAATGTTGAAACTGTAACCAATGTAGAACTTGGAATACAAACAGATTCACATCATATGAATGCTACAATTACAACGGTTGAAGGTCATCATATTCAAGAGAAATTAAGTCGTGCAGATATTGTGATTTGCCCTGGTTTTCAAGGTTATTCACAAAAAGGTAAAGTTACAACATTAGGACGTGGTGGAAGTGATTTATCAGCTGTTGCAATTGGGGTTGCCATTGATGCGAGTGAAGTTGAAATTTATAGTGATGTCAATGGAATATATACAGCTGATCCAAGAATCGTTCCAGATGCGATTAAATTAGATTATATTAGTTATGCTGAAATGCTTGAACTTTCTAAAAACGGGGCTAAGGTTTTAAATCATAGATGTGTTCAGTTAGCAGCAAAGCATGATATTGTTATTCATGCAAGAAGCTCGTTTGATGCGAGTCAGGGAACATATGTGTTAGGAGATGAGAGAATCATGAAAGACCATTTAAATCAATTAATTATTTCAGGAATTACAGGTTCACAAAATGAAGCCCGTGTCACACTTGTTGGTGTTGATGCAAAGGTCAATGGTGCAGGTCAATTATTTGAAAAGATTGCTGATGCCAATGTTAATGTTAATGTTTTTAATCAAGCACTCGTTGGTGGAGGAAAGATGGATATTTCTTTAATTATCAATGATAAAGATGTTCCTGCAGTTGTAGAAGTGATTAATGATTTAAAAGAAATATTAAAACCACAAAAGACAATTGTGAGAGGTAATATTGGTAAAGTTGCTGTTATTGGTGTGGGTATTAAAAACAATAAGGGAATGTTCCAAAAGGTTTATAATACTTTAATGAGCAATGATATTAATGTAGAAATGACATCTTGTAGTGAAATTAATATTTCTTGTTATATTGATAGAGATGATGTAAAAAAAGCGCAAGTTTTATTACATGAAGCATTCTTAGGTTAGGGAGGATATAAAAATGAAAAAATATAAAGTTGCTATTGTAGGTGCTACTGGTGCTGTAGGGAGAGAAATGTTGAGATGTATTTTTCAATTCAATTTTCCTTTTGAAAGTCTTAAATTATTAGCTTCAGCAAGAAGTGCTGGTAAAGTGATTGAATTTGAAGGACAAGAATTTGTTGTAGAAGAATTAACTGAAAATTCATTTGAAGGTGTTGATGTGGCATTTTGGAGTGCTGGAGGAAGTATTTCTGAAAAATATATGCCTTATGCAGTAAAAGCAGGATGTATCAATATTGATAACACATCTCATTTTAGAATGGATCCAGAAGTTCCTTTAGTTGTACCTGAAGTGAATGCTGAGGCATTAAAAGATCATAAAGGAATTATTGCTAATCCAAATTGTACTACAATTATTATGGCAAGTGCTTTAAATCGTTTAAATGAATATTTTGATATTGAAAGAATTGTTGTTTCTACATATCAAGCTGTTTCTGGTGCAGGAGTTGCTGGTATGGAAGAACTTTATAGACAATCACAAGAGGTTTTAGATGGTAAAGAACCAGTTGCTAAAACATTACCTTGTGCTTCAGATAAAAAACATTATCCAATTGCATTCAACTGTATTCCACAAGTTGATAAGTTTGATTTAGATAATGCTTTTACTAAAGAAGAAATGAAGATGGTTAATGAAACAAAGAAAATCTTTAATAAAGATATTAAAGTTAATGCCACTTGTGTTCGTGTACCTGTTTTAAGAGGTCATAGTGAATCTGTTTATATTGAAACAAAGAAACCTCTTGATATGGATAAAGTCTTTGAATTATTATCTGATTCTCATGGTGTTGATTTATATGATGATATTGAGAATCAAATTTATCCAATGGCAACATTATTCATTGGTGATGAATTAGTGCATGTAGGACGTGTAAGAAAAGATTTAGATAATGATCATGGATTAAGTATGTGGATTGTTTCTGATCAATTGATGAAGGGTGCCGCTTATAACTCAGTAGATATTGGTTTAAAAATGATTGAAATGGGTCTATTATAGTGTCAACTTATTTAATACCTATTCAAGTAGCGATGATTGTTTTTCCATTCATCGCTTTTTGTTTAACATTACCTTATGTTATTCACCAATATCATAAATATGGTTCCATTCCTATTTTAAGAACTCTTATCATTTTTTCTTTTATCTATTATCTTATTAATGCTTATTTTATGACTATATTACCTTTACCATCTGTTGAAGAAGTCTCTAAAATGACTTCACCAACTATGTCTCTTGTCCCTTTTACTGCCTTAAAAGATATCGTATCTTCATCACCTTTTATTTATAACGACCCTTCTACATATCTTCCTGCTTTAACTCAACCTATGATGCGAGTGACATTATTTAATATATTATTAACACTCCCTTTTGGTATTTATTTACGATATTATTTCCAATATAGTTTCAAAAAAACTGTACTCTTTACATTTTTATTATCATTGTCTTTTGAACTGATTCAATTGAGTGCCCTATTTGGCTATTATCCTCGACCTTATCGCTTATTTGAAGTAGATGACCTTATCACCAATACCTTAGGAGGAATATTGGGATATGCGATTTGTCCACTATTTGCTAGGGTTCTGCCAACAAGAGAAAAGTTAGATGTTATTGCATATGAAAAAGGACAAAAAGTTTCTAAACCTAGAAAATTCTTTGCCTTCTTAATTGATTTTATTTTGATGATAACTTGTTTATTACTTTTTAAATTCTTTCATGTATCTTATCATATAAGTTACTTTATTGTTGCTATAATACTATATATCATTTTACCATTTATTCATCATGGTCAAACTATTGGTAAATTCTTAACTAAGATTGCTTTAGAAAGCCAAGATAAAACAAAGAAATATCAATATCTCATTCATTATATTCCATTGTACTTATTGATATTCCCTACCCCATATTATATTTATCAGCTTTTACAATTAACTTCAAAAGTCAATCCTATTCTTTGCTATATGAGTATTATTTTGCTTATCATTATTTTCTTTCTTACTATATGTCAATATATTCTTTCATTCTTTTCATCATCACAAATGTGGTTTGATTATTTTTCACATTTACATCATATTTCACTAACAAAAGCAAAAATGTAATAGACTATTGCCTATTACATTTTTTATTTATTAATCTTCTTTTTTACGACTCATCCAGAATCCTGCCAAAGCTAATAAGGCAAGTGCTACAAAACTAATAATTGCAGTATCATCACTTGTTTGAGTAGATGTATCTGTTTGTTGATTATTGTTTTGATTGTTATTTGGTGTATTATTTTGATTATTTCCTTGATTACCATTTGGTTTATTGTTATCAGGTTTATCATTTTGTCCACCATTATTAGGATTATCTGGTTTTTCTGGATCTTGAGGACGTGCTTTTAATTGATTAATTGCTTTTTGTAATTGTAATTCTAATGCATCAACATCTTTTTGAGACATTTCAGAAGCATTTTCTAATTGTTTTTCAATCGCATTCATTTCTTTAATAAGTGCATTATAAGAATCTTCAGTATATTTATTCTTATCTAATGTCTTAACAAGATTAATTAATGCTTCTACTCCTGATGTATCTGATCTTACAACTAATTTCTTAGCTGCAGCTTTTAATTCATCAATTAAACTAGAAATTTCAGCTGAAGTACTTTCATTTTCCTTCACAACTTTATTAACTTTATCTAAAACAGGTTTAAATTCAGCCCAACTTGCTTTTGTATAATCTTCTTCCTTATATACATCAGCTAAAGCTTCTAATCCTTTTAATTCAGTTGCTGTAGCTTTTAACACTAATTCACCACGAGCTTTTTGTAATGCAGTATGTGCTTCTTTAATTGCATCAGCAGTTGCACTTTCATCTTTTAAGATATCATTAGCAGCTTTTAATGCTTCTTTAAATGGATCTGCAGTCTTTGTTAAATATAACGTAGTATCTAAATCATTCAATTTATTACTATCGATATAAGCTTTTAAACCTTCTTTATTAACTTCTACAATAGTTTTTAATTGTGATTTAGAATTTTGTAAAGCTTCAATCATTAAAGCTACTTCTTGTTCAGATACTTGAGTTGCATCTTTCTTTAATAATTCATTAGCTTTTTCTACAACAGATTGAAGATTTTTCCATGTATCAACTGTATAATCAGCTTCTTTTAATGCTTCAATAGTAGTTAATTCATCTTTGATTTTATTAAGATCTCCACGATTAGCTAATGATGCATAAGCTAATTCAAGCTCGCTTTTTGCTTTTGATAATTCTTTTTGTGTTGATTGTGGATTTTTAAGTAATGTTTTTACTGTATTTAATTTATCTTCAAATACTTTATATGAATCTGCAGTTACCTTATCTTTATTAACCTCTAATGAATTAATATATTCATTAATTGTTTTAACTAATGCAGTATAATCATTATCTTTAATACCAACAATTTCACTAATTGTAGGAATTTGATTATCTTCCCATTTAATTTTCAATTCTAATACTTTATCATAACGGAAATAGAATTCATTTAATGATTTATCCAAAGCACCTAATTGTACCCATTCTCTCTTTCCATCATGTTCAACATAAGCTAACACACTAGCATGAGTTACTGTTCCTTTTTGAACAATATTAAATCTATTAATATCTAAATTATCAGATAATGTGTATTGGATATATCCAGCTTTTGTTGTATTAGGTTTATAAGAAGTTGTTAAATCACCATCAAACATATTTTGAGGTTGATGACCTTGAACTTCAATAACATTTGAATCAAATGTTGGATCATTCATAACTGGTACATATTCACCATCGTTAATAACGATTTCATTAAATACTACTGCACGATTATTGTTTGATGCAGTCATTAAAATCTTAACATAACGAGCTTTTGTTGTATCAATTTGTCCTTCAACATAAACTTTATTTGGATATTTGCTTGAAGCTTGATATCCAGCTTTTGAATCTTTACAGCTTATATTTGCATCATCTTTGTTTTCAATACCATCACCAATTGTAACAACTTTTGTCCAATTTTCTAAATCATTTGAAATAAGAATATCTGCATCTCTAATGTAGTTAACAGCACTATCTTGACAGAACATAGCTAATTTAGAAATATCTCTTACTTGTCCTAAATCATAGATAATATATTGTCCCTTTTGAGGTAAATCACCAAATTCTGTTGTTGTATCAACATTACCATCAAATGCAGCACCATTATAACGTGAATCTTCTGCTACACCCCATGATGACTCAATACCCATAGTTGTTTCATATAAGAATGGTGCGCTTACTTCATTAGAAGTAACAGTAAATTCTTTTAAAGTAAATGTAACAGTATCTTTATTTAAGTTAATTAAACGAACATAACGTGCATCTGGTAAAGATTTTGCATTTAAAGTTTGCCAATCCACTTTATTTTTAGAGACTTGAACTGTCAATTTATCATTAGCAGTTGAATCACTATTAATTTCTTTTAAATCTTTAATTCTTGTTAAATCAACACCAATAAATTCATTTTCTTTTAATGTTACTTCACCAGCTGCCATTAATTTAGCAGTTGCTTCTTCAACATTAGCTTTAATGTTATTTTTTGTATTTGAATAAATATGATCAGTTGTAAATCCATCATCTGTTCCATCTGTTTTTTCAACGACATTAAAGTTAAATAATTTCCACCAGTAACCATGAACTCCATCTTTCTGTAAATTAAGTTCTAAGTTTCTAACTCTAACAGCTTTTGCCTTAATATTTTGATCACTAACATCTAATGATACTTCAGCATCGCCATTATATGTTTTAATTTCTTTCCATTCTTTTCCATCTACACTATATTCAAAGACATATTTTGTGATTTTATCAGTTCCACTTGCTTGTTTAAATAAAATATTTCCTAATAATTTAGGTTGATCAAAAGTAAGAGTAACTGTTGCATCAACAGGAATATAATCTTCATGTGTTGCACCTGATGCCTTATAAGGATCTTCTGCAAAATGAGCATAAGAATTCATATCTTCATCAATAACATTATTTAAAGCTCCACCATGTACACCAATTTTATTTAATGTAATAGTTGTTTTATTTTCAACTGGTTGTTCTTCTTCAGTTGGATTAACAACGATATCACGAATACCTAACCATGTATTACCCTTATCTGCAGTGGCAATCATTCTAATTCCTTTAACACCTTTTAAACCTAAGTCTTTTAAAACAACTTCATTTGGTAATTCATAGATTTTATCATCTAAATCTTTCCATTCTTTTCCATCAGTTGTATATTGAACTTTAGCTTTTGAGAATGTATCTTTTAAATTTGAATTAGCTCCTAATCTAAAGATAACCTTATCAATATCAATTGCCTTTGTATAAGAAATTCCTACATAAGTACCAGTAGAAATACTATTAGGGTTCTTATAAACAATTTCAGTAGATGCTTTATTATCAAATACTGAATTTATATTACCATCAGGTGTATCACTACGATTTGTAATATATGATACAATTTGGATATTTGGATCAACAATTGTTGAAACTTTTACAGATAAAATTTGATCTAATTTCTTCATAAATGGATAAATATGTTGTCTACCCACTTTAGCATGTTCATAATGATCTACATAATAATATGAATATGTTTGAGATTTTTCAAATGCAGCTTGTCCATTAGCAAATAAATCCCAAATAGTTGCATTATCATCTTCTGCTTGTAAAGCAATTGCAGCATCTAAATAATTAGTAATAGATACAGTTGTATCTTGCCAACAATTTAACCAATAGATAATTTGATCTCTTGTTCTTGCATTACCTGGATTAGCTTTGTAATATGCAGCAGCATCTTGTAAAACTTTAAATTCAGCTTTTAATTCTTCAGCTTGTGCTTTGATATCTTTACCAGCTTCAAAATCACTAATAAAAGCATTTAATTTTGGTGCTAATTCTTCTGATTCAGGGATACCAGTATTAGAATTTTTCATATGTTTACTGATTTCTCTTAAAGCAATTGATGATTTTGTATCTTCAATTGTTCCATGGTCCATATAATTAAATGAATCATGCCAGTTTTTATCAGCATCTTCTTGTGTTTGCCAAATCTTCCAAGAATAATCAGCATTTGCAAACAATCCTTGTTTACTAGCTTCAGATTGTTGCATTGGATTTAAAATAATTCCCTTAACTTTAGAAGCATCAGTTCCAATTTTTAAGAATCTTTCTGCTCCACCCATAATTAAACCATCTTTTGTGTTATCACTACATGGCCAGTTAATCCATAAGAATGGTGCAGTACCAACATTACCAATGAATCTATCTAAGAAATCATTGTTGACAGAACCCCAAACAGCTCCGCCAGTTTGAATAATGCTTACATTGCTTGGCATTTCTTTTAATTCTTTTAATTGACTACTTGTTCCATTACCATAATAATCTGATGGACAGAAAATCATATCAGTCTTTAATCCAGCAACAGTTTTTTGTTTTTCTTTTAACCAATTTGTTAAATCAGTCATTAATCTTACATAGCTAGCTCCTCCACCAATTGGAGTTGCAGCATCATCAGCTAAAATAGCAAATTGTTTAACACCAACATTCATTAATTGAGTGAATTTTGTTTTTATAATGTTTAAATCTTCGTTATAATCTTCATCAGTGTCAAATCTTAATGCATTTGTCATAAAAGGATGTAATGCATAAACATAATAACATTTGTTTTGATTTCCAATTTCAGCTAATTTTCCAATGGCTTTTAATTCTTCATCAGTATACATAGCTTTCCATTGACTGTTATGTTTAGGATCATCTTTAGGTGCATATACATATTCATTAAGTTTGTAATCTCCACCATAAGTCATTAAATCAGCACGATCTTCATTTGACCATGGATTTCCATAATAACCTTCAATAAACCCTCTTGATTTTACATCAGCAAAATCATTCATAACTAATTCTTTAATCTGATTATCTTTAATTTGATTGAAAATATGTTTTAAAGTTGTCACTCCATGGAATGCAGCATCTGTATCTCTACCTAAGATAGCAATCACTCCATCTTTCACACTTAAAATATATGCATCAAATTTATTAAAGAATTTTGCATCTTTAATTAAAGAATTTTTTGTGAAATAATCATTAACAGCATCATCTTTACCATAAATACCAACTAAAACATTTGTTTTATCAGCAGCAATGCTTGTTGATTCACTTCCACTTTTCTTAAGTATTGTCAATACATCATTAACATGATTTTTTGTATATTTATCAATATCTTGACTATACACAATGTTCATGCTTGAAGATAACGTAAATGATTTTTCATCATTATATGTTATTTCTTGTGGTGTTGGATAAATTGTATACTTTGCATCAGCAGCTTTAACAGAATTTATTGTTAAAGTACACAATACCATCATCATTGACAATAAAAATTTTAATGATTTGTTAAACATCTTTCTTCCTCCCTCATTTTTAAGAATTGTCAAAAAAAACAAAAAAAGCAAGACTTCAAAAAGATAACACAGAAAAGTGTTTTCCTCTTGAGGTCTTGCCTAATCGAATTAGTAACAATCCTTTACGGCACAATGATACCCCTTACAGCGAATATTGTCAATAAAAAATTTTCATAATTTGAAAATTATTCCAAATTCCGTTTAATATGTAAATACAAATAAGTCTGTTCATTTGGTGATAAAATATAGCCATATTTATCTCTAACATGATTAACTATTCTATTCATACATAATGTCATTCTCACATCATCTTCAAAAAAAGTTCTAATATCTGAGGTTGTATCTTTTAATTCAATTGGATTATTTTTAAAGACACGTTCACCTAAGTATTTTAAATGTGTTGAAATACGTGAATATGCAAAAGAATCTTGATCTAATGTAATTTTCATTGTTTTTTGAATAATTTCTAATACTTCTTTAGTTAAAGATAAAACTTTAACTGTATAATGTGAATCTGCATTTAAAGAAAAATTAACAAGATGTAATGCAATATAACCTGCTTCATCTTCATCTAATTTTACTTTTGTACGTTTATAAATATAATAAAGAGCCCATTTCCCAATCGCATATTCTTCTTTATATAATGTTTTTGTTTCATTGAGTAAAACATTTGGAAGATAAATACCTTCTAATTTTCTTTTAATCGCAAAAGAAATATGATCACTGATTGCTAAAAAGATTTCTCCACTAAATTCAGTATGTAACTTTTTTGAAGCATTTGAAACAATATATTCAGCTATTTCAAAATATACAGTAGGAATTTTTTCTAAGGATTTTTCAAATCTTGTTTTTTGATCATCTTGAAAAACATAAGTTCTTTCTATTTTAGATTCATCAACTTGATCTCCTACCTTTTTATGAAATCCAATACCAGAACCAACCAAGATAATATCACTCCCACTATTAGAAATCGCAGCGACACTATTATTATTAAAAACCTTTAATATCACCATATCAATCACCTACCTAATATTTCTTTCATAACATCTACAATAAATTCAACATCTATACCTAAAATAATTTGCAAACTATCTTTCCCTAATTTAACAATCCCACTTGCTCCAACAGCTAAGATTTTATTCTCATCAATACAACTCATATCCTTTAAATCTATTCTTAACCTTGTTAAACAACTATCCACAAACACAATATTACTTGCACCACCTAAAGCCTCAATTAAAATAATTGCCATATCATCATAATCAAGTTGATTGACTTCATAATGATATTGAGGCTTTTCCACTTGAATAATATTTTCCTCAATTTCTCTCCCTGGAGTCATTAACCGATAATGAACAATCATAAATCTAAATAATAAATAATAAATCAAAAAACATACAATTCCTAAAGGAATCAACATCAATATATCATGAGCAAAAGGTGCTTTAATACTTAAAACATAATCAATAAATCCTGCCGAAAATCCAAATCCTGCAATCCACTTAAAAGTTGCTGCTATATACATAAAAACGCCTGTTAATAAAGCATGTATAAAATACAAACTAGGAGCAGCAAACATAAAAGTAAATTCAAGTGGTTCCGTAACCCCAGTCAAAAAAGAAGCAAAAGCAGCTGATAAGAGAATAGCGCCAACTTGTTTTCTTTTTTCTTTTCTCGCACATTTATATATTGCGACTGCGGCACCTGGTAAGCCAAACATCATAATTGGAAAAAATCCTGCTTGATACATTCCAGTTACGCCAACAACACCGCCAGATACTCTCCCCCAGAATTTACCAATATCATCAATTCCAGCAACATCAAACCAAAAAACAGAATTTAAAGCATGATGTAATCCTGTAGGTATTAATAGACGATTAAAGAAACCATATAATGCTGCACCAAATGGTCCTAATTTAGACATAAATTCTCCAAACATTATAAAAGCATTAAATAAATTTGGCCAAATGACTAAAAATAAAGCTGATATTAAAAGCGTTGTTGCACTACAAATAATTGGCACAAATCTTTTTCCACCAAAAAAAGATAACGATTGTGGAAGTTGAATATGATGAAACTTCTGATAATAGAAAGCACACATCAATCCAATCATAATCCCAATTAAAGCATTCGATGAATTATTAAAAGCAATTGGAACTTCTTTCAAAGGAATATCCATAAGTAGTGATACAGTTTTAGCAGATAGTAACTTATTAATGATCATATATGAAACAACTGCACTCATAACTAGCATAGCATCTTTATCTTCTACCATCCCAATAGCTATCCCAATTGCAAATAGTAAAGGCAAATTATCTATGATGACACCACCTGACTCAATTAAAAAGGCAGCAATAACATTATTTGCTCCCCACCCCACTGGATCAATCCAATAACCAATGCCTTTTAAAATCGCAGCAATAGGCATAATAGAAACTGGCAACATAAGGGATTTACCTAATCTTTGTAAATACTTCATGATATTATTTAATCCTTTCTTACTTCAAATAGTCCTTTAATGTTTACTTTTACGGACTCACTGTTTATCAAATTGATAAACAGTTTTTTCATATAATTTAAACAAAATTCTTTTCAAATAGTTAAGTCTTTAAAAGTAAACATTTTTATACACCACAAATTCTAATCCCCATATAATGATATCTATTCTTATTCATAATTACAAGTATTTTTATGACAACCTTAGTACTTTTATGTACTACTTGACATCCCATAGAAAAATATATAGAATAAAATTATAATGTGACTATTCAATTAGGCATGAGCAATCTCTATTTTGCTGATGTCTTTTTTGAGGAAGTGGAGGCTTAGTATGTTTTTAAAGAAAAACACAATTATTCATGCTATTTGTGGTGGAAAAATTGTTTATCTTGATGATATTGACGATTATGCCTTTTCGCATTATCTCATTGGTGATGGTATTGCAATTGAAACAGATCAAAGGGAAATTTATTCACCATGTGATGGGATCATAACAACTATCGCTCAATCTGGTCATGCTTTTACAATGCAATTAAAAAATGGTATTGAATTACTTATCCATATTGGTATCAATCATCAACACCATTCATCTGAATATTTTCATTATCATATTCAAGTGGGGGAACAAGTGACTTCTCAAACACTTATTCTCACTTTAGATAAAAACTATATTTCACTTCACAATCATGAAATTCTTATTCCAATCATTGTTTTAAATTCTCAAGAGCATCCTATTAAAACAATGACAACTTCTCCAAAAGTAACCTTAGGGCAAAAAATTTTAACATTAAAATAAAAAATGATAACAAAAAAACAAGATAGCCAATGGATAAATGGCTATCTTGTTTTATTTTAATGTCTAACAATCTTATAATATGTTCTCGCTGTTAAAATATAGACAATGCTATATATAATCGTCAAAACAACAACTGAAATAGCTGTACAAATAATAAAGACTTCAGGACCAGATAACACCAAGAAACTAAACATATTCACAATCATCTTGAAGGCAAATGCCATATGAATAACTGCAACAATTAATGGTAAGAAGAAGAAAATTAAGACTTGTGAGCGAATTGTCTGTTTTACTTCTTTTTTACTCATACCAACATTTTGCATAATCTCAAATCGTTTTTGATCTTCATAACCTTCTGATAATTGTTTATAATACATAATCAAAATTGCTGCCATCAAGAACAAGACTCCTAAGAAAATACCTAAGAAGAATAAACTTCCATACATTTGTGTCAACATATTTTCAATACTATAATGAGATTCCATATAATAATGTGAAGATAATTCTGATTGCCTTACTTCATTTTCTACACAATCCTTTAAAACTTCATTAGCTTTTTCAGCATGACTCTCATCTTTATATTGAATAGAAAGGGTTTCAATATAATTCATATGAGGATCCTCAGGAGTCACTGATAATGTTTTTTCCAATGTTTGAGTATCTGGGAAAACAACTGCGACTTCTTTACCAGCGACTTGTTTTTCATGTTCTAGTAGAAATGGTTTATGAACAGCTTCTTTAACAGCAAATGAATGTTTCCCAATTTGAAAATCTTTTTGAGGTTGAAAGTAATTACTACTCATAATAATTTCATTCTTTGCTAGTTTTTGATTATCGTGATAAGCACGATTATATTCATCAAGAGTTAACCCTATAACTGTAATAGCATCTTTTCCATAATTATCACTTAATGCAACCTGATTTGCTTTGTTTGAAATTGTATTTACAATAACATAACGTCTATTTACAAAATCAGTATATTCAATATCATTACGATTTAATTGTTGTTCTAGTTTTGCATAAAGAACCTTTAAATCTTTGTCGCTTGGATAAGCATTATCATCATCTAAATAAAATTTTAATTGAAAACTTTCATCAAGAATCTTATTTGCTGTATCTTGAACTCCTGAATAAAGTGATACTGTACTTGATAACATAACCAATATACATGTACATAAAATACAAATACTTGCAAGTCCTACAGCATTTTGTTTCATACGATAAATCAATTGAGAAACGGAAGTAAAATGTTTTGTTTGATAATAGAAATGTTTATTTGCTTTTAACATCTTTAAGATTGCAATAGAACCAGCTGTAAATAAACAATATGTTCCAATAATAACTAAGATAACTGCTATAAAGAACAATAAAATAGCTGTAGCTGGATCTTCAATAGTTTGAGCAATAAAATATCCTCCGCCTAATGTTAAAACCCCAATAATTGTGAGTAGCCATTTTGTCTTTGGTTCTTTTTCACCAGTTTGACCACCTCTTAAAAGTTCAATAGGATTTGCTAATTTAATTTGAATCACATTAAATAAATAAGATACCATAAAGATAGGTGTATAAATCAAAATTGTTTTCACAATCGCATCAGTAGATATTCCAATAGAAATAGCAGTTGAAAAACCAACCAATTTGACAAGTAATAAGAACATCAATTTACTAAAGAGAACCCCTAGTAGTATCCCTCCAGCTAAAGAAATCAGTGTTGTTACAATGGTTTCACAAAACATCATAATCATCACATGTTTCTTTTCCATACCTAAAATATTATAAAGAGCAACTTCTTTTTTTCTTCTCTTAATAATAAAGCTATTGATATAGAATAAGAAAATCACAGAAAAGATAATCACAACATAGACACCCAAACCAAGAATCATACTCATCGTTTGAGCCCCAGCGTCCATCTTTAAAACACCACTATTCACTGATAAACTATAAATCAAATAAAACATCATAACAGTAAAAGCACTGGTTAATAAATAAGGAATGTAGACTTTTCCATTTTTCTTAATATTTGTTAATGCTAAACGAGGATAAAAGAATGTTTTCATCTTATTTTCCTCCTGTCGCAAGTAATGTTAGTGTATCAGAAATACTTTGATACATTTCTTCGTTTGTTTGATTTCCTTTATAAAGTTGATGGAAAACTTCACCATCACGGATGAAAAGAACACGTTTGGCATAACTTGCTGCTTTGGTACTATGAGTAACCATAACAATTGTTTGTCCTTCATCATTGATTGTATCAAAGATATCTAATAATTGATCTGTTGATTTAGAATCTAAAGCTCCTGTTGGTTCATCGGCTAGAATGATTTGTGGATGTGTAATCAATGCTCTTGCAACCGCAACTCTTTGTTTTTGTCCACCAGAAACTTCATAAGGATATTTTTCTAATAGTTTTTCAATTCCTAGTTTTGGTGCTAAGTTATCTAGCTTTTGTTTCATAATAGGATAGGCTTCTTTAGATAAGACTAATGGTAAAAAGATATTGTCTTTAATAGAAAATGTATCTAATAAATTAAAATCTTGAAAAACAAATCCTAAATTCTTTCTTCTAAATTGAGAAATTTCTTTTTCCTTAATACGAGTAATATCTTTCCCATTCAATAAAACCTCACCACTTGTTGGCTTATCAAGTGATGCCAATATATTCAAGAGAGTTGTTTTCCCACTCCCTGATTCACCCATTATCGCAACATATTCTCCTTCTTCCACACTAAAGGATACATTGGATAAAGCTTGAACCTGTTGATTAGAAAAACGTGTACTATAAACCTTCTTTAAATTCTTAACTTCTAATAGTGACATAATAACTTCCTCCTTTGTACAACCATAGTTTATAAAAAAAAGAGAAATTGTACCATAGATTAATCTTACAATTATCCTCTCTTATCTTACAATCATGTAAGTTATTTAACTTTTAAATCATCAACATGAAAATTAATCGAAACAACCGTTCCTTTTCCTAGTTTTGAATGTAATTCAATATGATGACCCAAATTATCTAAAATTGTTTTACACAAATATAAACCAAGACCACTCGCTTTTTTATCAATTCTTCCATTATATCCAGTAAACCCCTTTTCAAACAATCTAGGTAAATCTTCTTCTTTAATCCCAATTCCACTATCTTCAATATATAAAGTTTCATCTTTCACATATATTGAAATTGTTCCCTCTTTTGTATATTTTAAAGCATTTGATAAAACTTGTTCAATCACAAAAGATATCCATTTTTCATCTGAAAGAATCATCAAATCAATAGGTTCATATTGTAATTTTAATTTCTTTTGAATAAAAAATGTTGCTTGTTTCTTTACGACATCATTAACAATATCATTTAATTGATAACGTCTTAAACGTAAATCTGATGCCATATGATCAATCTTAATATAATGTAATACCATATCTACATATTGTTCAATACGTAACACTTGCATCAATAATTCATTTTGTGAACACTCTTGTGATTGAATAAGTAATCTTAAAGCTGAAATAGGTGTTTTGATTTGATGCACCCATAAAGTAAAATAATCTAACATATCATGATAATCTTGATCATTTTGATTTTCCAAAGCAATATGAAGCTGATTAACTTTTAAGAATAATTGTTGATATTGTTGTTCAATTAATAATGATGTTTTAGGTAAATCTACAACTGAAACATCATTTAATCTTAAAAGATAATCTATTTGTTTTGTTTTTTTATTATATTTATAAAAATCTACAAGAAAATAAAAAACAAGAATTGCAGATGATAATATCAAAGCATAATCAATTGCATCAATCAAAGCATTATATAAATATAAAATAAAATAAAAGACTCCCATGATCAATAAAGCAAAAAGATAGAAGAAATAACGATCTTTAAAGTAATGAAGCAGTCTCATCATAAGCCAATTTATAACCTATACCTTTCTT
This sequence comes from Longibaculum muris, assembly GCF_004343035.1. Lineage (GTDB taxonomy): Bacteria > Bacillota_I > Bacilli_A > Erysipelotrichales > Coprobacillaceae > Longibaculum > Longibaculum muris. The sequence goes on from NZ_SMCQ01000030.1 coordinate 31,702, forward strand.
AGTTTGAATCAAAGAATCCAAACCAAAATCATCTAACTTCTTTCTTAAACGATTCATATTGACACTTAATGTATTATCATCAACAAATTGATCACTTTGCCATAATTCAATCATTAATTCATCTCTTGAAACATATGTTTCAGCTTTTTCAAATAACATCTGCATAATCTTCAATTCATTTTTAGTTAATTCAATCACTTGATCATGATAACTGACTGTTGCTTCTAATAAATTTAAAATCAACTCTTTATAGGTTAAAATATGAAATTGCTTAGAAAAAGAGTATGTTCTTCTAATCATAGCTTGAATCTTTGCCGTAATAACATTCAAATCAAAAGGTTTATTAATAAAATCATCAGCTCCCATATTCATTGCCATCACAATATTCATATTTTCATTCGTTGATGAGATAAAAATAATTGGAATTTCTGAAACTTTACGCATTTCTTGGCACCAATGATAACCATTATAAAAAGGCAAAGAAATATCTAATAAAACTAAAGTCGGCTGGTAATCCAAAAAGACTTCCATGACATGTTCAAAATCTTCAACAACATAAACTTCAAAATTCCATTTCTCTAAATGTCTTTTTAAAGTTGATGATATCACTTCATCATCTTCTACAATCATAATTTTTTGCATGATTCATCACCTCAGCCCCATTATATCACATCTTCATAAAGACTGACCATTTTCATAAGACGTTTTTTTATATCTTCTTTTAATGCCGTTGGAGCAATCACTTTGACTTGATCCTGCAACATCATCAGCCAACCTATCAATCCTTCTGAAATAGGAGTATTCTCGATTGTTATTAAATAATGATCTTGATATAATTTTTGAATATGAATATCCATACCAAATCTTGATACCAATTCTCTTAATAGCTTATGATCACATTCTAACTGTAAAGTATCACGTAAAGTTGATGTATACATATTGGTCATTTTTTCGATTTCATCAATCATATCAAATTGTTCTCGAATATCTTGATAACTCAAATGTGTAGTTTGTATAAAACGCATACGATCAATACGATATGTTGATAATCTTCCTTGATATTTTTCATTATAGCCAATCACGTAATAGTGATTATTTTGTGAAACGATTTGATATGGTGAAAGGATGTATTGATCGTTTTTATTTCCTTTAAGTGATGGAACTTCTTTTAAATGATAGGCTTCGATTTCATAATTTATGTATTGGAAAGTCAGGACTGTTTTGTTTTCAATGGCTTTCATGATATTTGAAAGATTTAAAAACAATGAAAATGATAATGATTTTTCTGTTGCTTGAAAGTGAACAAGTCTTTGTTGTTGATGATAAGAAGATAATTGTAATAATTTTAAGACAAGTTGTTTTTTATCTTCACTTTTTAAATCTTGATGAAAAACAATACTATCACATAAAAACTGCAATTCACCATCTTCAAAGAATTCTTTTTGAATCCTGAGACCACCCTTTCTTACAATCAATATCAAATTATCTCCAATCCATTCATAGAAAAACTCATTAATCCGATGAACACAAGAATGAATCGTCTTAATATCAACTTGAATATCATATTCCTTTAATCTTTCTAAAACTTCCTGACTCGTTATTGTCTTTCCTTTTGCTTCCATAATAATCTTGAAAACATAATACATCCTTTTTCCCATCATATCCTCCTAATGACTTACTGCCAACTGATATCCTCTTTTCTTTTTTGCATAATGGCGCATTAAAGACACATAATCATAAACACTATAACTACATAATAAATCTAAAACAACCTCATCATCACAATCATTAAGACTTTTCAAATAAGTATAAGCCAAATGATATTGATCTTCTAATAAACAAATCTTCGCACATTCAATAGCTTCTACATCATAATAAACATGTAATTTATTGATAAATTTAGAAAAATCTATGTTTTTAAAATCAATCAGATGTCTAATAATACAATACTCATGGACCGAAATACTTTTTTTACAAATCTTAAAAAGCAATTCATGTTTAATTTCTTGATAACTTTCATTATCAAATAAAGCATTCATCATAATTAAATGGTATTCTAATTGCTCATAGTCACTTACCTGATATAGAGCTTTTAAAGCATAGATAAATAATTTTTTATAGAAAACATCTTGTCTGAGAATCTGTAATAATTGATGATGAGTCATACAATCCTCTAATAAATGTAATAAAGCATCATCCTGACAAATCTTTAATAAATAATCTTTCTTTTTTCCTAATGTCACATCACATACTGTTTGATAATCTTGTTTCATAATCTCATCTCCTTGTACTCTTATTATAATAAGTATACAAAGATGATGTTTGATATATACCTATAATAACACCGTTTTTTCGGTTTTAATATTAAAAAGTTGAATTTTTTATAAAAA
>NZ_SMCQ01000031.1 GCF_004343035.1 Longibaculum muris
CCCCATAAATAATTATAGCTAGAATATTGGAGAATAGAAAAAGACCACACGATAATGTGTAGTCAGTTCAAACCACGTTAAATTTTAAATAGTCATATTTATTAGCAGTTTTTCTTTTTATGTTCATAAAGAAAACGCTTTCATTCTTTTGCATACCTATGTTATAATAAAAATAGATTAAAAGAATGAGGTGAAAGTATGAAAAAATTGAATCAAAAGTCTTTAGATTTTATAGATGATACTATCTATAAGCATAAAGATGAAAAGGGTCCAACAAAACTTATTTTACATGAGATTCAAAGAGAATTAGGGTATATTCCTTTTGAAGCAATGGAAAGAATGAGTGAAGTATTACAAATCCCTATTTCCAAAATTTATGGTGTTGTGACATTTTATTCGCAATTTACAACTGAACCTAAAGGAAAACATGTTATTAGTGTTTGTTTAGGAACAGCTTGTTATGTTAATGGTTCACAAACAATTTTGGATTTGTTAGTTGAAATGACAGGAGCTCCAGTCAATGGAACAAGTGCTGATGGTATCTTTTCAATAGATGCAACACGTTGTGTGGGCGCATGTGGATTGGCACCTGTTGTAAGTGTGGATGGAACCGTTTTTGGATGTACGAAACAGTTGGAAGATTTGAAGATGCTGGTATTGAATTATAAAAAAGAGGAAGCACCTGCATGAAACTTCAAGAAATTTTAGATATTGTTGATGGTCGAGAACTTTATATTGATAGCCCTCATGTTTATGAAATTGATTTCCAAGATGCTTTTGGAACTGATTTGATGTCTGATGCCCTATGTCATTTAAGAGATGCTGATGAGACAGAATTATTGATTACTGGTTTAGCGAATATGCAAATCTTTCATACTGCTAATACTTTAGATTTAGCAGCTATCCTAATTGTAAGAGGAAAAACAATTGATGAGCATATGATTCAAGGTGCAAAGATGAGTAATGTGAGTGTCTTTGTAACAAATTATACAATGTATGAGACATGTGGTCGTTTATATGAAAAAGGTTTAGGCAAATGAGAAAGACATATCAAATAGAAAAAGATAATTATGAAGATGCTGGACAAGCTTCACGTGATATAAAAATGACATTAAAGACTTTGGGATTAGATCCAAAGGTCTTAAAAAGAGTTTCAATCGCATGTTATGAAGCGGAAATTAATCTGGTTATTCATTCAGATGGTGGAGTAATTACATTTGAAATCGATGATGAGGGTGTTGTCCATTTGAGTTTTGATGATGTCGGACCAGGTATTCCAGATATTGAACTAGCGATGACACCGGGTTATTCAACAGCTTCTAAAAAAGCGAGAGAATTTGGTTTTGGTGCAGGAATGGGACTTGATAATATGAAAAATTGTGCTTCAACATTTGATATTCAATCTTCAAAAGAAGGCACACATTTAAAAATGAGTTTTGTATGAAACCAGTGATTAGTTATTTAGATACAAAGTGTACTCATTGTATTAAATGTTTAAAATCATGTCCTATGGATGCTATTTCAATTGTTAATCACCAAGTGAATATTGACGAAAGCAAATGTATTCATTGTGATGTTTGTATTCAAAACTGCCCATCTCGTGTTTTAAAAGTTCAAAGTGCTCATATGAATGAGACGATGAAGAATCATCAATATAATATTGCGTTAATTCCAACCAGTTTATTATCTGATATGAAATCTTATGAAGATTTTCAAAGAATCTGTCAAGCTATCTTAGAGTTAGGTTTTGATGAAATTGAACAATATAGTGACATTGAAGGTTATTTATATAATAAAGCTATTGAGGAAAGTCATCAAAAACCTGGTTTATGGTTGACTTCATTTTGTCCAACCATCAATCAATTGATTGAAAAAAATTATCCAACATTATATGATCGTATTTTACCTTATGATTATCCTGTAGAAATTGCAGCAAGAAGAATTAGAAAAAAACATCAAGGTCAAGATGTTGGAATTTATTCTTTATGTGAATGTGTAGGAAAAATGATGCTAGCTAAAGAACCTTTTGGAAATATGGAATCTGCTATTGATTATGCAATGACAATTTCCCATGTCTTTCCTAAAATTAATAAATTAAAAAGTAATCAAAAATATCCAATTGAAATGAATAGAGAAGGCGTTAAAAGTAATGTTGAAGATTTATTTGGAAATAGGAGTATGTCTATTGTTAGAGTTGAAGGGTTAAATCAAAGTCGAAGTTTATTAGATTTAATTGAATTTGATCAAATTCAACACATTGATTTAGTTGCGATGTTTGCTTGTTATCAAGGATGTATTGGTGGCTATTATTTATGGTCAAATCCTTTTGAAGGCAGTTACAATATTGAAAGTATGATGGAACAATATACATTAAGTGATCTTAAGTTAAATGATGAGGAATATCGTATTCATCGTCAATTAGATCATCAAGAAATGTTATCAATGAAAGAACGAATGGCTTGGTTTGCTAAAGTTAATGATATTTTAGAATTATTACCTCAATATGATTGTGGGGCATGTGGTTTTGCTAATTGTCGTAGCCTAGCTCAAAGTATTGTTGATCATAAAGTTGATATTCAAGTTTGTCGAGTTAGAAAAAAAGGTGATGAGAAATGAATTTAGATGAAAGTAAAAACTTAAAAGAAATTGTTTCTAAGGTTGATTTAACACTTATTAATGAACAATCACTTGATCGAGAAGTCCAAGGTATGTATGTTGGTGATTTATTAAGTATGGTTCTTGGTAAAGCGGATGAACAATTCTTATGGATAACTGTTCAAACTCATGTGAATGCTATTGCAGTTGCCCAGATGTTAGATTTTTCAGGAATTATTTTTGTTGAAGGACTTATGCCTGATGATGAAGCAATTTCAAAAGTAAATGAATTAGATTTACCTTTATTTTCAACTAAGGATGATGCTTATACTCTGATTCGAAAATTAACTGCAGCAGGTATATAAGAATGTTTTATGATTTGCATATTCATTCGGCATTATCGCCTTGTAGCGATGATGATATGACACTTAATAATATTGTCAATATGGCTTGTTTAAAAGAATTAGACTTGATTGCCATTACTGATCATAATTCAGTCAAACAACTTTATCATTTAGCTGATGTGGCTCAGGATAAGATTCGTTTTATTTATGGTGTTGAAATTCAAAGTCGTGAAGAAATTCATGTGTTAGCTTATTTTTTAGATAAACAATTATTGGATACTTTTCAAGCGTTTCTTGATTGTTATTTAATTGAAGAACCTAATGATGAATATTATTTTGGTCATCAATATATATTTAATGAAGTAGATGAAGTCGTGAATGAAGAAAGAAGGTTATTGATTAAATCATTGGATTTATCATTAGTTGAGATTATTGATTGGATTCATCATCATCACGGAATTGCTATTTTGGCTCATGCTATGAGTGAACGATTTTCAATCATGAATGTTTTTATGAGAATTGATGAAGATTTAGATATTGATGGAATAGAAGTGACAAAAGAGGATCATCGAACTTTATTGATGGAAAGATTTCCTTATTTAAAAAATCAATTTTGGTTAATGAATAGTGATGCCCATCGTTTAGAAATGATTAGTGAACCTATTCATCAATTTGATGAAAAAGAATTTTTTGGTTTATGGAGGAAGCGCTATGGATGAGTTAGCATTGAACATTTTAGATATAGCTTATAATTCTATTCGGGCAAAGGCAACGCTCATTCAAATTCGTATTGAAGATAGTGTGAATCAAAATCATATTCTTATAGATATCATAGATAATGGTTGTGGAATGGATAAAGAAACCATAGAAAAAGTAACTGATCCTTTTTATACAACCAGAACAACTCGCAAAGTTGGTTTAGGCATTCCACTTTTTAAACAAAATGCTGAATTAACTGGTGGTTATCTAAAAATGAATTCAAAACTTCATCAAGGAACTCATGTTAGTGCGATGTTTGTCAAAAATCATATTGATACGCCTGTAATGGGTAATATCATTGATACAATAATAACCTTAATTCAAGCGAATGATCAAATTGATTATGAGTTTGTATATATAACAGATGAATTTTCTTTTGAAATGAAAACAAAGGAAATGAAAGAGATTCTAGGTGATGTAAAGATTACTGAACCTGAAGTCCTTTTATGGATTAAAGATTATATGAAGGAGGGATTAAGAAAATGAAATCACTAGAGGATTTAAAAAAGATTAGAGAGGCTGCACAAAATAAAATGACAATGCGTATGGAAGATGATACAAAATACCGTGTTGTTGTAGGTATGGCAACATGTGGAATTGCAGCAGGAGCACGTCCTGTCTTAAATACAATTGTTGAAGAAGTTGCTAAAGCAAAATTACCAGTTACAGTTTTACAAACAGGTTGTATTGGAATGTGTACACTTGAGCCTATTGTTGAAGTCTATGATAAAGATGATCATAAAACAACATATGTTTTAATTGATGCCAAAAAAGCAAAAGAAATTGTTTTGCGTCATTTGATGAATGATGAAGTTGTTGATGAATATACAGTTGGTAAATATAAGAAGTAGGAGGGATGGACATGGAGAGAATACAAGTATTGGTCTGTGCTGGTACGGGCTGTAGTATTGGAAATTCTGGTGATTTGATAGAAGCTTTTAAAAGTGAAATCAAATCTATGGGATTGGAAAAAGAAGTAAGTGTTTTACGTACTGGATGTTTAGGACTTTGTGGGGTTGGACCAAATGTGTCTATTTATCCTGATAATATTATTTATAAATCAGTAAAAGTTGAGGATGTTAAAGAAATAGTGATGGAACATTTCTATAAAGGACGTCCTGTTCAACGATTGATGCTTAATGAATCTGATCAAGAAACAAATGAAATTCATGATATTAACAAAACAAAATTCTATTCTAAACAAAAACGTATTGCATTGCATAATTGTGGTGTGATTGATCCGGAAAATATTCAAGAATATATTGCTAAGGATGGTTATTTTGCTTTAGGTAAGGTTTTAACAGAAATGACGCCTCAACAAGTTGTTGATGAAATCAAAGAGAGTGGCTTGAGAGGCCGTGGTGGTGGAGGTTTCCCTACTGGATTGAAATGGCAATTTGCCTTAAATGAACCAGGACCAGAAAAGTATGTTATTTGTAATGCTGATGAAGGTGATCCTGGGGCATTTATGGATCGTTCAATTTTGGAAGGAAATCCACATAGTGTTATTGAAGCGATGGCGATTGCAGCTTATGCGATTGGGGCTCATTATGGCTATATTTATATTCGTGCTGAATATCCAATTGCTGTAGAACGATTGAAACATGCTATTAATGAAGCAAAAGAATTAGGTTTATTAGGTGAGAATATTTTTGGTACAGGATTTAATTTTGATTTGGAAATTCGTTTAGGGGCTGGGGCTTTCGTTTGTGGTGAAGAAACGGCTTTGATTCAATCTATTGAAGGAGAAAGAGGAATGCCTCGTCCAAAACCACCATTCCCAGCTCATAGTGGTGTTTGGGGAAAACCAACAATTATTAATAATGTTGAGACTTATGCCAATGTAGCACAAATTATTATTAATGGTGCAAAATGGTTTAAATCAATTGGAACGGAATCATCATCAGGAACAAAGGTCTTTGCTTTAGGTGGTAAGATTACTAATACTGGACTTGTTGAAGTTCCAATGGGAACAACATTACGTGAAGTTATTTATGAAATTGGTGGAGGATGTCCAAACCGTAAACAATTTAAGGCTGTCCAAACTGGAGGGCCATCAGGTGGATGTTTAACAGAAAAACAACTAGATACACCAATTGGTTTTGATGAATTGATTAAGCTTGGCTCAATGATGGGTTCAGGTGGAATGATTGTCTTAGATGAAGATAACTGTATGGTTGATGTGGCTAGGTTCTATATGGATTTTATTGTTGATGAATCATGTGGTAAATGTTCACCTTGTCGTATTGGAACAAAACGTATGCTTGAAATATTGGAAGATATTTGTGATGGCAAGGGAACAATGGAATCACTTGAAGAACTTGAAACATTAGCTCATACCATTAAAGATACAGCTTTGTGTGGATTAGGACAATCAGCACCAAATCCAGTTTTATCAACAATTTCACAATTTAGAGATGAATATATTGCTCATATTGTTGATAAAAAATGTCCAGCAGGAGTTTGTAAAGCATTATTATCATATGAAATTGATGCTGATAAATGTCGTAAGTGTGGACTTTGTGCAAGACAATGTCCAGCAAATGCTATTGATGGTGAACTTGGTAAGGTAGCTTATCATATTGATCAGGATAAATGTATTAAATGTGGTAACTGTCTCAAAGCTTGTCACTTTAATGTGATTTCTAGAAAGTAGGTGGATGAAATGGGAAAAATAAAATTAACAATTAACAATCGCCAAGTTGAAGCATATGAAGGAAAAACAATCTTAGAAGTGGCAAGAGAAAATGGTATTCATATTCCTACTTTATGTTATTTAAAGGATTATACAGGAACAGGGGCTTGTCGTGTTTGTCAAGTCGAAGTAGAAGGAGCAAGAAACCTTTGTGCTGCTTGTGTATATCCTGTAAGAGAAGGAATGGTTGTCAAAACAAATTCTATGCGTGCTTTGGATGCGCGTAGACGTGTTGTCGAATTAATTGTTTCTAATCACTCTAAGGATTGTTTATCTTGTATTCGTAATACAAACTGCGAATTACAAAGACTATGTCAAGAATTAGGGGTAAGAGAAGATGCGTTTAAAGGGCAAAAAACAGTACCTACATTTGATGAAGTATCACCAGGTGTAGTAAGAGACACTTCGAAATGTATTTTATGTGGGCGATGTGTAGCAGCTTGTCAAAAACATCAAGGATTAGGTGTTTTAGATTTTATGGAACGTGGTTTTAAAACTAAAATTGGTCCAGTCTTTGATCGTAGTTTTAATGATGTTAATTGTATGCAATGTGGTCAATGTATCAATGTTTGTCCAGTTGGAGCGTTACATGAAAAAGAAGAAATTCATAATGTTATTGCGGCTTTAAATGATCCAAATATGCATGTTGTTGTACAAACTGCACCAGCAGTTAGAGCAAGTTTAGGTGAAGAATTTGGAATGCCAATTGGAACGCGTGTGACTGGGAAAATGGTTGCAGCTTTAAAACTTTTAGGTTTTGATAAAGTTTATGATACAAACTTTGGGGCTGATTTAACAATTATGGAAGAAGGCTATGAATTTATACATCGTGTTCAAGAAGGTGGCGTTTTACCAATGATTACATCTTGTTCACCAGGATGGATTAATTATTGTGAAAAAGAATATCCAGATCTATTAGATCATCTTTCAACATGTAAATCACCTCATATGATGTTAGGAGCAATGATTAAATCACATTATGCCAAAACATATCAGTTAGATCCAAAGAATATCTATGTTGTCTCTATTATGCCTTGTGTTGCTAAAAAAGGTGAAAAAGAAAGACCACAAATGATCAAAGATGAAATGAAAGATGTTGATGCAGTTTTAACAACAAGAGAATTAGGTAAACTGATTAAAATGTTTGGAGTTAACTTCGTTGATTTAAAAGATGAAGAATTTGATCAGGATATGTTTGGTGAATATACTGGTGCTGCTGTTATCTTTGGGGCAAGTGGTGGTGTCATGGAAGCCGCTTTACGTACAGTTGTTGATGTTTTAACTTCACAAGATTTAGATAATATTGAATATCATGCAGTAAGAGGACAACGTGGGTTAAAAGAAGCAAGTTTAAAAGTTGGTGATTTAACAGTCAATGTTGCTGTGGCACATAGTATGCAGATTGCTAAACCATTATTAGATGATATTCGTGCTGGAAAATCAAAATATCATTTCATTGAAATTATGGGATGTCCAGGTGGATGTATTAATGGTGGAGGACAATCTTATGTCAATGCAATGATTCGTAATAGTGGTTTTGATTTTAAAGGTGCTCGAGCAAAAGCCTTATATGATGAAGATCGTGCAATGCCAGCCAGAAAATCTCATAAGAATACCCAAATTCAAAAGCTTTATGAAGATTTCTTGGGACATCCAAACTCTCATTTGGCACATAGTTTGTTGCATACAACTTATGAGAAAAAAGATAAATATAAATAATCGTAAAAAGGTTCCGTTTTGGAACCTTTTTTGACAAATTTCAAAGTGTTTATCAATTATAATGAATTTGGTGATGAAATATGAAATATAAAATTGTTTATTTAAAAGATAAATATGTTGATATGGTTGATGTTTATCCTCAATTGGTTGATTTATTATATACTCATCAAAATAATACATATGAAACAAAGCAGGTTGAATTAATATTTAAACCATTAGGAGAAGAAAAAGAAAAGCTTTTAAAATCTATTCAACAACGAGATGATTATTCTTATTATCATGGAATACATCTATTATATAATCACATTACAGAGGATAAAGTGACACTAACAATGAATGAATATGATATAGATGTTGAAGAAAATGGTCAAAATCATATCATTTTTGATAAAATGAAGGCTTTTTCTAAAAACTTTTATATGATTATGACATAATTGGTTTTACAAATGAAATCATTCTATGCTATAATAGACGAGTAATTGAAATGGAGGATTGAAAAATGTTATATGGATTTTTAGGACTTGCTGTGGGTCTTGTTATAGGATTCTTTGCTTCTCGTTATGTTTTCAAGAAAAACTTAAAGAAGAATCCACCAATTAATGAAAAAATGATTCGTGCAATGTTTATGGAAATGGGACGTAAACCAAACGAGACTCAAATCAAGAGAATTATGAAAAGTATCAATGATCAATATAAATAAGGGTAGACCCTTATTTTTTGTTATATGAAAATATATTTGACGAGGCATTCGAAAACGCTTTGGAATCAAGAAAAAAGATTACAAGGACGTTTAGATTCACCTTTAACTCAAGAAGGCATTGAAAATGCCCAAGCATTAAAAAAATATCTTCATGATTCTCATTTGAAGTTTGATTATATTTATACTAGTCCCATATTAAGAGCCTATCATACAGCATCTTTATTGTTTGATGAAAACAAATTAATTCAAGATGAACGTTTAATGGAAATGAATTTTGGTGATTTTGAAGGTCGTAAGATTGCTGATATTCATTTAACTGATCATGAAATTTATGATAACTTATGGAATCATCCTGAAGCTTTTACACGTATTCAAAATGGTGAAAGCTATGATGATGTGATTGCACGAGTGAATAGTTTTTTGAATGATTTAACAAAGTTGCCATCCCAAAGTCAAGTTTTGATTGTGACACATGGAATGTATTTTATTATTATGTTGGCCGTGATGTTGCGTTTAGAAAGAAAAGATTTTATCCAAATTAATCAAAAAGTTGTTGAAGGGTGTTCACTAACATGTGTTGAATATGATGGACAATATTACCATGTCTTATCTTATAATCAACATGATTATTTACCACATGTAATGAATGCAAGTTTTGCTAAATAAGTTAATTGTCTTTTAGAAGTATCAGTGATACTTCTTTTTTTATAAAAAAAGAGTGAATTTTCATTCACTCAATCATTATTTTACATCCATGTAATTTTATTTTCAGTCCCATTTTTTATTCTTTGAATATTGGCTTTATGTTTATAAATTAATAAAGCAACAATACAAGCATTTGTTAAGATTCCCACATGACTATAGCCAATAAATGGTGATATCAATAAAATTGTTGTCGAACCCAAGATAGAAGAAAGTGATACATATTTAGAAATCTTGAGAGTTATTAAGAAAACAACGATTGCAACAATAAAAGCATAAATATTTGTAACAAGAGCATATCCAATCGCTACAGAAACAGCTTTACCACCTCTAAATCCTGCAAAGATAGGATAACAATGTCCAATCACACAAGCCAAAGCACAAGGATAAATAATATCAGCATTTAATCCCATATGAGCAGCAATTGTTTGTGACAATAAGACTGAGATACAACATTTTGAAGCATCTAAGATAATAACAGCAATCCCAGCTTTCTTACCAAGAACACGTCCAGCATTTGTTCCTCCAAGATTACCAGAGCCACTTTCTCTAACATCAGTATGATAAAATAATTTTCCAATGACCAAAGCAAATGGAATTGAGCCATATAAATAACTCATTAAAATTAATAATATATAAATAAATACGTCCATATTTTCACATCCTCGTTCATAATTATACATAAATAGGCATAAAAATCAATCTTTTTAAAGGATTGATAAAACAAATAAAAAGAGAATTTTAGGTGGAAGTCATAAAATCATGTAGCGTAAAGAAAAGTTTTTTGGTATAATTAATGAGTTGCGAAAGGAGGAAATCATCAATGAAAAAGAATCATTATGATGAATCAAACATACAAATCTTAGAAGGTCTTGAAGCTGTTAGAAAAAGACCAGGGATGTATATTGGCTCTACAGATTATCGTGGACTTCATCATCTTATTTGGGAAATCGTTGATAACTCAATTGATGAAGCCTTGGCAGGTTATGGTAATAAAATAACTGTCACTATTGGTAAAGATAATAGTATTAAAGTTGAAGATGAAGGACGTGGAATGCCAACAGGAATGCATGCTTCAGGGAAACCAACAACCGAAGTTATTTTAACGATTCTTCACGCTGGTGGGAAATTTAGTGAAGATGGTGGTTATAAAACATCAGGAGGATTGCATGGTGTTGGATCATCAGTCGTTAATGCATTAAGTGAATGGTTGGAAGTGACTGTTTATCGTGATGGAAAAATTCATCAGCAGAGATTTGAAGATGGGGCTAAGAAAATTTCTAAATTGAAAGTCATTGGAAAAACAACCAAAACTGGGACAACTATTCATTTTAAACCTAACCCTGAAATCTTTTCAACAATTGAATTTAATTATTCAACAATTTGTGAAAGATTAAGAGAGAGTGCTTTTTTATTAAAAGGCATTCAAATGAATGTGATTGATGAAAGAACTGATAAACATGAATCTTTTCAATATGAAAATGGTTTAGAAGCATTCATTGAATATTTAAATTATGATAAAAAAACATTACATACAACAGTTTCATTTGATGATGTCTCAAATCCTATTGAGGTAGAAGTCGCTTTTCAATTTACGGATGGATATCAAGAAAATTTAATTTCTTTTGTTAATCTTGTAAGAACAGGTGATGGAGGAACACATGAAACTGGTTTTAGATCTGGTTTTACAAAAGTTTTTAATGAATATGCTAGAAAATACGGTTTGTTAAAACAAAAAGATAAAAATTTAGAAGGTAGTGATGTTCGCGAAGGATTGACAGGGATTATTTCGGTGAAAATTCCGGAGTCATTACTTCAGTTTGAAGGTCAGACAAAATCTAAATTAGGAACACCAGAAGCAAGAAATATTGTTGAAAATGTTGTTTATGAACAAATTAATTATTTCTTAGAAGAAAATAAAGAAGCTGCTAATCAATTGATCAATAAAATGATTAAGGCATCACAAGCAAGAAATGCAGCAAGAAAAGCCCGTGAAGAAGCCCGTAAAGGAAAAGGAAATAAAGTCGAAAAGATATTGAGTGGAAAGTTAGCACCTGCTCAATCAAAAGATAAGAAGCGTAAAGAGCTTTATTTGGTCGAAGGGGATTCTGCTGGAGGTAGTGCGAAACAAGGCCGTGATCGTAAATATCAAGCGATTTTGCCATTGCGTGGTAAGGTTGTTAATACAGAAAAGGCAGCTATGGCTGATATTTTAAAAAACGAAGAAATCAGTACCATTATTAATACAGTTGGAGCTGGAGTTGGGGCAGATTTTAATGCTGATGATTCCAATTATTCAAAAGTCATTATTATGACCGATGCTGATACTGATGGAGCACATATTCAAGTTTTATTACTTACTTTTTTCTATCGTTATATGCGTGGTTTAATTCAAGCAGGTAAAGTTTATATTGCTTTACCACCACTTTATAAAGTTTCTAAAAAGAGTGGAAAACATGAAGATGTTGTTTATGCTTGGGATGATGATGAATTAGAAGAAGCAAAGAAAAAAATTGGTCGTGGTTATGCTGTTCAAAGATACAAAGGTTTAGGAGAAATGAATGCTGATCAATTATGGGAAACAACAATGAACCCAGAAACCAGAACGTTAATTCAAGTTTCAATTGAAGATGCAGCTTTAGTCGAAAGAAGGGTTTCTGTTTTAATGGGGGATAAAGTAGAACCACGTCGTGAATGGATTGAAGATAATGTCCAATTCTCATTAGAAGATTCATTCTTTATTAATCAATAAGGAGGGTAAGCATGAAAGAAAAAATCATAACACAATCATTAGATGATATTATGGGTGATCGTTTTGGTAAATATTCTAAATATATTATTCAAGATCGTGCATTACCCGATGTGAGAGACGGTTTAAAACCCGTTCAAAGAAGAATTTTATATGCTATGTTTAAAGAAGGAAATACCCATAACAAACCTTATCGTAAATCTGCTAAGACAGTGGGGAATGTTATTGGAAATTATCACCCTCATGGAGATTCTTCGGTTTATGAAGCAATGGTTCGTTTATCACAAGATTGGAAAATGCGTATTCCACTTGTTGATATGCAGGGAAATAACGGTTCGATTGATAACGATCCAGCTGCGGCAATGCGTTATACTGAAGCACGATTGTCACCAATTGCCTTAGAGTTATTAAAAGATCTTGATAAAGAAACAGTACTTATGGCTTTAAACTTTGATGATACTGAATATGAGCCAACTGTTTTACCGGCTAAATATCCAAATATTCTTGTTAATGGAGCAACTGGTATTTCAGCTGGGTATGCAACTGACATTCCACCACATAACTTAGAGGAAGTCATTGATGCAACAATTCATCGTATTTTGCATCCTCATTGTACATTAGATGATTTAATGAATTATATATTAGGGCCAGATTTCCCAACTGGTGCGATTGTGGAAGGAAAGAAAGGGATTCGTACAGCTTTTGAAACAGGAAAAGGAAAGGTTGTTGTGCGTTCACGTACACAAATTGTTGAAGAAAAAAACATTAATAAAATTATTGTTTCAGAAATTCCTTATGAAGTCAATAAAGCTGAACTTGTTAGAAAATTAGATGAAATTCGTTTTAATAAAAGTGTAGATGGAATTATTGAAGTACGTGATGAATCAGATCGAAATGGTTTAAGTATTGTGATTGATCTAAAAAAAGATGTTGATGTTCAAAATACATTGAATTATTTTTATAAAAATACTGATTTACAAAAAAATTATAATTACAATATGGTTGCTATTAAAAATAAAAGACCAGTTTGTATGGGAATTGTTGAAATTCTTGATGGATATATCCAACATCAGATTGAAGTTATTACCAAACGTTCGCTTTATGATTTAAAAAAAGCCGAAGAACGTAAACATATTGTTGATGGTTTAATCAAGGCTGTTTCTATTTTAGATGAAGTGGTTCATACAATTCGTCATTCTAAAGATAAACAAGATGCCAAGAAAAATTTACAAGAACAATATCTTTTTTCAGAAAGGCAAGCAGAAGCTATTGTGATGTTACAACTATATCGTTTAACAAATACTGATATTGTTGCATTAGAAAACGAAAAAAATGAATTAGAAGCTTTGATTTTACGTTTACATGAAATTTTAGAAAGTGATAAAGTTTTAAGAAAAGTCATTATTTCAGAATTAAAACAAATTAAAAAACAATATCCTACACCTCGTTTAACAGAAATTAAAGATGAAGTCTTAGAAATTACGATTAATGAGGAAGCAATGATTTTACCAGAAGATATTTATGTTTCAGTCACAAGAGATGGTTATGTTAAAAGAATCTCTCAAAGATCTTATAAAGCTAGTGAAAATACACCATTTGGTAAAAAAGATGAAGATGTTTTAATTGATCTTCATTATGCAAATACATTAGATAAATTATTAGTTTTTACAGATAAGGGAAATTATTTATATATTCCATTACATCGTTTAGAAGAATTTAAATGGAAAGAGCTAGGAAAACATATTAGTTATTTAATAAAAGTTTCACCTGAAGAAAAGGTTATTGCTTCAATTCTTGTGAAGTCATTTGATTTACCACTTTATGTTATTCTTGCTTCACGTTTAGGACAAATGAAACGTGTTCAATTAAAAGATTTTGAAGTGACACGTTATTCTAAATCAATGAAATGTATGAATTTGAAAAATGGTGATACACTTGTTCAAGTGGGATTAAGTGATGGGCGTCAAGGAATTGTATTAACAAGTCAGGCTGGTTATGCTTGCTTATATAGTGAAGAAGAAATTTCAATCTTAGGAATTAAAGCTGGTGGTATTAAGGGAATGAATTTAAAAAATGATGAACTTGTATCTATGAATATTTTCAATCCTTTAAAAACAGACTCATATCTTTTGATAAGTGATCAGCCAGGGATAAAACGTTTACGTATTTCTGATATTCCAAGTTGTAATCGTGCAACTAAAGGAAATCTTGTTTTCAAATCACCTAAAACAAATCAAATTCATGCTTTGACATCTTTTGTTTTAGAAACTCAAGATCAATTAGTCATTGAAACAAATAATCAAAATGTAACCATAACTGTGAAAGATTTTGCTTATGGACAGTTGATGAATAAACCAAGTTTATTAACAGCATGTAAAGATGAGATAATTAATTATATTTATAATCCAAAAGCATTATCAACTGATCTTTATGATTTAAAGATTGTTAAAGAAGAAACACTGGATAAACCAGCTATCTTTGAAGTTGAAGATGATTTAAACTTATTTAAACAAGATGATGTCAAAGAAAAAGTTGAACCACAAATTGTTCAACAAGTTCAAAAAGAGTCACCAAAAGAAGAAGATGATGATAAACATTTTGAACCAATTTCTTTTGATGATTTATTTAGTGGTGATTTTTAGAATATGAGATATTCTCATATTCTTTTACTTATCATTAAGATAAGCTTTTAAAAGCTTGATGAGAGCACGTTTTTCTAAACGAGACACATATGAACGAGAGATATGCATGTTAGCTGCAATTTCTTTTTGGGTTAAGACCTGGTGGTTGTTTAGTCCATAGCGTTTAATAAGAATCTCTTGTTCTCTTGGAGTTAATAGAGTAAAATATTCTTGAAGTTTACGGATTTGATCATTTGTTTGAATTTGATCGATAATTTCTTTTTGTTCGGTGGGTAAAATATCTAAGAGGGTCATTTCTCCACCATCTTTGTCAACGCCTAAAACTTCATTTAAAGAAACATCAAGAGCGATTTTCTTATTTCCTCGCATATGCATAAGAATTTCATTCTCAATGCATTTTGCTGCGTAAGTGCCTAGTTTTGTCGCTTTATCACTTTTATAGCTATCAACTGCTTTAATTAGGCCAATCGTTCCAATACTAATAAGGTCCTCTTGTAAATCTTTACCACCCTCATATTTTTTAACAATATGGGCAACTAAGCGTAAATTGTGTTCAATAAGCTGATTCCTAGCATCTTGATCACCTTGAAAATATTTTTCAAGTAATTCGCTTTCTTGTTTTGCGGTTAATTGGGGTTTAAAGGCTTGTGTTTTAATAAAGGAAACAAATAAGAATTGTTGTAAGAATGCAATTAGTGTCATCAAAATCATTCACCTCAAAATAATATATGAAAATTGTCGATGTTTATGTTTAGTCTTTTCATATATGAAGAAATAGGGTACAATAGTCACGAAGGAAGGTAAGTATGGAAAAAGTTATGAAATGCTATGGCTGTGGAGCCATTATTCAAAGTGAAGATGAAAAACATATTGGTTATGTGCCTAAACAGGCTATCAATCATGATCATGTTTTATGCCAACGTTGTTTTCAATTAAAAAATTATCATAGATTACAAGACACACATATGAGTAAAGATGATTTTTTAGAAATTTTAGGACTTGTTGGTGAAAAAGATTGTTTGGTTGTTTATATGATTGATTTATTTGATTTTCAAGGGAGTTTGATTCAAGGATTAATTCGTCATATTGGTTTTAATGATGTTTTGGTTTTAGCAAATAAACGTGATTTATTGCCTAAATCAGTCAAAGAAAGAAAATTAGAACACTGGGTTCGTAGACAGTTGAAAGAAGAAGGTTTAAAACCAGTTGATGTTATTATTACAAGTGGTAAGAAAAACTTAAATTTAGATACAATTTATGATGCAATTGATACATATCGTAAAGGTCGAGATGTTTATGTTGTAGGAATGACGAATGTTGGAAAATCTACTTTTATTAATGCTTTATTAAAACATTATGCAGAAGTTGAAGAACAAAATTTGATTACTGTTTCTGAATTTCCAGGAACAACTTTAAATTTAATTGAAATTCCTTTAGATGAAAATTCTAAATTATATGATACACCAGGAATCATGAATGAAAATCAAATGACCCATATGATTAAACCTCAAGAACTTAAAAAAGTGATTCCACAAACTGAATTAAGACCAATGGTTTATCAATTAAATGTTGGGCAAACAATTTATTTTGATGGGCTTGGAAGAATTGATTACTTAGAAGGTAATCAAGCAAGTTTTATTGCTTATTTTTCTAGAAATTTAAAGATTCATCGTACAAAAACACAAAAAGCAGATGATTTATATAATCGTCATATGACTTTAACATATGAAATTGAAGGGATTGATACAATCCAAGATATGAAAGCTTATGAATTTACTTTACCTCAGGGTAAATGTGATATCGTTATTTCAGGATTAGGATTTATGACAATTTCTTCGCATGGAGGAAAGGTGAGAGTTTATGTTCCACCAAGAGTTTCAGTTATGATTAGAGAAGCTATTATATAAGAAAGGAAAGATGTTATGTTAACAGGAAAACAAAAAAGATTTTTAAGAGGAGAAGCACATCATTTAAATGCTATTTTTCAAGTTGGAAAAGATGGTGTGAATACAAATCAAGTAAAGGGTGTTTTAGAAGCTTTAGATGCACAAGAACTTATTAAGGTGAAATTACTTGATAGTTGTCCAGATGATGTGAATACAGTTGCTTTAGAATTAAGTGTACAAACAAAATCAGATGTTGTTCAAATTATTGGACATACAATTGTATTGTATAAAGCAAGTGATAAAGGGTTGTATAAATTACCATGAGAAAGATAGGATTATTTGGTGGGAGTTTTGATCCCATTCATAAAGCCCATGTTGAAATTGCTAAGATGGCTTTAAAACAATTACAATTAGATGAAGTTCAATTGATTCCAACAAAAAATAATCCATGGAAAGATAAAGATTGTGCTAGTCAGCAAGAGCGTTTAGAAATGATGAAAATTGCTTTAAAAGATGAAAAGCAATTAACCATTAATACAATAGAGATATTACAAGACAGTGAAGAAAAAAACTACACTATTGATACTATTTTAAGTTTAATAAAAGAACATAGAGATGATGAGTATTATTATATTATGGGAATGGATCAAGCAAATCTCTTTTATAAATGGAAAGAAGCTAAAAAAATAAGTGAACTTGTTCATCTTGTGGCTTTTCATCGAGGTGGTTATGAAATTGATATGAACCAAATAACAAATTTTCATTTTACGCTTTTAAAAAATGAAGCCATTGATGCATCAAGTAGTGCAGTAAGAGAGGGTCATGTTGAATTACTAGATAAAGACGTTTTAAGATATATCACATCACAAGGTCTTTATTTAGAAACAATCGTAGCAAGTCAAATGAAAGAAAAACGTTGGAAACATACATGCAGTGTTGCAAAGTTAGCTAGTGAAATAGCCAAGGCAAATCATTTAAATGAAAAACAAGCTTATATTGCAGGAATGTTTCATGATATTGCTAAGGAGATGGACTATGAAAAGTCTCGCCAAATTATGCAAGCTCATTTTCCACAATATATTGATAAACCGGTTGCTATTTGGCATCAATGGGTATCACGTTATGTGAGTGAACATGTCTATTTAATTGATGATAAAGTTGTTTTAGATGCAATTGAACATCATACAACAGGGTCAACAAAGATGTCAGCAATTGGTAAATGTGTTTATGTGGCAGATAAATTAGATCCTTTACGTGGTTATGATTCTTCAGCACAGATTGCTATTTGTAAGCAAGATATACATCAAGGATTTAGAGATTCTTTAATTGATTTTTATGAATTTTCAACAAAAAATCATCGAGATATAGATGAATGTTTTTATGAAATATATGATTATTTTATTACGAGAGGAGAAATATAATGACAAAATTAGAATGTATTGTTAAAGCAATGGATGATAAATTAGCAACTCATATCACAGCAATTGATATGCGTGATGCAAGTCCAATTTTTGATACTTTTGTATTGTGTACAGCAAGTAATGATAGATTGATGCATGCAATTCAACAAAATATTAAAGATGAATGTGATAAACATGGTTATGAAGTAAAAAGTGTTGAAGGTTTAAGAGATTCTAAATGGATTTTAATTGATTTAGGTGATATTGTTTGTCATATTTTTGAAGCAAGTGAAAGAGAAAATTATAATTTAGAAAAATTATGGGGAGATATGCCTCGTATTAATGTTGAAGGAATGTTAGCAAAATGAGTTATGAAACTTTTGCTTATTATTATGATAGTCTCATGGAACCGCAATTTTATGATGATTATGAAAATTTTATCATGAATCATGCTTCATTTGATGAAGTTTTGGAACTTGGATGTGGCACAGGGGAAATGGCTATTCGTTTAGCTAAAAGAAAAAAATCAGTCTTTGCGACTGATTTATCAACAGATATGTTAGAAGTAGCTAAACAAAAAGCTATGGCTGAAAATGTTAATTTGATTTTACAGAGAATAGATATGAGTGATTTTTCGACTTCTCATCAAGTTGATTTGATTTTATGTTTATGTGATTCGATTAATTATTTATTAGATGTTGAGGATGTCATTCAAACATTTCGTAATGTTTATCAATCATTAAAGGCAGAGGGAACATTTATTTTTGATATTGATAGTCTTTATAAGATGAATGTTATTTTAAAGGATTATTGTGAAAAAGAGGATGATGAAGAATTTGCTTTTGAATGGAATGTTGAATTATTAGATGAAGGATATGTTCATCATCATGTTTATATAGAAGATAAGATTGAACATGAGATTGTTGATGAAGAACATTATCAAAAGACTTATAGTGTTGCACAATATTTATATTGGTTAAAAGAAGTTGGATTTGAAAAAATTGAATATTATAGTGATTTTGATGAATATCATGATGATTGTGAAAGAGTGATTTTTGTTTGTAGAAAAGAGGAATAGTTATGATTGGTATTATTGGTGCAATGGAAGAAGAAGTTGCGGAAATTTTGAAGTTAGTTGAAATATATGAAAAGAAGGATTATCAAGGATATACTTTTTATGAAGGAGTTATGAATTATCATCAGGTTGTTGTTTTACAAGGTGGAATTGGTAAAGTTAATGCAGCTATTTCTACAACTTTATTATTAACTCATTATGATATTGATGTTGTTATTAATATTGGATCAGCTGGTGGATTGCATAAGGATCAAAATGTCGGTGATGTTGTTATTTCATCAGGTGTTATTCATCATGATGTTGATGTAACAGCTTTTGGGCGTGCTTTAGGAGAAGTTCCAGGGATGCCATGTATCTTTTTACCTGATGAAAAATTATTGACATGTGTACAAGGAATTTTACAAGAACAAAAGATTCCTTCACATGTTGGTTTAATTGCTTCTGGTGATCAATTTATTGCCAGAAAGGAACAAGTCGCTGCTATTCAAAAAGCTTTCCCAGAAGCCATGTGTGCTGAAATGGAAGCTGCTTCGATTGCACAAGTTTGTCATGTCTTTAACAAACGTTTTATTATCACACGTTCTTTAAGTGATGTTTTTGACAAAGGAGAAAGTCCTATGCAATTTGATGAATATTTAAAAAAAGCAAGTATCGCATCTGCCAAGATGTGCTATGAAATTGTTTCAACGTTTTAGCAATAACGACATGTTATTGCTTCTTTTTTGGAGGTGAAATTATGAAAAATATTGAATTATTAGCTCCTGCAGGAGATCAAGAATCGTTAATTGCTGCAGTACAAAATGGTGCTAATGCGATTTATTTAGGGGGAACTTTATTTAATGCACGAGCATTTGCAAAAAATTTTGATCATGAACAAATGAAATGGGCTGTTGAGTATGCACATTTACACCATGTTAAAATTTATGTAACCGTTAATACATTATATAAAGATGAAGAATTTGAACAATTATTTTCTTATATCCAAGATTTATATGATTTACAAGTCGATGCTTTGATTATTCAAGATATTGGTTTGTTTGATATTGTAAGACAATGTTTTCCTGATTTTGATGTTCATATGAGTACCCAGTCAACGATTATGAATCCTTATGCAGCCCACTATTTTGAACAACTTGGAGCAACAAGAATAGTTTTAGCCAGAGAAAATACAATTGAGGAAATTAGAGATATCTGTCAATCAACTTCTTTAGAAGTCGAAGTCTTTGTCCATGGAGCAATGTGTGTATGTTATTCAGGGCAATGTTTGATGAGTAGTATGATTGGCAAACGTAGTGGAAATAGAGGAGCATGCGCTCAACCCTGTCGTTTACAATATCGTTTAGAAAAAGATGGTCAATTGTTAGAAAACAAAATTCCATATTTGCTTTCTCCTAAAGATATGATGACGATTGAGCATGTTGGATTGTTAATTGAAGCAGGTGTAACATCTTTTAAAATTGAAGGTAGGATGAAACGTCCTGAATATGTAGCTAGTGTTGTAAAAGCTTACCGCCATGCGATAGATAGCTATTTAGCTAAGAAAAAAGTTGATTTAAAAGAAGATATTGCCTATATGAAAGCTATGTTTAATCGCAATTATACAAGTGGATATATGAATCATGATACTTATCTTTTAGATGGTGATTATTCAGGGAATAAAGGAATTGTGATTGGTGAAGTTGTTTATTATGATCGTAGTCATAAACGTGTGTCAGTTTTATTGCAACATGATTTATATCAAGGAGATAGTATTGTTTTTGAAAAAATTGATAAAGGTAGACCTGTTAATAAGATTTACTTGAATAAAAAATTAGTAAATCAGGGGAAAAAGGGGGATACTGTTGAAATTGAATTTGATTTTCCTGTTTCAAAGGGATTGGTAAGAAAGACGATAGATAAACAAGTTATTGAAAAAATGCAAAAAACATATGATAAAGAATATCGTCAAAGTGCGATAAAGATGTCTTTTTATGCACATATTGGACAAAATGCTCAATTAACAGTTGAACAAGGTGATTATCAAATCACAGTGAAAAGTCCTTCTTTGGTGGAAAAGGCATTAAAAACGCCTCTTGATGAACAAAGAATAAAAAAACAATTATCAAAATTAGGCCAGACGCCATTTTATGTCCAAACAATGACAATTGACATTGATGATCAAATCATTATGCCAATTAAAGAACTCAATGAATTACGACGAGAAGCAGTTCTTTTATTAAGTGAGCAATTATCACATCAACAAATTCATCAAAAACACATGCCATCTTTACCACAACTACCAATTCAAGAAGCTAAAAAAACAACCCAAATCTATGTTCAGGTCAGTACCCTTGAACAATTAGAATGGGCTTGTCAATATCCCGATTTTTTGATTGTTTACCCATATCAATCAAATCTTGAAAAAGCAAACCACATTTGTCAAACATATCAAAAAGAATTGATTTTAGCAACTCCACGAGTTTGTAAAAAACAAGAAATCGATGAAATTAAAACAATTATCAAGCAACAAAATATCAAAACGATCTTAGTTAATGATTATGGAGCTTATGATGCTTTTAAAGATTACTCAAGAATTGTAGGAACTGGGCTAAATGTTTATAATTCTTATGCTAGTCATCATTATCAGTTACCAACAATTGTTTCCTTAGAGATGTCATTAAAAAATATCAATCAAATGCAAACTGATTTTTCTAAGTGTATTGTTCAAGTCTATGGAAAAGTTGAAAATATGATTAGTGATTATTGTCCAATATCACAATATTATTTTGGTTATCAAAAGAAACAATGTCAGATTTGTAAACAAGGAAAATTTGCTTTAGTAGATCGAAAGAACGAACATTTTGATATTGTCTGTGATGAACAATGCCGAATGCATTTATTAAATTGCCATACACTTTATTTAGAACAGCTAGATAAATTAAAAGCTGGCGGATTATTTATACATATTACAAATGAAGATGAACAAACGACAAAATTCGTTTTTGATGAAATGATTTCATTTATCAAATATGGAAATAAGCCTCAAATAAAAGAGAAAATAAAAACAACATCAGGATATTTTAAAGATTAATATCGAAAAATGGTAAAGATTGTATTTATGCTTTTTTACAAATGAATTTTTTTATAATTCTAAATTGATATCGTCTATATTTAATGATATAATAAATCCATGGAGGTGGCATTATGGCAATAGATATGGATTTAGCAAAAAGATTGAAAACCTATCGTAACTTTAAACATTTGACACAAAAAGAAGTCGCTGCTCATCTTAATGTTCCACATTCTGCCATTTCAGATATTGAAAATGGGAAACGTGATGTGACTGTTGGAGAATTAAAAATTCTTTCACATCTTTATGGACGTAGTGTTGAAGAAATCATGAGCGGTAAAAAATATGATTATTATAATATCGCTAATATTGCGCGACTTTTAACAGAATTACCAGATGAAGATTTAAAAGAAGTTATGTTTATTATCGAATATAAACGTAAAAGATTAGAAGAAAAAAACAAGGCCAGTCAATAAGCTAGTCTTGTTTTTTTATAAAAGAGTTTTAAATTCCTCTAATAAATCTAAACCCTCTGTTAATATTGTATCAGGACACAATGTATCTTTATGATGATGAAAATATTGGACATTTATGGAGTCATCTTCAATTGTTAAAATAGCATAAGTCCCATAAGCATAACTTCCTCGATTCATCATTAAACTTCCTGGATTGATAAAATGAATACCTTGATGAATTTGATGAGTAGGGACATGAGTATGTCCATGTAAACAAATACGACAATGATGTTGTTGGCAAAGTTCAATTAATTGATCATATCCATAATATACTTGATAAAGATGACCATGCGTTATACATATATGATGGAAAATACGATAGGCTGGATAGGGAGCATAATCATGATTGCCTTTCACAACGACATCAAATTTTTCAATTACTGGATCGTCCATTGGCAAAGAAGAATCTCCACAATGAACCATATAATCAACTTGATGTTGATATTTTTTTACAACACGTTGTAAATCATTTCCAAACAAATGACTATCACTAATAACTAAAATTTTCATAATCCCATCTCTTTTCTTGTTTCTATTTTATCATAAGTTTAATCATATTGAAATGAGTTCTTCTTTGATTTATCACAATTATCTTGATACTTATTCAGGGATTTTTCATAAATACAGAATATTTTTAGTCGTTTTTTGCTGATTAATTCTTTATATTTTCTGAAACAGAAAAAAATTGCTTCGTAAGTGTTTACAATCGAGGGAAAAGTTGGTAAAATAATATCAGTGAAATAACTAGAAAAGGAGTAACGAATATGAAAACTATTTTATTAGTATGTTCTGCAGGAATGTCTACAAGTTTATTAGTAACAAAAATGGAAGGAGCAGCTAAAGATGCTGGTGTTGAATGCAAAATCTTTGCATTACCATTCTCTGATGCACCTAGAGTATTAGAAGAAGTTGACTGCATTTTACTTGGCCCTCAAGTAAGATTCCAAAAAGCAGCTATCGAAAAATTAGCAGCTGGAAGAAAAGCTGGACCTATCCCAGTTGATGTTATCGATATGAGAGATTATGGAACTATGAACGGTAAAGCTGTATTTGACCGTGCAATGAAATTATTAGGAGAATAATCAAATAAAAGGAGCTTGGCTCCTTTTTTTCTTTCCTTTTGAGATAAGGTTTGCTATAATATTAAAAAATATTGGAGGATGATAGACAAATGGAAAAAGCAATTATAACTGTCGTTGGAAAAGATCAAGTAGGAATTATCGCTAAGGTTTGTGCTTATTTAGCTGATGCGCAAATTAATATTCTTGATATTTCTCAAACAATTTTAGATGGATTTTTTAATATGATGATGATTGTTGATGCAAGTCATGCTAAGGGTGAATTTTATGAAATTGCTGAGGAATTAGAAAAACTTGGTGAAGAAATTGGGGTTAATATTAAATTGCAACATGAAGATATCTTCAATAAAATGCATAGAATCTAAGGAGGAAAAAGATGATTAATTTATTTGAAGTTGCCGAAACAAATAAAATGATTGAACAAGAGAACTTAGATGTGCGTACAATCACAATTGGTATTAGTTTATTAGATTGTATGGATGCAAATATTGATGTTCTTTGTCAAAACATATATCAAAAAATCACAAGTATTGCCAAAGATCTTGTGAAAACTGGTGAAGCTATTGAAAAGAAATATGGTATTCCCATTGTTAACAAAAGAATTTCTGTAACACCAATTGGTTTTGTTGGTGCAAGTGCATGCCATAGTACAGATGATTTTGTTAAAATTGCACATACTTTAGATCGTTGTGCGCATGTTGTGGGAGTTAATTTCATTGGGGGATATAGTGCTATTGTATCTAAAGGAATGACAAAAGCAGAACGTTTATTAATCGAATCTATTCCGCAAGCAATGCGTGAAACTGAGCTTGTTTGTAGTTCGGTTAATGTTGGTTCAACAAAAACTGGAATTAATATGGATGCTGTGAAATTAATTGGGGAAATTGTTAAAGAAACAGCTGAATTAACAAAAGAAAATGATTCTATTGGTTGTGCTAAATTTGTGGTTTTCTGTAATGCACCTGATGATAATCCATTTATGGCTGGAGCATTCCATGGTGTGAGTGAAGCTGATTCAATTATCAATGTTGGAGTCAGTGGTCCTGGCGTTGTGAGAAATGCGATTAAAACTGCTAAAGGAAAAGATTTTGGTGAGTTATGTGAAACTGTAAAGAAAACTGCATTTAAAATTACTCGTGTTGGACAATTGGTTGCTAGAGAGGCTTCAGCAGCATTGAATATTCCTTTTGGAATTATTGACTTATCATTAGCACCAACACCAGCTGTTGGAGATAGTATTGCAGATTGTCTACAAGAAATGGGTCTTGAAAGAGTAGGGGCACCTGGAACAACAGCTGCGCTTGCAATTTTAAATGACCAAGTGAAAAAAGGTGGAGTTATGGCTTCTTCATATGTAGGTGGACTTTCAGGCGCATTTATTCCTGTTAGTGAAGATCAAAGTATGATTGATGCTGTTGAAGCGGGTGCTTTGACTTTGGAAAAATTAGAAGCGATGACTTGTGTATGTTCTGTTGGTTTGGACATGATTGCTATTCCTGGGAAAACATCAGCAAAGACAATTGCTGGGATTATTGCAGATGAAATGGCTATTGGTATGATTAATCAAAAAACAACAGCTGTTAGAATTATACCAGTTGTTGGTAAAGATGTTGGAGAAACTGTTGAATTTGGTGGTTTATTAGGTTATGCACCAATTATGCCAGTGAATGAATTTTCATGTGATGAATTCATTGATCGTGGTGGAAGAATTCCGGCTCCAATCCATAGTTTTAAAAATTAAAAAGGCGATGTTTGTCGTCTTTTTTAACTATAAGGAAGAAGGTATAAAAAATGTTATTAGATCATTTAATTATTTATCGTCATTTAACAAAAGATGCAGATGTTGAAAAGTGTTTATCATTTATTGAAGATGAATCACTTTTAAATGAAGAAGATTTTATTGCTACAATGCTTACACTTGCTGAACGTTATGATTTACATGGACATCTATTTCAAAGCTTACTGACGTATTTATTAGCTCATCATGAAAATTCATTTACTTTATCTTTGGAAAGAAAACAACCTATTTCTGAAGCTTTAAAAGAAGTGATTATGAATGATCTGCAGATGCTATATCAAATGTATCATTTTGATTTTTCTAAGCTTAATCCACTATATAAAGATTTATTTATTGATTTTCCTCATAGTAAGCCAATTATTAATCAAGAAATTTATGATTTATTAACAAAGCTACAAATTATGCTTTCAAAGAGCACATCAGTAGCAGAATTTTATGAAATATTATATAATCACTATCGTCAATATGGAGTAGGAAAATATGGTTTAAATAAAGCTTTCCGTTATTTAGATAATGAGATTATACCAATTGAACATATTGGGAATAATACATTAGAACAGTTAATTGGTTATGAAAGTCAAAAAGAACGTTTAAAAGCCAATACAGAAGCTTTTTTAAATGGTAGAAAAGCCAATAAT
The DNA here is from genome assembly GCF_004343035.1 of Longibaculum muris. Lineage (GTDB taxonomy): Bacteria > Bacillota_I > Bacilli_A > Erysipelotrichales > Coprobacillaceae > Longibaculum > Longibaculum muris. Next base: position 26,346 of record NZ_SMCQ01000031.1, read on the forward strand.
GTTTTACTCTATGGTGATAGTGGAACAGGAAAATCTAGTAGTATTAAGGCATTGTTAAATGAATATTATAAAGATGGTTTACGTATGGTAGAAGTTTATAAGCATCAATTTATTGCTTTGCCACAAATTATCAATGAATTACAAAATCGTCAATATCGTTTTATTATTTTTATGGATGATTTATCATTTGAAGAATTTGAGGTTGAATATAAATATCTAAAAGCTGTTATTGAAGGTGGCTTAGAAAAGAAACCAGAAAATATTTTGATTTATGCGACAAGTAATCGTAGACATCTTATTAAAGAAACTTGGAATGATAGAAATCATGATCAAGAAATTAATAACAATGATGCTAAACAAGAAAAATTATCACTTGTTTCACGTTTTGGAGTACAGATTATGTATATTCATCCTGATAAACAACATTATTTGGATATTATCGATGGTTTAGCTAGTGCTTATCATTTGGATATGGATGAAGATGAATTACATGACAAAGCATTACAGTGGGAAATCAGAAATGGAGGTTTTTCTGGGCGAACTGCAAAACAGTTTATTCATATGTTGCTTGGAAAGAAATAATGAAAGAATTAAAATTAGAAGATTATCCAATTATTAAACCGTATTTAGATTTAGCAAATTATGAAGGTTATAATTCCAATTTTGTAACAATGATGATGTGGAATCATGAGTATCATATTCAATATGAAATTCATGAGCATTTCTTAGTGATGTTACATAATTATAAAGGAATGAAATTTTGGGCTATGCCTTTTACAGCACCCGAATATTATAAAGAAGCGATTGATTATATGATTGATTACAGTCATCAAAATCAATTTCCATTTATGATAGATTGTGCAATTGAATCATTTGTTGAAATAATTCAAAAAGATTATCATGAACAATTATTATTTGAAAGAACCCCTTATAACGATGATTACATTTATGATCGTCAAATGCTTCAAACTTTATCAGGAAAGAAAATGCAAAAAAGAAGAAATCATTATAATGCCTTTTTAAAAGAACATCCACATTATGTTTATCGTGATTTAGATTTGACTGAAGATTTTGAAACTATTTTACAATGTTTGAATAAGTGGGAAGCTGAAAAAGATGATTTGAGTGAATCGATGACAAGTGAAGTTCGTGGTATTATGTCATTATTATCTTCAAAACATCTTTTGGATTTTGAAGTAGGAGGTATCTTTATTGATGAACAAATGGAGGCTTTTATAATTGCTTCACGCTTAAAGCATTCGACAATTCAAATTCATGTAGAAAAAGCAAATAAAGAAATTCGAGGACTTTATCCTGCAATTTTAAAAGAGTTATTAGAACATCATTTTCCTGATGAAAAATATGTCAATAGAGAAGAAGATATGGGCTTAGAAAACTTGCGTAAATCTAAGCAATCTTTACATCCATTAAAAATGATTCATAAGTATTGTATTTATGAAAAAAAGTTATGTGTGAGTCAAGCAAGTGATGATGATTTTAATGAAATTATTGATTTATGGAAAAAATCTTTTGTTGATGAAACTTTAGAAACAACACATTATTATTTTGATAATCTTTATCAAAAAGAAAATACTTTTGTTTTAAAGAATTATCAGGAGATTATTTCAGTTTTACAGATTCATTCAATGATGATTAAAAATCATCAAATCGAGGAAGAATGTTATTTTATATTAGGTGTTTGTACAAAAGCGGAGTATCAAGGACAAGGGTGTATGAAATATCTTTTAAATGATGTCTTAAAACGATATGAAGATAAAAAAATCTATTTACAAGCATATGTACCTGATATTTATCGTCCTTTTGGATTCAATGCATCTCATTTTCATCAAATTATTACTGTAGATAAATCAAAACTTGGTTTTGAACCATTGATGCCCACTGATGATGAAAACCTTTTAAAAGCTTATTATGAAGCTTATACAAGCTCTTTAGATGAGTATTGTATAAGAGATGAACAATATTGGAAACAATTGATTTATCGATGTCATATTTTTGATGATCAAATTCTTATTTTTGAAAATCATGGTTATCTTATTTATCATGAAGATGAAAATGAAATCTATGTAAGTGAATGTGTTTATTTAAATAATGACGCCATTTTAAAAATGTTATCTTACTTTAAAAATTCAGCAAAAGTATTGAAGGTAGAAGGGGATATGAATATAGCTATAGACGGAGATAAAGAAAGAATTATAACCATGATGTCAAATCAAGTTCAAGAAGATATTGTGGATAATCATAAATATATTAATGAAATTTACTAAAAATCAGAATTATTCTGATTTTTTTATTTACTTATTAAATAAAATTTGATATGATAAAAAAAGTTAAAGGATGTGTAAAGGATGAACCTACCTATTTGATACCCATTAAAAAATAAATAAATAAAGATATAAGTTCTATTTTTTATGTGTATAAATAGGGAGGTTTTTATGTACTCAAAAAAGAATATTAGAATAATGTATGCAATGTCTCTTTTACAAGGCATGGTATTTTATGGACCTATAGCAACTTTGTATCGTCAAAGTGTAGGTGTAACAGTTTTTCAAATTACATTTATTGAAAGTGTTTCTTTAGCATTAGCTATTTTATTAGAAATCCCTTGGGGTGTTGTTGCAGATAAAATAGGGTATAAGAAATCAATGATTATTTGTTCTTTGCTTTATTTTATTAGTAAAATTGTTTTTTATGGAGCAAATGGTTTTACAGCTTTTTTAATTGAAAGGATTATATTAAGTGTTGTTATTGCAGGATTATCTGGTTTGGATTCAAGTATTTTATATTTATCAGCTCCACCACAGCAATCACAAAAAGTATTTTCTATCTATAATAATTTAGGAACTACAGGGTTGATTTTTGCTGCAGGAGTTTATTCAATCTTTATTCGTGATCATTATCGTGAAGCAGCTTTTTTAACAATGATAAGTTATGCTATTGCTTTTTTCTTATCTTTAGGTTTAGATGAAGTGAAAGATCAGGATGAATCAAATTCCTCTTTTTCATTAAATGATTTTCGTGATTGCTTTCAAGAGTTTTTGAAGCATAAGGCATTTCTTTTGTTTTTAATTGCAATTGCGTTATTTAATGAAACTCATCAAACAATAACAACTTTCTTAAATCAATTACAGTTTATTGCTGGAGGGTTAAACAACCAACAAATAGGATATATTTATATTGTTACAACGCTTTGTGGCTTGTTAGGTCTTTTCTCAACGTATTTGACAAATAAACTAGGGGAGAGACGGTTGATTGTTATTTTGTTAATAGCTATGTTCATAGCTTGTAGCGCACTCACAATAACTTATATTCCGATTATTTCAATTGTTGCAATTGTAGGAATGCGTATTTCATTTAGTTTATTACAGCCACTACAAATGAAAATTCAAAATCAACAAATCGAAACAACAAATCGTGCTACACTTTTAAGTTTAAATGCTGTTATGATGGACAGTGTTGCTATTATTACAAATTTAATTTTTGGGAGATTGGCCGATTTTCATTTGTCATATGCAATGATGTTAGGGGTAATTTTTAGTTTTTTATCGATTATCTGTTATACTTTATGGCTTAGATATCAAAAATAACAGTAAAAAGGAGTCTTGTTTCAATAAAGGCTCTTTTTCTTTATAGATACGCTTAACTTCCATAGTGTAGATTTTATGTGAATTATTTATACATAATTAATAGATATCAATAAGAATAGACCCCTTACTAAGCCTCAACAATTCTCCACACCTCTTTATTAGGTAGTTTTTTTTATTTTTAAGTTCACATAGATAGTTTTTAGAAATATGTAATTTATATTGAAGACCAGAAGAATTCATTCTATAATGAAACTAGCAGATAATTATTTTATAAAAAAAGGAAAATATTAATATGAAAAAAATTTTAATTATTTTAGTTTCAATAATACTCATAATTATTATTGCATCTTTCTTTGCTCTAAAAGAAAAACAATCTAATATGTATTACATTGATAAATATACAAATACAAAAATTGAATACACGTCAGATGAAGTAACGACTATTAGTAAATTTATCAAACAATTAAAATCTGTAGAAGAAAAACAAGTTATTGATACTTATGGTGAAGGAACAGTTTATTTTGGTGAACAGCCACAAATGTTTATTGATGGGGAAAGTGTACATATATATAACACAAAATTAGAAGAATATATTGTTATCATTAGTGATGATGGGCAAGATAATTATTATATATCCTCAAAAGACAATATTGATAAGCTGTTAGATAACATAGCAAATATTTCAGACAGTTCAATTCATCCATGGGAAAGTGAATAAAAACATTAGAAAAAGAGTGGCAGCCAGCTACTCTTTTAAATTTAAAATCAATAATAATTATTATTTATAACTTCGCATAATATATGTTATGTGAATTATAGAATATTCGATAATGCTGTTATTGTCACAATCAAACCAATAAATACGCTTAAAACCATTATATATTTATATATTGGTTGTGGATCTTGACGATTGTTATTATATACAGCTAAAAATGAACATACATACATTGCCATCGCAATCAAATAATTGGTTATTAAGGGCCATAAATTACCTTGTAAAGAAATCCCAAAAATAAATAACAAACTGCCTATTAATAATCCTGCTAATGACATGATTATAACTTTTCTCGTTTTCTGATTATCCATAATAACTCCTTAAATGATTTGTTCAAGCAATGAATCACCAATGCCTGGATTTTCAACATCAAAATTATCAGCAATTGTTGCTCCAATAACTGCATAGCTTTTTAACAACCCTAAATGTCTTGGGCTTTGAAGTGATTTGCTATAAATAATTAATGGCACATTTTCACGCGTATGGTCTGTCCCTTTATAAGTTGGATCATTTCCGTGGTCTGCAGTAATCATCAATAAATCATCATCATTTAAATAATATAATAATTCATCTAGTTGTTGATCAAATTCTACAATAGCTTGTCCATAACCTTCTGGATTTCTTCTATGTCCAAAAACTGCATCGAAATCAACTAAATTCAAAAAAGCAAGTCCTGTGAAATCTTCTTTTGCAATATCTGTTGTTTTTTGCATTCCATCAGCATTTGAAACAGTTTTTACTTTTTTAGTAATGCCTTGATCTACAAATATATCCGGAATTTTTCCAATTCCTATAACATCTATATGATTTTCCTTCAAACTATCTAAAACAGTCTTACCAAATGGTTTTAAAGCTAAATCATGACGATTTGCAGTTCTAACAAATTCACCTTTCTTTTTTCCGATATATGGTCTTGCTATAATACGTCCAACTTTCCATTTATCATCCATAGCAATTTCTCTTGCTATTTCACAAGCTTTATAAAGTTCTTCTAACGGAATGACTTCTTCATTGGCTGCAATTTGAAAAACTGAATCAGCTGATGTATAAACAATCCAATCCCCTGTCTTTATCTGATGTTCTCCCCAATCATCTAAAATTTTTGTTCCACTCTCAGCATAATTTCCAACACATTTACGACCAGTTTTTTCTTCAAATAATTCAATAAATTCTTTTGGAAATCCTGTTTCTGTAAATGTTTGGAAAGGTTTCGTAATATGTAATCCCATCATTTCCCAATGTCCTGTCATGGTATCCTTACCATTAGAAACTTCTTCTAAACGTGCAGTATATGCCAATTGATTTTTTAAAGAATGAATTCCTTTAAAATTTCCAATACTCCCAAGACCCATGCCTTCTAAATGTGGGAGATCTAAACCATTTACACTTTCACAAATATGTCCAAGGGTATTTGCACCTTCATCACCAAATGCAGCGGCATCACATGCATCCCCTACTCCTAATGAATCTAATACAATTAAAAATACTCTTTTATACTTTTTCATGTTATTTTCTTCCTTTCTGATTTCTTGGATGGAACTTTTTATATTTATCGATGGTTTTACTTTGAGAAACATGTGTATAGATTGTTGTTGTGGAAATATCACTATGTCCAAGCATTTCTTGAATAGATCTTAAATCAGCATCATTTTCTAGTAAATGGGTTGCAAATGTATGGCGCAAAGTATGCGGAGTTACATGTTTTTTGATACCACTTTTTTGCACAAGTTTTTGAAGAATATGATAAAAATCATCACGTTTAATAGGTATACCTTTATTATTGATGAAAAGGTATGAACTTGTATTCTTCTCACATAATTGTGGCCGATATTCTTCAATATATTCTTTTAGTAATTGACAACAACGATGATTCATCGGTACAATTCTTTCTTTATTCCCTTTTCCTATACATTTAATAAACCCTTTATTAAGATTAACTGCTGATAACGTTAAAGAACACATCTCACTTACTCTTAATCCTGAAGCATAGAGAACTTCCATCATACACCTATTTCGAGCTGAAATCGGATCACTGATTTCTACAGAATCAAGAAGTTGGTTGATTTCTTCTTTGCTTAATACTTCTGGGAGATATTGTTCCTTTTTCGCCATTTCAAAGGCACTCATTACATTCTGTTTTACAATATTTTCCTTGACTAAGAAAACATAGAATTGTCGTAAGGAAACCATATGTCGATTGCTAGATGATGTCGATAAGTGTTTTTTCATCTCTTTAAGATAAAGATACACATGGTCTTTTGAAATATCTTCAATATTGTCAATGTGATATTGTTCATTAATAACATTAAAGAAATCTAATAAATCACGCATATAACTATCGATTGTATTTTGGCTATATCCCTTTTCAACAATCATATATTGTTTATATTCTCTTAAAGCATCTTTCCATTTCAAAATATATCACCTTTTTTATTATATCAAAAACTCTCTTTAAATAACATCGTTTTTATAAAAGGATTCACATTAATAGAAATGATTTTTTGCATTCATATGAGATTTATGTCTC
>NZ_SMCQ01000032.1 GCF_004343035.1 Longibaculum muris
TTATCAAAAAAGATAACCAGCTGGTAGTTTGTCATTACCATAAGTGGTAATTGTTAAACCAACCTTTTTGGTTATCTTTATTTTACCATTAACAGATGTCATCCATGCGGATGAGCTGCTTCTATGCGACAGTGACGAAACAATTTATTTTGTCTATGAGAATAGAATCAATGTCATGGAAAGACGGCGTGATATATTGATGCATGCAACAGTCAATGGGATTCCTGTTTACATCGGACTTGAGATTCAGTCAACGATTAACTATTCCATGCCTTATAGGCTGCTTCTCTATGATACAATGACCTATCATTTGCAGTACAAGCTGATTGATAGGGACCATAGGGAGCATTTCAGACCTACGGGAGTCATGAGTACAGTTCTATATAGTGGAGACAGGACATGGCATCAACCCCATTCACTCCTGGATCGTATTCTGGTTCCAGAACCGCTGAAGGGACTGATGAACACCTGGAAAGGGAATATCCATGATATCAAGGAGATCGATGTAGAGTTGCTCAGAAATGAGAAGGTGAAATCACTGGTCAGTGCAGTTCAGACAATCTATAGATGGAACAAGGATACAAGTACAATCAAGGAACTGGTGTTAAGCAAAGAGGTTGCGATAGTCGTAGCAGTCATGACAAACAGTGAAGAACTAGTCATAAGGATAGAGAAAGAAGAAAGGGAGGAAGTAGACATGTGTCAGGTACTAGAGGAATTTAAATTAGAAAGTGAAATGAGAGGACTTGAAAAAGGTCGTAGTCTTGGATTGAAACAAGGATTGGATCAAGGAGTTAAACAAGGGAAGATCCAAACCATTGTAAATGTAATAAAAAGCAAATTTGGATTTGTATCAAAAGAATTGATTATGAAGATAGAAGAAAGTTCAGATGATAAGATAGATGCTTTAACAATCAAGATTATTGATGCGAAAAGTGAAGAAGAACTGATGAAAGTATTGTCATAAATAATTATAGGTTAGGAATAAAGCAAAAATAGTTTTAGCCGATTATTTTTGCTTTATCATTTTCTTATATTTATAAGTAAATATGAACTTATACAAAGAAGTAACTATGGTGACAAACAGTGAAGAACTAGTCATAAGGATAGAGAAAGAAGAAAGGGAGGAAGTAGACATGTGTCAGGTACTAGAGGAATTTAAATTAGAAAGTGAAATGAGAGGACTTGAAAGAGGCCGTAGTCTTGGACTCAAACAAGGGAAGATCCAAGCCATTGTAAATCAACTAAAAAGCAAATTTGGATTTGTATCAAAGGAACTGATCATGAAGATAGAAGAAAGTTCAGATGACAAGATAGATGCTTTGACAATCAAGATTATTGATGCAAGAAGTGAAAAAGAACTGATAGAGATTTTATCTTAATACATAGACAAACAATTATAACTTGTACTTATAAAAAAATAAGTATATAATGAATTTAATGAAATGAGGTGGAAGGATGTATAAATTTTCTTGCTAAAACTAAGTGCATACTAAAAGGACTCTTTTTAGCGTGCTCGCAAGAAAATAGACATCCTTTTTTATATCTTTTGATAATGCGACAAGTCTATTTTCTTGTCGCTTTTATTATTGAAGGGAGTGAAAAAAGATGTCGCTTATTCAAGTTAATCAATTAACTTTTCAATATGAAAATCATTATGATATAATTTTTGATCATGTTTCATTTCGTTTTGATACAAATTTTAAAACAGCGTTAATAGGTAGAAATGCAAGAGGGAAAACAACCTTTCTAAAATTGTTGATGGGCGAGTATGAATATCAGGGGGAAATTATTAAAAGTGAAGAATGTGAGTATTTTCCTTATGAAATCAAAAATAAAGATTTATTGACTTTAGATATTTGTTTAGAAATTGCACCAGAAATACAATCCTGGCAATTGGAAAGAGAATTGCATTATTTAGATTTAGAAGGTCAAGATCTTTTCTATCGACCATTTTCTACATTGTCTATGGGAGAACAAACGAAAGTTTTATTGGCAGTTTTGTTTTTGAAAAGAAATTCCTTTTTGTTAATTGATGAGCCAACCAATCATTTAGATACTTTTTCAAGAGAGGTCGTTGCTAAATATCTAAAACGTCAAAAAGGCTTTTTATTAGTAAGCCATGACCGTCATTTTATTGATATGTGTTGTGATCATATTATTGCAATCAACATGACAACAATCGAGGTTGTTAATGGTACCTTTTCTTCTTGGTATGATAATAAAATGAAAAAAGATGAACATGAAGAAATGAAAAATGCTAGATTAAAAAAAGATATTTCACGTTTAGAAACATCTCGTCAAAAAACTGCAAGTTGGTCACAAAGGGTTGAAAACAGTAAGGTCGCACATGGAAAACGTGAGGCTGGTGTGAAGGCTGATAGGGGCTATGTGGGGCATAAGGCGGCTAAAATGATGAAAAGGTCTAAAAATATTGAAAAACGTCAAATTCAACAGGTTGAGGAAAAGAAAAAGCTATTAAAAGATGTGGAGGAATATGATGATTTAAAAATAACACCTTTAACATATTTTCAAACAAATCTTGTTTCTTTCTTACATGTATCTTTGTATTATCAAGAAAAGATATTGTTTAAAGATTTAACTTTTTCTATTCAAAATAAAGAACGTATTTTATTAAAAGGAAAAAATGGTTGTGGAAAATCCAGTGTGATTCGTGCTTTATTGAATCAATCAATTGGAATAAAAGGAGAAATCAATCGAGGCAGTCGTTTAAAAATTTCTTATGTTCCTCAAGATTGTTCAATGCTTTCAGGAAGTTTCCTTTCTTTTGTAGAAAGCTATGACGTTGATACTACTCTAGTTATGACAATCTTAAGAAAATTAGGATTTTCACGTTCACATTTTGAAAAAAACTTAGAGGATTTAAGTGAAGGACAAAAAAAGAAAGTCATGTTAGCTATTTCATTAGCGACCTCAGCTCATCTTTATATTTGGGATGAACCATTAAACTATATTGATATCTATTCGAGAATGCAAATTGAAAAAATGGTTTTAGAATATCAACCAACTTTATTATTTGTAGAACATGATTATTTCTTTCAAGAAAAAATCGCAACGAAAGTCATTGATTTCGATGAACTTATTTGACAAAAGAGTCATGAATCTATAAAATAAAGGATAGAAAGTAATGAGGGTCAAGATATGAGAAATTTGGTTGTAACAGATAAAGATATTTCAACACAATTATTTAAAAATTCAGTCATTGTTAATCTCAATAATATTCATTATTCATCTTGTACAGGTGGCTTGGAATGTTTAAAATGTGCCGGAGCTTGTTATTTTAAAGATGATATGAGTATTATCTCTAAATGGATGAATGATTGTCAGTTGATTATCTATATTACACGAGTAAAATATGGATGTTTTGATATTCCTTTTAAGAAGATGTTAGAAAGATTAGTGGTTAATCATGAACCGTTTTATTCACTAGTTGATGGGGAAACATGTCATTTAGGAATTAGTCAATTACGTAAAAAATTACTCGTGATTGGTTATGGTGATGTGAATGAAGAAGAAAAGAAAATGTTTAAAGATCTTTTGGATGAATCAACACTTGGTTTTTCTTATTCTTCAGTAGATGCATATTTTTGTGAAGAAGATGAATTAGAAGATACTTTACGAACTTTTGGAGGTGTTGATCATGAGTAAAATTCTTTTATTGAATTCAGGATTAAAACATGCTCAAGCCTTTGTTGATCCTTTTTTAAAGCGTTTAGAAGTTCATTTATCAAGTAAAGAAAATTGTGTTGATGTAAGAAGTGCAGAAAATTTTGATGAACGTACATTTTTCGAATATGATCAAGTTGTCTTTTTGTTTTCTATTGCTTTAGATTCAATTCCATCATCAACATTAGAAATTTTCCAAAAGCTTGAAAATCAATCCAAAAATCATACAGAAATCTATGCTTTAATTGCTTGTGATGAGTATGAACCAGAAAAATGTAATCTATCTAAAAAGATTATCCAAAAATGGTGTCATCGAGAAAATTTACAATTTAAAGGGACGTTAAAAATAGGATCTGTTCTCTTTATTATGAAAAGTGCTTCTAAATTTGTTGTTTCTAATTATATAAAAAGTTTTGCTAGTGCTATTTTGAAACATGAATCTATTGATAGTCAAGTGACAATGCTGACAGATAAAATATTTATGAAAATGGCAAATAAATATTGGAATAAAGAAATTCAAAGAAAACATAAAGAAAAAATAAAAAAATTAAAACATGAAAAAGGTGAGTAGGATATCATAATATCGCTACTCACTTTTTTAAAAATGAATATGTTTAATATAATCAACGGGAATCCCTATTTTATTAGCCGCTTCTTCATAAGATAAACCTTGACTCAAATATCGTTTAACAACCTTTTTCAAAGTTTCACCAACTTCAATGACATGTCCATCAGGGTCATAAAATCTTACTGTTCTTTGACCCCAAGTATGTTCTTTTAACGGATGAATCAAAGGGACATTATGCTCATTAAGTTTTATCATGAATGCATCAATATCATCAATTTCAAAATAAAGCTCACTTGCATGATTTAATAAAACAATATCATTATCATCCTTATGAATCAAATCTTTCCATATCTCATAAGATTCTAATACAATCCCAGATGAGAGTGTTACACGACCATGAAAATCTAATAACACCTTTAAATCTAAAATATGACGATAAAAGGCTTTTGAACGATCTAAATCCTGAACAATTAAAACAGTGTTTTTATAACGCATACAGATTCCTTCTTTCGTTTACTATTCTATCATAATTTCTTGAATAAGAACATATACAATATTGTAAGGATTGATTTCTCTTTGTCAGATGTTGACTGTTCTAAATATGAAAAAAAATCATATATTGATGTGTAAGAAGGAGGAAGTATATGCAAACAATAGATATACTTAAAGATATTGGAAAAAGATGTGATGGTGATATTTATTTAGGGGTGGTTGGACCGGTTAGGGTAGGAAAATCATCATTTATTAAACGTTTTATGGAAAAGGCAGTTATTCCTTATATTGATGATGCTGATGCTAAAATCAGAGCAACTGATGAATTGCCTCAATCTGGTGAAGGTAAAATGATTATGACAGTGGAGCCAAAGTTTGTCCCTAATCAGGCTGCGCATATTTTTGTTGAGGATAATTTAGGGGTGAATATTCGTTTAGTTGATTGTGTAGGATATGTTATTGATGGAGCAAAAGGTTATCAAGATGAACAGGGGATTCGTTATGTCAAAACTCCTTGGTATTTAGAAGCAATTCCTTTTGATGAGGCAGCTAAAATTGGGACCCAGAAGGTTATTCAGGATCATTCAACAATTGGGATTGTGATGACTTGTGATGGATCTATTTGTGAAATCCCTTCACAAGATTATGTTCAGGCAACGGATGATGTCATTCAAGAATTAAAGGATATTGGCAAACCATTTGTAATTGTAGTGAACTCAAAAGATCCACGTAGTATTCAATGTAATCAATTGGTTGAAAACCTAAAGCAAAAACATGATGTTCCAGTTATTGGTTTAAAAGTTAATGAAATGAATGAAGAAGATATTGCTCATCTATTAAAAGAAGCTTTATATGAATTTCCAATTCATGAAGTTAAAATTGAAGTACCTAGATGGATTGCTTTAATGGATTCTTCTCATTGGCTTAAACAAACATTGGATGATGCTTTAGAACAATCTTTACAAGAAATAAAACGTTTTAGAGATGTTGAAACTATCGCAACAAAAATGTGTGAATTTGATTTTATCAAAAAAGCTTACTTATCTTCTATTGATACATCTTCTTCATCAGCAACTTTACGTATTCAAGAAAGAAAAGGTCTATATAATGAAATATTAAATGAAATATTAGGACAAGAAAAATTTGATTCAGCATTATTTTTAAAACAAATTCAAGAATTAATGCAAATAGAAAAAGAATATAAAGCTTATCAAAGTGCCATTAAAATGGTTAAACAAACAGGCTATGGATATGCTTTACCATTAATGGAAGATGTTGAGTTGAGTCAACCAGAAGTGATTAAACAAGGACCACGCTATGGAATGAAGCTGGTTTCTACAGCCTCAACAATTCATATGATTAAAGTCGATATAGAATCAACCTTTGAACCAATTATCGGTTCAAAAGAACAAGCCGAAGCCTTTATTCAATACTTACAAAGTCATGGTGAAAATAATAAAGAAGCAATCTTTGATTGTGATGTATTTGGTCGTAAATTAGGCGATTTAATTAATGAAGGAATGCGTGTAAAATTGGCTTCAATGAATGAAACCGCTTGTATTAGAGTGCATGATATTTTATCTAAGATAGTCAATAAAGGAAAGACAAATGTGATTGCAATAGTTTTATAAATTTGTTGTTGCTTTGCTGAAATTGAAATGTTATACTACTACTTAGATTTAAGTAGGAGGCAATGCAAAATGAATAAAAAAGAACTTATTGATATCGTTTCACAAAAGAAAGATTTAACAAAAAAAGATGCTGAAGCGTTAGTAGATACAGTTTTTGATACAATGATTGAAAGTATTTTAAATGGAGATAAAGTTTTAATTTCTGGTTTTGGAACTTTCAAAGTGAATAATCGTAAAGAACGTAAAGGTGTAAGCCCTAAAACAAAAGAAGCGATGATTATTCCAGCAAGTAAAACTGTTTCATTTAAGCCTAGTAATAGATTAAAAGATGCAATGAATTAATATTGTATCTTTTTTCTTTATATTCTGTTCATAATTGTCGTATACTATAAACGTAGAGGTGATGAAAATGTGGCCATTTTATTATGGGTTATATATGAATAAATATTATTTAATTGGGACTGTCTTTGTGATACTGGCAGCATTGTTAGCTGTGTGGGCCCAAATGAAAGTACAATCAGCTTATTCTCGTTATAAGAAGATTCCTAATTCTAAGGGGATGACAGGAGCACAGATTGCGCGTGAGATTTTAGATAGTGAAGGTTTATATAATATTCAAATTTTTGAAGTGAAAGGGAATTTGAGTGATCATTATAATCCAGGTAAAAAAACGATTAATTTATCAAGTGATATTTACCATGGGACATCAATTGCGTCTTTGGCAGTTGCTGCTCATGAATGTGGACATGCGATTCAATACAAAGATGGATATGTACCTATTTCTTTACGTAATATGATTTTACCAATTGCGAATGTTGGTCAATATTTAGGCTGGATTGCAATTGCAGTTGGCTTGTTGATGGGACATACAAAGATTGCTTGGATGGGTTTTGCATTGATGTGTGGAATCTTGGCATTTCAGCTTGTCACTTTACCTGTTGAGTTTAATGCATCTTCACGTGCTTTGGTAATTTTAAAGACGCGTTATTTAAATGAAGGTGAATATGCTGGGGCAAAGAGTATGTTATCAGCAGCGGCTATGACTTATGTTGCTGCCATGATTTCTACACTAGCCAGTATGTTACGTATTTTCTTGATTATATTAGGAAATTCAAGAGATGATTAAAGACCGAAAGGTCTTTTCATTTTTGTTTGGAAATTATCTGGTTTTGTTATATAATAGATTCACTGGAGGTGCATTGAATGAAGAAACATACATTTAGGATTTTAGTTGTTTGTTTAGTGATTATTTTAGCGGTCGTTTCTTTTTATATGTTATATGTTCATGTTCCTTACTATAATTATCATCATCAATTAGATGAAATCAGAAATGAAATTTGTGAGCAAAATCATTATGAATATATGGATTATTTTAGTGAGTATCGTGGCAAAAGTAAATATTATATGTTAAAGGTTAAGATTGATGGTGTAGAGTCTTATGTTGCTTATGATACGAAGCAAAAGTTAGTTGATACTTATCAAGGAGATATTGCTGATGAAAAGAGTGTTAAGAAAGCCATTTTAGATAAATATAAAGTGAATGTTGATTTAGAGATTGCATATGAAAATCAGCGTTTTGTATATTATGGTAGAGTACAGGATAAGGAAAGCTTGTTGTATGTTTATTATGATTTATCAAATGGTGAGTTTATAAAAGCAGTAAGGCTTGGTGAATAGGTATGGATGAATTATTGGAATATGGTTGTATTGATTTTAAGAAGCTATTGATTTTAAAAGCAAAATCAATGAAGTTAAGTGATCAGGAATGTTATGTCTTGTTGTTGATTATGACTTTGGATGAGATTGGAATAAAACCAATTACACCTTCACAGATTCATAAAATCTGTTCTTTATCTTTACAGCAAATTGATGAGACTTTAATTGCTTTGGTTGATCATCATTATATTGCCCGAATGAATGGAAGTCTTGATTTAAGACCAATTGAGAATTTATTGTTGAATCAAAAGAGTGAAGAAGTACAGGAAGTTGATTTGGTTTCGGTTTTTGAAGATGCTTTTGGTAGAAGCTTGAGTCAAAGAGAGGTTCAACTTATTAATTCATTGAAGTGTCAAGGACATAGTGATGATATGATTATTGATGCTTTGGATGAATCAGTTAAATCTGGGGTAATTACGTTTCGATATATTGAAAAGATATTGGATAATTGGGCTAAATATGGAGTGAAAAGAAGATATGCTCCACAACCTATTAAACAAGAAAATATAGATGTTGAACAAAGAATAAAGGATTATAAATGGTGGGAAAACGATGAATAAAGAAAAGGTAAAAAGAATATTAGATGCGTTTGATGATATGTATCCAGATGCACAGTGTGAATTGGTTCATCATAATGAGTTAGAGTTATTGATTGCAGTTATGTTATCGGCACAAACAACAGATGCCAGTGTTAATAAATTAACTCAGAGTTTATTTCAAAAATATCGTTGTGTTGAAGATTATGCCAATGCTCCTTTGTCTCAACTGGAAGCTGATTTAAGAACGATTGGTTTATATCGAAATAAAGCAAAAAATGTTAAGGCGATGGCACAGAAATTAATTGATGATTTTGATGGTCAAGTACCTTGTGATCATGATGCTTTACAAACTTTACCTGGGGTAGGGCGTAAAACGGCTAACGTGGTCATTTCAGAAGGATTTAAAGTTCCGGCTATTGCGGTTGATACACATGTAGAACGTATCTCTAAGAGGCTAGGATTTGCTTTTAAAAAAGATTCTGTTTTAACAGTTGAAACAAAACTGCAAAAAGCAATTCCTAAGGAACGTTGGATTAAAACTCATCATCAAATGATATTTTTTGGTAGATATCATTGTAAAGCAATGAATCCTGATTGTGGACATTGTCCACTTATTGATATCTGTAAAGAACCTAAACGTAAAAAATATTTAAATCTGACTGAATAGTCGGATTTTATCAAAAAAGATAACCAGCTGGTAGTTTGGCATTACCATAAGTGGTAATTGCTAAACCAACCTTTTTGGTTATCTTTATTTTACCATTAACAGCTTGACAGACTTCTTCGGTCATTGGAATTTGTCTGACACCGCTTTTCGTTTTGGGTGTTTCAATATAATACCCGATTTCACTATCTTTCAATAGCCGGTGCATTACATTGACGGATTTATCCTTGAAATCAAGAACAGTCCTGTTCAATCCACAAAATTCTGAAACACGAAGTCCTGTTTCTAACAGGATAATGACTTCATCACGGTATTTCTGATAGACTTTATCCTGATCCATAAAGGCAAGCAGGTTTTTTTCCTGTTCGGGAGTTAAAATTTTCTTTGGTTTTGTATCATCTTCCAGCACCGTACTTAGGTCATAATTAAAAGGATTTTTTCTGATACAGTCATCCTCAATTTCACTATATAACGTCCAACGTATCAATGATTTTTTCAAATTGTTTCCTTTTTATCTGGACACGGTTTCCATTCATAATCAGCCAGTTTGCAGTCGGTTTTTTCTCTGCTAGCTTACGCAGTTTCTTTTCTCCGATACGAAAATATTTAGACGCTTCCTCAATCGTCAGCGTGTATTTTTCCCAGATTGGCACATCAGTATAGTTCATAGTGTAGCACCTCCTTTACTGTGTGTTATCAGAAGCAGGACGGCGGTTCGGAAAAGAGGTAGAGAAATGTTTAATATCAGAAAACAATGCGTGATAAATTCCATTAAGGAAATAGCGAAGCGTGAGGGAATGACAGTTGCGGAAGTCCAAGAACATTTTCGGGGAGTGATTGAGGAAGTACGCACTTCTGACGACCCTGAACAACAGGCAATGTATTGCAAACTGTTTGGAAGAAAGACACCAACACCAGAAGAATTTATCTATGTGCTGTCGAAGCAGACAGGAAAAGTGAGATTTTGAACATATTGTATGACTTTTAGATGTTGGTGTGGTAAAATATGAAAAACAGATAAACTTAAATTGAGGTGTTGAAATTGAAAAAAAGAAATATATTATTTTCCATTTGCTTTATGTTTTTATTGATATTTTCACTAGCTGGGTGTGGTTCAAAAGATACTGAAAAAGATAACGATACAATATCAACCCAGAATATGAACTTGATATGCGAAGAAACGGTATCTCCAAATAAGGAGTATGTTACAGTAGATGAAGATATAGTAAATTTTACTGTGGAAATATATCAAAATAAAAACAATAAAATTTTAGTAAATTCAAAATCTAATTCTGAATTTTTTAAACCTTTGCAATATGAATTGGAATACGATAAAGAAATAACAAAATCAGATATTGATATAGAATGGACAACGGCAATGGGAAATCCCAATCCGACAAAGGACGACCAATTAGGTATAGCTTATGTATCTATTTCAGAAGATGGAAAAGTATTTAGTAAACGAAAAATTAGCTTTGCTAATAAGGCTATTGAAATTATCGAAGATACATTAAACAAGAAATAATTCCTTTAGTGTCCTTATGCTTTTTATGAAAGGGGAAAATAAATGGACGCTCATTTCTGAACGTCTGGGAATAGAAAAGGAACGCTTTCTGTACGTTCTGTAGTCTATAAACTATTCAATTTTTTTATGTTTCTATACTGATGTGCTGTACCGTATCTTTGCATAACTCGGATTTCCAACGTATCAAGGCTCATTCATTCGTAGTAAATAAGTAGTAAAATGTGATTTTGAAATCCTTGCAAATGCTGATAGATACTGTGTTTTAGGGGATAATATCAAGGTTTTAGTAGATTTTTTTCTTAAAAAAATACTCTATCCAATCAAAGTGGATAGAGTATTTTTGTTATTGTGTAGATTGATTAGAAGTTGTAAATTCATGCGAAGGTAAAGTTTGTGTATCACCATTAGCTTTTGTTTCAACGAATGTTACAGTATATTTTGTTGCTGGTGATAGATTTGAGAAAGTGATTGTTCCACTTGTTTCAAGTGTCTGTGATTGTCCATTTAAGCTAACCGTAATCTTGCTGCCACTTGGAACAACAACGCTGTAACTCATTTGTGTTGCCGTTGGATTAGCAGGTGTATAGCTTGCTGGCTGAGTACTTCCTTCAACAGTGATTGTTTGATCAATCTTGTTAGATGTACCTTCACCACTTTCAAAAGCATAATATCCTGTCACTTTATAAGTACCAGCAGGAGGCGTATAGTTAAGCGTTGCTGTATTTGTACTTAATTTTTCACTATGAACAATTTTTCCATTTTGATCAGTAATATCTATTGCATAAACAACTTTTCCATAAACTTGACTTAAATCACCTAAATAAGGTAATGTCCAAGAACGACCATTGATAGTATATACCTTTGTTGGTGTTGAACTTTCTGTCATACTCTTAGGATCATATTCTGTGAAGTTAACATTAATCTTACCATTTGTAAATGCGGCACTAAAGGCTGTTAAATTATTTAATCCAGCGCCATTAGCACTACTTCCAGGCGTATGTCCTTTTTTGAAATATCCTGAAACAATACGATCACTAGGAACTCCACTACCAGGAGCAACATATGGATAAATACCAGAAATACATTGAGCACTTACGACATCTGATGGTTTTGATGGATAACTATTTTTTAAACCACCTTTGTGCACATATTTAGCAATTAAGGCTGAAATTTGATTAGCCGCTGTTGTTTGTGGATAACGTCCTTTCTTTTGATCAGCAGCAGTATAACCGACCCAAACACTCCATGAATAATCTGGAGAGTAAGCAGCCATCCATAAATCTTTACTTTTACCAACTAAGCTTTTATTAGGTGCATGTTTATCATGGTTTGATGTTCCTGTTTTGGCACCAATTTGATATCCTAAATTTAAAGCTGAGTATGCACCTGTTCCAGCTTTTACATATTTTGTCATGATATCACGAATCATGAAAGCTGATTCTGGAGATAAAGCTTGAACTTTTTCTTTTTGACATGTTTCATCAAAATTAATAACTTCGCCAGTTTCAATTAATTCAATTTTTTCAACTGTATGTGGTTCAATATATGTACCACCATTAGCAATGACTGCATAGGCTGCAGCTTGTTCTTCAGGAGAAATACCTGTATCCCAACTACCAATTGCGTATCCTAATGATAATTTTTCATTATACATATCAAAACCAAAACCTTTTAAATATTCAGTCATTTTTTCTGTACCGATTTTATTAACAACTTCTTTTAAAGTCTGAATAGCTGCTAAGTTCCAAGATTGTGATAAAGCTTCACTAATTGAAACATCACCATGATATTTCTTATCCCAGTTACTCGGCGTCCATTCACCTTGACTATAAGGAACATCATGCACATAATGCGCAGTTGAATAATTTAAAAATTCAAAAGCTGAAGCATAAGAAATAATTGGTTTTAATGAAGAACCAGGTTGATTTCTTTGTCCATAACGATAATTTCCACTCTTAGCCATATTTTCTTTACTTGCCGCATATGCATAAGTTGTTCCCATAGGAACATAATCCCTAGCAGCTAAAACACCAATGACACGACCAGTTGTTGATTCTTGTACGCAAGCCCCAGTCTGCAAATACTTATCAGGGAATTTAAATCCATCACCATTTGATATATCATTTAATTTTGATTGTAAATCGGTATTGATATAAGTTGTAATCTTCATAGGTGTTGTATTTGGATCATAACCTGTTTTTTCAAAGACTTCACGTGTTACTTTATCAGCATAAGCTTGATATTTACCAGAACCAGAAACTGGATTAGATTTAAGTGTGTTTTCTACTGGCACAGCTTTTGTAGCAGCACATTCCTCTTTAGAAATATAACCATGCATTTCCATTAAATCTAAAATTGTATCACGACGTTCTTGGGCTAATTTTAAATTTTTAAATGGATCATATTTATTTGGTGAATTTAATGTTCCAGCTAATAAAGCGGCTTCAGGTAAAGTTAAGTTTTGAACTTCTTTATCAAAATAATATTTACTAGCTGCATAAATACCAATCGCTTTATTTCCATAACCAAAATAAATCTTATTTAAATAAAGCTCTAAAATTTCTTGTTTTGTTGTTTGAGAAGTGGCTTCAATTGCTAAAATAATTTCGCCAGCTTTTCTTTCAATTGTTTGTTCTTCTTTTGGATAATAAGATTTCTTAATCACCTGTTGAGTAATTGTTGAACCACCACCAGTGATTCTACCAGCCACTAAATTACCCATAAAAGCTTTGACAATACGTGGCAAGTCAAAACCATTGTGTTCAAAGAAACGTGAATCTTCAGCAGCCACTACAGCATCAATCATGACTTGAGGAATATCATCATAAGAGACATTCTTTCTAATTCCATCTTGACCATAAGAATAATATTCTTCACCGTTGGCTGAAACTTGAATTGAAGATTCGTTATTCAACAATTTCTCTTTAGAAAAACCTTCAACTTGTTTAAAAATACCAAATCCCAAATAAACACCAGCACTGGCAACTAACAAAACAAAGACTGTTAAACAAATCTTAATGATTTTTTGTTTTTGCTTTTTCTTCGCTAAAGCTTGTTGAGGCGTTAGCTGTTTATTTGTTTTTTTGACTTTTTTCATCATTCGTCCTCCTTAAAATACACTTCATCAATGATTTTGAGATAATCAAGTCTAGGTTGATACCCTTGGGGAATCAAGTGACCTAAAGATTTTATCTTATCATAAGTCATTGATTTTCTTTGAGAATGATAATAATCGCAAATTACAAAACTTGCATCAATTAAGTATACCTCATTTAGAGTCGTGAATGCAATAATAACAAAAGCAATTCCTCCATGATCAATAATTCTTTGTAAATGATCAATTTGATGTTTAGAAATATTTCCAAACGGAAATGTTTTGACTTTTGTTTCTTTTGCTTCAAAATCCACATATCTACCTTTATATAGACCATTATAGTCAGTGGTTGAAGGCGTTTTATAATAAGCCTCAACAATCTTGGCAGATTCACGACGTGGATAATCTACTTTGACAATTTGTATAGGGGTTGGCTTTTTATAAATTACAGCCAGATTATTGTCAAGATAATATTGATTAGATAAAGAAATATCTTCTTCTAATGACATCCCACGATGAGCTGTATAATGTTTACTAGACATCATTGGATTTTGTAAGTTCATCTTTTTTTTCATATTGGGATAATTGACCATAACCTCATCCTTTCATTTATTGTCTCCACTATTATAACATATATTTTTGCCGACTTGTCTAAATTGTGTGGGAAATTCATCTTTTTTTAAAAATATCTTGCAATTAGAAGCTAAATTTGTGAAAATATGTAGGAAGAAAGGTGGATGTGTCATGGCTAATAAAATACAATTAAGTCCTAAAAAAATATTAAATAAACAATTTCAAATTGATTTTAAAGGATATAGCGCAACTGAAGTTGATTATTTTTTAGATACGATTGTTGAAGATTATGAAACATTTGCAAATATGTTAAATGAATCATATGAACAAATTGAAAATCTTCAAAAAGAAAATGAAGCATTAAAAATGAAACTTTCTAATTTAGAAAAAGAACGCCTCATTCAACAAGACAATATTCGTTCAATGGAAGAAAATCTTTCATCAAACGTTGATTTGTTAAAACGTATTTCCAATTTAGAAAAAGAAATTTATAAAAACAAGGAATAAAAAACTTGTTTTTTTATATTATTGCATTTTTTTTAAAATATAGTACAATAAGTATGCTCACGAGAACCGATTGCTACGAAAGTAGAGGAAAGTCCGGGCATCCACAATCTGCGATGATTGTAGTGTTTGTACTGCGTCTAATAAATGCAGGTAGCATTTTGCTAACGACAGACCTAAGACCTAAACCGTAAAGGCATGGTTGATAAGTCATAAAGTGCCACAGAAACTATGTTGTCTTGAAAAAGACAAATGAAAAGCGGTAAACTCTGCAAGGATGAAACCCAAATTTTGGTAGGGGAACTTCATTAAAGGAAATGAACGATAATGGAGATGCATAGCATAGATAAATAATCGGTTGAAAAACAGAACTCGGCTTATCAGAGTGAGCATTATATTTTGTCGATGAAAATCGACTTTTTTTCTAGAAAAATTATAAAAAATTCATAACGAGGACATAAATTCATAAAATAATAGTGTTGGTGTTGTCAAAACGAAAAATTTGTGTTTTAATATGATTATTATTGGGTGTTTTGCGCATGATCAAAAGGAGGTACTTTTGTGGATAATTTAGGTGAAAATATTCGTCGTCAAAGAGAGGCTAAACATTTAACAATAGAAGAACTTTCGGCTAAGACGAAAATCTCTGTTGCAGTGTTAAAAGATATAGAAAATGGGAAGTTTGACCGCTATAAAGGTGATGAAGCCTATGTAAAAATGTATTTAAAAAAGATTTCTAATGTTTTGAGTATGGATACTGATATGGTTACTCAACAATATTTAGAATTAACACGTGAAATTGAGTTAGAAGATATTAAAGATAAAGAAGTTCAAAATCAACATCAAGATGAGGTTGTTAAAAAAGGGAAGAAGTTTTCTTTTGAAGCGCCTCAACTGGCTAGAAAACCTTCAGTTTATGAGGATAAATCACATGTGACAATTATTAGAGGAGCCATTATACTTGTGCTTGTATGTTTAGTGATTGTAGTGATTTGGTATGGTTTTTATTCAACCCGTTCAAAAACTAAAGATCCAACTTTTGTTCCACAGAATCAAACAACAGTTGAAGGTGATGTTGATACAAATGATCAAACAAATCAAAATGATGATAATCAGAATACTCCAACTGATCAAACAGAAGCAAAAGTAGAATTTACAAGAAAGAGTCGTTTAGATTTTCAATTTAAATTGCCAGAAGGTGTGGAAGAATTTACGTTAAAGATTGAATACAATCATGCCTGCTGGGCACAAATGTATGTGAATGGAAAATCATATGATAAATTTGTTTCTAAGGTTTATCATGATTACAGTGATAAAGATAAACCAGAAACAGTGGAATTAACATTTAAGGTTTCAGAATTTGATAATTTAAGATTACGTAATGGAAGTAACATGGGACATCGTTATTATATTAATAATCAGGAAATTCCATTAACAGAAGAAGATAATGTGACTGGTGTCGCTAATTTCAATTTAACATTAGAGAAGGAATAATATGAATTTACCAAACAAGTTAACAACAATCCGTTTAGTTAGTGTCCCATTATTTGTTATTATTTATTTAATACCTTATCAATCGTTAGGCATTTCGATGCCTACTTTTGATGTTTTATCAACAAAGTTATCTTTATTAGATTTGATTTTATTTTTAATTTTTGTTTTATCGGCTTTAACTGATTATTTTGATGGTTATCTAGCAAGAAAAAATAATCTTGTTACAACTTTTGGAAAGTTTATCGATCCTATTGCTGATAAATTAATTGTCAATACTGCTTTATTACTATTGGCTTCATCCAATGATATTACAATTATTATTCCAATTATCATGATTTCTCGTGATACAATTGTGGATGCTATTCGTTTAGTGGCAAGTCAGAAAAATGTTGTTTTAGCAGCGAGTTATTTAGGTAAGGCTAAGACGATGACACAGATGATTGCAATTTGTATTTTGTTATTGAATAATGTTGTTTTTGAGGCGATTGGTATTCCAATGGATCAAATCATGATTTGGTTAGCAACTGTGATTTCAGTCATAAGTGGAATTGACTATTTCATGAAGAATCGTCAATATATCATGGAGAGTATGTAAAAATGGAAGAATTAGCAAAATTATTAATTGAAAAAGGAATCTCGATTAGTAGTGTAGAAAGTTTTACCGTGGGTGGATTTGCCAATATGATTGGTAGTATCAGTGGTATTTCAGCAGTTTATCGTGGAAGCTTAGTCAGCTATCAAACCCGTATTAAAAGAGATGTTTTGCATATAGATGAAAAGATTATTGATCAATATGGGGTTGTTTCAAAAGAAGTGGCTGGATTGATGGCTATTTCTGGAGCGAAGATGTTTGATAGTGATTTATGTATATCTTTTACAGGAAATGCTGGACCTACAGCGATGGAAGGTAAACCTGTAGGGCTTATTTATATTGGTATTGCATATGCGGGAATGATTCATACATTATGTTTTGAATTATCTGGTAGTCGAGAAGATATTAAAAGACAAGCGATATTATTGGGAATTGAAAATATTTTAAAAATTTTAAAAGACATATAAAAATCTGACTAGTAAGGAGGGAAAAATATGGCAGAAAAGAAAACAAAGAAAACTGAAAGTCCTGAAGAAAAAAAGGAAAAAGCATTGGCTGATGCAATTATTCAAATTGAAAAACAATTCGGTAAGGGTTCAGTTATGAAATTAGGTGAACGTGTAGCTGTTGATATTGATGTTATTCCAACAGGTTCATTAACACTTGATGCTGCTTTAGGTATTGGGGGTTATCCAAAGGGGCGTATTATTGAAATTTATGGTCCTGAATCAAGTGGGAAAACAACTTTGACACTTCATGCAATTGCTGAAGTTCAAAAACAAGGAGGGCGTGCTGCTTTTATTGATGCTGAACATGCAATTGATCCAGTTTATGCAAGAAACTTAGGGGTTAATGTTGATGAGTTGATTTTATCACAACCAGATAGTGGTGAACAAGGTTTGGCAATTGCTGAAACTCTTGTTAAAAGTAATGCGATTGATTTGGTTGTTGTGGATTCTGTAGCAGCACTTGTTCCACAAGTTGAATTAGATGGTGAAATGAGTGATAATTCAGTTGGTTTACAAGCTCGAATGATGTCTAAGGCTATGCGTCGTTTATCAGGACTTATGAATAAGACTTCTTGTACAATTATTTTTATTAACCAATTAAGAGAAAAGATTGGGGTTATGTATGGAAATCCAGAAACCACAACGGGTGGTCGTGCTTTAAAATTCTATTCTTCTGTACGTATTGAAATCAGACGTAGTGAAGCGATTAAAAATGGTAGTGAGATTGTTGGAAACAAAGTGAATATTAAGGTGGTTAAAAACAAAGTGGCACCACCATTTAAAACAACATCAGTTGATATTATTTATGGTAAAGGTATTGCAAGAGATGGAGAAATCATTGATTTAGCTGTTGAAAACAATATTATTGATAAATCTGGTGCTTGGTATGCTTATCTTGGTGAAAAGATTGGTCAAGGTCGTGAAAATGTTAAGAATTTTATGGCTGAACATCCAGAAATCATGGCTGAAGTTGAAGAAAAAGTTAAAGCAGTTTTATTTGCTGAGGAACCAGTTGTAGAAAAAGCCTAATTTGAAGGCTTTTTTTCTTGGCTAGGTTTTTATAGTGTTTTTTGATATAATGTTGATGGGGTGATGAAGATGGCAAATTTTACACAAAAAGCATTGATGGCTTCATTTGCGAAACTGTTGAATGAAAAGCCTTTTGATAAAATAACTGTGCAGGATATTGTTGATGATTGTGGAGTCAACCGTAATACTTTTTATTATCATTTTCAAGATATTTATATGTTACTAGAATGTTTATTGCAGCAAGAAACAAAAAAAGTTCAGGATTCTTTAGGTGATGATTTGACTTGGCAAGAGTATTTTGAAATTGGTTTGGCTTTTGCGGTTCATAATAAAACGGCAGTTTATCATCTTTATCAATCAATGAATAGAGAAACATTGGAATATTATTTAGGACAAGTCATTGAAAATATTTTAAGAAAATATATTGATATTCATTATAGTGAAGCTTGCATTAGTGAGGAACGTAAGAATTTTATTATTAAATTTTATAAATATGGGATGACAGGAATATGCTTAGAATGGATAGCTCAAGAGATGACTGATCAAGAAGTTCAAAGGCATTATATTCAAGATATTGAAAAGAGTTTTCAAAGAAGTTTAGGGGCTTCTTTGAGAAAATAAGACAAGATAAAGACAGTCAAATAATGGAGTGGTTATGGAAGCCATTCCATTATTTTTATATTTTATTGTCAATTTCACAAAAATACGGTATAATAAATTTGTGCGTTAAAAGCACTTTATGAAATTTATCATAGGAAGTAGGAGGAATATTATGCCAGGATCAGGTGGGCTTCTGACTATTTTAACCTATGTTCTAGCAGTTGGTTTAGGATTTGCAATGTATTTTGTTTTAACAAAAATCAAAGTATCGAAAGCAAATGTCGATGCAACAAAGATTGTTGAAGAAGCAACTGCCAAAGCTGATAATATAGTAAAAGAAGCGATTTTAGATGCCAAGACTCAAGCGTATGAATATAAGCTTGAAGCTGAAAAGGAAATCAAAGAACAACGCTTAGAAGTTACTAAATTTGAAAATAAACTATTGCAAAGGGAACAAAACATTGATCGTAGAGATATTGCTTTACAAGGAAAAGAAGATGTTTTGGATGACAAAGCTAAGCAATTAGAAAAGAGAAGTGAAGAACTAGGTAAATTAGAGGCTCAATTAAAAGAACAAATTGATGCAAAAATTGTGGAATTAGAAAAAATTGCTGCAATGAGCGCCAATGAAGCAAAAGAAGAATTATTTAAACAAGTAGAACAAAAAATGGCGACAGAAGTCACAGCTTATATCAAAGAAAAAGAAGATGAAGCAAAATCAAAAGCATCTCTTTATGCTAAGGATATCATTGCTGCGGCAATTAACCGTTATTCTCAAGAAGAAACAATTGAACGTACAGTTAATGTTGTTGCTTTACCAAGCGAAGAAATGAAAGGTCGTATTATTGGTAGAGAAGGTCGAAATATCAAAGCTATTGAAAATGCGACTGGTGTTGAATTGATTATTGATGATACACCTGAAGCTATTACAATTTCTTGCTTTGATCCAGTGAGAAGGGAAATTGCTCGTTTATCATTAGAAACTTTAATTCGTGATGGTCGTATTCAACCAGGACGTATTGAAGAAGTTGTTCAAAAGACAAAAAATGAATTAAATGAAGTGATTCAAAAAACTGGTGAAGATGCGATATTTGAATTAGGATTATCTCGTGTTAATAAAGAAATTATCATGATGTTAGGGAAATTGAAATATCGTACAAGTTATGGTCAAAATGCATTACAACATTCATTAGAAGTTGCGCATTTTGCTGGGATGATGGCAGCTGAGTTAGGGTTAAATCAACAATTAGCTCGTCGTGCTGGATTGTTACATGACTTAGGAAAAGCAGTTGATCATGAAATGGAAGGAAGCCATGTTGAATTAGGAGCAAAACTTGCTAAGAAATATGGTGAAAATGCTACGGTTGTGAATGCAATTGAATCACATCATGGTGATGTTGAAGCAACAAGTGTTATTTCTATTTTGGTTGCTGCTGCTGATACTTTATCTGCAGCACGCCCAGGAAGTCGTAGCGAGACAATTGAAAACTATATTCAAAGATTAGAAAAATTAGAAGAAATTTCTAAGAGCTTTGATGGTGTTGATAAAGTCTTTGCGATTCAAGCCGGACGTGAAGTTCGCGTTATTGTGAAACCAGATAAGGTTGATGATTTAGCAAGTCACAAACTTGCCAGAGAAATCAAAAATAAAATTGAAACGGAATTAACTTATCCAGGACATATCAAAGTGACTGTGATTCGTGAAGTTCGTGCCAATGAAATTGCTAAATAGAAGATAGGTTTGACCTATCTTTTCATTTACATTGAAATGCTTTATTGATTATGATATCATAACCACGTTATACACTTTATTATGGAGATGAGAAAATGAATATATTATTTATTGGAGATGTTTTTTCAGCAATTGGTAGAGAAATGATGGAAACTTATTTACCACGCTTAAAAGCTCAATATCATATTGATGTTGTGATTGCTAATGTTGAAAACGCAACGCATGGAAAAGGTTTAAATAAAAAACATTATGAAGAATTTTTGTTTCAGGGAATTTCTTTGATGACAATGGGTAATCATACTTTTGCTAAAAAAGAATTATTTGATTATATTGACGAAGCTGATCGTTTGGTTGTGCCTTATAATCAACCTAAAGCATTACCTGGGGTTGGGAGTCGACAAATTACGATAAACGGGAAGAAAATTCGTGTAACAAATCTATTGGGAATTACTTTTATGGATGGAAAATCACAAAATCCATTTGAAGCGATTGATGAAATTTTGGTTGACGATACGAGTGATATTCATATTGTTGATTTTCATGCTGAAGCAACAAGCGAAAAAATTGCTTTAGGATATTATTTAGATGGACAAGTTTCTGCTGTTTTAGGGACACATACCCATGTAACAACAGCGGATGAAAGAATTTTACCAAAAGGGACTGCTTATCAAAGTGATGTTGGGATGTGTGGCCCTTATGAAAGTGTAATTGGTTGTGATAAAGAGCTTATTATTAAACGTATGAAAACAGGTATGATGACACCTTTTGTGGTGGCTGAAAGTGAAGGACAATTTCGCGCAACATTATTAACTTTTAATCAAGAAAATCAATGTACACAAATCAAACGTATTTGTATTGATCCGGCTCATCCATATATAGCATAATTTATTCTTTCATGCATATAGTGCATTAAGGAGGAATTTTTATGGAAATGATTAGAGTATCTTCATCATCTAAACCAAGTAAAGTTGCTGGAGCATTAACGAGTTTACTTAGAGAACATCAAAGTGTTCAAATTCAAGTTATTGGTGCTGCAGCTTTAAATCAAGCAATGAAAGCGATAGCTATCGCAAGAGGCTATATGGCTCCAGGAGGATATGAGATTTATTGTACACCTTCTTTTTATGATTTAACAATTGATGATCAAGTCATTACCTCTTTGCGTCTAAATGTAGAAATGCATTAAAAAGGCTTTCTTTTTTGTCTCAAAATGGGTATAATAAAAGAAGAAAACAAGGAGGAAATATTATGGCAAAATGTAAATTATTAATGTCTACTGCTCAAACACAAAAATTAATTGACTTTTTTGATGGGTATGAAGATGATAAAGTAAAATGTAAATTTGTTAAGAAAACAGGAATTAAAGCTGAAATTGAGTGTGAAACTGAATTAACACCAGATGAAGCTGCTTCATATTGTAAAGGATTATTCAAAAAGACACCTGATGGAGCTGTTTTATACTTCTCAATTCAACCAGATGGTTTCTTTGGTTAAAAAATAAGGACAATGTCCTTATTTTTTTCTTTCTTATTTTATAATATTTGATATAATAAAGCAGAAAGTGGTGAAAATATGAAAGATTATAGTGAATATTTTAAAGGTCCATCTTTAAAAGATGCGAAACATAGAGGAAAAGATGAAATTCATCATATTGATGATGCTTATGAAATTCCTGCTGATATGGTAGGAATTGGTAAGGGACAAAAATACTTTATCCAAACATATGGTTGTCAAGCTAATGAACGTGATAGTGAGACATTAGCTGGGATATTGGAAAGTATGGGATATCAACCAACTGATGAAATTAAAGATGCTCAAGTTGTTTTATTGAATACTTGTGCAATTAGAGAAAATGCTGAAGAAAAAGTCTTTGGAAAAATTGGCTATTTAAAAAAAGTTAAACGTACAAATCCTAATATTATTTTTGGGATTTGTGGATGTATGGCACAAGAAGAAGTGGTTGTACAAAAAATCTTAGAAAAACATCCTCAAGTTGATTTGATTTTTGGTACCCACAATATTCATCGTTTACCAGTTCTTTTAAAACAAGCTATGTTAGAAAAAGAAATGGTTTTAGAGGTGTGGTCTAAAGAAGGCGATGTGATTGAAAATTTACCAAGTCATCGTGCTCATCCTTATAAAGCTTGGGTTAATATTATGTATGGATGTAATAAGTTTTGTACATATTGTATTGTTCCCTATACGAGAGGAAAAGAACGTTCTCGTTTAAAAGAAGAAATCATTGCTGAAGTCAATGATTTAAAAGAACATGGTTATCAAGAAATTACTTTACTTGGACAAAATGTTAATTCTTATGGAAAAGATTTTGATAATGGGTATACGTTTGCATCATTGTTAGAGGATGTCGCAAAAACTGGAATTCCACGTATTCGTTTTACAACAAGTCATCCTTGGGATTTTAGTGGTGATATGATTGATGTGATTGCCAAGTATGAAAATATCATGCCAGCTATACATTTACCTGTTCAATCTGGGAATAGTGAAGTTTTAAAGCGTATGGGTAGACGTTATAGTCGTGAACAATATTTAGAATTATTTGATAAGATTAAAAAGAAAATACCAGATTGTACAATTACAACAGATATTATTGTTGGTTTCCCTGGTGAAACAGATGAACAATTTGAAGATACAATGAGTCTTTATGAACATTGTGAATATGATTTAGCATATACATTCATTTATTCTCCTAGAGAAGGAACACCAGCAGCGAAAATGGCTGATGATATTGACATTCATACCAAAGAACAACGTCTCTATCGTTTAAATGATTTGGTTAATGAAAAATCATTAATGCAAAATCAAAAGTTCTTAAATCAAGTTGTAGAAGTCCTTGTTGAAGGAACATCTAAAAAAGATCCAGAGATGTTAACAGGTTATACAAGACATCAAAAATTAATTAATTTTAAAGGTCAACCAGAACATATTGGTCAAATTGTTAAAGTGAAAGTTACTGAAGTCAAAACATGGGCATTGAAAGGTGAAGAAATTGAATAAAGAAATTGAAGATAAAGCTAAAAGATTAAATCAATGGATTTTAAATCAAGAAGTTGTAAAAGAATATCAAAAGTATGAACAGTTGATTAAAAATAATTCCTCACTTCATCAATTAGAAGAAGAATTAAAAGATTTACAACAAAAAATTGTAATGTCTAAACATCAAAACATTGATTGTGAAATAATCATGAAAGAATATCAACAAAAAAGAAA
This sequence comes from Longibaculum muris, assembly GCF_004343035.1. Taxonomy (GTDB): domain Bacteria; phylum Bacillota_I; class Bacilli_A; order Erysipelotrichales; family Coprobacillaceae; genus Longibaculum; species Longibaculum muris. Next base: position 24,178 of record NZ_SMCQ01000032.1, read on the forward strand.
AAGCTTTGATGAAAATCCTCTTGTTCATAACTATTTAGTCTTAAAACAGGAAGTCAATGACTTATTGCTTTTGATTCAAGACAATATTAATCAAGAATTGTCAAAAAAAGATTGACGAAAGCAGGAAAAATCTATATAATTTCTTCAATAAATTACAAAAATAAACAAATAAAGGAGAGAAAACATGGCATATTTTTTTGATGAACCATCACACACATTTAACGAATATTTATTAGTTCCAGGATACTCAAGTGCAGAGTGTCAACCTAAAAATGTAAGTTTAAAAACACCTTTGGTTAAATTTAAAAAAGGGGAAGAACCTGCATTATCTTTAAATATTCCTCTTGTATCAGCAATCATGCAATCTGTATCTAATGATACAATGGCAGTGGCTCTTGCAAGAGAAGGTGGAGTTTCATTTATTTATGGATCTCAAAGTGTTGAATCACAAGCTGAAATGGTAAGAAAAGTAAAGGCTTATAAAGCTGGTTTTGTACCAAGCGATTCAAATATTGCACCTGATCAAACATTAAAAGATGTAATTGAATTAAAAGAAAAAACTGGACACTCTACAATGGCTGTAACTGAAGATGGAACAGCAAATGGGAAGTTAGTAGGAATTGTCACTGGTAGAGATTATCGTGTATCTCGTATGGATTTAGATACAAAAGTATCTGAATTTATGACACCATTTGATAAATTAATTACTGCCCCAAGTGGTGTATCATTAAAAGAAGCTAATGATATTATTTGGGATAACAAATTAAATGCTTTACCAATTATTGATGAAAATCAGAAATTAGAATATTTTGTCTTTAGAAAAGACTATGAATCAAGAAAATCTAATCCAAATGAATTATTAGATGATTCAAAACGTTACGTAGTTGGAGCTGGTATCAATACAAGAGATTATGCTGAACGTGTTCCAGCATTAGTCGAAGCAGGAGCTGATGTTTTATGTATCGACTCTAGTGAAGGATTCAGTGAATGGCAAAAATTAACAATTGATTGGATTAGAGAACATTATGGTGATAGTGTCAAAGTTGGAGCTGGAAATGTTGTTGATGCTGAAGGATTTAGATTCTTAGCAGAAGCTGGTGCTGACTTTGTGAAGATTGGAATCGGTGGAGGTTCTATCTGTATCACACGTGAACAAAAAGGTATTGGTAGAGGACAAGCAACAGCAACAATTGAAGTTGCAAAAGCAAGAGATGAATATTTCAAAGAAACTGGTATCTATGTTCCAATCTGTAGTGATGGAGGAATTGTTCATGATTACCATATGACATTAGCTTTAGCTATGGGTTCTGATTTCATTATGTTAGGTAGATATTTCTCTCGTTTTGATGAATCACCAACAAATAAAGTCAATATCAATGGTCAATATATGAAAGAATACTGGGGTGAAGGAAGCGCTCGTGCAAGAAACTGGCAACGTTATGATTTAGGTGGAGATAAGAAGTTGTCATTTGAAGAAGGTGTTGACTCTTATGTTCCTTATGCTGGTTCATTAAAAGATAATGTTGGTTTAACACTTGCTAAAATTAAATCAACAATGTGTAACTGTGGAGCTTTAACAATCCCTGAATTACAAGAAAAAGCAAAAATTACACTTGTTTCTTCAACAAGTATTGTTGAAGGTGGAGCACATGATGTTGTTTTAAAGGATTCAACTCCATCTCATAATCAATAAAATAAGCGAAGGTATAGCCGATTGGTTATACCTTTTTTTTAAAATTTGTGGTAATTTGGGGAATATATCATATAGTATACAGAGGTGGATTTATGAGCAATAACATAAGAGAGATTTATACCAAGGCGATTGTCGCTAAAGGCAAGAAATTATCTAAGAATACGTATAATTTAGCTTTGGCACAAGTACCTAATGAGATATTAGGGTGTTGGATATCAAATCATCACTATGAAGCAGCAATTAAAAATCGAGTTCCTAAAATTATTGGGACATTTGATGTTCATGTCTGGTACAGTTGTCATGATGAAATGGATTCAATGGTTGAAAAACATCAAGTCACTTATATTGATGATATGCAGGTGAGTAAAAAAGAAAATCGTGAATTTGAAGCGAGTGATCAAGTCAAAGCACGTTGTTTGTCAAAACCAAAATGTTTATCTGCTTATCATACCAATGCAAATGTGACATTAGAGATTGAAAAAGAAATGCAGATTGAAATCAGTGGGGAAACTTGTATTAAAGTTGAAGTGAAAAATGAAGAAGAAGTTTGGGATGAGTTTGATGATATTGAAATTAATCCAGACTTTATTAAGAATTCTTAGAAAAACGCGTGTGCGTTTTTTCTTTTCTTTATTTGTCAAATTATGCTATAATATTGTAGTTATTAAGGAGTGGTAAAATGAAGCAAAAATATTCGCCAATGATGATGCAATATTTAAAAATAAAAGAACAAAATCAAGATTCAATTGTTATGTTTCGTTTAGGAGATTTCTATGAAATGTTTTTTGATGATGCGATTGTTGTCTCTAAAGCTTTAGATCTTGCTTTAACTGGAAAAAATGCAGGAGCTAAAGAAAGAGTTCCAATGTGTGGAGTTCCTTTCCATTCAGTGAGTGGTTATATTCAAAAACTTATTGATTTAGGACATAAGGTTGCAATTGTAGAACAATTAAGTGATCCTGGTAAAAAGGGTATTGTTGAACGTGGTGTTGTTCAAATTATTACTCCAGGAACAATTATGGATGCCTCATTAAATGAGAAAAGAAATAATTATATTGGAGCATTAGGAGTTTTTGATTTTAATTATACTTTAGCTTATTGTGATATTTCTACAGGAGAATTCTATGTTGTTAATTTTGATAAACAAGCTCATCTTTTAAAGAATCATATTGATGCTTTGGGATTAAAGGAAATTGTTGTAAATGATCGTTCTTTAAGCTTTGATGATGTTTTTGTTTCTTTTTATGAAAATGATAAATTTAATGAAGGATATAAAAAGATTTTTGATTCTATTACTGATTTAAAAGAAATCAAGATCTGTTCACTTTTATTAAATTACATGATTGAAACTCAAAAACGTGAATTAAGCCATATGCAGGCGATTCAGGAAGTTAAAACGGAGGACTATATCTATATGGACTCTTATACGAAAAAGTCCTTAGAATTGGTTAAAAATGCGGATCATGAAAGTTATGGAACATTACAATGGTTATTGGATGAAACCAAATGTGCAATGGGTGGAAGATTACTTCGTCAATGGATAGAAAGACCTTTGGTTAATCGAGAAAAGATTGAAAAAAGAATGGATATTATTGAATTATTAATTGATAATTTTATTGAAAGAGAAACTATGAAAGATATTATCAATGATATCTATGATTTAGAAAAATTAGCTGGTCGTATTGCTTTTGGAAACGTCAATGCTAGAGATTTAAAATGGATTGGTTCTTCTTTAAAAGTTATCCCTGAATTAAAACATCAACTATTAGCCTTAGATCATCCTGATACCAATCAATTAGCTCAACAACTTATTGATTTATCACATATTACGAGTTTAATAGATGAAGCGATTGTTGATAATCCACCACTAACAATAAAAGAAGGTGGTCTCATTAAACAAGGATATAGTCAAGAATTAGATGAACTAAGATATATTCGTGATAATGGGAAACAATGGCTTAGTGAATTTGAACAAAAAGAAAGAGAAAAGACTGGAATTAAAGGCTTGAAGATTGGTTATAATAGAGTCTTTGGTTATTATATTGAAGTGACAAAAAGTTATTTATCAATGGTAAAAGATGAATTTGAATATACAAGAAAACAAAGTATCTCAAATGCTGAAAGATTTGTAACACCTGAATTAAAAGAAATGGAAGCGAAGATATTAAGTGCTAATGATAAGATGGTTGCTTTAGAATATGAAATCTTTGTGCAAATCAGAGATTATATTAAAAAAGATGTCCATTTAATCCAAGATGTTGCAAGTGTTGTTGCACAAATTGATGTTTATCAATCTTTAGCTAATAAAGCAAGTCAAAATGGCTATGTACGACCTACATTTAATGATCATCATACCATGCATATTGAAAATGGTCGTCATGGGGTTATTGAGCAAGTTATTTCAAGACAAAATTATGTTCCTAATGATTTAAATATTAAAGAAGATGAACCTATATTATTGATTACAGGACCAAATATGGGCGGAAAATCAACTTATATGCGTCAAATTGCTTTATGTGTTATTATGGCGCAAATTGGTTCATTTGTACCTTGTGATCAAGCTGATTTACCAATCTTTGATCAAATCTTTACCCGTATTGGAGCAAGTGATGATTTGATTTCAGGTCAATCAACTTTTATGGTTGAAATGTTAGAAGCTAACAATGCTTTACGTTATGCTTCAAGAGATTCATTGATTATTTTTGATGAAATTGGTAGAGGAACAGCAACCTTTGATGGTATGGCTATTGCTCAATCAATGATTGAATATATCGCAACATCAATTCAATGTATTACACTATTTTCTACACATTATCATGAATTAACCATGATGGATGAATCTTTCCATATTCAAAATGTTCATGCAAGTGCATCAGTAGAAGGTGATAAGATTGTTTTCTTATATAAAATCAAGCCAGGACGTTCGCACCGTTCTTATGGTATCAATGTTGCTCAATTAGCCAAATTACCAGATGCAGTCATTGAACGCTCTAAAGTCATCTTACAATCTTTAGAAAATAACAATATTGAAACAGTAATCAGTGAAAAAGTGGAAATGCCTTCTACTATCCAAAAAGAAAGTGCTGTAGAAAAAGCCTTAGAAAGAATTGATCCTATGGCTTTATCGCCATTAGATGCTTTAAGCACATTAATTGAACTTAAAAAATTATTATAAGTGAGGTGACAATATGCCCAAAATTAGACAATTAGATGATATTCTTTCTAATAAAATAGCTGCCGGTGAAGTTGTTGAAAGACCATCAAGTGTCGTTAAAGAACTTGTTGAAAATAGTATTGACGCTTCGGCATCAAGAATTGACATTTTTATTGAAGATGGTGGTTTACAATTGATTAAAGTTGTAGACAACGGTGAAGGAATGGAAAGCGCTGATGCAAAGATGTGTTTTTCTCGTCATGCAACAAGTAAAATAAAAGATGATCATGATTTATTTAATATTATGACATTAGGATTTCGTGGTGAAGCGATTCCTTCCATTGCTTCAGTCAGTCATTTTGATTTAAGAACATCCACAGGTCAAGAAGGAACTTTTGTGACTTATGAGTTTGGAAAATATAAAAATGAAGGAACTTGTGATTTGCCACGTGGAACGCAAATGACAGTGACTAAGCTTTTTCAAAATGTACCTGCTCGTTTGAAATATTTAAAATCAGTTAATAGTGAATTTGCCGCTATTCATCAATATGTTGAAAGAATAGCTTTAGCTTATCCGCAGATTGCAATTAGACTTTATCATAATGACAAGGCAATCTTTCAAACCAATGGCAAGGGTCAATTGCTAGAAGTTATTGCTAGTATGTATGGAATAGCAACGGCCAAAAATATGTTACCTATTCATTTAGCCAATGATGAATTTTCAATTGATGGTTATATCAGCAAAATTGATACATCACGTGCTTCTAAGACCAATATTATTACGCTTGTCAATCATCGATATGTAAAAAATGCAATGAGTATAGATGCAATTAATAATGCTTATCGTGCTTATTTGGCTGATAATCGTTATCCGATTGCTGTGATTAATATAGAAGTTGATCCTTATCTTGTTGATGTGAATGTCCATCCTTCTAAATTAGAAGTCAGATTCTCTAAAGAATATGAGTTAAGAGATTTGATTTTTGAAGGAGTCAGTGAAACATTAAAACAAGTCAATTTGACTTATCAGGTTAAAAACAAAGAAACAGAAAGAGAAACCTTTAAACCACAGCTCGATCAGGTAACCTTTGACTTAGAAGAAACTCCACCTCTTGTGTATCAAGAACCAGTTCAAGAAGTGATAAAAGAAGTTAAAGAAACTTCAACTCTATATCAAAAACAACCAATTATTGAAGAAAGCCAACCAATTGAAAAACCAATACAACAAAAACCAATCAAAGAAAAAATCTATGCTAAAACGCAAATTCATGGGACTTATTTGATTGGAGAAAATGAAAAAGGCATGTACCTTGTTGATCAGCATGCTGCTCAAGAAAGAATTAACTATGAATATTATAAAGAAAAATTCTCACATTTAGATTTAACAATGCAGCCTTTGCTTGTTCCATTACAATTAGAATATCCAATGAGTGAGTTTTTGGTTTTAGAAGAAAGAAAAAATGTTCTAGAAAAAGTTGGGATTCATTTGGAAGTTTTTGGTGAACATGGATATATTGTAAGAAATTTGCCATTATGGATGAAAAAAATCGATGAAAATATTTTTGTTGATGAAATGATCCAAGAAGTTTTACATAAAAATTATTTAGATGTCGTATCACTTCAAGAACATGCGATTGCTACACTTAGCTGTAAGGCTTCATTAAAAGCGAATACTTATCTATCACCTAGTGATATGCAAACGATTTTAGATAACTTGATGCGTTGTGATAATCCTTATGTGTGTCCACATGGGCGACCTACCGTTTTATTTTACAGTGATTATGAATTAGAAAAACTATTTAAGAGGGTGGTTTAGATGAAAAAAGGAATTGTGAGTCTGGTTTTAGATTTTGTTTTAGGTGGAGCTGTTATTATGATGATGAGTTATTTTTTTGATGGGGTTTATGTCAAAGATTTTCAAGTTGCTTTTTTAGTGGCAATTGTCTTGGCTTTACTGAATACTTTTATTAAACCTATTTTAACGATTATTGCTTTGCCAATTACAATCACAACGCTTGGTTTATTTCAACTCGTCATTAATGGTTTTGTTTTAGCGATTGCTCAAACAATCTTCGCCCCTGATTTTTATATTGAATCTTTTGGTTTAACGGTTATAACGGCAATTGTCATTTCCATATTGTATAGCTTACTTGGAATAGGTAAGATCAATGAATAAGGTTATTGTGGTGATTGGTCCAACCAGTGTTGGAAAGAGTAAAATGGGGGTTGAACTTGCAAAAGCTTTAAATGGAGAAATTATTAGTGGAGATTCCATGCAAATTTATCAAGGAATGGATATTGGAACAGCCAAAGTAACAAGTGAAGAAATGGAAAATGTGATTCATCATTGTATAGATATTCTCTCACCAAAACAAAGTTATAGTGTGAAGGATTTTCAGGAAACTGTAAGAAAACAAATTGATGAAATTACGAGTCGTGGAAAGTTACCAATTATTGTAGGGGGAACAGGACTCTATATCAAAGCAGCTTTATACGACTATGAGTTTAGTGAAACAAAAGATGATCATGAAACATATAAAGAAAAATATAAAGATTATGATAATCAGCAATTATATGATTATTTAAAAAGCATTGATGAAAAAAGTGCTTTGACACTGCATCCACATAATCGTCAGCGTGTCTTAAGAGCAATTGAGATATATGAACAAACTGGTCAACGAAAAAGTGAAATCATTGAAGCTCAACAACATGTCTGTCTTTATGACGCTTATTTTGTTGGTTTGACATTAGAGCGAGAAGTCTTATATCAACGAATCAATCATCGTGTTGATGTGATGAGAGATTTAGGACTAGAAAAAGAAGTGACAGATTTATATCATCAAGGCTTAAACCGTACATATCAAAGTATGAAAGCTATTGGCTATAAGGAATGGTTTGATTATTTTGATGGTCTTATAAGTAAGGAAAATGTTTATGAAAATATCAAAAAGCATTCTCGTCAGTATGCCAAAAGACAATATACTTGGTTTAAGAATCAATTTGATGTTCATTGGTATCATGTCAATCTTAATGATTTTCAATCAACAGTTCATGATGTTTTAAGGGATATTTTAGCTTAAAATATCCTTTTTCTGTTCTGGCAACCAATGGTTGTCACTTTTCTAAGTGGTGGTTGATTGTCTTTGATAGGAATTATTGTATAATGGATTTAGTAAAAAGAGAGGGGATACAATGAAATTACAAGAGAATTTAATACGATTAAGAAAACAAAAAGGTCTTTCACAAGAAGAATTGGCATATCAGCTAGGAATCTCAAGACAGTCTGTCAGTAAATGGGAGTCTGGTACATCGGTTCCAGAATTAGAACGGTTAGTTGAGATTTCTGAATTATATGGGGTTTCATTAGATGAACTGGTTAAAGGTGAAAATTCGGTTGTTCAAGGGATGGTGATTACAGATGAACAATTACATCGGGTCATTAGAAAAACAAGAGAATATGAATATAAGAGTCGTTTGAAAATTGGCAATTTACCACTTGTTCATATTAATTTTGGATATGGAAAAAAAGTTGCCAAAGGGATAATCGCAATTGGAAATATTGCTATTGGTGTTTTGAGTTTAGGTGGTTTGTCATTAGGAGTTTTATCTCTTGGTGGCATTGGAATGGGTTTATTAAGTATTGGAGGTTTAGCAATCGGGGGTTTGTGTTTTGGTGGCCTTGGTATTGGTTATATGGCAGTAGGTGGCCTTGCGATTGGTATTTATGCTTGTGGAGGTTTAGCGATTGGTCAAACTTTGGCAATCGGTGGAAAAGCCATTGGTCATATTGCGATTGGTGCGAGTGCGACAGGAAAGTATTGTCTAGAAGGATCAAATATTTCTGGCCGAGAGATTTTATTGTTTTTACGTACAATTCCTGAGTCGTTACCTAATTGGTTATTTAATGCTTTGACTTCTTCAAGTTTTTCAATAATGAAAATAAAAGGGGCTGTAACGAGTAAATAAACATGTTATAGTTTCATATTACGCAAAAAGCGCTCATTTGAGCGCTTTTTTTGGTATAATTTAGTCGATGAAAACA
>NZ_SMCQ01000033.1 GCF_004343035.1 Longibaculum muris
CATGTATCAAAAGAGTTGGTGATGCAGATAGAAGTCAGTCCAGAGGACAAGTTAGACCAATTGACAATCAAGATTTTTGATGTTGAAGATGAAGAGGATGTTTTAGAAATATTATCTTAGCGTGAAGAAAATACATATATTAAGAAAAGAAAGCAAGATAATTAAAACTGTGAGGAAGCAATTGTAGTAGCAATAATGACCAATAGTGAAGAATTGGTTATTAGATTAGAGAAAGAAGAAAGTGAGGAGATCAAGATGTGTGAAGTGATTGATAGCTATGCAAGAGAAAGAGAGCTACAAGGAATGATGAGAGAGAAAATATCATTGCTTATCAAATTGTTGAAACAGAAACTAGGACATGTATCAAAAGAGTTGGTGATGCAGATAGAAGTCAGTCCAAAGGATAAGTTAGATCAATTGACAATCAAGATTTTTGATGTTGAAGATGAAGAAGAAGTTTTAAAAATATTATCTTAGTGTGAAGAAAATACATATGTCAGGAAAAAGAACAAGATGATGAAAATGGTTTTGTTCTTTTTTTATTACATATTCAAAATATGAAAATTTGTAAACAATAAATAATGAATATGATAGAATAAATACAGAAAAATTAAAGGAGGAGATTATAAAATGAGTTTTCCAAAAAATTTTTTATGGGGTGGAGCCGTTGCAGCTAACCAATGCGAAGGTGCTTATCTAGAAGATGGTAAAAAATTATCAGTACCTGATATGTTATTGGGTGGAGATGTTAATACACCAAGAACATTCTTACCAAAAACTGATCCAGAAGCATTTTATCCAAGCCATGAAGCAATTGATTTCTATCATCACTATAAAGAAGATATTAAAATGTTTGCTGAAATGGGATTCAAGTGTTTCCGTTTTTCTATTAACTGGGGTAGAATTTTCCCTAATGGTGATGATGAACAACCAAATGAAGCTGGTTTAGCTTTCTATGATAGTGTTATTGATGAATGTAAAAAATATGGAATTGAACCATTAATTACATTATGTCACTATGAAATCCCTTGGAATTTAGTTACAAAATATAATGGTTTTGCTGATCGTCGTGTGATTGATATGTTTGTTAAATATGCGACAACTTGTTTTGAAAGATATAAAGACAAAGTCAAATATTGGTTAACATTTAATGAAATTAATATCGCTTGTATGGGTGAAGGTGGTATTGGTAATTTATATGGATTAGGAATTATGGATCCACAAGATGTTAATGCTGATCATCGTATCCCATTAAATGAATTAAAATCAAATATGCAAACAACATATGTTGCTTTACATAATCAATTTGTTGCAAGTGCATTAACTGTTAAAGCAGGTCATGAAATTAATCCTGACTTTATGATTGGGAATATGATTGCACATGTAACAGTTTATCCATTAACACCAAATCCAAAAGATATTTTAGCTTGTTATGATGAAGATAACTTAAAGAATAACTTATGCGGTGATGTTCAAGTTCGTGGAGAATATCCTGATTTTGCATATCGTTTCTTTAAAGAAAATGGTATTGATTATTCATATATTACTGAAGAAGATAAGAAGATTTTAAAAGAAGGAACTGTTGACTTCTATACATTCTCTTATTATCAATCAAACTGTATTACAGTTGATGAAAATGCGGAAACATCTTCTGGTAATATGACAAAAGGTGCTAAGAATCCATATTTAAAAGCAAGTGATTGGGGATGGCAAATTGATCCTGATGGATTACGTTATACATTAAATAAATTACATGATCGTTATCCAAAAACACCTTTAATGGTTGTTGAAAATGGATTTGGAGCATTTGATGTCAAAGAAGAAGATGGATCGATTCACGATGATTATCGTATTGCATACTTCAAACCTCACATTGAAGCTATGAGTGAAGCAATTGAAGATGGTGTCCCATTGATTGGATATACAACTTGGGGATGTATTGATTTGGTTTCTGCTGGAACTGGTCAATATGCAAAACGTTATGGTTTCATTTATGTAGATAGACATGATGATGGAACTGGTACATTTGCAAGATCTAAGAAAGATTCATTTGATTGGTATAAACACGTTATTGAAACAAATGGAGAAGAATTATAATTTATTGAAAGGCTAATTCTATTTAGGAATTAGCTTTTTTGATACGATAAGTATCATTTTGCAACGAAGAATTGGTAGACTTTGATTATAAATCTTTTATAATGAGATTAAGAAAGGAGGATTCGTATGAGCTTCTCATATAATCTTAAACGAATTCGTAAGGATAAAAATTTAACTCAAGAGGAATTAGCAGAAATGTTAAATGTGAGTAGACAAGCTGTATCAAAATGGGAACAGAAGTTAGGTTATCCTGAAATAGAAACCTTGTTCAATATAGCAAATCAATTAGACATTTCTTTAGATACACTAATGTCAGAAGAATTATTAGAAAGTGATAAAAAAGACATTTCAAATATAACAGGGAAGATTGTTATAAAAGCATATGATCATCAATCATTTGCAACATGTTCAAAGATATCTTCAGGAAAATTGTATCATAAAAAGGAAAGAAAGGATTATGCAAACTATGCCTTATGGGGTGTCGAGGGAACTGGTTTCTTTGGTGGAAATTATACGTTATTAGGTTTATATTTAAACAAAGGTGATATTGATAAAGAAGTTGAAGAAATCTTAAATGCGATGAAAAAAGGCATTTCTTATTATGAATTGAAGTATGCTAATGAAGTTATTAAACAAAGAGGTAAGTTTAAAATAGTGAAATAATATAATGAAAAAGAGTTGTTTATCTTTGATTTAAAGATAGATAACTCTTTTTGACTTTCTATTTAAACTAAATGATATAAAAATGATTTTAGATTATTTTCATTTTCTTTTAAATACCAATATGATGAGTGAACGTTGTAGTGGATGTGGTATTTGTACAAAGGTCTATCCAATTGGAAATATTGTTCTTGAAAAAGGCAAAGCGAAAAGACTTTGTCAAATATGCGATTTTTGTTTGGCATGTGTGCATAATTGCCCATTTCATGCAATTGAATTAAGAATAGATAAAAATCCTGATGTACGATATCGTCATCAAGATATTACTTTAAAAGATATAGTGAATGCAAATCAACAAGGAGGAAAATGATAATGAAAAAGACTTTATATTTAATGAGACATGGACAAACTTTATTCAATGTTCAACATAAGATTCAAGGATGGTGTGACGCACCACTTACTGAACTTGGAATTAAGCAAGCACAAATTGCAGGTAATTATTTTAAAGAAAATCAAATAACTTTTGATCATGCTTATAGTTCAACTTCTGAAAGAGCATGTGATACATTAGAAATTGTCACAGATTATCAGATGCCATATACAAGGGTGAAAGGATTAAAAGAATGGAATTTTGGAGCATTTGAAGGGAAAGATGAATGTTTAAATCCAAAGTTACCTTATGGAGATTTCTTTAAACAATTTGGTGGTGAAGGCGAATTAGAATTAAGAGATAGGGTTTCAAAAACTTTAGTAGATATTATGAATAAGGAAGATCACGAGGTTGTTTTAGCGCTATCACATGGAGCAGCTTGTGCCCAATTTTATCGAGCATGGGAAGATTATGCGAAAGTGAAAAAGACGGAAAGATTCTATAATTGTTGTATTTTAAAGTATGAATATGAAAATGGAATATTTACACTTGTAGAGATTCACAATCATGATTTTATAAATTTATGGGAGGCTTATATGTTCCATTTTCAAGTTGATTTAATCAAAGATCAAATAGGAAAAGCAATTCTTTTATTTGCTATTCCTGTCTTTATATCAAACATCTTTCAACAATTATACAATACCATGGATACAATGATTGTTGGGCATGTATTAGGAGATACATCCTTAGCTGCGATTGGTGCTTGCAGTGCAGTTTATGATTTGTTAATTGGTTTTGCATTAGGAGTTGGTAATGGGTTGAGTATTGTTGTGGCAAGGAGCTATGGTGCTAATGATCATGATTTATTAAAACGTTCAGTTGCAGGCTCACTTGTTATAGGATTCTTATTAACAATCGTTATTATGATTATCTCACAGCTTGGACTCTATCCACTTTTACAACTTTTAGATACGCCACAAAATATTATTCATGAATCTTATTCATATATATCTATGATTACATTATGTGTTGGTGTCATGTTTGCTTATAATTTATGTGCTGGATTACTTCGTGCCATTGGTAATAGTGTTATGCCTTTGATTTTTTTGATTATTTCCTCAATAATCAATGTCATATTAGATTTACTTTTCATTAGTGAATTTCATATGGGAATACAAGGAGCGGCGATAGCAACTGTTATTGCACAAGGTATTTCAGCAATTCTATGCCTTGTTTATATGTTGAAGAAAACACCATTATTAATTCCTAAACGTATTCATTTTCATTTTGATAAAGAACTTTATCAAGAACTGACTGGACAAGGATTTTCAATGGGATTTATGATGGCTATCGTTTCTTCAGGAACAGTCATTTTACAAAAGGCCATAAATGGCTTTGGTTATTTAACTATTGCAGGGCATACAACAGCACGAAAAATCAATGCTTTTTTAATGATGCCTTGTGGCACAGTAGCAGCTTCACTTTCTACCTTTGTATCCCAAAACAAAGGTGCTAATCAAAGAGAAAGAATTATTGAAGGCATCAAAGTTGGATTTAAAATTGTTGTTGGGTGGGGGATTCTCGCTACAATTCTTATGTTAGTTTTTGCTAAACCTTTGGTTGCACTAATTTCTGGTTCAAATCAATCCGTTGTTTTAAATAATGGATCACTGTATTTACAAATCAATGCTCCGTTTTATGCAGTTTTAGGTATTTTACTTATTTTAAGAAATACTTTGCAGGGTTTAGGAAAGAAAATTGTTCCCCTCGTTTCAAGTATTATTGAATTTTTAGGTAAGGTGGTATTTGCCTGGTTATGTATTCCAATGTTAGGATACTTTGGAGTTATTATTTGTGAACCAGTTATTTGGTGTTTAATGTGTTTACAGCTTCTTTATTCATTTTTCAATAATCCATATATAAAGGATAAAGCACAAGACATTCATTTTAAAATAATGAAAGAAAGTTGAAAGATAATTTCATTTATGAGATACTTTTTGTAATACAAAAAGTAAAGGAGTTTGAAAAATGATACATTTTGAAAGAGAAGTTACTGATCCTATATTCATTCATGAAATGCTTCAATTATTTCATCATGTCAATGTTGGTATGATAGATGAAGATGGTTATCCTTATGTTGTTCTCCAAGTTTGGCTATGAATTAAAAGATGAGAAATTATATGTTTATGTTCATTTTATGAAAAGAGGACATAAGCTTGATTTAATGCGAAAGAATCCTAAGGTTTGCTTAGAATTTAGTGCTTTCCATGATTTTCCTGATTGTAAATATAAAGGACATTATCATGATTATCGTTCAGTTATTGCTAAAGGGGTAATCAGAATTATTGATGCCAATGATGATTATATAACTTTTGAAAAAGGCTATAATTTGCTTTATACATGCAATCAAAGAGAAATTGTTCCCCTTCAAAGTCGAAAAACAATTCCACCTATGTACATTGGTGAAATTGTTTGTGACATGAAAAATGTTACAGCAAAATCTGAGTTTCCAATAAGAACAAAAGAAGATGTTCCATTCCTAGATGTTCATTCACTTCCTCATGATGAAACACCATTTGATATCAGTGATCTTTTATCAAAAAAGAAAAGTCATATATGAAAATAGAATTTTATACACTTGATGCTGGCTGGATTGATGGTCAAATGAGAGTTAAAGATATTCATTATTATTTTAATTATAGTTGGATTTCTCATTTTCTAGATGATCTTTTAAAAGGATTGTTGTATATTGATGGTCATCTTTTAGATAATGAGTATTTTGATACATTCACTGCTTACGTAGAGCCAGCTATCGATGATTGGAAGTTGACAAAGAAAGGAAATTGTCTACAAATAGAAATTCAATCATTTGAGGATGAATCAAGAAAAGAATTAATTGAACAAGTTATAGTAGAATGTAATTATTATGATTTTGTTCAAAGTCTTATAGATGGATTAGTTTCACTTTTAAAAAGAATAGGTTTGTATGGTTATTATGTTGAATGGAATGAAGAATTTCCTTTAAGTTTATTATTAAAACTCTATGATATTATACAACCCAATGAAAGATTAAATTTACAAACACTATCACTTGAAGAAACACAAGGACGAGGAGGAAGTGCATCAGATTTATCAATTGAGTTAAATTTATTAAAAGATATAATCAATGATGAATAAAAGCATATTCAATAGGTTGTTTCTTATTTAGAGTCTTAACTTGTTATTGGAGGAAAATCATTGTAAAATGAATGTAAAGAAGGTGATACATATGAAATTTAAAACAGAAAATATAATTTCCTTTATGATTGCAATTGCTTTATTGGTTATTTCACTTTATAACTTCATCATAAAAAAAGAAAATAGTTCTTTTATAAATATCATTATTGCTATTTTATTTATTATTTTTGAATTAATAAGAGTGAAATATAATAAAAATGAATAGGATCATTTGAAAAGAAAGTTGATGAAAAAATGAATTATGAATTAGAAGTTGTGGATATTCCAAATAATCAAAGTGCGAGAGTTTATCATTTATATTTACCAACATATCACTATATGAAACAACATTTTCATCATAATGTTGAATTGGTTTATGTGATAAAAGGTGGTTTTATTGCTCATGTTGGGAAAAATGAATATATCGTTCATTCTGATGATTTGTTTTTGGTTAATACCAATGAGGTTCATTATTTTGAGATGTTAGAAGAAAGTGAAATGATTACAGTTTTACTATCTTATGAAACATTAAGAAGTTATGAAAATGATATTGATAAAATCTATTTTGATTTGAATAAAGCAACAAAAAAACATGATGAATTGAAAGAAAAGATTATGAAAATGGATGCTTATCGTAAAAGTTCTCAATCCTATAAACAAATTAAAGTTCAAGAATATCTTGCAAGTATTTCTTATTTATTGCTGCATGATTTTCAATGTCAACGTCAAGAATCCATATTTTCATCACAACAATTAGAAAAAATTCAACCCATATTAGATTATATTGAAAATCATTATCATGAGGATTTAACAATTGATAGATTATCAACAATCTTTCACTATTCTCCATCATATCTTTGTCGATATTTTAAAAAGATGTGTGATATGAGTCTTTTTCAATATATAAAGCTTATTAGGTTAAATCATGCTTTTATTGATGTGTGTCAAACCCATGATAGGATTAGTGATATAGCTTTAAAACATGGTTTTGCTGATAGTAAGGCTTTTATAAAAGCATTTAAAGAAAAATATAAACAAACACCACAGGCTTATCGTAAAGCAATTGGTCAATAATTGCCTATGAGATAGGCTTTTTTTCACTATAAATGTCATATAAAAATGTTAAAATAATAAGGAAAGAGGTGGAAGTATGAAAATATGGTGGAAGGAAAGTGTTATTTATCAAGTTTATCCAAAGAGTTTTTGTGATAGTAATGGTGATGGAATTGGAGATATTCAAGGAATTATATCTAAACTTGATTATTTAAAAGATTTAGGGATTGATATTATATGGATATCACCTTTATATGAATCGCCTAATGTTGATAATGGTTATGATATTAGTCATTATCAAGCAATTTCTAAAGATTATGGGACAATGGAAGATTTTGATCAGTTATTAAAAGAAGCCCATTCAAGAAATATAAAAATTGTCATGGATTTGGTTGTGAATCATACATCTGATCAACATCAATGGTTTATCGAAAGTCGTAAAAGCAAAGATAATCCTTATCGAGATTATTATATTTGGAAAGAAGGAAAAGACGGGAAAGAACCAAATAACTGGGCTTCTATCTTTTCTGGTTCAGCTTGGCAATATGATGAAGCAACCAATATGTATTATTTACACTTATATTCATCAAAACAACCTGATTTGAATTGGGAGAATGAAACAGTTCGTCAAGAAATTTATCATATGATGAAGTGGTGGTTGGATAAAGGAATAGATGGTTTTAGAATGGATGTGATTAATAAAATCAGTAAAGTTCAAACATATGAAGATATTTTACCAGCCTCATCAAAGTATATGAAACCTTCACGTTATACTAGTAATGGACCACGTATTCATGAATTTTTAAAAGAAATGAATCATCAGGTTTTATCGCATTATGATGTGATGACAGTAGGAGAAATTACTGCTTGTTCAATTGCACAAGCAAAACAATATACTGGTGAAAATGAAGATGAATTGAGTATGTTATTTCAATTTGAACATATGGATGTTGATTTAGGAAAATATGGCAAATGGACACCAATTCCTTTAGACTTAGTTAAGTTAAAAACAAATTTAACAAAATGGCAAGAAGGCTTAGCAGATGATGGGTGGAATAGTTTGTTTTGGGATAATCATGATCAACCTCGTGTTGTTTCTAGATTTGGTCAGACGCAGGAGTATTGGAAAGACTCAGCAAAAATGCTTGCAACTGCCTTACATTTTCTTAAAGGAACACCTTACATCTATCAAGGTGAAGAATTAGGAATGACCAATTATCATTTTGAAAGTCTTGAAGATTGCAAAGATGTTGAAGTTTTTAATGCCTATAAAGATTTAGTTGAAGAAAGACAGGTATTAACTCACGAAGAAATGATGAAAGGAATCAATGCGAATAGTCGTGACAATGCGAGAACTCCAATGCAATGGGATGATAGTACAAATGCTGGATTTACTCAAGGAACACCTTGGATGAAAGTGAATCCTAATTATCATAAAATCAATGCCAAACAACAAATCAATGATTCCACATCAATTTATCATTATTATCAAAAACTCATACAATTACGTCATCAAATGCCTATTATTGTTTATGGAAAGTATGAGCTATTAGAAAAAGATCATCCTGACTTATTTGTTTATACAAGAGAATATCAAGGAGAGAAATTATTAGTTATTACAAATTTTTCTACACATGAATATGATTATGATTTACATGATTTTAGTGATGGAAAGTTATTAATAAGTAATGATGATATAAAGATAAACAAAGTGATTCATATTAAGCCATATGGAGCTTATGTTATTAAAAAAAGCTAACAATGATTAGCTTTTTTTCGTATAGTTTTATTTATAAGCATTCTTCCACATATATGTTCTTGTATTGTAATCTTTTTTAATTTGTTGAGCTAATTCACGCATATAAACATTATTTAAGATTGGTGAAAATAATAAATGATTAAAATATTCACTCACATGATGATCAATATTTTGTAAACCAATATCACGTGCATCAAGTTTATAAACCTTTTTTCCACCAAATGTATCTAAGAAACGAATAACTCTTTCATCTGCTTTTCGACATCTTCCTTCACCAATGAGTAAGAAAATAGAAGTATCTTCATTAACGACTTCAAATGGTCCATGGAAAAACTCACAACAATTGATCGTTGATGAATCAATCTGTAACATTTCCATAATATTACAAATTGAAAATATATAAGCCGCTCCATAGGTTGGACCTGATCCCATAACATAGATAGTCTGTGATTCTTTGTTTTGTAAAGCCCATTTGATGGCTGAAAGTCTAATATTTTCAACAGCTTGACGATAAAATTCATCAATATGTTCAAATGTATCCATAGCCTCTTTGTAGTATTGATAACCATCAACAAGTTCTACTAAAGTCATTGCAAGTTTTAAACCAAGAGCTGCATTGACTTGAGAAAAATCACTTTCATCAATAGCGATTGATTGATAAAGAATGTTATAATCACAAATTTCTGTTAATTCTGATTCATCTACATAAAGTGAGATTGTACTTGCACCTTTTTGCTTTGCTATTCTTGCTGCTTCAATTGTTTCTGGTGTTCCACGCATTGAACAAATCACAGCAATTGTATTTTCCCCAATAAAGCCAGGTGTTGAAAACACAAATTCATTACTTGTAAAACTCATAGAACGTATTGATTTCGCTTCATGTTCCATAAAATATTGAGCTGGATAAAATCCACCATGACTTCCACCAGCCGCTATCCAAACAATGTCCTTCACTTTCCCTCTCGCTTCTTTTTGCTTTAAGATGTCTTTTAAAATTTCTTTGATTTCCATTTTTTGCCCCTCCTTGTTATTCAATGATAACTTTTTATAATACCAATATAATACAAGTATAATACATGTGTCAATAAAAAGATAATATATTTATTTAAATAATAAGATAAATTAAAGAAAATACATGCTAAAAGTGGTTATATAATGGTTATAATATGTCTTGCAATTTTTAAGATATATCTTATAATAAAAACATAATATGTGGGGGAGGAAATAGAATGAAGTCAAATATAAAGATTGGTAATGATTTACCACTTTATGAACAAATGAAAGAAGTGATTTTAAAACAAATAGAAAGTGGCGAATTAAAGGCAGGAGATAAGATTTTATCTGAGGCACAGTTTCAAAAAGAATTTCATGTTAGTCGGATTACTGTTAGAAAAGCAATAGAAGCTCTTGTTAAAGAAGGCTATTTAATGAAAATACAAGGGAAAGGAACCTTTGTGAAAAAACATAATCAATCATTACAACAATGTTTATCATTAACTGATTTATGTCAAATTCAAGGAAGAAGTCTAACATCAGAGATTATTTCATGTCAAAAGTGTGATGTTAAAAAAGAAAATCTACAGTTTTTTTCTCATCAACAAAATATTGAAATTGTCCGTTTAAGAAAGGTTGATGGTGTTGTGATTATGTTAGAAACAACATATTTTCCTTTGGAAGATGATTTTTTATTAAATGAAGATTTATCTCATTCACTTTATCAATTATTAAATCAATATCATATTTATCCTGATCATAAGGGTTTAAATGAAGTCTCTATTTCTAAACTTACCCCTTTACAAGCACAATTATTTAATGTTCAAAATGATATGAATGTTATTCATCATAGGGGTGTAATTTATGATGAGAATCATCGATTTATTCATGCTGTTGAAGAATATGTTCGGGTAGATTTACCTGATTTGTTTAAATATTATTTATGAAAAAGGAGACAATAATGATTAAACCTGAGAGATTAAAAAAAGGTGATAAAGTTGCGATTGTCAGTTTATCACGCGGAATGTTAGGAGAGGATTGGGCTATTCATAAATTGGATATTGCGAAAGAACGTCTTGAAAATGATTTCGGATTAGAAGTTCAAGTAATGGATAATGCGTTAAAAGGAATTGATTATTTGTATTGGCATCCTCAAAAAAGAGCAGAAGATTTAATGAATGCTTTTAAAGATCCTTCAATTAAAGCAATTATTAATGCTATTGGAGGAGATGATAGTATCCGTCTATTACCATATATTGATTTTGATGTTATTAAAAATAATCCTAAAATATTTATGGGATTTTCTGATACAACAAGTAATCATTTAATGATGTATAAAGCAGGATTGGTTTCTTATTATGGAGGTTCATTAATGAATAACTGGTCGGAATATATAAAAATCAATGATTATACTAAAAACGCACTTGTTCATGCTTTTTTTGAACCGGTAGAAAGATTTGAAATTAAATCAAGTCCCGTTTGTAGTTATAGTCAAGATGTTGTTTTGTGGAGTGAAGAAAATGTGAATACACCTAGAAAGTTTTATCGGGATGAAAAGGGGTATCAGGTTTTACAGGGTGAAGGAAAGGTTCAAGGACGATTATTAGGTGGATGTTTAGATGTATTTATTGAGCTTTTAGGAACAGCTATTTGGCCAGGTATTGATGAATGGAAAGATAAGATTTTATTTGTCGAAACAAGTGAAGTAGATATGCCTGATTATCAATTGTGTTGGTTATTACGTAACTTGGGAGCACAGGGTTTGTTTGATGTGTTAAAGGGAATTATTGTTGGAAAACCAGCAATTGAAGAAAAATTTGAAGTTTATAATCAGGTCTATAAGCAAGTCATAGCTGAAGAATTTCATCGACCAGATTTACCAATCATAACGAATGTGAATTTTGGACATGCTGAACCAATTGGGATTATTCCTTATGGCTTACAATGCGAACTGGATGTTGAACAACGCACAATAACAATTTTAGAGCCAATGACAAGGTAAAGAAAATGTTAATGCATACATATACAGGAAAACAAATCAATCCCCTAGCAATTACTCAAGAAGATATTGAAATCAAGGATATTGCCCATGCCCTTAGTTTATTGTGCAGAGGTGGAGGACATTTAAAATATTTTTATTCAGTTGCACAGCATTCTTTAAATTGCGCTCATGAAGCAAAAGCTCGTGGTTATTCAAATCAGGTTACATTGGCTTGTCTTTTACATGATGCAAGTGAAGCATATATTTCTGATATCATTCGACCAGTAAAAGCTTACTTACCTCAATATATAGAAATTGAATCTAACATAATGGATGCTATATTTCAAAAATATGGATTAGCTTTTTTAAGTGAAGAAGAACATGCCTTATGGAAACAAATAGATAATGATTTATTAGCACATGAACTTATTTATTTTATGTCAGAAAAGAGTGATTATGATTTACCAGTTCTTCATACCACACCATTTTTTCAAAAACAAGAACATGAAGATGTTTATCACATGTTCATCAATCAATTTGATCAGCTTATTTAAAGACATTCACAAATATTTGTGGGTGTTTTTTCATATTAATTGTATCTTTTTACAACAAGTGAGATAATAAATCAAAGGAGACAGAATATGAAAATATTAATTAAAAATGGAACAGTTATTATTGATGGCTGTCGAAGAATTGAAAATGGGGCAGTATTGGTGGATGATCAAAAAATTGTGGGAGTATATAAAGATTATCAAAATATTGATTGTGATAGAGCAATTGATGTCCAAAATCATTATATTATGCCAGGCTTCATTGAGACCCATACACATGGTGATTTAGGGTTTGATTTTAATAATTGTCAAATGTCAGATATTTATAAGATTAGTGATGCTTTATTAGATGAAGGAGTAACTTGTTTTATGGCAAGTTTAACCTGTGAAAATCATGAATATATGTTGAATTTATTGGATGAATATGAAAAATGCAATGTTCATAATTTATTGGGTGTTCATTTAGAAGGACCGTTTTTAAGTCAAGAGATGCCTGGTGTCATGAAAATAGAAAGTCTAATGCTTCCTCAAATTGATATATTTGATGAATATCTTCAACATTGTTCAAAAATCAAATCAATGACCATTGCTCCTGAATTAGATCATGCTTTAGAATTGATACAACATGGACATAATAAAGGAATTGTGATGAATATTGGTCACAGCAATGCTTCAGCTTCTCAAGTAATGGAAGCACAAAGTTATGGGGCAAAAGGAATAACCCATTTGTATAATGCTATGAGTCAGCATTTGCATAGGAATCCAGGAGTTGTGACAGGAGCATTTCTTTCTGATTTGTATTGTGAGTTAATTGTTGATAAATTTCATATTCATGAAGATGTTATTCAAGCAACTTATCGAGCAATTGGTAAAAATCGTATTGTTTTAATCTGCGATGCAAATCCATGTAAAGGGTTAAAAGATGGAATTTATGAGTTTTCTGGTAAAGAAATTGAAATTATTGATGGGAAAGCACGTGTTAAAGAAACTGGACGAATTGCCGGAAGTACCTTAAGACTCAATCAGGCTTGTCGTCATATGCGAGAAATTTGTGGATGTTCTATGGAAGATGTTGTTCAAATGGTCACTGTTAATCCCGCACAAATGTATGGTTTAAATAAAGGGAAAATAGAAGTAGGGTATGATGGTGATATTGTTGTTGTTAATGATCAATTTGATGTCTTAGCAGTGGTTAATGATGGGGAAATTCAAAAAATGAGTTTATAAAAAGGAATCGTTGAGATTCCTTTAAAATTTATCTAAATTAAAACTTGGTGGAACATCATTAGGATCAAAGTTTTGACCATCTAAATCAGATAAGTCAAAATAAATACGTGAATCCTTAGTGACACCCCAATCCTTTTGTGAACCAGAATTTTGAATTTTATTAAATGCTTGCCTAAACATAGTGTTATGTGCTTCTTCACGATTTAATAAGAAATCAATAGTTTCTCTTACACCATTATCATCAATTTGACGATAAAGATTTTGATAAACAACTTTTGCGCGTTGTTCAGATGCAATATCTGAAAGAATATCAGCAGCGAGATCACCTGTTTCATTGACATAGGCAGCAGTCCATAAATATCCAGAAGCATTTGCAAGCATCGGGGTAAGACCAGTGAGAACATGAGCTTCGACACTTCCAATAGTGGCTTCATTGGCTTTAGGCTGATCACCATTTAATAGATTAATTAATTGAGCAATCATTTCTAAGTGACATAATTCTTCAGTCGCAATATCTAAAAACAAATCTCTGATTTCCTTATCTTGAATACGAAAACTTTGTGCAAAATATTGCATAGCAGCTTTTAATTCACCTTGAGGCCCACCTAACTGTTCTTGTAATAACATAGCATAATTGGGATTTGGACGATCAACTTTGACTGGATGTAAATAACGACTTTCATATTTAAACATATCTTTCACCTCATATATAGTATTTATCTTTTATATTTTTTTTATACGTTTTATAAAAAAGATAACGAAATTTAAATAAATGATATCTATTTATTTTGGTTGTTTTCATATGATAAAGATGTTATACTTGGTGATGTTATAGGGGTGGTAAAATGAAAATAGAATTTATAAAACCACATAAATTAGGTGGTATACAGTTTGATACAGGGAATCAATTAGAAATCAATAAGGATGTAGTTTTTGAAATAATGAATGATAAATACTATTTGTTGATTTTTAATGGATTAAGATATGATATCTTAAAAGAAGATATTAAAGTTATTGAAAATGATTTTTAAAGAATTGATATAAATGGCAATGGACTTATTGGACATTGTCATTTTTGTATAAGCGGGATATTTATGTTAAAATAAAGAAAGCTAAAAGATAAACAAAGAATATCTATAATAAGAGCTACTTGTTATAAAATAAAATTAAAGGAACCTCTAAATTAAGTTATAATTAGTTTGAAGACAAATTTAACTTAAGGAGATTCCATATATGAATTATAACCAATTAGAAAAGATAAAGCAATTAACAGATCAAACATTAATTATTGGAACAGATGTTTCAAAGAATTTTCATGTTTCTAGAGCACAGGATTTTAGAGGTATTGAATTTGGAAAATCAATCAAGTTCAACAATGATATTATCGGTATTCTTGAATTTGAAAAATGGTTCAAGCAATTAATGGAAGGTAATGGTAAAACAGAAGTTGTGATTGGTATGGAACCAACTGGACACTACTGGATACCATTAGCGAGATGTTTAAAGAATATGGGCTATAAGGTTGTAACAGTCAATCCGGCAGCTACTAAAAAGGCTAAGGAACTAGATGACAACAATCAGTCAAAACAGACCATAGGGACGCAAGAGTTATTGCACAATTAGTTAAAGATGGCAGATATACAGAGCCAAATCTTTTGGATGGTTTTTATGAAGAATTAAGAGAAACAACTAAGATTAAAAAGATTTTAACTGGTGATATGGTTAGAACCAAAAATCAGATTACAAACTGGTTTGATAGATATTTTCCAGAATATGCGAAAGTATTTAAAAAATGGGATAAGAAGACATTACTATGGATAATCAAGAAATATAGATTTCCAATACTTATTGCCAAACTTGATCCAGAAGAAGTTTATATAGAGATAAAAAAGGACAATGCCAAGGGTATAGGAAGAAAAAAGATTAAAGAAATTATTGAAGCGGCAAAGACATCTATAGGAATTACAGAAGGATTAAAGTCTGCTTCTATAGAATTTGATTATCTTATCAGTAAATATGAAAAATTCACAGATGATTTAATAAATCTAGATATTTATATTCAGGAACTCATTCAAGATTGTGATGAAACAAGTAGAGTCATGGAAATAAATGGATTAGGTTTAAATACAGCAGTAGGACTCATCAGTGAATTAGGTGCAATCAGTCAATATAAGTCACCAAAACAGTTGAGCAAGATGGCAGGTTTATCATTAGTGGAAGATAGCTCAGGAAAGAAAAAAGGGAAAAGAGTGATAAGCAAGCGAGGAAGGTCCAATCTTAGAAAGTTATTGTATCAATGCATTGTCTCTATGCTTAGTCACAATGAAGAATTTCAGGAATTATATGCTTATTACACAAAAAGAAATATGAATCCGCTAACAGGAAAAGAAGCTATCGTTGCATTAATGAATAAGTTATTAAGAATTATACACACACTTATAACAAAGAAAGTGAAGTATGATCCCAAAAAAATGTTAAATGATATCAGGCGACAAGAAGGATACTTTGTAGTTGCTTAATATATAAATGTTTAAGTATTTAGAAAAATACTTCTATAACATGCATGACACCCTCTGCATGAAATAGCACAATTTCATATGACAAGAATGGTTACCCTGGTGCATCTCCTTTCGGACTTGATCCTGAATACGAGCTTAAGGGAACTCAATTATAAATATGCTGGACGAAAGTAGTTTAGGGCAAGACCCTGTTAGTGAGAGGTATAGCTTTTATGATTGGTATGAGTTTAGACCAAATTGTCAAAAAAACAACGTGTTGTCATATTTTTTAAGTCGGCCAAAAACAGGGGAATTAATCAATAAAAGCTTAAAAACGTTTATTGAATATTTGTTGGTTGAAATCAAAACTGTTTTAAATATTAATGATTTAGTTAAAAAGGAAATTTTTGATGTTTAAATATATTAAAATTTAGAAAAAATTTACTTGATTTAGAGAGGAGATTATTTTAATGAAAAATGTTTTGGTTACGGGTGGTACGGTATTTGTTAGCCGTTATGTTGCTGAATATTATGTGAAAAAAGGCTATAATGTTTATGTCTTGAATCGGAATCATCATCCTCAATCACAAAAAGTTAAACTGATTGAAAAAGATAGAAATCATATAGATGATAGTTTAAAAGCTTTCCATTTTGATATTGTTTTTGATATTTGTGCTTATAGAGCTAGGGATATTCATTTATTATGTGATGCTCTTGGTAGTTTTGATCAATATATTTTTGTGAGTTCAAGTGCTGTTTATCCTCAGGATGCACCTCAACCATTTACAGAGGAAACAAAACTAGGTCCAAATTATTATTGGAAAGATTATGGTATAAATAAGATTGAGGCAGAAAAAGCTTTATTAGAAAGAGTTCCTGATGCTTATATTTTACGACCACCATATCTTTACGGACCAATGAATAATGTTTATCGTGAAGCTTTTGTTTTTGATTGTGCTTTAAAGAATCGAAAATTCTATCTTCCTTTAGATGGACAAATGCAGTTACAATTTTTTCATGTGGAAGATTTATGTCATTTCATGGATGAACTTATTGAAAAAAGGCCATTACAACATATTTATAATGTTGGGAATTTAGAGACGATTTCTATTAAAGATTGGGTTGAATTGTGTTATGAAGTCGTAGGGAAACAACCTGAATTTGTTCATGTCTATGATAAAATTGAACAAAGAAATTATTTTTGTTTTTATCATTATGAATATAAACTTGATGTTAAAAAACAATCAGAGTTATTATCTTCAACAATTTCTTTAAAAGAAGGTTTAAAAGATTCTTATCAATGGTATATTCATCATCAACAAGATGTCAATAAAAAGCCTTTTTTTCAATATATTGAAGATGTTTTAGCTAATAAATATTGATGAAATGGAGTGAGTGAAATGAATCAAAATAACAAGAAAGAACCAAATAATCAATTTAGAGGTTTAGGAATATCAATAGGATTATGTATAGGGGTAGTGTATGGAATTATTTTCGATAATCTTTCTTTAGGCATAAGTTTAGGACTTTGTTTTGGAGTAGTATTTGGGACATTTATAAATAAGAAGTAGTGGATTTGTTTGATAAAAAGAAGATTCCACCTTTTTTCGCCTAATAGGGGATATGATGTCATAACTATTTCAGTTATATTTTGGGTATAAAAAGGAGGAGTTTATCATGAATCAGAAAATGATTGGAGAATATATTGCGAAAAAAAGAAAAGCAAAGAATTTAACTCAGATGATGCTTGGAGAAAGACTGGGAGTTAGTTATAAAACTGTCTCAAAATGGGAAAATGCAAAATGTATGCCTGACTACAGTATTGTCGAAAGCTTGTGTCAAGAACTAGGAATAACTATAACTGAGTTAATGAATGGATGCGATGATCAGCAATTACATGATAATCAAGCTTTATCAGTTGATTTATTGAAAAGGATTCAACATCTAGAACAATAAAAAATTTTATTATATGGTTTTTTGTTAATGATTATGGGTGTCTTGATGATAATTGTTTCTTATTTTCTTAAGAGCAGGGTTCTTGCTGATTTTTTCTCAGGGTTACTTAAGGGAATAGGAATTGGTGATATATTAATAGGGGTTTATTTAATTGTTAAAAGTTTTGGGCAACCGTAAGATGATATTAATCAATTCAATTGATAATTGACTTTGATGTTTTCTTAAAAATTATGAGAAGTAAGAAATGGGATTTATGTATAATGATGATTATATGTGATTACTATTTTTATATGCAGTCATCTAAAAATAGTCATATACTTTTTGGATATCAAACGGAAATGTCAATGAAAAATAAAGATACATGAAAATCTGCTCAGTGGCTAGTAGATTAGCCTTATTATTTTTTTATTATATTCAATTGAAAGAACATTAGGAAAAAATTTAGATAAAGTAAGAATAAAGCTTTTATAATTTTATCAAAAAACTGGATAAGAAAACTTATCCGGTTTTTAACAGTTGGTTGAAGATACTTTTTGAAGTTTAGCTTGTAATATTGATTCTAATCTTGTTATTGAATTGATAAGTGATTGAACAGATTGATTTAATGTTAACATTTGATTTGAACTTATATTTTCCATATTGACAAATCTTTGAATTTTTTCTCCTTCGGCATTTAAAATATGCGATAGGGCAGTTTCTTGCATAGCGACAGATTGAATAACATCAGTAAATGCTTGACATCTAGGCGTTAAAATAAAAACGATGATAGTATCAGTGTTATTATTAGGATTAGGATCTGGAGTTGATGAAGTTACACTTGCAGTATTGATAAATGGCGAAGTTATAGTTTCTGGAATAGTCGCTTGAATGAGAATAGTTCTTGTTTGTTGATTAAAGAGTGTTCCTAGATTCAAAGTACCAATCCATGGAAAGAATGTTGTACCACCATCAATTGAATATTGTACTTGGGTTAAAAATGGTGGAATAGCATCGGTTAGGATAACATTTTCGGCTGAAGAAGGACCTAAATTTGTGATATTTATTTCAAAAGTTATATCAGTTCCTGGTTCAACAGGATTAAGAAATGCAGTTTTTTGAATGGCTAAATCAGCCAATGCTTGAATAGTTACAGCCACTTCATTGGTTGTGATATCATAAATACCAGGAATACCTCCAATAACTGGAGTATAGGCATAGCGGATATGCGCAGTATTGATTGTTGGATTAACAGCGGGAATAAAATCAGCTCTTGCTTCAAATGTGACAGTTACACTTTCACCACCTTGAACATCCGGTAAAGCAAAACCAATATTTGGATTCGCATCAGCAAATGAAACTTGATTAATCAAAACACTTCCTAAAACAAAGGATAAACCATTAGGAATAGTATCTTGGAAAAATAAATCAGTTAGTGGACTTGTACACGTATTGGTTAATGTAACACTATATTGGACTGTTTCACCAACATCAACAATGGAACGATTGACAGTTTTAACAGGAGTAAATTCAGGAACAAGAATTTCAGTTAATGAAATATCATCAATTGCATAGTCATTTCCAATGACTTCAGGACCTTCACTCAAAAATTCTACAGTTAAGGTTGTATTGTTTAAAGAATTAATGACTGTTCCGATTTCTTTCCATTCAGGAGCATTGGTATTGACAGGGATTAAAGCACCTAATGTTGCTTGATAAATAACATTGTTATTTTGATCTAAAATAACTACACCGAGTTCTGGATTTGGATAACCAGGAACTTTGAAAAGATTTAAAATCCAGGCAGAAAATAAATAATTGGTATTTGGTTGAACATTGACAACACTTTTAAAGAATATTGCCCCAGGATTGAACCCATTGACAATCGTCATACGACCTGTCTCGTTACCAACTGTATGATCCGCAATGCGCCACCAGGCACCAATATTCGTGCTCATCGAATTAGTCATGATATTTTGAACGGTATATTCACCATCTAATGGAGTAAAAACATCTGGATTTGGTAAAACATAAGTGAAATCTGGAGTGACTTCGGGGTATGGTTCCACTGGTGCCCCTGTATTAGGTGGAGTACCAGCTGGGAAAAAGCCAAATGTGCCATTATCGGCATCAGTAATTAAGTTTTCATCAGTAGTGATGGCACAAGGATCTAATATATCTTCGATTGGGGTATAGATGACTGGCCCATTTAAGAAATTTTGATTTGTTATGTCAGTATCATTGACTGTAACAAAGAGTGTATCAGGACTTAATGAATCTAAATTGGTTGAGCCTGTTGGTGGATTGTTAACGGTAAAAATTGGTGGATTGATTCCTTCTGGTATAGGTCCAATAGTTGCATTATTAAAATTTCCAGGGGTTGCCACACCAGGTGTACCATACGATTCAACAATGCGATATTGTCCATTAGGAACATTGGTAAAAGTATAATTTCCATTACTATCAGTAAGAACCGTTAACCTTAAAGATGTTGTTATATTTTGTAAAACTATAGATACATTAGCAATACCACTATCACCTGATGTGATTGATGCACTTCGATCGCGATCAAAGATAACTCTACCAGTTATATTGGCCATATTTTTCACCTCCTTTTATGAATTGAATAAAAAAATCATGTGATTATTGAGGAATAAACTTGAGAAGTAGAAGAAATGATTGGTGAATTATTGAAATCAAAGAGTTCTAATTTTGATTGCAATAGTATCTCTAAACGAGCAATTGTATTGGTCATATTTTCAACTGATTGATTAACCATTAGTAATTCTTCAGGCGTGACATTTTCCATTGCGACAACAGCTTGAATCTTTTCTCCTTCAGCATTTAAAATATGTGACAAAGCTGCTTCTTGTAAAGCAACAGATTCAATTAAATCGGTAATGGCTTGTTCTCTTGTGCCATTTCCTGGCGTAATGACTGGCATTCCCATTTAAATCACCTCCCATTCTTATTGAAAGAATAATGAATTGATATCTCATGATTCTTCAAAATATAGTATGTTTATTTAAAAACAATGTGTAAGGAATATAACCAGAACACACTTTTTATCAAAATACATATGATAAAGTGATATGAATAAAAGAGGAGGTGCGAAAATGGATGAGCTTCAATTAGAACTCATAAATGATTTACCTAAACAAAGACATTCTCTTTATCAAAATATGACTTTTGATGGTCAATCTTTTTATTTAACAAATCCTAAAGAAAATGCCATTGTAATGCTGGATGAACAATTTCAGTTTGTGAAAGAATATCATATGAATAGACCTTATCAATTGATTTGTTATAATAAGAAAAAAGATTGCTTTTATGCTGTTGATATGAATCAATCAGAATATGTTTATCAATTAAATCATCAATTAGAAGAAATGAATTATTTTTGTATTAGTGAATATAAAGAACCTTATGCTAAGATAATGAATATCACTTATAGTGAAAATCATGATGCATTGATTATTGTTTTTGATAATCAAATGATAGAAATGAATGATAATGGGGAAGTCTTTTTGTTAAGTCAAAATCTTAATCAAGAGAGTTATCATTGCTTTTTAGATTTTGGGTTATATTATATTGTTATTGTTTGGCATAAAGATCAGCAATGTCTTTATTTATTCCACCAAGATGGATGTCTTATTAAACAATTCTGTATTCCTTGTGATTATAAGATTATTGATATTGTTTTAACATCTCATTGTGATCAGCAAACTTTAGAATTTCTTATCTTAGCCATTAAAAATTGTCGAATATGCCTTTTAAGATGTGTTATTTGTATAGAACCATGTTCATGTTGTAAAGAAAATTGTTGCACGATTCCTTGTGTTGAAAAAAGAGTATGTGACATACTTGAATCCATTGCTTTACAAGAAACAGCCTTATCACATATTATCAATGCAGAAGGTGAAAAAATCCAAAAGGCAATTGATATAGCAACTGATGTTTGTGATTTATTAAAGATTGATCAATCAGTCAATCAAACAATCACACAAGTGATGCTTTTAGAAAATGTACTCTATAGTAAACTTCAAGCAATTTTACAAGAAAAAGAGTGTCGTTAGACGAATGGAGAGGTATTATGAATAACGAATACGAGCCAGGAAAGGTTATTATGGCTTTTCGTCAGAAGATGAATTCAAAACAAAAGCTATATGAAAGCTTAAATGTAGTTTTACAGGACATTGAATATGAGAACGTTGAATTGATTTTTCATTCGCAAAATGATGAAGGAGATATTTTTCTTGTTAGATTGAAAGATAAACATCCACAGGCAGTTTTTGATGCGATTGAAAAGATAGCTATGTATCCTGATATTGATTATGTTGAAGCTGATTATATTGAAAACAAGCATTTGAATGCTAATGATCCACTTTATAGTCAGCTTTGGGGTATTCAAAAGATTAAAGCGCCACTTGCTTGGAATTATACAACGGGAAGTCAAGAAGTTGTTGTTGGTATTATTGATACAGGGATAGATGACAGCCATCCTGATATTAGAAGGAATATGTGGCAATCTCCACAAGGAAGGATTGTTAATGGATGGAATTTTGCTGATGATAATCAGTTTTCAATGGATGTGGACGGACATGGAACGCACGTTGCAGGTACAGTTGGAGCAGTCGGTAATAATTATATTGGAATTACTGGAGTCTGTTGGAATGTAAAGGTTGTATCCATGAAGTTTGGATTGGATGTTGCCTCAGCTATTGCGGCGATTGATTTTGCGAATGCTTTTCATATTCCTATTTTAAACGCAAGCTGGGGTGGACGGGTTTATTCTTTAGCTTTAAAGCAAGCAATTGATCAATATGATGGTTTGTTTATTGCTTCAGCAGGAAATAATGGAGAAAACAATGATATTTATCCAATTTATCCAGCAACTTATGAAAGTGCAAATATTATTTCCGTTGCCGCCATTTCACCTTCAAATGAATTAGCAGGTTTTTCTAATTATGGGATAAAGAGTGTTGATATTGCTGCGCCTGGAACAAGTATCTTAAGTTTGGATTTACAAGGTGGTTATTCACCATTAAATGGAACATCAATGGCAGCACCACATGTGGCTGGAGCAGCGGCTTTATTAAAATCATACTTTCCATCATTGTCACCTCTAGCCATTAAAAACATTATTTTAAATAATGTGACAAAGCTTCCACAATTAAAAAACACAATAAAAACCAGTGGTTTGCTTAATCTTGAAGCTATGTTTGAGGGAGCAAAACAACAAATGAGACAGAGAATAGAGTGATTTTTCATGATATTCTCTTTTTTTTGTGACAAAAGTCATAAAATTGTTTTAAAAAATGATAAAAACAATGTAATATTTTGTAAACCATGTTACAATACCAATGTGAAAAATATAAGCTATATAAGGGGACAAAATGAAAAGAATATTATTTATTGAAAAAAAACAAAGAAATCTTGTTTTAGGATTGTTTGGTCTGATTTTTATTATTGTTGCAGTATTGTCTTGGACAATTACTCAAAAAGGACAGGAGGTTATAGATACCGAAGTTCAAAACTATTTAACTGAAACATCTCAACAAACATCATATAAAGTGAATCAAAGAGTGAATCATAATATTGATCAATTAACAATTTTAGCGCAACATTTAAATCATGTTGATAAAAACCAATATCAAAACTTAATTTTTGATACTGTTGATAATAGTGCTTTTGAATGGATTGGTTTTATTAATAAAGATGGTGTTTTGGATGTTGATGGCTTAGGGAAAAAAGATATGAGCAAGGTAGATGTCATAAAAAATGCCCTTCGTGGTGAAGGTGGTGTCAGTAATAAACTTGTTAAGGTTTATAGTGATGTAGGTGGAGCATTATATGCTATTCCATTTCGTGGTCATGATGCTGATATTGTGGCAGTAGCAGGCTGGATACCACCATCAACAATGAAATTATTATTAAATACAGATACATTTTCAGGAAGTGGCTTTTCTCATATTATTTCAAAAGATGGCGATTTTATCTTGCATTCAAATAATACCAATGCATTAATTGGTGGTGATAACTTTTTTAAAACATTTAAAAAAGTATCAGTTATGGAAAAAGGCTATTCATTAGATAAAATGATTCAAGATATTAAAGATGGTAAGAGTGGGATTGTTGAATTTAATGTTAAAAACAAAGAATCACGCTCTTTAACTTATACTCCACTTGCCAAAGGAGATTGGTATTTGCTTTCAATTGTTCCAACGGATGCACATTCTCAAAATATTACTGGATATATGTATTATGCATTATTGTCGTTGACAATCTGTGTTGTTCTCTTATTTTTAGTAGTTGTCTTTATTATTTTAAGAATTACAGCTAAGAAAAATCAGGAAATTACAGATATTGCTTATAAAGATTCAATTACGGGTGGATATACGCAAATTCGTTTTGATTTAGAGTGTCGTAAGATTTTAAAAGATTTTAAACCTTTTACTTTTGTTTCTTTAGATTTACGTAAGTTTAAATTGATTAATGATTCCTTTGGGAGTCAATTAGGAAATAAAGTGCTTAAACATATTCATGAATGTATTTTAGAAAATATTAAAGATGATGAATTTGTTGCGAGAATTAATGCAGATAATTTTAATATTATTTTACAAACTACTGATCCAGATATTATTGAAGAACGTTTAAATAAAATATCTGATGATATTAATGGTTTTGATATTCAAAAGAATGTACCATATTTTTTACCAATTACTTGTGGTAGTTATATTGTCACAGATAGTTCTTTAGATTTGGTTTCTATTAGGGATAAAGCTAATATTGCACGTAAGAATGCAAAAGATATCAATAGTTATTACTTATGTTCTAATGCTTATTATAATGATATTGAACATCAAAAGATGATGAAAGAAAAAGACATGGAAAACATGATGGAAAAAGCTTTAGAAGAAGAACAGTTTATTGTTTACTTACAGCCAAAAGTAAGTTTAAAGACGGGAAAAGTTATCGGCTCTGAAGCTTTAGTCAGATGGGATAATCCAATAAATGGATTAATACCTCCTAATGATTTTATTCCTTTCTTTGAAAAGAATAACTTTATTGTTAAATTAGATATGTATGTTTTTGAAAAAGTATGTCAAATTTTAAGAAAATGGATTGATGAAGGCAAAGATGTTTTACCTATTTCAGTTAACTTATCGAGAAATCATTTACAAAATTCAGATTTCTTAAAGGATTATAAAAATATTCAATCAAAATATCAGATTCCTTCTGAATTAATTGAAATTGAATTAACAGAAACAGTGGTTTTTGAAAATCTTGAAATCTTACGTCATATTATTAATGAAATACATAATTGTGGTTATAAATGTTCAATGGATGATTTTGGAAGTGGTTATTCTTCATTAAATGTTTTAAAAGAAATACCAGTAGATATTTTAAAATTAGATAAGGTTTTCTTTGGTAAAGAAAATAATCAAAGAGCAAATGATATTGTTGAATCGGTTATTCGTTTAGCAAAGAAATTAGGAATGGAAACCATTGCTGAAGGAATTGAAACAATTCCTCAAGTTGAATTATTAAGAAGTATGGAATGTGATATGATTCAAGGATATGTTTTCTCTAAACCTGTTCCGGTTGATGAATTTGAAAAAATTATTCAATTAGATGTTCCAATGATGAAGATAGAATAATGAAAAATCCCCAAAGCACATAAGCTAAGGGGGGGTTATTATGCTTTGAAGGTATAATAAACTATGAATAATAGGTATTTGAAATATTTATAGAAATGAATAAAATAAGAGATGTAAAAGTCAAGGAGGAGAAATTTATGACAGCATTATCAACATTATTTCCTGTTTTATTTATGGTCTTATTAGGTTTGATTTCAAGAATAAAAGGATTTATTACGCCAGAACAAAAAGAAGGGGCTAATACAATCGTTTTCAATGTCTTATTTCCAATATTAATTTTTAATATCTTATTAACATCAAAAATTGAATCATCAGCAATATTCATTGTGGTTTATGTATTTATTGCATTTTCATTAGCTATGGTTATTGGAAAATTATTAGGAAAATTTACAGGTCAACATTTTTCGCATATTTCACATTTCATGTTAACAACATGTGAAGGTGGAAATGTTGCATTACCTCTTTATACATCTATTGTTGGGGTTGCTTATGCAAGCAATACAGTTATCTTTGATTTAGCAGGAACATTAATAGCATTTGTTGTGATTCCGATTTTAGTTGCTCAAAAGAGTGCTGGAGAAACAACTTTTAAAGAATTAATGAAAACCATTTTTACCAATTCATTTGTAATTGCAGTTATGTTAGGATTAATTCTTAATTTAACAGGTGTTTATGATATGTTATCTCAAAGTGCTTTGATTGATGTTTATACAAATACTGTCTCAACAGCAACAGCACCAATTATGGGAATGATCTTATTTGTTATTGGATATAATTTAAAGATTAATTTAGCAACAATTGGATCAATATTAAAATTGTTAGTTGTGAGAGTTATCTTTTATATTGTGGTCATTGCTGGATTCTTTATTTTATTCCCTCATCTTATGGCAGAAAAGACATATTTAATGGCTGTTCTTATCTATTTTATGTGTCCAACAGGATTTGCTTTACCTATGCAAATTTCTCCATTGTATAAGAGTGATGAGGATGCTAACTTTACTTCAGCATTTATTTCATTGAACATGATTATTACTTTAATTGTTTATGCAGTTGTAGTTATATTTATTGCTTAAAGAAGGTGAAAATCCTTCTTTTTCTATTATCAGTAAAATAATTATGATAAAATAAGATTATCAATATTTAAGGAGCAGATATATGAAAAAGATGATTCCCTATATGTTAATATTAATACTTGTTTTTTATGGTTTACCATTATTTATAAAAGAGACAATACTTGCAATGATTGCTTTATTATGTCTTATTCCTTTGATTACATTTATTGTTTCATTGCTGTATGGCTACAAACAAATTCAATGGATCATATTTCCGTTTGTTGTAGGTTGCTTATTTTTACCAACAATCTTTTTATTTTATAATGAAAGTGCATTGATATATACATTTATTTATGGTGGAATAAGTTTTGTGGGAGCTTTGATTGGACATTTTTTAAAGAAAAATTAAAATTTAATTTCATTGATTATTTGTTACAATAACTCATGAAACAGATATAAAACTGCTTTTTGAGGAATTCAATGATGTTAAGGAAATTAAAGTTTCTTTTTTTCTTATGAAAATAAGTGTATAATGGAATAAAGAAAGAAGGTCAGTCATATGGAAAAAAATGAACTTAATGAAGTTTTAAAGGATGTTCAAGCATTGTTGGATGCTTCATCATGTTGTCAAGAAGCAAAAGATGCCGCACTTGCATGGAAAGAGGCACTAGGTACGACAGAAGAAAAAGTAAAAGCTCAGGCACTTTTAAAAGAATTAGAAGAAGATATCATGCCAATTGATGATTTGATTGGTTTTGCTATGTCGGATGCTGGAAAGGCATGCTTTGGTGAAAAAATGGCTCAAGATATTTCAACTCATGCTCAAGAAATCAAGGCCAAAGGTGCACTTTATTGTGATTGTCCAGCTTGCCAAGCTGCTGAAGCTATCTTGAAAAAGAAAGATTTACTTTTAAAATAGGCATCCAACAATGCCTATTTTAAAAAATGAAGGGGAAATATGGAATATTATTATTTAGATGATGCAATATATGTGGATAAAAAAGATGGGACCAAAGTGCATTATTTTATTTTTGATGAATTTGAAATCCATTATAATAGCATTGCTCCACATACCTCACAACAATGGCATTTTCATTCTAAAATAGAAGAAGTGATTATGGTGACAAAAGGAAGCTTGACTTGCTATTGGGTGGAAGATGATATAAGAAAAAAGAAAGTTCTTAAAGAAAAGGAAATCATTCGTGTTCAACAATCTGTTCATACTTTTGCTAATCAAAGTGATCAAGAGGTTGAATTTACTGTTTTTCGCTTTGTTCCTAATGGGATCAATAAACATGAACTTATAAAAAATGATAAAGAAGTTGTAGAAAATATAAAAAGGGGTTGTGAAAATTTATGGTAAAAAAGATGATTCATGTCATCATTGCTTTGGTCTCTATTTTTTGTGGTGTTTTTGCTTATTTAAAAGGAGATGTTGAAGCATACTTATGGTCAAAAAACAAACAAGCTGCAATAACACAAAGTCAAATTGATAAAAATAAAACAACAGATTATACGGGAAAACCAGCAGGAAAAGATATTGTTTCATTAAAAACAATAACAATGTGGGATAAGGTTTTAAATAATATTGATTATGTGACAGTTACGCCAAAAAGTATTCAAAAAACGAATGTTTATACATTGGCTCCTTGGGAAGATTATTATACCAAAAGACGTAATGGTACATCATGGCGTCAAAAAGCGACTGTTAAAACAAGTCCAATTGATTATAATTTTGGGTATCTTCCTTACTATATTATTGAACTGCCAGATGGTCATCATATTTTTGCCCAAATGAATCGTTCGCTTGCTAGTGAAATAGCAAATGGTCAACAAGTTCAATTACCTTTAGGACAAAAGAAAGGAATGAGTCAAACTGCGAAAACCAAATTATCAAAGTATGCAAAAGACTATAATGTTTCTACAAAATATGTTTTCTATTCTCTTGATAATACATGGCAAAAAGAACATGCGCAAATGATTTTTTATCTAAAAATAGCCATTGGTGTTATTGTATTCTTTATCATTGGGGTTGTCTTAGAATTAATAGCTCAACGTTTTTTAAATAAAAGATAGAAGTTCTCATAAAGGGAACTTTTTTGTTTAGATTTTTGTGATGATTATCATAATAAATATATGAAACCATCACAAAAACTAAAAATATATCAACATGCAAAACGTGATTATTATCGTTTAGCAAGCGATTTTCAAGAACACCGTCATTATTCATTTTCACAAATAAAACAATATTATCAAGACTGTGGTGAAGATAATGGTTATGTTTTTATCATTTATATAGGCATCATTAAGGCTTATCTTATACCTTATCGCAGTGATTGTTCTTATACTAGTTTCAATCATACCTATGCTTTATCACATCATTTAGTTATCTATTATCAACAAGCAGAATTTGATAGTTTAAGTATTCAAAAATTACAACAAAAAATAAATTTTTATAAAAATGCAAAAAAATAGTTTCTTTTTTATCTTTTCTTGTTTCATGATATAATCCCATCTTTGACAATTTATAAGCAATAAAAGTCCTGAACCCAATGTGTATAAACGGTTTCAGGACTTTTTGGTTCTGTAACGAATATGCGTAAA
>NZ_SMCQ01000034.1 GCF_004343035.1 Longibaculum muris
TACTTATATATACGCTTGCAAAGTCTGATTTTTCTTCTTTTTTCTTAAAAAAAGTTAAAAAACTTTTCATTCACCCATATTATAGCACAAAGCAAGCTTTTATCAATTGCTTAAAGTAAACAAAAAAAGAAATTCTCTTAATACTTAAAGTAAAAGAGAACTCCTTTTTCAGTATTTTTAACTCCATATTCAAAATGATGAAGATCTAAAATAGCTTTACAAATCGCAAGCCCTAGACCTGTTCCTTCAGCATTTCTTGAACAATCAACTTTATGGAACGTTAACCATATTTTTTCTAAATCATCTTTAGGAATTGGATGTCCCTCATTTTCAATTTCAAATCCATGTTCATCTAAACGAACATAGACATTTTTTCCCTCAGCTGTATATCTTAATGCATTACTAATAAAATTGTCAATAACCATTTCAATTTTAAAGCGATCTGCTTTTACCATTGAGGAATCTAATTGAGTATGTACTTTGATTTGTTTTCTTTCAAACAAATACATCATTGAATCTAAACAATCCCCTACGATATCTAATAAATCAACTTCCTCTAGTTTTAATGAAACCTTTTGTGATTCTAGTTTAGATAAATCTAACATTGCTAAAACAAGTTCATTTATACGTTTGGTTTCATTTTGAATAATAGTAATATATTCATTACGTTTCTTTTCATCTTGTTCAATTTCAACAAGTTCACTAAACCCATTAATAATCCCTAATGGTGTTTTAATTTCATGAGTAAAATTAGAAACAAATTCTTTTCTAATGACTTCTAATCTTTGAACACGTTCGATTTCTTGATGAAGATTGTTAATTGTACTTTCTAATTCCTTACTCATACGATCAATACTACGCGACAAATCACCTAATTCATCATGCCTGGTTGTATCAATTGGATAATCAAATTCTTTTCTAGCAATATGTTTTGCTGTGGTTTCAATTCGACGGATTGGTTTAATAACCATATATGCTATGGATAGACAAATCAAAATAATTAAAACAAATGCTAAGAGATAAGTTGATGAGTTATCATGCATAAATTGTCTAAAGGAACGCATTGTGAGATTTGTATATTCCTGAATAACAAATATATATCCTGCAGTTACTTTATCTAATGATGCCTCATCTGTATAATCCACAGTTGTATCTTCACCATTCATTAAACCCCAATCTTCTAATCTTAACATGACTGTAGAATAATATTTTCCATTATATTCATAAGGATTTAAAATCTTATAAATAGAATAATTAGTTGTTGTGAGTTCACGACCACTCTTTTTAAATGTTTTAAAGTTTTTAGTGATTTGTTCTCTTAGCCCATTCATGGCATTTTGGTAATCTAAAATCATTGTTCGACTTTTCTTACCTGATGTATTTGTTGATTGTTTTTTACTTTCTGTAAGTGTACTAGGAAATGCAATTTCTAGATTATAGCTAGCATAGGAACCAACCGTTCCCTCCATTGTTTGAACTTTACCTTTTGTATTGCTGACATAAATAATCTGATTATTAAGTTTCAATTCTTTAATAAAAATATTATCAAATATATTACTATTAAGTTCACTTTGACTATTTGTCACAATCTTTAACGTAATTGTATTCTTTTCATCTTTATGCTTTAATAATTCACTTTCTATCTTCATTAAACTGGTGCTATCCATAGAAGATAAATCAAAATAAACTGGCCAATTCGTTGCCCCTTTATACTTAGAAACAATAACTCCAATACTTGGAAAACCTTCACCTTCTCGAGAAACATCTAGAATCTGTCCCTTTGCATTCACTAGACATTTGACCTTTGTTCCATCACCAGCCAAAGCATCACGATATATATTTTTAAATTCTGTCGAATTTAAATTAACTTTATTAATAGCTATACTCTGAGTATAAGACTTAGCAAATTTATCAAGATTACGAACAATAGCTTCTGCATCTGTATCCAATGTATTCTTTGTATAACGATTAATTCCTAAACGAATTTCATTCCCTAATACAATTGAAAATGCAATAAAAACAACCCCGGTAACCTTAATAATCAAACTGAAATTCAGTTTTTTCATAACTATAACTCCTTTAAATCAAACATATAGCCAATCTTAACAACTGTTTGAATATAAGGGGCAGCATCTAATAATTTCTTACGTAACTTCTTCACATAGGTATCAACAATTCTTTGATCCCCATAATAATCATAACCCCAAATATGATCTAATAATTGATCTCTAGATAAAATCTTTCGTCTATTTTCAATAAAATATATCAACAACAAATATTCTTTATTAGATAGCTGAATCAATTCATCACGAATATACACTTCATGTGTATCTTCATCAATATGAATAATCCCTACATCTAAAGAACGATTTTCTTTATTCACACGTTTTAATAAAGCTTTACATTTTGCATACAACAACGAAGGTGTAAATGGTTTAGAAATAAAATCATCAGCACCTAAATCATAACCCTTTAACTTATTATCATCTTCACTTAATGCACTAATAAATAAGATAGGCACATCACTCTTTTGTCTAATCAACTTACAAACTTCATACCCATCAATACCTGGCATCATAATATCTAATAACACAATATCAAAAGAATCATCTAACAAAGATAACCCTTCATAACCATCACTTGCTTCAACAACACTCGCCTTTTGTTTATCAAAATATTCAACAATAAACATACGAATTAGCTTCTCATCCTCTATCAATAAGACTTTCATCCCTAGCACCTCACTTTAATCACATTATAATATAAATTTGTGAAAAAGATATGAAAAAGATGATTTATTTATAATCATCTTTTTTAATTTCTTAATGTTTCTTCTGGATCTATATTCTTTATAAATCCAATACTTATTAATAATAAACCTATTACAACAATAAATACTGTTCTTAAAAAGTATGAAATGACCTCTTTTGTATTAAATATTGTAAATATCAATTTATCTAATAATTCACAAGATATTAAAGTTATACAAAGGGCAATAATAATTTTAATAAACAAATCAACAAAAATAATTGAGATCAATTCAAAATGACTAATTCCATTAACATATAATAATACAAATTCTTTTTGTCGCTTTTTCATATTCCAATAGCTTAAATATAAAAATAATATGACACTTAAAATAACTACAAAAACTTTTTCAGTAGACATACTTGAGATTGTTTGATATTTCATATTTAATAAGTCATTAACATTTTGAAAATGTTCTACTACTTCTAAATGAAATTGATTAGAGATTGTCTTTGAAATAGATTGAATGGATTCTAGGTTATCAGCAAATAAAACAAATGCATTTTTTGTTGGAGAAATATGATTATTTTTAGCTAATTCAACGATTTTCTGATAATCCATTAAAACATAATTTAAATTATCCGTATATCCTGATGATTTTCCAATTGCTAAAACACCATTTACATTTTCCAATGTTTGTATTGTCTTATTATCATTGTAAATAAACCGAGATAAAATTACTTGTTCATCCCATTGATCTAATCGAAGGGCTACAAGATATGATAAATAAAGATTTCGTTGTGAATTATATTGCTTAAATAATTTTCCATCTAATTGATTTTCATTAAAAATTGGATATACCGGATAAATATCGTTGTTTAACTCAACAGACAAATTATACAAAGGATAAATTTTTTTAATACCTTTTAATGATTGAATTTTGTCTAAAATATTTTGTTCTATATCTTTGCCATTATATAGTTGTATAGAATTACCTTGTGAGCCTAATATTAACAACTGATTTTCAGATATACTATTTAGTTTACTATCAAGCTGATTTAATGTATCTTGAATTAATCCCTGAATACAAAGTGAACATATCCCACCAAATATTAAAATAGATGTCATCAATATATTTATAAAAGGATGATTTTTAAAATATTGTTTAAGATAATAAACAATAAACATAGAAGATATATTTTTTCTGTTCTTTTTTTCAATTGCTTTAGTTTCAGTCTGCTTTTCAAGAAATAGTTCTTGATTTTTTATTGTATATATATAATCTGCATAATCATCACAAATATAACTATGACTTGCTATTACGACCATT
Organism: Longibaculum muris; assembly: GCF_004343035.1. GTDB lineage: Bacteria > Bacillota_I > Bacilli_A > Erysipelotrichales > Coprobacillaceae > Longibaculum > Longibaculum muris. Next base: position 4,079 of record NZ_SMCQ01000034.1, read on the forward strand.
TTTCCTTTCTCATGAGCTAATCTTTGTAAAATAGAAAAAACAATCTTCTCATTATCTTCATCTAAAGCGCTAGTTGGTTCATCAAGAATAATAACTTCAGGGTCTTTAACAATTGCACACGCAATTGCCAATCGCTGTTTTTCACCATTTGAAAGATTTTTTGTTTTACAATCCAAAAAATCTTCAATTTGGACAATCTTCAATACCTCAACAGCCTTCTGTAAATCAATGGGCTGATGGGCTGCTCGACAATAATATTCTATATTTTCGTAAACACTCATTTCTTCAAATAAACAAAAATCTTGAAAAACATATCCTACTTTATAACGCCGTAACTCATCTATTTTTGATGGTGACAATGAATGAATATTAATATTATCCCAAACATATCGTAACTTTTTTTCTTTAGATATAAGTCCAATCCGATATAATAACGTTGTTTTCCCACTTCCACTTAATCCTTTAATTAAAGTTACACTATTATCATGAATAATCATTGACGATTTTTTTATTAAAACTTTATTATAGCGAATAGATATATTTTCTAATGAAATCATAGTTTATTCCTTCTTCCCAATACCAATAGCGGTAGTAATACTTCAATACTTAGAGAAAAAACAACTGTTATAATAATAAATTCAATTTGGATATGTGTTTTGCTATTATAATATAGACAGTTTCCTAAAATAACCATTAATATAAATAATATAATTGAAACCCCTGTACAAAAAATACTTTCAAGCATAAATTTTTGAATTAACTTTTTACGTGTTTCTTGATAAGAAAAACCTTTTTCCATGAAAAAATTCAAATAATCATCGTATTCTTCTTTCTTAGTATACTTTATTCCAAATGAGATAAATAAAGTAATAAGACATATAAAAACTGCTATCATCTGCAAACCACTATTTAATTGATGAATAATATCCAAATTATTTTCTGCATCATTATAATCTGATAATACTTTATAACCCTTAGCCTCAATATTTTCTTTAACAGTCCGAAAAGAAATTCCCCTATCTACATTAAATTGATAATATAAAGGATAAAATGGGGTTAAATATCCTTCATCATTTTGATATTTTACTTGATCTTGCAATAATTCGTTCGCGCTTGCCTTGTTTTTTTGAATAAATTTCAAAGCTATATCTAACGGATAAAATATTGATACATCTGTAGTTGTTCCTTTAGAAAATTGAAACGGTATATCTTGATAATAGATTCCTTTAATTTTCGTTTTTATAGTCATTGTTTTACCTAGTAATTGATTGCCTTTTTGATTTTTATATTGCAAATTATATATTGGAACAATTATAGGAAATTCAATTTCTGTATTTTCATCATATTTTTGTACACTATTCTCAATATCTTTTTTATTATATCTTTCTACATCTGGATTAAAAAGATCATACAATAAATATGCTGATACATAAACTCCTTCATTGGAATTGATTTTTTTAATTAAATTGCTTTCATATTTATAATCATTTTTATATGTAGCAACTGTGTATGTATTATTTTTATAATCTAAATCATGCATCAATTGACCCTTTTGATAAATCTTAATATTCACACTTTTCAAATCATTTTGAATTACCTCATGATTTCTTGTCATAATATATGGCCAAATATTTTTAACCCCTTTTACTTCCTTTATTCCTTTAACTTCTAATTCACTAAAACCATATTCTTCATTATATAATTTCCCCAAAGAATCTATATTTTCTTTATATATAATACCCGTCTTTTCAGTTTTATTAAGTTGATTTTGATAATATTGAATAGTTGAATTTCCATGAAATATTGAGAAACAACCAATAGCAATAGTTAAAGAAATTAGTAATAGTGTCATTGACTTAAAAAAGAATTGATGTTTATACATCCTGAATAAAAAATATAAGTAAGCTTTTTTATTTGCTTTTAATAATGAAATACTATTTTTATAATTGCCCTTTTCTCTTGTTACTGATGTTAATTTATTATTTTCTATAATATATAGACTATCTGCTACATCTTTTAATATTTTATCATGTGTAAAAACAATAACATAATGTCCACTTTGAGCATATTTTTTTATCATCTCTACAACAATATGTGTATGGTATGAATCCAATGATGCTGTTGGTTCATCAAAGACTAAAATTTCTGGTTGATGAATCATAGCTAATAATATTGCAACCCTCATTTTTTCACCACTAGATAATTGCAGGGGATATTTATTTAATACTTCTTCTAATTGTAAGAATTGAACATATTCATCTACTTGATATCCATTTAATAAAGATTGACAAAGGTTAATATGATCATTTATTGTCAAATCACTTATAAATATTGGATTTTGATTAACAATTCCCATATGTTCTTTAATAAACTGTTTTTTCTCTTTATTTGACAATTTATTCATATCTTTTGTATCAATAAAATACTCACCTTGTGTATCAAGACTCATCGTTATTATTTTGTGAAGTGTTGATTTTCCACTCCCTGATTTTCCCATAATAATAGTTAGTTCATTTTTATGTGCCACAAAATTTGCACAATCATAAATTATTCTTTGACCATAATTCATTTTTATATGATTTAATTCTAACATCTTTTATCACCCACTTTATAGAAAAAGTTAATCCCTAGAGGATTAACTGAAATCATATGTCATAGTTTGTAAGTCTGTACCTATTTGATGAGATAAATTAGTTCATTCCTGATTTACTTTTACTATATATCGTTGCTGTTGCATTGGCACCCATGTCTAAATCTGTATAAATCAATAGAATAAATTCCATTAATATTTCTTATTGTAGCAGTAACATAAGTTTTGATTTTTCCAATTGTTATTCCACTAACATTACGAACATATATAGATTTTTCTATTATGGAATCAAAAACATGATATAACTCTCTTACTTACATTTAAAAACAAATGACTTACTTTCATATGTATCTCTCCTTTTATTTTTGAATATACAACTTGCTTACCTTACTACATTTTAACATCCTCCACCTCTAGAAATTCCATGTTCAATGGTTATTGTGAGATATGATTGATATTGGCACCTACATCTTTCATTCATATCCTGTTGATTTATATGAATGTAATTTGCTAAAAAACAATCAATGATAACAAATTATTTTTCACAATTTATTCTACTTTCTAATAATTTTATTAATTCCTTCTGATAATTATTTACCCTTTGATAATCTTCATGATGTTCATAATTATCTATTAATAAATTTAAAATAAGTTTTTTAGCATCATAGGATGAACTTGCAAAATAACGCTTATATATTCGTTCTAGAATATATTGACATTTTTTTGTATAAGGTCTTTGGTAAGCTTTACTACACCACTCTATTAATTCATAATATATTTCATTAAAACATTCAACTTGGTATTGATAGTTTAATAACCTTTTAACTACATTTTTATTATCTAGCAACATGTGACTTAAAATAAGATAAAATAAATCTAAATTATCATTGTTTTTTAGAAACGAAACTTTTAGACACTGTATTGCATACGCATAATTTTTTATCTTAAAATACTCAATTCCTAAATTACTTATGAATACATATTTCATACTTGTAAAATTGATTTCATCAATCTTTTTGATATTTGAATATAGTATATCTATAACTTTATTCATATCCCCTAATTTTTCATAAATATCACATTCAATAATTTTCAATGCAATTAATCTTTTTTGATTATTCATCTTTAAACAGTATTCATTAGCCAAGTTAAAATATTTGAATTGTTTATAAAAATCCCCTTCATACATATAACGTAATGCATATGCATGGTAATAATATGATTTCATATCATTGTTCATCATATCAAAATTCACATTTTTATCATTTAATACACATTTATTAAACATACCTTTTTCTTTATAATAAATATATTTTGTTATTTGAAAAAATTGCTGAATCAATAAATCGAATTGATCAATAATATTTTCAAAGAGAGGAATATATTTAAAAAGAAATTCATCATTTAAATATTCCCGTGAATATAGGCAGGTTTTTAGTAATTGATAATATATATAGAGATATGTATTTTCTATTCCTTTAAAATAAAATTCATCAATGATATCTTGAGGATTTTTATCTAAATCATAATAAATAACACGATGAATAACTGTATAGAATCTTTTAATAAAATCATAGTCATCATCAATATATTGACTTTTATCCAAACCAAAACATTCAAATATGTTATCAATATGATGATTTAAAGATGTTAATTTTCCATTTTCTATATTATCAATTAAACTTCTACTCACAAATATTGATTTTGCAAAGTCTCTTTGTGATATACCAATTTCCATTCTTTTAAACTTAATAAATAAACTCATTCTTTTTACATGATAATCCATAAAAAACTCTCCTATTTACTTGATTATTCTAAATATCATGCATTATTTTTCTATGTATATTATAACATATTACAATCCATGAATATACGAACCTAATTTTAAATTGGTCAAATAACTTATTTTCGATTATCAATAATATTATTGTCTTATAATTAATGAAAACTTGCGATAAAACAGTTATATTGCTATTATTTAAAAAAATTGAGCAAAAAATAATTTTTTTATTTTTTACTCATCTTTATTATCTTTTAATAAAATAGAAATTTGATTCTTGTGAAGTTTGCTCAATCGTATATAAAAGATAAGAACATAGAAACATAAAATAACTCCTACAAATAAACCACAAATTAATGAACGTTTGGTTTGATGAAATTGCCATTCTAAAATAAGACAAACAAATAAAGCACTGATGAAAACAATCAATAAATATTTGAGTTTTTCTATAAAATATCTTTTCTTAATCAATTGCAAATCTACACCAGAAGCATGAATAATCGATAAACCAACTTGATTCTTTTTTGTATCTTGGTAAGTCATATAAACAATATAGATAATACTAACAGCAAGTAAGATTATTTGAACAATCATAAATAAAACATAGTATAAATCCTTTTGTCCTTGATTTTGATGAAGTGATGTAAAAATGCTGTGATTTACCGTTAACTTTGATTTTCCTTTTAAGACCTGATAATAATCTTGGACTTGTGTTGATGAACATTGGATTTCAAACGATTCTCCTTTTTTCATAAGATAATCATATTGTGTTGGATATTCTTTAGAAAATCTTTTTTGTTTTAAAAGAGAATTTATTCCATCATAAGAATAATAAATTTGTTTAACATCTTTTAAATCTTCTTCAATAATATCTTTTATTGTACATTCTATTTGATAAATTTGACTACCCATTTGATAGGATAAGAGAATTTGATGGTTGATTAAAGATTCTTGATTAACTTGCCATTCATTCATTAAAACTTTTGCTGTATTTTGATTAATGAGAATTTGATTATTTTTTAATTGGTTTTGACTTGTTGTAGGTAAAGGATAAATATTCATCTTATAGATTTTATTATTGAGGTTCAATGTATCAAAATTAAGGATTGGACGTATTTCACCATATTTGTATAAAGAATCTGGATTCATTCCATTTGTTTTAACATAGAGACTATTTTGATTTATGACTTGATAACTTGTTTTTTCTTGAAAAAGAATACCATTAATTTGAAATGTAATAATTTGAAAAATAATAAGTAGACTTAAAAATAAGGTTTGAATCATCGTTCTTTTATGAATCATCTGATGAATGATTCTTTTCAATTCATGATATGAAGTTTTTCTTTCTTCAACAGTAAGTGTAGGTGCTTGTTGCTTTTGAGTTTGTAAAATCAAGGAATTATCCTCAATAACATAATGATAATCAGCATAGTCTTGTAACATTGATATATCATGTGTCGCTACAATAACAACACAATCTTGAGATAATTTTTTTAATAAGTTTAAAACTCTTTCTTTGTTTTCAATATCTAATGATTCTGTTGGTTCATCACATATAATGACCTGTGGGCAACAAGCTAATGCTCGAGCTATTCCGACTCTTTGTTTTTGTCCTTGTGAAAGTTCTTTAGGATAACGAGATAATAATTCTGTTAGTCCTAATTCCTCAATAAAATCAAATGAAAGACTTCTATCCTTTGTTAAATAAATATTATCATAGACATTTAATTCCTCTATTAATTCATAACTTTGAAAAATACATGCTATTAAAACAGAAGAATCTACACATCTTTTACCAGCATCTATATTTTCATATCCTGCTAATATATTTAATAATGTTGATTTACCACAACCACTCTTTCCACTGATAACATATAACCCACACTTTGAAAAATCAAAATTTAAGTTCTTAAAAACAACATGTCCTGAAAATGCCTTATCTACGTTTATAAGTTCTAATTCCATACATAATCCCCTCAATCAAAATAAATAAAATAAGTGAAATCATAAATGCAATACTATATTCTTTAAGATTATACGTAACAAATGATGCAAAACCAAAAGTATGAGCAAGCTGATTTAAAACCTCACACAAATAAGGTAATAAAAGAGTTTGTATGATACCTGCTAATATAAATGAAACAACTAATAATCCAATTAATAATATTTCTGATGAATATCCATAATGAGCTAATAGTTTTTCTTCTTTATTCATACGTTTTTGTTTTAATATATTGACAATGATCTCAATAATAATTAATCCCACTCCTAAAAGAATTATAAATGCATAAAAATAGATAGGATTTTGATATTCAGCCTCACTTGTTAAATAAGATTCAGAAAATGGAGCAAAAACACTTTCCTTACCTTCAATTGTCTGATTTATCTTTTGTGTGATTGTTTTAGCATCATATTGAGGATCGGTTAAAAAATAAACAAAGACATATTTTAAATAATCTGGGTTCATTTCATAGACTGACTCAATCCATTGATCTAAACTTCCTGCTTTAAAATATAATTGATTTTCATTTTCATTTTCTTCATAAGTAATACCTGCAACCGTCACCTGCATTTCTTTTTCTAAAGCATAATTAAATGGAATTTCTTTACCAATCAGGTCTTTTTCACTTATTTCATATTCTTTTGCTAAAAGCTCTGCTAGTGATGAAGATATAATAACATCATTATCTTTAATAGGATTATTCCCTAACTTTAAAGAGATTTGATAATGATCAAATAATTGATAGGGAATGACTTCTATACTATTTTTTTCACCTATTCTATGCTTTTCTTTTGAAGGTGCATTAGAAAAAGAATAATCTTTAAATCCATCATAATTTCTAAAATCAACAGTAATTTTAAAATCTTGTGGTAGATGTTGTTCAGCCCCACTTTCTTCCAGTTCTTTCAATAATTTTTTTAATTTATTATATTGACTATGAGGTATTTTCCCGGTTTCTTGATAAACTCGTTCATCTTCTTTAACGACTTCTTTTAATTCTTTAATTGTTAACTCTTTGCTAAAAGAACCAGTTAATGCATATTGTGTAGCATCCCAACCATAACGATAACCAATGACTTCTTTAACATCGGTTTCAATAAGCTGAATTGTCTTTTTATCATAGACATCATAATTTGTATAATTTCCTTCTTCGTTTTTTAAATTTTTATTCTTAGGTTGCGTTACAATAATATTTTCTCCATGTAACCATCGATTTCTTTCAACGACCACTTGATTTGTTGCTGACAAAAGAGAAGTTGAAACAAAAGCCGTTAATAAAACAACAAAAGCAATCATGGTTTTAAATAAAAACTCCATTGGTCTTGTTTTGATATATTGGAAAATAAATAATATTTGTTTTAACAATGTTTTTTTCTTATTTTCAATAGCTAAAGGTTGATGAATAGATTTTGTATGAACTTGTTCATCCTTGATAATCTTTCCCCGTTCAATTTCAATAATACGATCAGCATATTGATCAACCAATGCTATTTCATGTGTCACAATAATGACAACTTTATCCCTAGCAACATTATTCAATGTTTCCATAATCAATTGAGCATTTTCATGATCTAAAGCTGCTGTTGGTTCATCACATAGTAAATAATCACTATTAACTAACAAAGAACGAATAATTTGTATACGTTTCTTTTGTCCAATAGAGAGTTTTTTTACCTTTTGATGCATAAACTCTAACATTTCAAATTGTTCTAACCAAGCTTTAATTTGTGACAAATCATCACTAACTAACTTAAGATTATCTAAAACACTCATTGCTTCAAATAAGACAATCTCTTGTTGAATTGTCTCTACTGTTCCATCTAACTCTACTATCCCTTGATAATCTTTATCTTCTAAAGATAAAATGCGTAGTAATGTTGTTTTCCCACTTCCACTTGCTCCAATAATAAAAGTTATCCCTTTTTCTTTTATTTCTAAGCAAATATCATGTAAGGCATGAACATCCCCTTGTTGATTATGATATATTTTATCAATATGTTTTAATTTCACTTCTATCACCATCCCTTATTTTTATTATAGCATAGTCCTAAAGGTAAAAAATAATTTTTTAAATAGCCAAAAAAAGATTACATCTACTGATGTAACCTCTATATCTTTTTTACATATCCTTCATCATCATAATAATATGATTCATCAAACTTAACAAAATGTAATTTCTTTAATAATTTTTTAGAACGAATATTATCATGATAAACATAACAGATTGCCTTTTTAAACTTATATGTTTCTTTCATATATTCTAAAAAAGCCGATACAATCTCTGTCGCATAACCAAGTGACCAATATAATGAATCAAGCGTATATCCTAAAACAAAAACCTTATGATTAACAACTTCAACAAATAAATCACCAATCATTTCATCATTTTCTTTTAAAATAATAGCCAAATGATAATCTGATTTTGGTTTATTAAAACTTGTTATTGTTAAACAATGCTGAATCCGTTTTGCTGCATCTTCAATAGTATACTTCTTCCATGATTGATACTTTGCAACTTCTTCTTTGCATCGATATTCACTCATACGTTTTGCATCAGATTCTTGTAACTGTCTTAAATATAATCTTTGTGTTTCTAATATCATGTTCTATCCTTTATTTTAAATTATAGTAAATAAACAACATGCGATCTTTTCCATTTATATCCTTAATGATTTCATAAGGAACATTTGGAAAATAATGTTCAACAGCTTCACTCATTAATTCTCTTTGATCAAATCCCATTTCAAAAGCTAACAAAGCACGCTCTTTAATGACTTCATGAACTTGAGAGAAAATCTTACGATAGAAATATAGACCATCATTTCCACCAAATAAAGCAACATGTGGTTCATTATCCTTCACAACATTTTCAATTTCTTGTTCATTAGGAATATATGGAGGATTGGATACAAAAATGTCTACCTTGATATTTCTTTCTATCAAAGGTTTTAACATATCCCCTTGATAGAAGTCAACTTGAGCTGATAATTCTCTAGCATTTAATCTTGCAACTTCTAAAGCTTCTTCACTAATATCAGTTGCTGTGACCTTTAATTTAGGTTCCTCTAAAGCTAATGAAATAGCAATTGCTCCAGATCCAGTTCCTACATCACATAAATCAATAGAATCATAATCATCAAAATAATCATCTATCGTATATAAAATATTTTCAACTAATTCTTCTGTTTCATAACGTGGAATCAAAACATTTTCATTCACAATAAAATCTCTAGAAAAGAAAGTTTCTTTTCCTTTAATATATTGAATTGGCTCACCAGCCATATAACGCTTCATCCCTTCTTGAAAAGCATCATATAACTTCTCATCCACTTCCTCATCCATCATTAAATAAAGCTGATGAGGTTCTTTATTTGCCAAATGATAAAATAACACCTTAGCAACATTACAATCTTTATTCGTTTCATCAAGCATTGCTTCACTTTGACGAATGAGTTCTCTAACTGTCATTATTCTTCTTCTCCAGCAAGCTTTAATCTTTGATCTTCATTAATTAATGCTTCAATAATTTCTTCTAATTTACCTTCCATAATACGATCTAATTGTTGAATTGTTAAACCAATACGGTGATCAGTAACACGATTTTGTGGATAGTTATAAGTTCTAATTTTTTCACTTCTATCCCCACTACCAATCTTATTACGTCTTTCACTACCAATAGCTTCTTCTTGTTCACGTAATTTCATTTCATACAATTTTGTACGCATTGCACGCATTGCTTTATCTTTATTGTCATGTTGACTACGTCCATCTTGAGATGTTGTTACTGTTCCTGTTGGAATGTGAGTAATACGTACTGCTGAGTCAGTTTTATTGATATGTTGTCCACCAGCTCCAGAAGCACGATATGTATCAATTCTTAAATCACCTGGATTTAATTCAAAATCCACTTCTTCAGCTTCAGGCATAACAAGCACTGTTGCTGTTGAAGTATGAACACGCCCTTGTGTTTCTGTCTTAGGAACACGTTGAACACGGTGTGATCCTGATTCAAATTTTAACTTTGAATAAACACCTTCACCTTTAACCATAAATGAAATTAAAGAATAACCACCTGCATCAGATTCTTGAGCTTCCATAATTTCAATCTTCCATCCTTGTGATTCTGCATATTTCACATACATTCTATATAAATCTCCAGCAAAGATATTACCTTCATCTCCACCAGCAGCACCTCTTACTTCTACAATAACGTTCTTATTATCATTTGGATCTTTAGGAATCAATTCTAAGTGAAGTTTTTCTTCTAATTGAGGTTTTTTATCTTCTAATTCACTTAATTCTAATTCAGCCATTTCTCTAATTTCAGGATCATCTTCTTTTAATAACTCTTTTGCTTCTTCAATTCCACTGATAACTTTTTTATATTCTTGATATAAATTATAAGCAGTTTCTAAAGAAGCTTGTTCTTTTGATGCTTCTGTCATCTTATTAATATCACTAGCAATACTTGGATCCATTAGGATTTCATTTAATTCTTCATATCTTCTTGCAATCGTTTCTAATCTTTCTATCATATTATTCATATTCTCTAACCTCCAAACCTTTACCATTATAATATAAACTCATAAAATAAGCAAAATAATATTGGTATATTCTTTGTTTTTTTAATTGACACTTTTCGCTGGTTTTCTTATACTTACTGATAAAGGGGTGGATAATGATGAAAGCAGTTATTTTTGATATGGATGGGTTAATGATTAATAGTGAAAGAGTCACTTATGAGTGTTATGTATCAGTTTTAAAAGAAATGGGATTAACTATGTCTGAAGATTTTTATAAAACTTTATTAGGAAAGACTTTGCCTACGGCCTATCAATTAATGTTTGATGAATATGGTCAAGATTTTCCAATGGATCGTGTTTTAAATGATGTTCATCAATTAATGAATAATATTTTTGATAAAGATGGTGTACCAATCAAAAAAGGTTTAATTGAATTATTAACTTATTTAAAAGAGCATCAATATAAAACCATAGTAGCAACTTCTAGTACAAGAAATCGAGTTGAACATCTTTTAGGTTTAGCTGATGTGATGAAATATTTTGATGATTCTATTTGTGGAGATGAAGTAACACAAGGAAAACCTCATCCTGAAGTCTTTTTAAAGGCTTGTGAAAAATTAGGAGTTGAAGTACAGGATGCTTTGGTTTTAGAAGATAGTGAAGCCGGAATTGAAGCATCATATAGAGCACATATTCCAGTGATTTGTATTCCTGATATGAAGTATCCTGAAGAACAATATGTAAAGATGACCACAAAAATTCTTGATTCATTAGATCAGGTTATTGATTATCTCAAACAATAAGGAATGAAAATTCCTTTTTTGTTTACTCATAATTAATGATTTCTTAAGATATTTATAGGATATATTCTCTATAATAGAATAGAGGTGATCCAAGTGAAAAAATTAAAAAAACTGTTTCTTATCTTATCATTCTTAGTAATATGTATAGGAATCATCATTACCAGCTTAAATCTCTTTGTTTATCAATCAACCAAAAAACAAGTTAATCAGGATATGCAAGATGCTGATTGTATCCTTGTTTTAGGGGCTGGCGTAAGAAACAATAAACCTACTCCTATGCTAAGAGACCGTATTAAAGAAGCTGTAACACTATATAAAAACAAAAAAGCTCCTAAAATTATTATGAGTGGTGATCATAGTAGTGATGAATATAATGAAGTTGCGGTTATGAAATCTTATGCAATTAAAAATGGGGTTCCTTCTTCAGATATCTTTTTAGACCATGTGGGTTTTTCTACATATGATAGTCTTATTCGTGCTAGGGATATTTTTCAAGCAAAAAAGGTGATTATCGTCACTCAGGACTATCACCTTTATCGTGCTTTATATATAGCTCAATCTTTAGGCTTGGAAGCTTCTGGAGCTCCCGCTAATTTAAGTCATTATCCAGGACAACCACTTCGTGAAGCACGCGAAATTATCGCAAGATGTAAGGATGTTTTGAATTGTTTTGTCACACATCAATCTAGCCAAAGCCAAACTACAATCTCTTTAGATGGAGATGGTGACCAAATTCATAATCAAGCTATTTAATATTCTTTGTATAATTATAATGATCTTTGATATACCCATGGACTTCATAGAAGTGATGGGCTTTTTTTCTATATGTTGAAGTTGAAAGTTCGATTTGTTCTAGTTTTCTTTCACGAGCAATATCTTCTATTGCTTGTAATAATTTTTCACCAATCCGTAAACCACGATGTTCTGGCATAACAACTAACTCAACGATTTTTCCAGTATCATCATCATGATGTAAATAATGATGAATTGAAAAACTTAAAAAACCTAGAATTTTTTCATCTTTACGATAAACTAAATATTCAACATCTTCATTTTGTATTCCCTCTTGAAAAACTTTATCAAAATGAGCTTTATTCAATTGTTTTTGTTCTAGAATACAAATCAATTCATAAACTTCTTCTAAATCATTTAACTTTGCTTTTTCTATCATCGTAATACCTCTCCTTGAAAAAACTGGGTTATTCACCCAGTTATTATCCTAAATCTTCTCCATTTGTTTCAATAACTTTCTTATACCAATAGAAAGATTCTTTTCTTCTTCTAGAGAAATCTCCAGTTCCATCATCATATCTTTCAACAAAAATGAAACCATAACGTTTAGCCATTTCACCAGTAGATGCCGAAACTAAATCAATACATCCCCAAGGAGTATATCCTCTTAAATCAACACCATCTAAAACAGCTTCATGCATTTGCTCTATATGTTGTCTTAAATAATCAACACGATAGTCATCTCTAATCTTACCATCTTCATCAATCTTATCATAAGCACCTAATCCATTTTCCACAACAAAGATAGGTAATTGATAACGATCCCAAATTTCATTTAATGAATAACGTAATCCTTCAGGATCAATTTGCCATCCCCAATCACTTGCTTTTAAATAAGGATTAGGAACTCCACCTAAAATATTCCCTTGACCAGCTTTTTGTTTAGCAGGATCAGCAGTTTGACAAGCTGACATATAATATGAACAAGTATAGAAATCAACAGGACCAGCTGCTAAAATTTCATCATCTCCAGGTTCCATTTTAACTGTAATATTATTTTCTTTAAAATATCTTTTGATATAGTTTGGATATTTTCCACGACATTGAACATCACTACAGAACCAGTTTCTTAAATGATTTTGTTGTTGATTTTTCACTTGATCAGCTGGATGACATGTTAAACCATAGCTTGTTGCCATAATTTGCATACATCCGACTTGATAGTTAGGATCAATTTCATGAGCCATCTTAACAGCTAAAGCACTAGCTAAGAATTGATGATGTAACCCTTGGAAACGATTATTTGGTACATCAACTTGATCCATGAAATCCATTGTTTTAATTTCATTTAAGATTCCTTGTCCTAAGAATGCTCCCATAGCTGTTGTTGCTGAGTTAATTTCATTAAAAGTTAACCAATATTTCACTTTTCCTTTATAACGTGTAAAGATTGCTCTACAGAAATTTAAGAAACAATCAATCATTCTACGGTCTGTCCATGAATTCCATTTTTGAGTTAAATGAAATGGAACTTCATAGTGAGAAATAGTGATTAATGGTTCAATATTGTATTTTAAACATTCATCAATTAAATCTTCATAGAATTTTAAACCAGCTTCATTTGGTTCACTCTCATCACCTTGAGGAAAAATTCTTGTCCATGCAATAGAAAAACGATACATCTTAAATCCCATTTCCGCAAACAATGCAATATCTTCTTTATATCTATGATAATGATCAATTGCATCATGACTAGGATAGAAAGTTCCTTCTTCTAAAACAGGGGTAATTCTTTTACTTTTTGTTGCACTACCACCAGTACATACATCAGGACAAGAAACTCCTTTGCCACCTTCTTGCCATCCACCTTCTAATTGGTTAGCAGCTGTAGCTCCTCCCCAATAAAAATCACTACGAAAACTCATATTATTATTCCTCCTTTATTTTCTTTTTTATTATAAAGAATAATTGAAGAATTTGAATCATATTTTCATAAGTTGAAAGTCATTTTCATTTTTTAAAAAGATTGCCAAAACTCTTATTATCCCCTACAATAGAATAGGTGATAAAAATGAAAAAAATACAATTATGTCTTTGTGCTTTATTATTTTTAAGTGGATGTCAAAGTCAAGAAGAAAAACCACAAAAGCCAAAGGAAGAAATGGTTCAATGTACTTTTGTAGGTGATTTATTATATGAGCAGCCTTATTATGATTGGATAGAAGATGATTCTCATGATAAAGGATATTATGATTTGATTAAACCTTATTTTCAAAAAGATGATTTATCAATTGCTAATTTAGAAACACCTATTGGTGGTAAAGAATTAAAGACATCTGGTGTTGGTTATTCTTTTAATGCTTCTAAAGAGATTGGTAATCAAGTGGCTTCTTTAGATTTAGAAGTTGTTTCAACAGCTAATAATCATGCTAATGATTGTGGAAATAAGGGAATCAATAATACTTTAGATTTCTTAAAAGATAAAGGAATTATGGCAGTAGGAACTTATTATAATCAAAAAGATCGTAATCAAGGAAAGTATAAAACGATTAATGGTATTAAATTTGGATTTGTTGCTTATACTTATGCGACTAATCAAGTTGTAAGTTTAAAGAGTCGTGAAAAGGTTGGTTTGTTTAATGATCCTAATGGTCGTCAATTCACTAAAGAATATCAACAACTATTAAAGAAAGAAATTAGTGAAACAAGAAAAAATTGTGATGTTTTGATTGCTATGATGCATTGGGGTACAGAATTTACATATCAGCTAGATGCTAAACAAAAGAAAGTTTCTCAGTTTATCAGTGATTTAGGTGTTGATATTATTATTGGGAATCATCCTCATTGTTCACAAACAATGGAATGGATAAATGATAATAGGACATTATGTATGTATTCTTTAGGTAATTTTGTAGCTGCTGATCCGATTGTTGATCGAACAAATCAAGAATTTAAAAATGCTTATAATGTTTCAATGATGGTTACACTTGACATTAAAAAACAAGAAGAAAAAATATCGATTGAAAACATTGATTATATACCAATCATTAATTATTATGATCAACATCTCAAAAACTTTAAACTTGTTCCTTTCAATCAATATACAAATGAACTAGAAAAATCACATTATCATTATCAAAATGGCTTTACCAAAGAATGGATTAAAAAAACATATCAAAAGCTCATCATCCATTCTTTAAAAAATCAACAATTACCAAAAACAGAGATTGATTCTTAAATCAACCTCTGTTTTTTTACATTTTAATTGTTTGAATAGCTATACAGCCAGGACCACCTTGAGTAATAAATGCTGGAGATAAATCATATAACTCAATAACAACATTTTCAAATGCTGCTTGAACTTGTGCCACGACAGATTTTGCTTGTTCCAAAACTCCTGCATGAGTCACATAAATCTTATAATCTTCATTCACACCTAATTCTTCAAATGCCTTAATAACCTCTTTAATAGCACTCTTTAATGTTTTTTTCATAGCAAATTTTTCTAAACGCTTATGATCTTTGGTCATTGTCATAATTGGGGTAATCTTTAACATACCACCAACTGTTGCTGCTAATGGAGTTAAACGACCACCACGTTTTAAGAAACCAAAATCTTGAGGAATCAAGAATGATTTTTCTGTTGCAATACTTTTATGTAATTCTTTCATAATATGATCTAATGAAAAACCTTTTTCTTTTAACTCAACTGCTTTTTCTACTAAATATTTTTGTGGACCACATAATGTCATAGAATTAATCACATGAATATTTTCATTATGTTCCATGCTTTCCTTTGCCCCTAATGTACTTTGATATGTCCCTGATAATCCATCAGCCATATTAATAACTAAAATTTCTTCTTCAGGATATTTTTCAAATAATTCCATTGTCATACCAATAGAAGGTTGTGATGAACTAGGAACATGTCCTTGTTTCACTAATTCAATAAACTCATCACTTTGAATATCAACAAATTCCTTGTAACTCTTTTTATCAATGATGACATTTAAAGGCAAAACTTCTACGCCAATCTTCTCCCCTGCTTCTGGTGAATACAATGATCCTGTATCTGTAATAATTTTCATACTCTTTCTCCTCGCCTTACTTTACCTCTTATGTATACGTTACCAAATATGTATTATAATGTCAATATAAAAATGTAGTTTTTAAAACTACATAGAATCAAGAAAAAAACTATTTTCATAATAATTTTTTATTAATTCATTAATATTATTTGAATTATTTTTATTACGTGCTATTATTAATGTATAGAAGGGAGTTTTAGATATGTTATCATTTATTCAAAGAGTCTTTAAGAATCAAAAGAAAACATATTTCTTATTGTTGGGAATTTTCATAATTCTATCAAGCTTTGAATTTAGTTTTCTAGCGATTTATGATGCATTTGTTCGATTGGATTTTTCTTGGCAGATTCGTAGTACAATTCATTTAATTCCTGTCATAGGTGCAGCTATTGCTCTGTTGCTTAATGTTTTTATTACTAAGTATTTTATGGAGAATAAAAAGCAGGAGTTTTCTATCTTACTGTTAGCTGGTACAAAGACTAAAGATTTATTTTATTATTTATCTATTCAATTTGGTTTCATCATTCTTTTATCAGCCATTATTGGAGTCTTTGGTGGAATGGAAATTATGCACCTGATTCATTATTATCAGTCACATCTTATTTTACAATATTCATTTACTCAAACGATTTTCTATTATTTTTGTTTTTTAATCATAACTTATGTGCTTATCTTAGCCATTGGTTCAAGCCAGTTTATCTCACTTGATCTCAATCTAGCTAAATATCTCTCATCACATCAGCTTGATTTAAAAACATCTCAAAAGAATAGTTTCTTTTCAATCGATAATCAAGCAAAGAAACCATTTCTATCAATCGTTCTTTCATTATTTATCCTTGTCTTTACTTTTTATTCAATGAAAGAAATCTTAAATCAAAACAATTCAATCACAATTTTATTATTCTATTATAGTTTTGCTTTAATCGGATTAATCTTAATTATTACTAAAACGATTCCATTGTTATATGATTTATTTCATCATCAATTATTAAAACATCCTATTTGTTTAAATGCTTTAGCATTATTCCAGGATTTTACTAAAGTGATGTCCTCATTAATATTATTAGTAGCTTGTATTATTCCAACAATCTTTATGTTATTGTTGAATGTTCCATCCTCATTTGTTATTGAGACAGTCACTGTTCCTTGTTTTATTATGATAATGATTATGATTGTTTTATGTTTTATTTTACGTTTTACTCTTTATTTAAAAGAACAACAGACATCAATTGCAACAATTCATGCTGTTGGATATGATTCTAAGAAATTAAATAATATTGTCTTTTTAAAGAATCTTATCTTCTTTATTCTTGGTATTTTGATTCCATTGGCTTTTATTTTAGAAATTCTTTATTTAGTTTCACAAAATGGAGTTATATCTCAAAGTGCTATTGTATTTGTAATGATTGTTTATATTGCACTTTATACATTGATTGTCGTTTATATGTTTATTCAAGAAAAAATAATGCAAAGGAAGGTTATCAACAATGTCAAATATCTTAATAGAGGCGAATAATATTAATAAGGTTTATGATCCTGATTTATATTTAAAAAGAGGTAAAAATTTCTATGCTTTAAATAATGTCACTTTTACACTAGAAGAAGCTGATTTCACATGTATAATGGGTCCATCAGGTTCAGGAAAGAGTACCTTGCTTAATTGTTTATCAACACTTGATCGTATTAGTTCTGGGGAATTACGTTTCATGGAAAATGATGTCTCTGCAATGTCAAAAGATCAACTCTGTGAATTTAGATATCAATATCTTGGTTTTGTTTTTCAAAATCATAATCTTATTCCTTATCTTTCTTTATTTGATAATATTGCAACACCTGCTATATTAGCCAAAGAAGATCCTAAGAAATTAGAAGAAAGAATCAAACAATTAGCTAATGATTTAGAAATTACTGATTTATTGAATAAATTCCCACATGAATGTTCTGGTGGAGAATGTCAAAGAGCTGCAATCGCTCATGCTTTAATCAATGATCCAAAGATTCTATTCTGTGATGAACCAACTGGTAATCTAGATTCTAAAAATTCTCATAAAGTTTTAAATATCTTATCCAAATTAAATCAACAAGGAACAACAATTTTGCTTGTTACACATGATGCTATGATCGCAAGTTATGCAAAGAAAATGATGTACTTATATGATGGAGGTATTCAATCTGTAGTTTACAAAAAACAAGATAGTCAATTGGATTTCTATAAAAAGATTAATGCAATCACTATGCAAGATAGCTTATTAAAAGAACTATCTACAAAAAAAAGTGAAACAGAAGTTATCCAAGAAACACCAGTTGAACCACAACCTATTCAACCATCTTCAAAACGTGTAAGTGTTTATATGATTATTGATGGTCAACCATATGATAAAGATATTGCTAAGAATAATACTTTATTTCATATTGATGGAACAAAAGTCTCTTTTATTAATCAATATAATGATCCTGTTGGTTTTGATTTATCGACTATTTCTCAAATTAATCTTGATTTAACTGCACAGTTTGTTAATTTTGGTTTATTTAGTCAATATATTTTCTATCCTAAGGTTGATTTTGTAAGTGAAGAAGGAACATATTTATTCAAAGCTAAAAATAAAGATGATTTCATTCAAATTATTAACTTATTCCATCAACTTCAAATCCCTGTTAACGATCCTCGCCAAATTGAAGAAGCTTATCATAAATATCCTCGTGATTATGAAAGAAGTAAATTATATTTAAGAACTCATAAAGACTTAACTCAATATAAAGGTTAGTGGAAGTGCTATTGGCATTTCCACTTTTCCATTCAAAAGATAATTCTATGATTTCTTTCTTTTTATACACATTTTTATAATATTCTTATCATAAATTTGATATAATAGTTTTAGTTAATACGGAGGTGATGTCATGGGTAGAAGTAGCGGTGGTGGTAGCCACAGCAGTGGTGGATTTGGTGGTGGACATTCCTCTGGTGGTTTTAGCGGAGGTGGTCGTTCTTCTGGGGGATTTTCCCGCGGTAGTGGTTCAAGTCATTCAAGTTATACACGACGCTCGAGTGGACCTAGAACTGTTTTTGTTGGTGGCCCTCGATATTATCGAAGCCCCCGACCACCAAGAGGACCTCGTCCAAGAAATTATGGAAGCCATAGTATAAGTAGTGTTATCATATCAATTGTCTTTATCTGTGTTATTATAGGCATGTTATTCTTTTCAACTTCAAGTAAGCATCAAGATGTTCCTAAAAATACAAAACAAAGAGAAGCTTTGAGTGGGGTTGTTAAGAAAACAGATTGGTATGATGATCAATTAAGCTGGATAAGAAGTCCTAGTGTTTTAGTCAGTGGATTAGAAGATTTTTATCAGGAAACTGGTATTCAACCTTATGTTATGATGATTCCTTATTCGCAGCAATATTGGAACGGTTCTACTTTTCTTTCAACTCAAGCAGATGCATATTTAGAAAAAGTTTATAAGGAACGATTTAAAGATGAAGGGCATTTTATTTTTGCTTATTTTGCTTGTTTGAATGATTCAAGTCAAGAGATGGATGGTGAATTTAGGTATTTAAGTGGATATGCGGCTGATAGTATTATGGATAGTGAAGCTATTGATATTCTTTGGGGATATTTTCAAAAGAACTACTATAATACATCTTTATCAATTGAAAAAATGATTTCTGAAACCTTTAGTGCGACTGGTGAAAATATCATGAGTGCTCCAACAAATGGTTGGGATTTTGCTAAAATAGCAATTATTGTTGGTGGGGTTGTAGGTATTGGTGTCATTGCTTATTTAATATTTAAAAAGAAAGCTCAAAGAGAAAAAGAGAAAGAAGATTATACAAAGGAAATATTAGATAAGCCTTTAGAAACTTTTGGTGAAGATACAACCGATTTAGAGAAAAAATATGAGGATGATATGTAACAATTGAAATCGAAAGGAGAAAATAAAATGGGAATGATTTCAAGATTTAAAGACATTATGTCTGCTAACATTAATGCATTATTAGACAAATGCGAAAATCCAGCAAAGATGATTGATGAGTATATGCGTCAAGTAACTGAACAATTAGCTGAAGTTAAGAGTGAAACTGCTGGAGTTATGGCCGAAGAAAAAAGAGCTAAACGTTTGGTAGAAGAAAATGATGAACAAATTGCGAAGTATGATAATCTTGCAAGAAAAGCATTAAAAGCGGGAAATGAAGATGATGCCAAAGCTTTTTTAACAAAGAAACAAAGCTATGTTGATAATGGTATAGATTTACAAAAAGCTTATAGTATTGCTCATGACAATGCGACAAAAATGCGTGAAATGCATGATAAATTAACAAAAGATATTCAATCATTAGAACAACGTAGAAAAAACATTAAAGCTAAGGTCGCTGTAGCAAAAACTCAAGAGAAGATCAATAAAGTGACTGGTTCAATGGATAGTGCCAGTGATTCTATGAAAGCTTTTGAAAGAATGGAAGAAAAAGCTGATCGTATGCTTGATGAAGCAAATTCAATGGCTGAATTAAATAGTGATGAAGAAGATCCTATTGAAGATTTAGAAGCTAAATATGCTGGTAAAGATGCAAGTGTTGATGAGGAATTAGAAAAGCTAAAAAAAGAAATGGGATTATAAAAAACCTATAGTTATTGATATGATAACCTCCCAGTAGACAGTGTAAATAATTAAACACTGATACGGGAGGTTTTTATATTGGGAAGAAAAAATAAATATTCAAAAGA
>NZ_SMCQ01000035.1 GCF_004343035.1 Longibaculum muris
TCTATAATCCATGGAGTGTCTTGAAATATGTTTTAAAAGCTATCCAGTCAAAACCAGAACCAGAATCATTCTGGGCGAATACGAGCAGTAATGAATTGGTTGTCAATTATATCAAGAATGCTGATGATGTGATGTATGATGAATTTGAAATGTTGATGCAAGGTCAATCACTTGTTAAATATTTAAAATTAGATTTAACCTATCAGGAGATGGATAATCAGGATAATGTCTATAGCTTTCTATTATTGACGGGTTATCTGAAAGTCATTAGTCAGATTGATATGAATACCTATGAATTGATTATTCCCAATAAAGAAGTCTATCAGATTTATAAAAACTCATTTATGGATTATTTTAATATGTATACCAAGGAAAGAAAAGGTCAGCTTGTCACAGCATTACTTGAACAAAAAGTAGAAGAAGCGCAAGCAATTCTTAATGATATTTTATTCAAGGATATTAGCTACTACGATAATAGTGAAGCCTTCTATCATGGTTTTCTTGTTGGATTAATGCAGGAATATGGAATTTCATCAAACAAAGAAAGTGGAGAAGGAAGATTGGATATTTTTATTAAACCAAGACGAGCAGATAGAAAGGTCATTGTGATAGAATGTAAGCATTCACAAAAAGAGAGTGAAATAGTAAAAGATAGTGAAGTGGGTGCAAGACAAATTATTGAAAAGAAATATCTAGAAGGAATCAAAGTTAATGAACAAAGAGAAGCAATTGGTTATGGGATAGCCTTCTATAAAAAAAGATGTATAGTTACAGCTGCATTAAAATAGCTTTATAAGTTATTTCAATGCAGCTTTTTACATTAGAGCGTTGTAACTTTTATCTTATATTTATATAGGTACATTTTTCAGTATATTCATTACTACTAGAAAAAGCGATAATAAAGCAAAGGTAGTGATGAGGAAAGATGATTAATTATTCACCATTGTTTAAAACAATGAAAGAGAAAAATATAACGTCCTATGCATTAATCTATAAACATGGAATTAATGCGAGAACTTTTCATAATATAAAAAACAATAAAGGCATTTCAACTTATACTCTAGAAAGGTTATGTCAAATATTAGATTGTACACCAAATGATGTTATTGCATTTGTTGAAGATAAGTAGTCGTAAGACTATTTTTTTCTTGTACAAAAGTCTAAAATTGTCTAAATTAATATTCTATCAATCACTAAATATTAATGCTTTTTTAGCCCATTTCATGTATAATGGAATATATGAAAGGGGTTTTATTATGGCAAAATTAGATAATTTTTTGATTCAACTTTTTCATGAAGGTAATTGCTTAGAAATGTATAAAGTTTTTGGTGCTCACTTTGATGAAGTTGATGGTCAAAAAGGTGTACGCTTTAGTGTTTATGCACCAAATGCAAAAAGCGTTCAAGTAGTAGGAGATTTTAATAAATGGAATGGTGAGAATCATTACATGGAAAGATATACTGATGGGGGAATTTTTACTTTATTTATTCCAAAAATAAAACAGTATGATACATATAAATATCGTATTGAGACACCTAATGGTTCAATTGTAGATCGTGCTGATCCTTATGCTTTCTTTAGTGAGTTACGTCCAGCAACAGCTTCAAAAGTATATAAGCTTGATGGTTTTAAATGGGCTGATAAACGTTGGTTAAATAAACGTACAAAGAATTTTGATAAGGTTTTAAATATTTATGAAGCTAATATTGGTTCATGGAAAATGAAGAAAGATTTTACGGATGAAGAAGATGGTGAATATTATAGCTATGAGGAAATGATTGATCAATTGATTCCATATGTTGTTGAAAATGGTTTTTCTCATATTGAATTAATGCCTTTAATTGAATTCCCATTTGATGGTTCATGGGGATATCAAGCAACAGGTTATTTTAGTGCAACAAGTCGTTATGGAAATCCAAAACAATTGATGGCATTTATTAATGCTTGTCATAAAAATGATATTGGGGTTATTATGGATTTTGTACCTGCACATTTTGTAAAGGATGGTCATGGATTACATCAATTTGATGGTGGGTATGTTTATGAATATCCTGATATTAATTTAAGATATACAGAATGGGATAGTTGTTATTTTGATTTAGGACGTGAAGAAGTTCGTAGTTTCTTAATGTCATCAGTTCATTTCTGGGCGCATTATTTCCATGTAGATGGTATTCGTTTTGATGCTATTAGTAATTTGATTTACTGGAAGGGAAATAAAGAAAGAGGCGTTAATGATGGTGCTATTGAATTTATGAAGCGTATGAATTCACATATGAATGGACTATTCCCTAGTGTTATGTTAATTGCTGAAGATTCTTCTGATTATCCAAATGTTACAAGAGCACCATCAGCAGGTGGTTTAGGTTTTGATTATAAATGGGATTTAGGTTGGATGAATGATACTTTGGCTTACTTTAAAAAAGATCCAATCTATCGTCAATATCCAGATACACATAATAAATTAACTTTCTCAATGATGTATTTCTATCGTGAAAATTATATTTTACCTTTCTCACATGATGAAGTTGTCCACAGTAAAGGAACAATTCTTGATAAGATGTGGGGAAATAATGAACAAAAATTTGCGCAATGTAAGGCCTTGTATCTTTATATGATGACTCACCCTGGAAAGAAATTAAACTTCATGGGAAATGAATTAGCTGAATATAAAGAATGGGATGAAAAGAAAGCATTAGGATGGGTATTACTAAAATATCCTCAACATGATTCATTCCACCGCTATTTTAGTGATTTAAATCATTTGATTTTAGATCATCCAGCATTATATCAATATGACTATTATCCTGAAGGATTTGAATGGTTAGTTGTTGATGATATGAAGCAAAGTGTCTTTGCTTATGCAAGATATGCACCAGATGGGGAAATTCTAGTGTGTGTTATGAACTTTGTTGGTAATACTCATAAAGGATATCGTATTCCAGTGCCAGTAGAAGGAACTTATAAAGAAATTATTAATACTGATACAGATTACTATACTGGTAGCAATATCGTCAATAAACGTGCAATTAAATCTAAAAAAATACCTGCTGTAAACAAAGAAAATTCAATTTTAGTTGACATTGCTCCATTTTCGGGTATGATATTTGAATTGAGAAGAAAATAGTAGAGGGAGAATATTATGTTTAAAACAAAAGAAGAATTTAAATATGAGTTTTCAAGAAGAATTATTGAATCATATGGACGTACTGTAGAAGAATCTCATATTACAGAAAAGTTCATGGTTCTTGAAACAATGGTAAGAGATTATGCTTCAGTTAACTGGGCAATGACTAAGATGGTCACTAAAACAAATTATCAAAAACAAATTCATTATTTTTCAATGGAATTCCTTATTGGACGTTTATTAGTCAACAATATGATGAACTTAGGAATCTATGAAATTGCAAAAGATGGGTTAGCTGATTATGGAATCAATATTCATGAATTAGAAGAACTTGAATCTGATGCAGGTCTTGGTAATGGTGGTTTAGGTAGATTAGCTGCTTGTTTTATGGATTCTCTAGCATCTTTATCTTATCCGGCTTTTGGAAATACAATTCGTTATGAATATGGATTGTTTAAACAAAAGATTGAAAATGGATATCAAGTGGAAGTTCCAGATCAATGGTTAAAGCTTGGAAATATGTGGGAAGTTAGAAAACCAAAGCATGCTGTTGATGTTAAATTCTGGGGTCGTGTTGTTTGGAATGAAGAAACTGGTAAATGGGATCATATTGATGCTGAATGTGTAAGAGCAGTTCCATATGATATGCCAATTGTTGGAAACAATACAACAGTAACAAACACACTTCGTTTATGGCATGCAGAACCTAGTGATGAAATTCCATCAAATAAAGACTTTAGACAATATGCTCAAGAAGTTAGAGATATTTGTCAAAACTTATATCCAGATGATTCAACGCTTGCTGGACGTACACTTCGTTTAAAACAACAATATTTCTTTGTATCTGCCGGAATTCGTGCAATTGTTAAAAATCATTTAAGAGTTTATCCATCATTAAGTAATTTCCATGAAAAGAATGTTATTCAATTAAATGATACTCATCCAGTTTTAGCTATTCCTGAATTGATGAGAATCCTTATTGATGAATACGATATGGAATGGGATGAAGCATGGCATATTACTTCTCATACATGTGCTTATACAAATCATACCATTTTATCAGAAGCCTTAGAAAAATGGCCTGTTTCTACAATGGAAACATTATTACCTAGAATTTATCAAATTATTGAAGAAATTAATCGTCGTTTCATTGGTTATGTGAAACAAGTGAGTGATCATGATGATGATTTATTAAATCGTGTTATGATTATTAAAGATGGTCAAGTTTTTATGGCACATCTTGCAATTGTAGGAAGCTTTAGTGTTAATGGTGTTGCTAGACTTCATACACAAATTTTAAAAGAACAAGAAATGAAAGATTTCAATTTCTTATATCCTCATAAGTTTAATAATAAAACAAATGGGATTACACATAGAAGATGGCTTGCTTATTCAAACCCAGAATTATCTGCATTATTAAATGAAACAATTGGAAATGAATGGATTAGTCATCCAGAACAATTAGAAAAATTAATGAATTATGCTGATGATTCTATTGTTCAAGGTAAGTTCTATAATGTAAAACAACAAAGAAAACAAGTCTTAGCTGATTATATTTATAAACACAACGGTATTCGTGTTGATGTGAATAGTATCTTTGATATCCAAGTTAAGAGATTACATGCTTATAAACGTCAATTATTAAATATCATGCACGTTATTTACTTATATCAAGAAATGAAAGCAAATCCAGAGTTTAGAATTTATCCAAGAACATTCATCTTTGGAGCAAAAGCTGCCCCAGCATACTATTTTGCTAAAAAAGTTATTAAATTGATTAATAGTGTTGCAGATGTTGTGAACAATGATCCAGAAACAAATCAATATTTAAAAGTTGTTTTTATTGAAAATTATGGTGTAACTTTAGCAGAAAAGATTATGCCTGCAGCTGATGTTTCTGAACAAATTTCAACTGCTGGTAAAGAAGCTAGTGGTACTGGAAACATGAAATTCATGATGAATGGTGCAGTAACTATTGGAACATTAGATGGTGCTAATGTGGAAATTGCTGAACGTGTGAAAGATGATAATATTGTTATCTTTGGTTTAAAAGATAATGAAGTTAATGATCTAAGACAACATGGTCAATATAATGCCTGGGATTATTATAACAATGATCCACGTATTAAACGTGTTGTAGATTCTTTAGTTGATGGAACATTCCATGAATCAAGAGAAGAATTTAGAATGATTTTTGATGAATTAATGAATAGAAATGATGAATATTTCTTGTTCGCTGATTTTGAATCATATTTAGATGCTCAAGCAAAAATTGATGCATTATATCGTGATCGTGCAACATGGTCTAAGATGTGCTTAGTTAATATTGCACAATCTGGATACTTCTCATCAGATCGTACAATTGAAGAATATGTTGCTGATATTTGGAAATTAGATAGAGTGAAACGTTAAAAAGGAAAGTCAATTTGACTTTCCTTTTGTTAACCATAAAACTGTATCTTTTAACGTCACTTCCATCGGTCGTGTCGTATATCCCAATTCCTCACTAGCCTTTTGATGAGAGAAGAAATGGCTGTGAGTTATTGTATAAAGTGAATAAGGGGTATAGAGAGGTCGCTGCTTCTTTAGCTTTGCTAAGCCCTGGATAATAGGTAAGCATGCTTTGGCAAGAAGTGTTGGAACCATGACTAGGCGGGGACCTTCATGAATTTGTTTGACAATATTAAGTAATGATTTCATTTCATAGTATTGACTTGAGAGAATATAGCATTCACCAACACGGCCTTTTCTTGCAGCTAATAGACATCCCATAGCAACATCACGTACATCAACAAAATCATATCCACCTTTTACGCATGTCCATAAGTGGTAGTGAATATAATCATTGATGAATTGTACAAGGTAATTACTAGAATCACCATAGGAACCAATGATTCCGGATGGTAAAACAACAATCCCATTTAACCCCAAATTCACACTGCTCAATACGAAAGAAGTTGCTTCTGCCTTTGTCTTAGCATATCCACCCTTAACGAGCTCTGATGAAAAATAGGAAGTTTCACTTATGATTCCATCTTCTTGTTTTAATGCATGGACAGAACTTACATAAATGAAACGATAAACATGTTTTTGCAAACATAGGGAAACAACGTTTCGTACTCCTCTTACGTTAACTTCATAAAGCAAAGGCGTAATGTATTCATCCATACTAATAATTCCAGCCGTATGAATCACATAAACTTTTTTATTTTCGATGTGTTCAAATAAAGGAAGTAAACTTTTCAAATCACGAACATCACCATGGAAATACTGAACTTGTTGAGTGTGTGGAGATTTTTCGTGAGGCATAATGAGACCACGTATTTCAACATTTTGTTTCATTAAATATCGGATGATTGTATTGCCTAAATGACCCAAAGCACCAGTCACAATAAATAATTCGTTCATAATGAACACCTCATTTGCTTCTTCTTTCTAATTGCATTATAGTATAGATGTATAGGTGTTTCAATCATCAGAAACGGCCAATTTGACAGTTGCTAGACACTTATCTAATATATGTTGAAAAAGAGGTGGAAATGATGAAAAAAAATATTGATCACCGTGTTGTGGTGACAGAAAAATGGATAAAAAAAGCTTTTATTGATTTATTGATGGTGAAACCGATTTATTGTATTAAAGTGAAAGAAGTTTGTGAGAATGCAGGGATTAATAGAGGGACGTTTTATTTGCATTATAAAGATATTTATGATTTATTGGATAAATTAAAGGACGAATTGTTAGAAGGATTTAATCAGACTTTAATGGAACAGATTAAACATAATGAAATAACTTTATCAACAATTGAACATATATTTCATTATTTTAAAGAAAATAGGGATTTTTGTATTGTTATTTTAGGTGAACATGGAAATACAAAAATATTAACAGAGTTTTTAGAAATAGGAAAGAAAAAGTATAAAGAGACATATTCTCAAGAATATAATGAGTTTATGGATTATCAATATCAATTTATATCTGCTGGATGTTTAGGAGTTTTGAAACAATGGCTTTTTGATGAGAATCAAATATCAGAAGAAGAAATTGCGAAAATAGTTTATCGTTTGATCAATGGGAAGTGATTTTTTCTAATGACATTCTTTGATAGTTTTTTAAAATCCAATATGTTATACTAAAAGCAGGTAGAAATAACGATAGAATCTTTATTTTTTACTTTAAGAAAGGGTAGGGAATATGGAAGAAACTGCAATCAGAATGAAAGCATATGCTGTGAATTTTAATGAAATTAGAGTTTATCTTTCAAAGAATTATTATAATGGAATCAGCAGTAAATTTTATTTGAAGGATTTTGAAGAAGATGAATTATTATTATTAACAGGAGATGCATTAAATAGTAATGATAATCCTGATTATCAAGAATATGCATTTCACATTTCTTTTAAAATGGGTAAGGTTTATAAGATTGTTGATGCTTATGGCTTATCTTGTTTTTTAGATTTTTCAAGACTTTCATTGTGTAAAGAATTTGATGAATTATATTATTATGATGGTGAAGATTTAGGGAATACTTATACCCAACAACAAACAACATTTAAGGTTTGGGCACCACTAGCTACAGATGTTATTTTAAAAATCTATAAAGATGATGTTGAACA
This sequence comes from Longibaculum muris, assembly GCF_004343035.1. Classification (GTDB taxonomy): domain Bacteria; phylum Bacillota_I; class Bacilli_A; order Erysipelotrichales; family Coprobacillaceae; genus Longibaculum; species Longibaculum muris. The sequence continues at coordinate 7,745 of NZ_SMCQ01000035.1, forward strand.
ACTTTATCCTATGAAAAGAGGATTAAAAGGTGTTTATAATGTAAGTGTTGAAGGAGATTTAGAACTTACAAACTATGTTTATATGATTAGACATTCGGAAGATTATGAAGTCTCACTTGATCCATATGCTTATGCATGTGCCTCAAATGGACGTTGTAGCATTGTTGTTGACTTAGATAAGGTTGTTATGCCTAGGCATACAATGCCACCATTATTACATAAAACAGATGCAATAATTTATGAAACAAGCGTCAGAGATTTTTCTATGTCATCAACAAGTGGAATGAAAAACAAAGGAAAATTCTTGGCTTTTAGTGAATTACATACATCAACAGATAGTGGGAATCCAACAGGACTTGATTATTTATCATGTTTAGGAATTACCCATGTTCAATTAATGCCAATTAATGATTTTGCTACTGTGGATGAAAGAAATCCAACAGAACTTTATAATTGGGGGTATGATCCAGCAGGTTATAATGTGACTGAAGGAAGTTATGTCACTGATCCTGATGATGGATATAAACGTATCCAGGAAGCACAACAAATGATTCATGCATTACATTCTAGAGGGTTAAGAGTTGTTTTGGATGTAGTTTATAATCATATGCATGATGTGAATTTAAATGCTTTAGAGAGAACTGTTCCGCATTATTATTTTAGAAGAAATGATGATGGTAGTTTATCTAATGGTTCATGGTGTGGGAATGATTTAAATACCACGGCGATGATGTGTCGTAAATATATTTTAGATATGTGTAAGCGTTGGCAAGTGCTTTATGGTATTGATGGTTATCGTTTTGATTTGATGGGTATTATTGATCAAGAGACAATGAAACTTGTAGATGCTCAAGGGAAGGCAATTGATTCTTCATTTATTGTTTATGGTGAAGGATGGAATATGATGACAGCGTTGAGTGAAGAAAAACGTACGACAATTCAAAATAATCGTCAAACACCACATATTGGTTTCTTTAATGATTTCTTTAGAGATACGTTAAGAGGAACCAATCAAATGGAATCAAAAGGTTATTTTTCAGGAGATACATATAAGACAAATGATGCAATGAAAGCAATTTGTAATTTAGAAATGTTTGATAATATTTCACAATCTATCAATTATGTAGAATGTCATGATAATGCAACATGTTATGATAAATTACAAATCTCTAATTATGATGAAAATGAAGAAGTGAAGAAAAAACGTTTACGTTTGATGTTAGCGGCAGTTATCTTGTCACAAGGTGTTCCTTTTATTCATAGTGGACAAGAGTTCTTTAGAACCAAAGGTGGACAATCTAATACCTATAATGCAGGAGATCAAGTGAATGCTTTGGATTGGAACCGTAAGGATATGGAAATTGATACAGTTCAATTTGTTCAATTCCTAATCCATTTAAGAAAAAATAATCGTTGTTTCCGTTATGATGATTATGAAGTTATTCGTGAAAATGTATCTACAGCTAATATTGATCATCGTATGATAGAATATACATTACATCAAGATATTGGAGAATATAAAGATTTTATTGTTTATTTTAATGCTTCAACAAATACAATAGAAGTTGATGTAGAAGAAGGTTTTTCCTTGTTATGTCATAGTGAAAAAGGAAAGATTGTAGATAATAAATTAAAAGTTGATGGTGTTTGTTTAGCTATTTTAGCAAGATAATTGAAATGAGTGTATGAAAAAATCATAGACTCTTTCTTTTCGTTGAGAATAGTGTTATACTATTAAAGCTATTTGGAGGTGTCATAATGAAGTTAATTGTAGGTTTAGGAAATCCAGATAAAGAGTATGAAAAGACAAGACATAATGTTGGTTTTATGGTTATGGATCGTTTAGCTGATGTTTTGAATGTTTCTATTGATAATAAGAAATTCAAAGGTGAGTATGTAAAATTCAAATATCATGGTGAAGATGTTATTTTATTAAAACCCATGACTTATATGAATAATTCTGGTGAGTCGGTTATTCAAGTAATGAATTATTTTAAAATAGATGTGGATGATTTATTGATTGTTTATGATGATATGGATATGCCAGTTGGTAAGCTACGTTTAAGACAAAGTGGTAGTGCTGGTGGTCATAATGGTGTAAAGAGTGTGATTGCTCATACAAATACTCAAAATTTTAAACGTATTCGTGTAGGAATTGATAAACATCCTCATATTAAGGTTGTTGATTATGTATTAGGTCGTTTTACTAAAGATGAACAACCATTCATTGATGAAGGTATTGAAAATGCTGTTAAAGCGATTGAAATGTATTTAGATAAAGATTTTGTAGCAGCAATGAATGCTTTTAATTAAAGGAGACAAAGATGAAAAAGATTATTCAGATTTTAAAAAATAATCCAGCTTATCTTGCTTTATTAAAGGGAAAAGGCGAGATTGTGATATCTCACGCTAGTGATGAGGCGATTCTCATTGCTAGTGCTTTTTTCGCTTCACCAAAGCCGATGCTGATTATTAAAGAGAGTTTATATCAGGCACAACTGTTATATCAGGAACTTTATCCTATCTTAAAAAATAAGGTTGTCTTTTTCCCAAGTGATGAATCTTTAAGAGTTGAAGCTTTAGCTTCTTCACAGGAAATCATGGGAGAAAGAATTAATGCATTATCAGCAATTTGTCAAAATGAACCATTGGTTGTGATTTGTCATACACATAGCTATGTGCGTTATATTCCTCATCGTGAATTGTTTTTACAAAATACTTTAATGCTTAAAGAAGGGATGATTCTTGAACCTGTTGAATTAAGACAGAAACTTATTCATAGTGGTTATCAAATGATTCAACGTGTTGATGAACCTTTCTATTATTCAAAACGTGGTGGAGTTATTGATGTTTATTCTATTCAATATGATAATCCTATTCGTATTGAATTCTTTGATGATGAAATAGAAAGCTTAAGATTCTTTGATAAAAATACTCAAAGATCATTAGAAAGAGTGAAAGAAGTTACGATCTTACCAGCAACAGATTTGTTATATCCTGATGATGAAGTAAAAGGAGTTATTGAACAAATTGAAATGCTTAAAGATCAAAGTGACTGTGATGAATATCAGGATAATTTAGAAGAAGAAATTTCTATTGATATTGAATCATTAAAAGCTCATGATGCTTCTTCACGTTTGTATCAGTATATGAGTCTGTTTACAACTTCAACAACTTTACTTTCATATTTTGATGATGTCTATATGATGACTTCTAGTTATGAGAAGATTAAATCTGTATATCATCAATATGTAGAAGAATCTTTTTTCTATACGCATGAACTTCAGGGAATTGGGAAAATGGTAAAGGATTTATCTTTATTTGCTGAAATTGATCCTTTATTAAAAGGTAGACGTATTGATTTTATTGATTTTAGGACAAAAGATTCACAGATATCATTTCTTACTAGAGAAGTCCAATTATCATTATTAAATGAAAAACAATTGATTCAACAATTAAAAGATTATTTGATTCAAAATAAAATCTTAATGTGTTTAGATAATAATCATCAAATTCAAATGATGATTGAGTTATTAGAAGCTCATAATCTTCCTTATACAATGGTTGGAAATGATGAGAATATTTATGATGGTATCAATATCTATATGGGAAATTTAAAAACAGGTATTGATTTCTATGATGAGCATGTTGTTTTATTGACTGAATCAGAATTATTTAAAGTCAATTCCCAAAAGAAAAAGGGATATATCAAATATAAAGATGCGAAAATCATTAATGATTATACAGAACTTAACATTGGTGATTATGTTGTTCATGATACGCATGGAATTGGTCAATATATGGGAATTAAAACATTAGAGGTTAAGGGTTCTAAGAAAGATTATTTGTATATTGCCTATAAAGGAAATGATACGTTATATATTCCAGTTGAGAACTTTAAGTTAGTTAGAAAATATGCCTCAAGAGATGGAAAAGTTCCTAAAATTCATGCTTTAAATAGTACTGAATGGCAAAAGACAAAACAAAGAGTGAGAAATAAGGTTGATGATTTAGCTGATAAATTAATTGAACTTTATGCTCAACGTATGAAACAGCCAGGCTTTGCTTATCCCAAAGATGATGCTATGCAGATTCAATTTGAAGAATGTTTTGGTTATGATTTAACGCCAGATCAACAAGAAGCCGTGAAAGAAATTAAGGCGGATATGGAATTACCTAGACCAATGGATCGATTGCTTTGTGGGGATGTTGGTTTTGGTAAGACAGAAGTCGCATTGCGAGCATGTTTTAAAGCTATTTTAGCTAATAAACAAGTTGCTTTCTTATGTCCAACAACAATTCTTTCTTCACAGCATTATCATACGATGACAAAGCGTTTTGAGAACTTTCCAGTTAATATTGCTTTATTGAATCGTTTTACAACTTTAAAACAAAGAAAGCAAATTTTGGCTGATTTAAAAGCTGGAAAGATTGATTTATTAGTTGGGACACATCGTATTTTATCTAAGGATGTTGAATTTAAAGATTTAGGTTTATTATGTATCGATGAGGAACAACGCTTTGGGGTTCGTCAAAAAGAAAAGATTAAAGAAATGCGTAAAACAATAGATGTCTTAACTTTAACAGCAACACCGATTCCTAGAACTTTACAAATGTCATTGATGGGAATTCGTGGTTTATCACAAATTGAAACGCCACCATTAAATCGTATGCCAGTTCAAACATATGTGATGGAAAAAAGTGAACAACTCATTAAACAAGTTATTGAAAGAGAATTAGGAAGAAAAGGACAAGTTTTCTATCTCTATAATAAAACTTCTAATATTGAAAGTGTGGCTAATCATATTGCCAGAATGGTGCCATCAGCTCGTGTAGGAATTGGACATGGAAAGATGTCAAGGGATCAATTGGAAGATGTGATGCAAGAATTTACAGATAAAGAATATGATGTTTTGGTATGTACAACAATCATTGAAACGGGAATTGATATTCCTAATGCCAATACAATTATTATTGAAGATGCAGATAAATTTGGACTATCACAATTGTATCAAATTAAAGGACGTGTTGGACGTAGCGAAAGAGTCGCTTATGCATATTTATTGTATGCTAAAAATAAGCAAATGAATGAAGAAGCTTCTAAACGTTTAAAAGCTATTAAAGAATTTGCTCAATTAGGAAGTGGATATAAAATCGCTATGCGTGATTTATCTATTCGTGGTTCTGGAGATATTTTAGGTGGTGAACAAGCGGGCTTTATTGATACTGTTGGATTTGATATGTATATGAAAATCTTACAAGATGCGATTGATGAAAAGACAGGTGAAAAGAAAGCAGAAAAAGAAGTTCCAGTACAAAATATTAATGTTGAAGGTTATATTCCTGAAAATTATGTTGAGAGTGATATTGAAAAATTAAATTTATATCAACGGGTTTATAAAGCACAACATTTATCACAAATGACAGAGTTAGAAAATGAATTGAAAGATTTGTATGGAAAATTGCCTAGAGAAGTCAATAACATTGTCATGAAACGTCGTTATGAGATTTTATGTAATGAACCATTTATTGATGAAGTGAAAGAAGCTGGTGATTATATTCAAGTAATGTTAACGCAAGAATTTTCTGCTCATATTGCTGGTGATGAATTATTTGAACTTGTAAATCGATTGTTTAAGAAACCACAATTAAAATATATGAAAAATGAAATTGTAATAATGATTCCAACAAGTGGACATTGGTTACCATTAGCCATTGAATTATTAAATGAATTAAAGAAAAAAGCACAAGGATAATGTGTATAAAAAAATCAGCCTGTTATAAGGCTGATTTTAATTTACTAAAGATTCCTTTGAATCCACGTCCAATAACTTGGAAAAAGCTTAGAGATTTAACCAATCTATCAGATGGAATATATTGATTAATGGCTCTTAAAGTTTTTTTATTATCACGAGTGGAGAAAGTAAAGTTACCATTTTTCTTAGTAACGATTGCAAAACGTGGAAGCCATTTTCCTTTAAACATCACAGATGCCATTACATAGTCAACTTCTTCCCAAGGAATTTGAATATAATCCTTAAGATTCTTTTCATTATAGAATTCAAATGCTTGATCTCCAACCATTACTTTTCCATAATTAGCCATACCTAAATAAGAAGTAGCTTGAATTGTTAAATCGACTTTTGTATTTAAAGATTGAACCATATATTTTCCTCCTTGATTGATTTATAATCTCATCAATTTATAATTACATGATACCTGCTAAACGAGCAAGAATACCCACAGCAAATAATGCAATGATAATAACGATTGGTGAAACTTTTTTCTTTAATAACCAGCAGCATAATAATGTTAATAATAATGCTGATAAACCTGGAATTAATTGATCTAAGTTTTGTTGTAAAGTTGTTACTTTGACTTCATCAAGAGCAGTTGCTCCTAATTGACTATAAGTTGTTAAGGCTGATTTGATACCTTCAACACCAGAAGGAAGTTTTGCCCAATCAATGAACGCCCCAGGTGATTGTGTAACTTTAGAAACGATAGGTGTAAATGAAATACTTACCCAACGTTGAACTAAAGAACCAATGATAAACATACCAAGGATAGAAGCTCCTTGAGTGATTTTTCCTAATAAACCACCAGATAAATCTTGGGCAATTGAAGTTCCCACTTTGTATCCGAATTCTTGAGTATACCAAATAAATGCCATACGGATAATGTTCCATGCAAAGAAGAATAATAATGGACCCATAATATTTCCACTTAAGGCAAGTGAAGCACCTAAAGCACCTAAGATTGGTCTTAAAGTAAACCAGAAGACTGGATCACCAACCCCAGCTAGAGGTCCCATCATACCAACTTTAACCCCTTGAATAGCTTGGTCATTGATTTCCGCACCATTTGCACGTTCTTCTTCTAAAGCTAATGTAACCCCCATAACTGGTGCAGATACATAAGGATGAGTGTTATAGAATTCCATATGTCTTTTTAAAGCAGCAATTCTATCTTCTTCATTTGGATATAATTTTTTGATAGCTGGGATAATTGAATAACACCAACCACCATTTTGCATACGTTCATAGTTCCAAGAACCTTGAAGGAACTGATGACGCCAAGCAACTGATAAACGATCTTTTTTAGATAATTGTAATTTTTCTGCCATTTTTTCTTTCCTCCTTCAAGATTTAATAATCATTTAAGATGTCACCTAATGGGTCACCAGAACCACCAGTTCCACCATTATTTGAACCACCATTTTCTTTTAATCCTAAGTAAATAAGAGCTAAAGCAACACCGATTGCTCCTAATGCGATTAATGTTAATTGACCAATAGCAGCTAAAACAAATCCAATAGCAAAGAATGGCCAAGTTTCTTTAGTAGACATCATATTGATAACCATTGCATAACCAACAGCAGCAACCATTCCACCACCAACTGTCATACCACCTGATAACCAAGCTGGCATTTTATTTAATACATCAGTCACAACTGTTGCTGGAACAATACATAAAGCAGCAGCAGGAATTGCAATACGTACCCCTTGTAATAAGATTGCTAAGATTTGCCATGTTTCCATTGCACGGATATTTCCTTTTTCAGCTGCACTATCCATTAAGTGAACCATAGGAATAGCGATTGTACGACAAATCATAGTTAAGAATAAACCAGCTACTGATAATGGAATTGCAACAGCGATAGAAGTAGAAATTGCAGTTTGAACATTTGTTGTTCCACCTTCTAAACCAAGTACCATAATAATAGCTGAAGCAACTGATGCAAGGGCTGCATCTGGTGCAATAGCAGCTCCAACGTTTGCCCATCCTAAGGCAATCATTTGTAAAGAACCACCTAAAATAATACCTTCAGTTAAGTGTCCAGTCACTAAACCAATTAAAGTACATGCCACTAGTGGTTGATGGAATTGGAATTCATCTAAAACTCCTTCCATACCAGCTAGTAAGGCAATTATAATTATTAAAATAATTGTAATAATTGACATTATAATTTTCCTCCCTCAATTAAGAATTTTTTAATTCAGCTTTTGCTTTCTTTAAAAGATTATCCATATTTTCTTTAGAATCAGCTGGTACTTTACGAACATCAAAAGTAACACCCATTTCTTTTAATTCTTCAAGTGTTTTAATATCATCTTGATTCATTGCTATAGCTTTATTAACCACCACTTTACCAAGTGAATGAGCCATTGAACCAATATTTAATTCTTTGATATCAACTCCACCCTTAATTGCTCTAAGCGCATCTTGAGGAGTTTCAAACAATAACATTGCTTTGGTATTACCAAAACGAGGATCTTTAGCCACTTGAATCATTTTATCAATTGGTACAACATTAGCTTTTACCCCTGGAGGCGCAGCTTGTTCAATCATCTTTTTACGTAAATCATCATGAGCAACTGAATCAGAAACAACAATAATACGATTAGGTTGAGTTGTTTTTGTCCAAGTTGTAGCAACTTGACCATGTAATAGACGTGTATCAACACGTGCTAGTACATATTTAATATGACCATCACCTAAAACTGTTCCTTCAGGAATAGCTCCTGCAGTTTGTTTTGTTACAACTTCTTCTTTTTCTTTCTTTGGTTCCAATGTTGCTGGTTGTGTTTTCACACCATCTCTAGCAACTTCACAAATATGAGTTGCAATTTCATGAGCTGAAGTCATAGACATACGAGAAGCATAAGCTTCAATTAACATTGGTAAGTTTAATCCTGTAACAATTGCCCATTTATCTTCATGACCATTGATAATTCCATTAGATTGATTAAATGGAGTTCCACCCCATAAATCAACTAAGAAAAGAACTTCATCTTGGTTTTCAAATGTTGCAATTGCAGCTTCAATTTTAGCTTTTAAGTCATCGGGACCTTCACTTGGTTGTAAAGTGACAGCTTTTACATCAGGTTGATCTCCAAAAATCATAGCTCCTGATTGTAAAATTCCATTTGCAAATTCCCCATGACTTGCAAGAATAATTCCAACCATTTCATTTTTCCTCCCATTCTTTGATATTCTTGAATTATAAGTGAATAAAGACTTATAACTGCAAGTCACAGTATATAATCGAATATCTATCTTTTCAATTTGTAACTTTTGTAATTTTTTTTACAAATATTGTGAGTAATATTTCTTTTCAAATGAATAAATATGATTATAATAATGATAAAAGAATGGGGGAATTGTATGTTAATAAGTGCTCGAATGTTAGAAATAGTCAAACACTTATCACAATATCAACAAACAACATATAAAGAAATTGAACAAGCTTTAAATATTAAAGAAAGAAATGTTAGATATGATATTGAACGAATTAATGAAATATTAATTGAAAATCAATTATCTCCAATTATGAAAGGTGGTAAAGGTATTTTAAAAATACCTGAAGATTTTTCAATAAAAGTTTTTGAAGTGAATAATGAATATATTTATTCACATGATGAAAGATTATCGATTATATTGATTTATCTTTTATTTTGTAGTCAACAATTTAACTTATCACAACTTTCAAAAGATTTATTAGTTTCAAGAAGTACAATTAAGAATGATTTTGATGAAATTGAAACATATTTATTAGAACAAGGATTAACGATTACTTATGATGAATGCTTTCAATTAAATGGAGATAATAAAAAAAGAATTGCTTTGATGGTTAATGAATTAAAAAAATATATTCTTTTAATTAAAGATTCTCATCATTTGAATAGTTATCAAAAATATCTTTTAGATATTTTTAAGCTTTCATTTCCAGAAATTCTATTAAAAGAAATTATTATGTTAATTGATGATATGTTAGAAATGATGGATTTAACTTTAAGAGATGAGGCTTATAATTGGTATGTAGCTCATGTGATTTGCATGATATGGTTTTTTGAGAATAAGGAAATTCCAGTATTTGATTTTGCCTTTGTAGAAACGGATAGAAATATAATAGATCAGTTTATTGAAGATATCGAGCATTTGGTTAATAAACCTATTAATGAAAAGAATAAAAATAAGATGGTTAATTATTTGAATTATCTTAATCGTTTTTTGGATTATGAAGAACATGTTGATATGATTAAGGTAGAAAGTATTGTGACTTGTTTTATTTCAGAAATGTCTATTGAAATGGGTATTCCTTTTCAAAATGATCCTGTTTTAATTGAAGGGTTGTTTAATCATATGGTTCCATTAATACAACGTATTCAATTAGGAGTTGTTGTAGATGAAAATGTTGTCTCTTTATTATCTACAAAGAATTTAGAGATTTTTGAAATTGTGACAAGAGTTATTAAAAGAATTGAGCTTTTAAAGAATATTACAAATGAAAATGAGATTGCTTATTTGGTTATTCATTTTGTGGCAAGCTTAAAACGGATTCATCATAATGAGCGTAAAAGAATATTATTGGTTTGTGGACATGGTTATGGAACAACGACAATGTTAAAAGAATCATTATTGAGTGAATACCAAGTAGAGATTGTTGATACGATTCCTAAATATAAACTTTCTACTTATCAAAATCTTGATCAAGTTGATAAAATTATTACCACAACAAAATTAGATTTAGATATTGATTACTTACAAGTTAATCCTATTTTAACAAAGTTAGATGATCGTTGTTTAATTAATGCTGGAATTGCAAGAAAATCCCCTTTATCCAACTATTATTCAATTAATAAAAGTTTAGATTTCTTAAAAGATGAAGATCGAACTCGGGTTTTAGAAGTTATTCGACGTGAGTTGGGTTATCGTGATTTAGGAAAACCTAAAAAGATAGGGCAATTGGCTGATTTATTGAATGAAGATGTGATTCAAATCATTGATCAGGATATGACTTGGGAAGAAGCGGTTATTCAAAGTTGTCATATTTTAGAAGAATCATATGCGGTGAATAGAAATTATCTAGAAACAATTTTTGATATTATTGAACAAAATGGTTTTTATTTTATTGTTGATGGTAAGTTTGCTTTATTACATGGAAATTGTGAAGTTGGGGTTTATAAGACAGCGATGAGTATGATTATTAATCAAAAGAAGGTAAAGTTTGGAGATAAGGAAATTCAGGTTATTTTTTGTTTATCGAGTAAAGATCAAAAGGAACATATTCCGGCAATTATTAATCTGATGAAGTTAGAAAAGACAACGGATTTTATGAAATATATAGTCAAATCACAAACAAGTCAAGAAGCTTATGAAGTTTTAATGGATTATGAGAGGAGATTTATTTAAATGTATTTGATTGATAAAGATTGTATTATCTTTGATATCAAAGATAATACAAAAGAAGAAGTCATTCAAACGTTAGTTTGTAAACTTGAAAAAGTTGGTAATATAGATGATGCATCACAATTTTACCAAGATGTATTGAAAAGAGAAAAATTATCAGCAACAGTGATTGGAGATGAGATGGGGTTACCGCATGGAAGAAGTCAGTGTGTGAAAAGACCTTGTCTTTGTTTTGGAAGATTACATAAGCCGGTTATTTGGGATGAAAAGACGCATGAAGAAGTACGTTATGTCATATTGATTGCAGCAATGAAGCAAAGTGCTAATGATATTTATATGAAAATGATTTCTTCATTAGCACGTAAACTTATGCATGATGAATATCGTATGATTTTAACAAATGGAACGAAAGAAGATGTCTATAGATTTTTGAATGAAACAATGCAATCATAAAGAGGATAGAAAAATGAGAGAAAATTTAAAAATTGTGAAGCGTCATTTGTTGACTGGGACATCGCATATGATTCCATTTATTGTTTCAGGAGGAATTTTATTAGCTTTATCGGTGATGGTTAATCCTCAAGGAATATCTCAGTCAACCGTTAATAATCAAATATTTGTAAGTGGTTTATCAGAAATAGGACATGCTGGGTTAACTTTGTTTATTCCAGTATTGGGTGGTTATATTGCTTATTCCATTGCTGAACGTCCTGGTTTAGCACCAGGAATGTGTGGAGCATGGGTGGCTAAGAGTGTTGGAGCTGGTTTTTTAGGTGGGATTGCGGCAGGATTTATTGCCGGAGTGATTGTAAACTATCTTAAAAAGATTGAGTTACCACTTTCTTTAAAATCTTTAGGGGCAATTTTCTTGTATCCAGTTGTTGGAACTCTATTGACTGGTGGAATTGTTTTTTGGCTGATTGGAAAACCAATTAGTTTTGTCATGTCATCATTAACCAGTTGGTTAGCGCATATGAATGATATTGGACTTGTTCCTTTAGGCGCAATTTTAGGCTCTATGACAGCTTTTGATATGGGTGGTCCGATTAATAAAGTGGCTACTTTGTTTGCTCAAACACAAGTTGACACATTACCTTATTTAATGGGTGGGGTAGGTGTTGCGATTTGTACACCATCTATTGGGATGGGAATTGCGACAATGTTGGCTCCTAAAAAGTACAACGTTGAGGAAAGAGAAGCTGGTAAAGCTGCTATTTTGATGGGATGTATGGGGATTACTGAAGGGGCAATACCTTTTGCTGCTAATGATCCTATCCGTGTCATTCCTTCTATTTGTGTTGGGGCAGCAATTGGTAATATTATTTCTTTTTTATTAGGTGTTTTAAATCATGCTCCTTGGGGTGGTTTAATTGTTTTACCGGTGATAGAAGGGAAATTAGGATATGTTATTGGGGTTGTTGTTGGGTCGCTTGTAACGGCTATTTTGGTTAATGTTTTAAAAAGAAAAAATACGGATCATATTGATTCTCAAGAATTAGATTGTTTAGAAGATATTGAATTAGATTTTGAAGAATTATAGGAGGCAAAAAATGAAAGTTGTGGGATGTACAGCTTGTCCATCAGGGGTTGCTCATACATATATGGCAGCTGAGGCATTGATTTTATCTGGTGAAAAATATGGAATTGAGGTATGTATTGAAACTCAAGGTGGTTGTGGAATTGAAAATAAACTTTGTTTAGAGGATATTGAAGAAGCTGTTTGTGTGATTTTATCTAATGATATCAATATTGAAGGAGAAGAACGTTTTAAAGGAAAGAAAGTTCTTCGGATGGGGGTTTCTGATTTAATTACAAAATCAGATGCTATTATGGCAAAAATTAAAAAAACATTTTAAGTATGAAAAAAGCTGAATGAATGGTTTCATTACAGCTTTTTTTCATGAAATAAAGAGATTATTTTTTAAAAATGCACTAACAACTAAAATGAATACAAAGAGAAAGGCATGTAACATAATAATAATTGGAATATTTGTTAAAAAATTGAGACATATAGTTAAACTTATAAGCAGAATAAGACAGCTGACATAAAAGCCAATCTCAATCATAATATACTTTTTTGTATTTCCTGGTTTGAGAGATTTCTCTACATCATAAGGAACTTGATTATGTAATAATAAATAAATCGAATAAATGAATGCAGAGATTGAAACACCAAAAGTTTTAACAACACCATTTAAAAAGTTTTTCATTGTGTCTCCTTTCGTTTATGGGTTAATTCATGAGATGTTATTATTTGTGATTAATCATTTTGATAATTTTCTATGATTTCATTGATATCAATTCCTAATTGGAAACCTAAAGTAAAGTAATCATCAATTGTATTTTGATAATCATCACTTGAATAGTGACTTTGAACTTTTAAGATTGAATGATAAATCTTAAAGAATAAAGAAAAGATATCTTGATGTTGAGGGATTTCTGTATGGTTTTTAATACTATCAATGCGTAATTCATAACCAATAGACATTAACATAGTTAAACCTTCAATATAATGTTCTAATAATTGTTGATGATTAATAGCTTCTTCTTTTTCCCAAAACAAATAACAACGTGAATCTTGAGAAACTTCAGCTAAATCATGTAAGAAAGATAAAATCTTTTGATTTAGTCTTTGTACATTTAATATTTCATTTTTAGTTGTTTGTAACTCTCTATTGACATAGACTTCATATAACTTAGAGACATTATTCATTTCTATCACTCCTTAATCATATTATTATCCTTAAATATGAATAGAGTTTGAATTAAAGTATCAAAATTCCTAAATGTTCCAATAATATTTTTATTCCCATTAAAATCAAGATGATACCACCAGCAATCTCTGCTTTAGACTTATATCGTGAACCAAAGACATGACCAATCTTGACTCCAATCATAGATATAATAAGTGTTGTAATACCAATGATAATAATCGCATATAAAATGTTAACATTTAAAAAGGCAAATGTTACTCCAATAGCTAAAGCATCAATAGAAGTTGCCACAGCTAAAGGTAACATTGCTTTAAAAGAAAAATCAGGATCACAACATTCTTCTTCACCAAAAGCTTCTTTAATCATATTTAAACCAATTAAAACAAGTAAAACAAAAGCAATCCAATGATCAATACTTTCAATCTTATCTTTAAATTGAACCCCTAAAATATAGCCAATAAGTGGCATTATTGCCTGAAAAAAACCAAAATATCCACCACAGATAAGTGCATGTTTGACTTCTAATTTTCTAGTTGATAGCCCCTTGCATATACTCACCGCAAAAGCGTCCATTGCTAAACCAACACCAATAATTACAATTTCAATAAACCCCATAAAATATCCTCCTCGTAAAAAAAAGACATGACTGTGCTTTTGACACAGACAAGTCTCATTATTTAAAATCATGCCAGATAATAATATCAGTATGTTGACATGATTACACATATGTGCTAATTACTCCCTTATCTTGCATGAATTATAACAATCTTATGATAAAATGTCAATTTTCTTTTGCTAAATAATCTGAACCAATACGTTCATAATGAAACTGATTGTTTGTTAGATCTTGAATTTGTTCTAAAAATTGGAGATCCCTTAAATAACAATGATATGTGACTTGTTCATTATATTCTTGATGAATACATTTTATGTTGAACTGTTTCAATAAATGTTCAAATTTTCGAGTATAAGAATAGTCAATAGTAATCTGATATAAATCAACTAATTCTTTTTCTACAATTTCAGCTTCTTTTAAGGCTTCAGCAACACTTTGAGTATATGCTCTGGTTAATCCACCGGCACCTAATTTAATTCCCCCAAAATGTCTAGTAACGATTGCAATGATATTTGTTAGACCTTGCATTTTTAAAACATTCAGCATAGGTAAACCAGCTGTTCCTGAGGGTTCGCCATCATCAAAAGCTCTTTCATGAGGACCAATGATGTAGGCAACACAGTTATGTGTTGCAGTTTCATCACTATAATCTGATATAAGTTTTTTAGCTTGTTCAATATGACTGCAAGGAATTAAATGACATATAAATTCTGATTTTTTTATGATAATTGTATGGTTTGTATATTCTTTAACTGATATCATGTTTCATTTCCTTTCTTTTTCTTTATTATATATGATTTCATTTTATTGTCAAAAGGTCTTGTTTGTTCTATAATATGAACATAAGTCATAACTTAGAAAAGAGGGATAATAGTGAATAGAATAGCTATTTTATCGGATAGTGGATGCCAAATTGAAATTGGTAAATATGAAAATGAAGGAATATATATTGTACCCTTGTGTATTACAATGAGGGATAAAACTTTTTTGGATCAAAAGGATATTAGTAGTATTGAAGTTTTTGAAACAATGGAAAGAGAAGGCATTATGGTCATGACGTCTCAACCTTCTACAGGTGAGATGATGAATGTATTAGAAAGAATAAAAGATGCTGGCTATGATGAAGTAATTGGTTTACCAATTGCGACAGGGTTATCATCAACTTTAAATGGTATGAAAGTTGCTGCTGATATGGTGGGTATTAAGATTACTTTAGTTGATACAAAAGGTACAGCAGGGAATCATAAATATCTAACATTTATTGCTAATAAGCTTGTAAAAGATGGTAAAACATCTGAGGAAATCAAAACAATCTTAGAAGAAATGGTTGAACATTCAGGAACAATTATTATGGCCCCAAACTTAGATCATTTGAAAAAAGGTGGGCGTATTACTCCAGCCGTTGCTTTACTTGCAGGAATGTTAAAAATTGTTCCAGTGATGGAATTAAATTATGCTTTAGGTGGTAGAATAGATACACTTGCTAAAGTAAGAACATTATCTAAAGCACGTGCAACTTTAGTCAATCGTATGATTGAATTAGGCGTTAATGCCAAGGATTATAAATTCACAGTTGAACATGTTTTATGTGAAGAATCAGCATTAGAAGTGAAACAAATGATTTTGGATAAAATTGGTGAAGTGGAAGTAGAATTAAGAGAATTACCATCAGTAGTTGGTGCTCATATGGGTGTTGGTGGAATTGGTGTTCAATATATTAAAAAATATATCGGGTAGGTGAAAAAGATGGCTCTATTTGATGATTTAACAAAAAAAGCGGCGAAGTTTACAGAAGAAGCAATTGATAAGACACAAGAACTGGCTGGTACTGCCAAAATTAAATTAAAGATTAAGAATTTAGAATCTGATCGTGATGATGTTTATCGTGATTTAGGAAAGTATTATTTTCAATTATTAGAAGATCAAAATTCGATTGATGAAGAAGTTGCTGAAATGCGTCATCGCATTTATGATTTCGAAGCAGAAATTGATGAGTTAAAAAAAGAAATTGATGAAGAATAAAGTAATGAGGGTTCAAACTATTTTATAAAATAGTTTGAATTTTTTTTAGAAATAAAAAGAAAAATTGAATTTTTTGCGTATATAAGTAGTAGGGAAGGTTTTTTTGTACATATGATCTTTAGCACTCTTTTTATGTTTTTTATATCTATTTACTATAAGCAAAT
>NZ_SMCQ01000036.1 GCF_004343035.1 Longibaculum muris
AGCATCATAACGGCGAAGATAGTGAGCGATTGCGACAATAGCAAGCTGCCAGTTCTCCTGAGGGATATCATCCGATATCTCTCTTTTTTTGTCTATATTTATCCTATCTTTCTTCTCCTTTTGCTTTTCATATTGTCTGAAATGTAGTAAAATTAGCTTGAGGAAATAGTACACTTACAGTGAAGAATACAATTCTAATATAATAATGAATGAATATGATAAAAAAGAGAAATAGGCTTTCTTTTATCAGAAAGGAGTATTTAAAAATCTAATTTGATGGATTTTTAAAGCACGTAAGTATGAGAAATAAAAAATATTTTTTTAATATTGCACTCATTTTGATAATTGGTGGGGTTTCAATATATTTGTCAATTGGTAAGCAGTTTGATCAAGTCATCCATGCTTTTGAAGAAGCAAGAATTTCTTGGATTGCTGTTATGGGAATTGTTATGTTCTCCTATTATCTATTTGACGCACTTTCATTGTGGTATTTTGGTCTTGCTTACAAAAAAGATTATTCGTTTAAACAATCATTTATTAATGCCATTAGTGGAACTTTCTTTAATGGGATTACACCATTTGCGAGTGGTGGACAATTTGCTCAAGTTTATATTTTTAATAAACAAGGAATACCACCAACAAATTCGGCAAGTATTCTTTTGATGTGTTTTATTTGTTATCAGAGTGTCTTGGTATTATATACAGGAATTGTGTTATTATTTAAATATCAGTATTTTGTAGAAAATCAACCAGCAGTTTTTAGTCTTGCAATACTTGGTTTTCTGATTAATTTTGTGGTCATCTTAGGGTTATTTGGTGGTGCTAAATCAAAAAAATTACAAAACTTTTTAACGCATAATGTTTTAAGATTTTTAAGTAAGATTCATATTGTCAAAGATTATGAATCAACATGTGTTAAAATTGAACAATATCTTGCTGATTTTAGAGAACAATTGAATTTCTTACAACGGAATAAGCCTGTCCTTGTAAAATCATGTCTTTGTAATTTTATGAAGTTGACAATTATTTATAGTATGCCTTTTTTTGCAGCTAAGGCACTTAATTTAAATGTCTCTTGGAATCAGTTCTTTGACTTTTTAGGATTATGTTCATTTATTTATTTAATTAATGCATTTTTACCGATACCTGGAGCTAGTGGTGGTAGTGAAGGTGTATATGTTCTATTATTTAGTTTCTTAGGTACTGTTGGGACTTCATCGTCATTATTCCTATGGCGTTTTATGTCTTACTATATGGGTTTGATTATAGGTGGTTTAGTCTTTTCAATGAATAAAGAGATAAACCGTTCTAAATTGGAGGAGTGATTGAATGAATATTGCTTTATTTAGTGATACGTATTTACCAGATATTAATGGTGTTGCAACATCTACACATATATTAAAAAAAGAATTAAAAAAGCATGGACATCATGTTTTAATTGTTACAACCTTTTTACCTCATGATAGCCAATATGTTGATGAGGATTTAGATGTTTTAAGGTTACCTGGAATTGATTTAAAGAAGCTCTATGGCTATCGAGCTTCTAATATTTATTCTTTTAAAGGAATGAAGGAACTAAAAGATTTTCAGCCAGATATTATCCATATTCAAACAGAATTTGGAATTGGAATTTTTGGCAAGATTGCTGGTGAAATCTTGAATGTACCGGTTTGTTATACTTACCATACAATGTGGGCTGATTATTCTCATTATATTGCGCCAGGGAATATTAAAGCGGTTGATCATGCAGCTAAGAAAATTATTGAAAAGATTTCTAAAATCTACGGTGATAGCTGTTCTGAATTGATTGTTCCTTCACAAAAAACGGCTGATGCTTTAAGAGAATATGGAATTTCTAATTCTATTAATGTTATTCCAACAGGACTAGAATTAGAGCATTTTTCTTTAGCTCATAAAAATGAAGAATTGATGCAACAAATTGTGAAACAATATCATTTAGAAAATAAATTTGTTGTGACTTTCTTAGGGAGAATAGCTCCAGAGAAAAGTGTAGACTTTTTAATTGATGCAATGTCTGAAATTATAAAAGTCAATCAACAAATTGTTTTAATGATTGTTGGAGGGGGACCTCAAGTTGATGAACTGAAGGACTATGTTCATTCAAAAGGATTAGATGATTATATTTGTTTTACTGGTCCACAAGTGAGCGAAAAGGTTCCTAGTTTTTATCATGTTTCGCATCTATTTGTTTCTGCTTCTATTACTGAAACACAAGGCTTAACTTTTATTGAAGCAATGGCAAGTGGAATCCCAGTATTAGCGCGTTATGATAAGAACCTAGAAGGTGTTGTTATTGATGGGAGAAATGGATATTTCTTTGAGACACAAGAACAATTAGTCGAGAAAATTTTAACTTTGGCTGATAGTGATTTAAGTGAATTGATTGAGCATGCATTAGAAGATGCGAAAAACTATAGTAGTGAGATTTTTTATGAAAGAATTATGAAAACTTATCATAAAGCTTTATCAAAGCATCATTATTGTTATGAAGTGGTGTCTTTAACACCGGATAAAGGGCATACTTATAATGTAGCTTTTCAATTTGATAATCATCAAGTTCTTTTGAATTTATCATCACAAGTTATTGATCGCTATGGTTTAAGTGTTGGGCAAGTTGTTGATCGGGAAGAATTAGATGCTTTAAAAGATCAAGAACAGGTCGCCAGAGCGTATCAGTTGGCTTTAAAATATTTGACTTATAAAGATTATACTTATGCAAAAATGTTGAAGAAATTAACGGATAAAGGTGATTTTGATGATATACAAGTTGAGATGACAATGGATCTTCTTGTTCAAAAGAATCTGATTGATGATGTCGAGTATACTAAAAATTATTTTCATAAAGCGACGAGACTAGGAATAGGGGTTAATAAAATTATTTATAATCTAAAAAAAGATGGTGTTTCACCATTTGTGATTGATGAGTTCTTAGCTGATTATTCCCAAGATTTAGAATATGATAAAGCATTAGAAATTGTTGAAAAGTTATATAATGAAAATACAACAAGACCCCAATATGCACTTATTCAAAATATCAAGAACAAACTTTTTAATAAAGGCTTTTCACAAGATGTTGTTGAAAGGGCTATTCAGGATTTTGATTTTGTATTTCCTAAAGAACATACTAAAAAGTTATTAACAAAAGAATATTATCGTGTCTATAATCGTTATAAAAACAGATATGATAAACATATTTTAAAAAGCAAAATCATTACTTTCCTTGTACAAAAAGGTTATGAATATGATGATGTGGTAGAAATTATTAGAGAATTATGGGAGGATAATGATGATTAAAATTAGAGATATGAAATGTGGCAATGATAACGTTGAATTTACAGCGATGATCTCACATGTAACAACTGGTAAAACAAATGGTGCCAATAAAAGTAATTATTTAAGCATTGTTTTTCAAGATGAAACAGGAACAATTGATGCAAAGTTATGGAATGCAACCGACGAACAAATCTCAACGCTTCAAAATGGTGCAGTTGTAAGAGGTAAAGGGGATATTATCAAATATAGTGATGATCGTCAAATGAAGATTGTTAAGATAGAAGATATTTCTTATCAGCAATCACAACAAGTACAGTTTTTAAGCAAAGCACCAATGGATCAAGATGAAATGATTGAACAATTAATGAGCTATGTTAAACGAATTTCAAATACTAAGCTTTATGTAATTGTGAAACATCTTATGGAAAAAAATATCGAAGCATTAAAAATATATCCAGCAGCAAGCCGTAATCATCATGAATGTGTGTCTGGGTTGGCTTATCATACTTTATCTATGTTGAAATTAGCGGATAGTATGTTAGATATCTATCCAAGTTTAAATGCAGATTTAATGTATGCGGGTATTTTATTACATGATTTAGGAAAAACTGTTGAATTAAGTGGACCAGTTGTTCCAACGTATACACTAGAAGGAAAAATGCTAGGACATATTTCTATTGCTCAAGCAATGGTTTATGAGGCAGCTAAGGAATTAAATATTGAAGGTGAGGAAGTTGTCTTATTACAGCATTTAATTTTATCTCATCATGGTAAAAATGAATTTGGTTCACCAGTATTACCACAAATTAAAGAAGCTGAAATGATCTATTTAATTGACAACATTGATGCTAGAATGAATATGTTTGATAAAGCTTTAGATCAAGTAGAACCAGGAGAATATTCTAAACGGGTTTTCGCTTTAGAAAATCGAACAATTTACAAACCAAAGATGTATGAATAATTGAAAAATATTTTAACGATTATGAACTTCTCTGGTATTTATGAAAATCAAAGATTTTATCAAAAAGATAATTTCAATTGGATTGATTGTCAAAATATACAAGGGACAAATGGACTTTTAGATAATCATTCTAAACAAATGATTCGTCGTATGATTTCAAACATTGATGTTCAGGGAATTCATTTTATTGATAATGGCAATTATCATTATATTAGTGAATTATGGATAGAAAAAATAAGACATCCATTTGCTTTGGTTGTCTTTGATCATCATAGTGATATGCAAAAATCATTATTTGATGAAATGCTAGGTTGTGGTTCATGGATTTTAAAAGCAATTGAATCACAACCTTATTTACAAAAAGTTATTTTAATTGGAATGACAGCTTCACAAAAAAAGAAAATTGAGCACTTATATAAAGATAAAGTGATTATTTTCTTAGAAGATGATATTTTAAAGCATCGCTTTGCTTCTTTTCCATTGGATAAAATAAAAGACTTACCAATTTATATCTCTATTGATAAAGATATTTTATCTAAACAAGTTATTGAAACGAATTGGGATCAAGGTCAAGTCAATTTATTGGATTTGCAGTCATTATTAGCTATTTTATTAACGGATTGTGATGTGATTGGAATTGATATTTGTGGAGAATGTATGAATCGTATTGAAGAAATGAAGAATATAAAAAAAGATGAAGTTGTGAATGAAAAATTAATTGAATTCATTCATCAATCACTTCATCTATAGAAAGTGGTTTATTGACCACTTTTTTGAATACCACAATAAAATTCTTTCCACATTTCTTTGACATGTTCTTTAGAATAATATTCACTAATTTCTTTGGAATAGTGCTGATATTTTTGATAAAGATGAGGATCATCTTTTAATTCTTGAATTTGCTTAGCAAATTGAACATTATCATTTTGACTTAAGTACTTGTTAAAAAGAATATCTTTATAAAGCTCTAAATCCCTTAATAGCAGGGGTTTTTGACTATTGACAGCTTCTAATATTGCCATGGGGAAAAGCTCGTTATACGAAGGCATAAACAAAATATCAGCAAGATTATAAATATCATTCATTTCTTCTCTTTGTACAATACCAATGAAATGAACATTACTAGGAGGATTCTGATAAATTTCTTTTAATTCATCATAACCATCAGTAATCTTTCCAAAAGAGAATCCGCCAGCCCAAACAAAAGTGATATCAGGTAACATCTTAGCTACTTCAACAAAATCTTTAACTCCTTTTCTCGTTTGAACTTGCCCAACCCCTAAAACAACAAAAGCATCTTTATCAATATCATAACGTTGTTTAACAGTGAGAACTTTTTCTTCGCTTTCTTGATAAAAGGATTCTTTAGAAACATAATTAGGAATATAGTGAATCTTTCTTCTTTCGATACCAAATCTTACTAAGTCATCAATAAAAATAGGATTCACAACAATCAAATAATCAGCAGTGTTATAAAAATAGGTAATATATTTCTTAAAAACTTTTAAAGCTGATTTAGGTAAACTTATACTACCATCTAAAGTATCAGGCAAAAAGTGAACATAGGCAACATTAACACCCTTGTTTCTTTTCATCTTCATTAAATATTCAGGTAAAATGGTATGACAATGAATAATATCAGCAGGAGCTGAATCATTAATAACAACATCAAAAACATCACTCAATTCATCTTTAATAAGTGATACTTGTTCTAAATAAGCACTTCCAACACCTTGACCATCAACTTTGTCAGCATTGGATAACATATTGATTCTGATTCTTTCCATATCTTTCTCCTTTTTCATATTATATCATATGTTCTACAAAAATAAAAATCATAAAAAATAGAGTTCTTAGAACTCTATTGCATAATCTTTTGATAAATATCATCTAAATCAACTTGATCACTACGATCTTGGTAGATAGCCTTAAAACCTTCATCTTCTTGATATCTAGGAATAATATGAATATGGAAATGATGAACAGATTGACCAGCAATTTCATTCATATTCGTAATCACATTAAAACCTAAAGCACCTAATTTATTTTGCAATTTCTTAGCTATTTCCTGAACGACATTCATCATATGTGAAAGCGTTTGTTGATCAACATTCAAAACATTATCATAGTGTTTTTTAGGAATGACTAAAGTATGTCCATTTGTTGCCTGACTTAAATCTAAAAAAGCCATACACACATCATCTTCATATAAAACTTTTCCACCAATTTCATGATGAGCAATCTTACAAAAAATACAATTATCCATAAACCTTACCTCCATTAATATCATTTTACAATAAAAAAAGAATAAGGGAAACCCCTTATTCAAGATATTGATCTGAAATATTCTTAATTTCTTTAGCTAATTTATCATCATTAACAGTAAAATGATATTTCTTCAAATATTTTGCTTCAACATCTTCTTTAGCATTTGAATCATTAGCTAAAGCTTCAATTAAATCATCTTTGTTTTTATGATCAGTATCATAAACATAGACAACAGCATATTTATCATCACTTAATTTAATAGCTTCACTATAAACACCATCTTTATCAAGCTTTGATAAATCTTTTAATTTTTTCTTTAAGTTATCATCTAATGAAGAATTCTTAGTGACAATACCAGCATCTTCACCATTTGTTCCGGCTTCTTTTAATTTCTTATCAAAAGCTTCTTTTGTTGTGGCTTCTTTAATAATTGCTAAAGCAGCAGATTCTTTATCTACAACAATCTTTTTAAAAGATACAACTTGATATTCTGAAATCATTGTTTCTAAGTTTTCTTCAATATATTTTTTTGTTAACATATTTAATTTAACTACAGGAACAATCTTTTCATTAACAAAATCATCTTTTGAAGAATAACCTAATGATTTTGCATATTTATCTAAACCACCATCAGCATATTGTTCATATGTTTTTTCTTCTTCTTTAACTTGCTTATCAATAGCCTTTTGATCAGTTAATTCTTTATCGGCAATACTTAATAAAACTTCATCAAGAACTTCATTAGCACCACTAGTTTTTAATAAATAATCAAAATAATCTTGTTTAGTAATATTAAGTTCACTTCCACTTACAATGACTTTATCACTATCACTGACTTTTACACTATAATTTGAAGAACAAGCTGCAAGTAATCCACCACAAAGAAGTAACATTAATAATTTCTTCATTATGATTTCTCCTTTCTTAAATCAGTTCTTGTTTTTAAATTTTCATCAACAATCTTTTGAATTGTTTCTTTAACACTATCATCACCATACTTAATGTCATAAGTATTAAAAACAAGATATACTAAATAAGTATCATAAACAAGTAAAGGAGAATCAACATCAATTGTCTTTAATTCTTTTTTAATTGTTTCTTTATCAGTTGTTGTACATTTTAAAATATAGTATCCACCAGTTCCTTGGATAGGGGCAGTGATTTTACCTTGTTCAAGAGTTAAAGCAGCTTTTTCAACTTCTTCACCATAAATATTTTTTAATTTTGCAGTTGAATCCACAATCCCAATATTCCCTTTTGCACTCTTTGTTGTATCATCAGAATATTGAGAAGCAATATCCTCAAAACTTTTGTCAGTTTTTAATAATGATTGGATTTCTTCTAATTTAGCTTTTTCTTCATCAGTTGGATTTGCTGGATCACTCATTGTGACTTTTATTAAACTCATCTTACGAGGAGCTTCCATCTTGTAATAATCATCAAACACTTCATCAAAGTTTGCTTTGACATATTTCTTTAAAAATTCAGAATATTGAAGTGATTGAACAATCGAATCTTTAAAAGCGTCGATATCTTTATAACCACTTTGTGTTAATGCACTTTCTAATTGCGCATCAGCATCATCTCCATATTGATTCTTATAATTGTTTTCAAGATTTGATGCAATGTTTGAAGCATTTTCTTTCATATCAGATGTTACTGGGAAATTTTCTCGAATGAGTTGATCTAATACATAAGTAAATAAATTTTTCTTTCCCTCTGTTGAAGTTGACAAATTTTTATAAATGTCATCAGCATAGATTTTTTGACCATCAATAGAAGCAACAACATACTTTCCATTATCTTTGACGGCACTAGAACATCCACTTAGGACTAATAAACTGGCTAAAGCTAGTCCTACAAGTCGTTTTTGTTTCATATAGACCTCCTTGATATTAACACTTCTATTATACACGATATCAATATTTTTTCAACTTTAGTAGGCTATAATACAAAATTTACTGACATTTTACCATATTATATAATGTGCATAGAGGAGGGAAAGGAAAAATGGATACAAAGCTCAAGAGTCATCATCAAGAAATCACAATCGTGTTGTTTATTTTATTGATTTTATTATGTTGTTTTGTTGTTTAGAAAGGGAGGGATATTTATGATGGCACATCAAGGATCATTTACCTTAATTCTTGTATTGTTTATCTTATTGGTTATCATTTGTGGTATTTGTTAGACATGACTCTATAGATTCGTCTATAGAGTTTTTCTTTTTGAAAACTTGTTGTTTGGGTATAATAAATTTATTATCGTATTGCTTGTCATTATCAGTAATTTTTCGTAAAATATATGTTCGAAAGGGGCGCGTTTTATGTCAACTTTAAAGATAAAAAATTTACATGTTAAAGTCGGAGAAAAAGAAATTTTAAAAGGAATTAATCTGGAAGTCACTACAGGCGAGATTCATGCGATTATGGGACCTAATGGTAACGGAAAGTCAACATTACTTTCAGCTATAATGGGTCATCCAAAATATACAGTCACAAGTGGAAGTATTTTATTAGATGATCAAGATGTATTAGAAATGAGTGTTGATGAAAGAGCAAGAGCAGGATTGTTTTTAGGTATGCAATATCCTCAAGAAATCCCAGGAGTTACTAATTCAGACTTCTTAAAGGCTGCAATGAATGCTAGAAGGGAAGAACCAATTTCATTATTTAAGTTTATTCGTACATTGGATAAAAATATTGAAGAATTGGATATGGATGAAAATCTTGCTCATCGTTATTTAAATGAAGGATTTTCAGGTGGAGAAAAGAAACGTAATGAAATTTTACAAATGAAATTATTACAACCAAAATTTGCTTTATTAGATGAAATTGATTCAGGGCTAGACGTTGATGCCTTAAGAGTTGTCAGCGAAGCTATTAATTCAATGCGTAGTGATGATTTTGGTTGCGTTATGGTTTCTCACTATGAAAGATTATTTGAACTTGTTAAACCAACTCATGTTCATGTCTTGGTACAAGGACAAATTGTGATGAGTGGTGGGTATGAATTGGTTGAAAAAATTGATCGTGAAGGATATGAATGGATCAAGGAACTTGGTATTGAATTAGAACAAGAAGAAGATAAACGTATTATCTTAGGAACTTGTGGGAAAAAGGAACAATTGAAACATGAATAAATATGTTTTAAATAGTGAATTTTATATCGTTTTTAATAACGGTGATTGCCAAGAATCACATTTACCTGATCGTGTTTGTTATCAAGAGGGGGTTTTATCTTTTGATAATATTCAACCTGTTGAAGTTCAAGTGATTTATTTATTGGATAAATCACAGTCAATGGATTTATGTATCAAAGTTGCTAGTCGAAGTGAAGTAAGCTTGATTGAAAGTAAGCTATTGGATAGTCAAGCGTCATTACATAAAACAATGATGATTGCAAATGATGCCATTATGCATGTGTTTAGTGAAAATACATCACAAGATGCAAAGAGTGAAGAAGATATTTATTTAAAAGAAAATGCTGTTTGTCAATATGGATATGCTGAGTTATCAGATGAGAGTTTTGATGGTCAATATCATTATTATTTACAAGGTGAAGGGGCTGATGTTAAAGTCAGAATGGCAATTCTTTCTAAAGCTAAGGAAAAGAAACATTTTGAAGTTTTAATTGAACATTTAGCACCTCATACATATGGACAAATGGATAATTATGGGGTTGTCAAAGATGAAGGAAAATTAGTTATTGATGGCATTGGTACCATTACTAAAGGACAACATGGTTCAGCTAGTCATCAAACGAATAAGATTATGGTCTTTGATGCCAAATGTGTTGCAAGTGCTAATCCATATTTATATATTGATGAATATGATGTTAAAGCATCCCATGCAGCTGGAGTAGGAAAGATGGATGAAGAACATCTTTACTATTTACAAAGTCGTGGATTAAGTAAGAAACAGGCAATGCATTTAATTACTTATGGTTATTTAAAACCAGTTATTGAAGTCGTTGATAATGAAATGTTAAAAGAACGTTTTGAGAAGGCTTTATCAAAGGTAGGTGCTTAATATGTTTGATGTTCAACAAATTAGAAAAGATTTTCCGATGTTGAATGGAAAAACGATGCACGATCAACCGCTTATTTATTTTGATAATGGAGCAACAACTTTAAAACCACAAGTTGTGATTAATAAAGTTTGCGATTACTTAACAAATTATTCAGGAAATGCGCATCGTGGAGATTATGATTTATCACATGAAGTGGATGTTCAATACGAAGAAGCTAGATGCTTAGTGGCTAAGTTTATTCATGCTTCACGTAAAGAAGAAATTGTTTTTACCTCAGGGTCAACTGATTCTTTAAATATGATTGCCTATGGATATGGTAAGACGCATTTATCAGCTGGTGATGAAATTTTGATTACAGTTGCTGAACATGCGTCAAATACTTTACCATGGTTTGATATTGCGAGGGAAGTTGGAGCTGTTGTCAATTATATTGAATTAGATGCTCAAGGTCGTTTGACGCTAGAAAATGTTAAAAAAGCCGTAACTGATCAAACTAAGATTATTGCCATTGCTGAAGTGACAAATGTTTTAGGGTTTCAGGCACCTATGAAAGAGATTTGTGCTTATGCGCATGAAAGAGACATTATTGTAGTTGCTGATGGGGCTCAAAGTGTACCTCATCAAGTTACTGATGTGACTGATACAGATGTTGATTTCCTAGCCTTTTCTGGACATAAGATGTGTGGTCCAACAGGTGTAGGAGTTTTATATGGAAAATATAATTTATTATGTGAAACCAAACCAACACGTTTAGGTGGAGGATCAAATTCTCGTTATAACAGTTGTGGGGTTGTGACACTTAAAAATCCACCTTATAAATTTGAAGCGGGAACTCCTAATATTGAAGGTGTTGTTGGTTTAGGGGCAGCTGTTTCTTATTTGATGGAAGTGGGAATGGATAACATTCATGCTTATGAAAAAGAGTTGCGTGATTATTGTATTGAAAAAATGAAGGCATTAGATAACATTGAAATTTACAATGAGACATCTCATGGGGCAATTGCTTTTAATATTAAAGGGGTTTTCTCACAAGATGGAGCGAGTCTTTTTAATACATATGGAATTGCCGTGAGAGCTGGTCAACATTGTGCAAAAATATTAGATGAATTTTTAGATGTTTCTTCAACTTTACGTGTTTCGTTTTATTTCTATAATACGAAAGAAGAAATTGATAAATTCATTGAAGTGTGTAAGAAAGGAGATGACTTTTTAGATGCGTTCTTTGGATGATCCTCAATTAATGAGGGAAATAATTATGGATCATTATGAACATCCTCGTAATCGAGGATTGGTTGATGATCAAACTTATCAAAAAGTCAATATGAATTCAGACACTTGTATTGATGATTTAGATATTCAAGTGAAATTTGATGGTGATAAAATTGCAGATGTTCGTTATGATGGAGAAGCTTGTGCTATTTGTACATCTTCAACATCAATTATGAGTACTTTGGTTAAAGGAAAGACGAAAGCTGAAGCAAAGAAAATCATTGAAAATTATATGAATATGATTTATGAAAAAGATTATGATGAAGAATTATTAGAAGAAGCCATAGCTTTTAAAAATACCCATAAACAAGCTAATCGTATTAAATGTGCGACACTTGGTTGGAATGGATTAATTAAGCTAATAGAAGAAAGTGAGGAATAGACATGGCTAATCAAAAACTTGATATTCCTACAAATAATGCTGAATATGATTTTAAAGATGAAGATGTTTCGGTTTTTAAAACACCAAAAGGAATTAATGAAGAAATTGTCAGAGAAATTTCAGCAATTAAAAATGAACCAGAGTGGATGTTAGAATATCGTTTAAAATCATTGAAATGCTTTTTAGAAAAACCAATGCCTACATGGGGCGTTGATTTAAGTCAAATGGATTTTGATGAATATACATATTATAATCGTCCTAGTGATAATTTAACTGATAAATGGGATGAAGTCCCTGAAACGATTAAAAATACTTTTGATAAGTTAGGAATTCCAGAAGCTGAACAACATTTCTTAGCTGGAGCAAGTGCTCAATATGAATCAGAAGTTGTTTATCATAACATGTTAGAAGAAGTTAAAGAAAAAGGGGTTATTTTCTTAGATATTGATAGTGGTTTAAGAGAATATCCAGAAATCTTTAGAAAATACTTTGATACTGTTATTCCTTATAATGATAATAAGTTTTCAGCTTTAAATGGGGCCGTTTGGTCAGGTGGTTCATTTATCTATGTTCCCCCAGGTGTCAAATTAGAAAAACCACTACAATCTTATTTTAGAATTAATAGTGAACGTATGGCCCAATTTGAAAGAA
This sequence comes from Longibaculum muris, assembly GCF_004343035.1. Lineage (GTDB taxonomy): Bacteria > Bacillota_I > Bacilli_A > Erysipelotrichales > Coprobacillaceae > Longibaculum > Longibaculum muris. The sequence continues at coordinate 12,858 of NZ_SMCQ01000036.1, forward strand.
CTTTGATTATTGTTGATAAAGGAAGCGATATTCATTATGTAGAAGGATGTACAGCGCCATCTTACTCTAAAGATTCATTACATGCAGGAGTTGTTGAAATTGTTGTTTTAGAGGGTGCAAAATGCCGTTATACAACAATACAAAACTGGTCAAAAAACATTTATAACTTGGTAACTCAACGTGCTAAAGTTTATAAAAATGGTTCTATGGAATGGGTGGATGGAAACATTGGTTCACTTGTCACTATGAAATATCCAACATGTATTTTAGCTGAAGAAGGAGCTAAGGGAACTTGTATTACGATTGCAGTTGCTGAAGATTGCCAAATTATTGATTCAGGTTCTAAGATGATTCATATGGCACCACATACTTCTAGTCAGATTATTTCTAAATCTATTTCGAGAACTGGTGGAAAAGTGAATTATCGTGGCTTAGTTCGCCATTTACCATATGCTACGGATGCCAAAAGTAAGGTTGAATGTGATACATTAATCTTAGATGAAAAATCAACAAGCGATACAGTTCCAACCAATATTATGATGAATAATGATTCAATTATTGAACATGAAGCAACTGTTTCTAAAGTTTCAGAAGATCAATTATTCTATCTGATGAGTCGTGGTTTAACAAAACAACAAGCTACAGAAATGATTGTTATGGGATTTATTGAACCATTCTCAAGAGAATTACCAATGGAATATGCAGTTGAATTAAATCAATTAATTAAATTAGATATGGGTGACAGTATTGGATAAATCCATCATTAGAAAAGATATGAAAGCAAAACGTCTCCAGATGAAAACCGAGACGTTTTCTTTATATAATCAGCAAATCTTCGAACAAGTGTTATCTCATCAGCAAATCCAATCTGCTTCAATGATTGCCTGTTATGTCTCACTTGTACATGAAGTGAGTACATTAAAAATAATTCAAGAATTGTTGAAAACCAAAAGAGTATGTGTTCCTAAAGTTGAAGGTGAGATGATGAATTTCTATGAAATTCATTCGCTTGATGATTTAAAAGAAGGTTATTTTCATGTCTTAGAACCAACTGTTTCTGATTTGGTTTTACCTCAAGATATTGATTGTATGCTTGTTCCCATGGTTGCCTTTGATGATAAATTATATCGGGTAGGGTATGGAAAAGGTTTTTATGATAAATATTTCGCTTTAAAACATCATTATTATAAAATTGGCATAGCATTTGAATTTCAAAAAGTTAAAGAGATTGATATAAATAAATTTGATATTGCTTTAGATGAAATCATAACTGAAGCAAACAGATATAAAAGATAATCAAAAAAGGATTATCTTTTTTTGACTAGAAATAAAGGTCTTTTGTTGAAGATAAAATCATATAATAATTTGGTGAAATAGGATGAAAAAATGTTTAATAACACTTTTGGTGTTGGTGATTGTCATATCACTATGTATGGGTGGTATTTATTTAAAAATGATACCTAGTTTAAAAGAATATGGAAAAATGGAAATTCAAAGATTTAATCAGCTGATTATTTCACATTGTTATTTTACAAGTGATTCCCAATATGATCAGTTAGTAATCATTGAACGAGGTGAAGATAACGAAATTGAATTATTAGATTTTGATATGGTGAAAGTCAATGAACTTGCAACAGCAATAGTCATGGATATTGAACAGACATATGCTTCTTTAGAAGAAGGAACATTTCTAGCCGATGATGATACCTATTATCAAAGAAGATTACAAGAAGTAAGTCGAAATGGAATCATTTCCCGTATTCCTATAGCAACACTTTTAAATCTTCCGGCTTTATCATTATTTTCACCAACGATTCCAATCCGTTATAAACATTTGTCTAGTGTAGGAAGTTCAATTGTTAAAAATGTAGAAAACTATGGGGTCAATCATGTCATGGTTGAATTGAGTATTGAAGTGCATATGAATATCACAATGGTCTATCCTTTTTTTGAACAATATCACACCCATAACATTAAGATTCCTGTTTTATTAGAAATATTTCAAGGACAAGTTCCACTTGTTTATTCTCATCAGAAAGAAGAATGATCATGTCTCATATTTTAAAAATGTATTATGGTATCGACGTTGATATCAATGAAAATGGTTATTTTCAATATCAAGGAAAACTTTATTATTTTGCTTATTTAAAAAATGTCCAAGAATTTTTAAATGTTTATCATTATTATCGCTATCTTATGCATCAATGTCATTTAACCGGTTTTCAATTGGTTAAAAATCATAATCAGGATATCATCTCCCAAAACTGTGCTTTATTCATTTATCAATCAGCTTCCTTCGATTATCCCCTTTATCTGCAAAATATCTTATTACCCATGCCCTTGCCTAAAATAAAAGTCATAGATATCAAAGAAAGATGGATACAAAAAATTGATTGTGTCAGAGAAAAAGTCCGCGAATATGCTTATAGCTTTAAACATGACCAAGATATTATATCCCTTATTTATTATTACTGTGGCATTGCTGAAAACAGTATTAATGTTTTAAATGAAATTCTAAGTATTGATTCTAAAGCCACGCTTTCACTTTCTTTGGCTTTAATTCATACCATTGATAATCATGTCTATGAATTATTAAATCCCTGTATGTATTGTATCTCAACCCGTCCTCGTCAAATTGTTTATTTATTAAGAAGTCACTTATTAAGTTATGAAGATATTCAAAAACTATTAGAAAATCAATATTATGATGTTTATGAGATGATTTATCTTTATGCAAGAGTTTTATATCCTTCTCATTTCTTTGATGAAATCCTTTGTTCAAAGCTTTCTTCAAGTGATGTTGAAAATTACTATCTTTATCTAGATGAAGAACGACAAATGTATGAAGAAATGATGAAAATTGTATCATTTTATGTACGACTTCCTAAAATAAGTTGGATAAATGGCGAAAATATGGTATAATATATAGTAAATAATTGAAAGGGAAATATGTATGGATTGTGTAAGTAATATAAAAAATAATGAACAGATTAGGGAATCATTGATTGAATTGAAATCATTAGCGGGAAATGATTCACTTATAAAAAATGACCAAGAATTGAAAGAAAAGTTAATTGACCTATTAAAAAATGATGATCCAAAGATAAGAAAGAACAGTGCAATTTTATTAGGATACTATCAAGATACAGTAGGGGTCTTATTGGATGCATATCGACAAGAAAAGACAGATTACGTCAAAGATGCTTATTTAAAGGGAATCAGTATGCAAGATTGTCATCGTCATATTCAAGAGTTAAAATTAATTCAAAGTCAATTAATTCATTTTGATAGTGTTCCTACAAAACATATTCAAGCGCAGTTAAAGATTTTAAATCCATTAATATTAAAGAATCAAACACATAAAAAGAAGATTATTAAATTAAAACATGATCCAGTTGATGTGATTTTAACAACGCTTCCATACTATCAATTTGTTTTATTTGATTCAGTTTTACACTTAAAATATAAACCGGTGACTCAAGGAGTATTAGTCAGAAGTGATTCACTATATGATTTACAAAACATTCGTGCTTATAAAGATATGATTATTCCATTACAAAGTGCTTCAGGAATGGACATATCATTAGAAGCAATTGTAGCGGGATTAAAACGTTCTAATTTATCAGATGTTTTAGATCGATTATATGATGATCATTCGCTATTCTATTTTAGAGTCGTTGATGGTTTAAGAGAAAAGAATGCTTCATTAATTAAGAAAGTATCAGAAAAGCTTTTTGAAATGTATCCAGAAATCTTATTGAATACAACAGAAAATTATGATATTGAAATTATATTAAGAGAAATCAAAAGAGGTAAGGTTAATGCTTATTTAAGATTGACGCATCTTAAAAATCCAAGATTTAATTATCGTAAGGAAGTCATTGCTACTTCTTTGCAGCCTTATGTTGCAGCAACTTTAGTAGAACTTGCTAAACCATATATGAAAGAAAATGGAAAAGTATTGGATCCTTTTGTTGGCTGTGGGACACTTTTGATTGAAAGAAACTTTGCATTACCATCTAAGTTTGCGATGGGTATTGATATTTATGGACTAGGGATTGAGGCGGCTAGAAAAAATACGAAGGTGGCTGGACAAAATATTTATTATGTTCATAAAGATGCTTTGCGTTTTGTAAATAATGAAATGTTTGATGAAATCATAACTGATATGCCTACACTTTCACAAGTCAATGATGCAAAACAATTAAAAGATATCTATGATCGTTTCTTTGAACGGATTCGTCGGCTTGTTAAACCAGGAGGATATGTTTTTATCTATACAAGTGAAATATCTTTAGTAAGAAAGAATTTAAGATTACAAGAAGGCTATCTGACATTAATTGAACATTATGAAATACCTAGAGGTAAGAATATGTTCTACTTCTTCATTATGCAAGTGAAATAACCTACATTGGTAGGTTATTTTCTATATGTATTACATCTATATATTAAGATGTCAGGATAATAGCCTTTATATTGGAATTACAACAGATATCAAAAGACGTTTTCATGAACACATTTCAAAAGCAAATAAAGGAGCAAAATATACCAAAGCCCATGCTGTTGAAAGCATAGAATTTTGTATGGTTTGTCAAAATCGCTCCATAGCATCAAAAATGGAATATCGTTTAAAGACATTAAGTAAAAAACAAAAAGAAAATCTCATTCAAAATCATGATAACTTAAAAATATATTTTCAAGATCAATTAGATTTATCATTATATGAAATCATTCAGGTGAATATTGAGTAGATAGACAAATATCTACTTTTTTCACGTTTTGAAAAAACTTGACTTAAAGTACACTCTATGGAGTATGATATGACAGTGTAAAGGAGGTTGTCATATGAATGAATTTTATCAGGATTTATTATCACCGTTAATGTATTATTGGGTTCAATTACATAAAGGTGTTCACGTTTGTACAAACTCTTGTAAGCTTTGTTTAACACATGATTCGATTTATGGTGTTATTTATTTTCATGAAAATAAAATGGTAGAATTAATGATTAAAGATAAAAATACCAATCATCATTTATTTGATTTATGTTTTGAATTATATGATATAAAAACAGCCCTTCAACAATTTCATCAATTTTTTCACTATTTAAAACATCCTCAATTACTACAACCTGTTCAACAAGATAAAAAACATGTTTGTAAAATCTTATTAGCTGGTAGTGGTTTAACAACTGAATACTTTGCGAATGCATTACAATTATTAGTTGATCAAAAGAAATTAGGAGTTTTTATTGAAGCTAGAAATTATCATGAGATTGAACGTTTGATTGATCATTATGATCTGATTTTATTAGCTCCACAAATGGCTTATATGTTTGACACATATTTTCAAAAGTATGGAGATAAAATCAAGATGATAGATGCTTTAGATTTTGCAACTTGTCATTTTGAAGCAATTATTGAAAAAGTCATTCAATAAAAATAAGAAAAAAGGCTTGACCTAGAGTCAACTTGAAGTGTTATGATAATATCAGGGGGATAAAATCATGGAAAAAGTAAGATTAGGAAGAACAAATATAGTTGTTAATAAAAATGGTTTTGGGGCTTTACCAGTCCAACGTGTTTCAAAAGAAGATGCAAAAGTCATTTTAAGAAAAGCATATGAAAATGGCATTCAATTTTTTGATTCAGCGAGAGCTTATAGTGATAGCGAAGAAAAGATTGGTTTAGCCTTAAGTGATGTGAGAGAAAATATTTTTATAGCAACAAAAACAATGGCAACAACAGTTGAAGATTTTTGGCAGGATTTAGAGATGAGTTTAAAGATGTTAAAGACCGATTATATTGATATTTATCAATTTCATAATCCCTCATTTTGTCCTAAGCCAAATGATGGAACAGGTCTTTATGAAGCAATGGAAGAAGCTAAAAGACAAGGAAAGATTCGTTTTATTGGTTTAACAAATCATGGTTGGAAAGTTGCTAAGGAAGCTATTGAATCAGGCTTATATGATACTTTGCAGTTTCCGTTTAGTTATTTAGCTAGCGACGCTGAAGAAGAACTCGTACGCTTATGTCAAGAACATGATGTTGGCTTTATTTGTATGAAAGCTTTATCAGGTGGCTTGATTACGCGTAGTGATATTGCATATGCTTATCTTAATCAATTCCCACATGCTTTGCCTATATGGGGAATCCAAAAGGAAAGTGAGCTAGATGAATTTTTAAGTTATCAAGAGTGTCCACCAGCCTTAACTAAGGAGATTCAAGCGATTATCGAACATGATCGTCAAGAGTTATCTGGACAATTCTGTCGTGGCTGTGGCTATTGTATGCCTTGTCCTCAAGGTATTGTAATTAATCAATGCGCTCGTATGTCTTTGATGTTAAGACGTGCGCCTGCAAGTGGCTGGTTATCAGAAAAATGGCAGGCAGAAATGAAAAAAATAGAAAGTTGTATTCATTGTCATCAGTGTGTCAGCCGTTGTCCATACGGTTTAAATACACCAGAACTTTTATTGAAGAATTATGAAGATTATCAAACGTTTTTAAAATAAAGGAGAGTTTATGGAATATCGTCAATTAGGAAAAACATCTTTACAAGTTAGTGTTGTTGCGCTAGGGTGTGAAGGATTTATGAATAAAAGCGATGAGGATGTTCAAGCAATGGTTGATTATGCTCATCAAGAAGGAATTAATTTTGTTGATTTCTTTTCATCAAATCCTCAAGGACGTAGTGCTTTTGGTAAAGCTATTCAAAATCATCGAGAGGATTGGATTATTCAAGGTCCTTTATGTACAACATGGAAAAATGGTCAATATGAAAGAACAAGAAAGATGGATGAAGTTAAAGCTGGTTTTGAAGATCTTTTAAAACGACTTGGAACGGATTATATTGATATTGGAATGATTCATTATATTGATGCAAAGAAAGATTTTGATGAAGTTTTTCATGGAGAAATTATGGAATATGCTAAAGCATTAAAAGCTCAAGGAATTATTAAATCAATTGGAATTAGTTCCCATAATCCTTTAATCGCAATGTTAGCGGCGCAAAGTGGTTTGGTTGATGTGATTATGTTTTCAATCAATCCTTGTTATGATATGTTACCACCAAGTGAAAATGTAGATGATTTATGGGATGATAAAAACTATGAAAAACCTTTATTTTAAATTGCACCAGAACGTCAACATTTATATGAATATTGTGAAAGTCATCATATTGCTTTAACTGTTATGAAAGCTTTTGGTGGTGGCGATTTATTAGATGAGAATCTCTCACCATTTGGAGTAAAGATGACTCCATTACAATGTATTCATTATTGTTTGACAAGACCAGGAGTGGTTTCTGTCATGGCCGGAAGTCATAGTATAGAAGAAATGAAGGAAGCTATTGATTATTGTAAAGCTGATTTTCAAGCAAAAGATTTTGCCGAAGTGTTGAGTCATGTCCCTAAACATAGCTTTATTGGTCATTGTGTTTATTGTGGACATTGTGCACCTTGCAGCAAACAAATTCCAATTGCCGATATTCATAAGTTTACTGATTTATGTCATCAAGGGGAAGTTCCTGAAACAGTTCGTGAACATTACGCTATGTTATCACATCATGCGAGTGAATGCATAGAGTGTCAACTGTGTATGCCACGTTGTCCTTTTGAAGTTAATATTATTGAAAAAATGAAAATGGCACAAAAGCTATTTGGTTATTAGGAGGTTTTATATGAAAACAAAAAAAATGACATTTGGAGCGATGTGTTTAGCTCTATCCTTATTGCTGCCACAGGTCTTTCATTTCATTGGTCTGCAACAAGCCGGAGCAGTCTTTTTACCAATGCATATCCCAGTTTTTATAGGAGGAATGTTGTTAGGGCCTATTTATGGATTATTTTTAGGAATCTTTGCTCCATTAACAAGTTTCGTAGTCACTGGAATGCCTTCGGCTGATAGAGTTATTTTTATGATGAGCGAACTTGCAACTTATGGAGTCATGAGTGGGTTATTATTTCATCAATTCCATTTTTCTAAAAAGAAATTGGGGTCATTATCTGCTTTAGTAATTTCTATGTTAGCAGGAAGATTGGTATATGGACTGGTCATTTCGATAGGAACTTATCTTTTTCAGATTCCTTTAGGCGGAATCCAGGCAGTTATAATGGCGACTATGACAGGCGTGCCAGGAATTGTGATTCAGTTATTATTTGTACCGACAATTGTCACGATTATTGATAGAGGAGGTTATTTTAATGAACCTGAAGTCATTACAAGAAAAGCTTAATAATGAAGATTTAACTTTGGTAGCACAAATTCAAGATACGATTTATACATCTCAATTAAAAGGAATTGCACCATTAATCAATCCTATGAAAGAAAATCAATTATTCTTTAAAGATGCAATTGTCGTTGATCGTGTTATAGGAAAGGCGGCAGCTATGTTACTTGCATTATCGCAAGTTCAATATATTTATGCGTATGTATTAAGTCGTAAAGCACGAGAAATCTTAGATGCTTACAAGATTGATTATGATTATGAAAAATTAGCTGATTATATTGTTAATCGTGATCATACAGGTATGTGTCCAATGGAAAAGACAGTCTATGATATGACTGATTTAAATGAAGCGTTGTCAGCTTTAATTCAAAAACAAGAAGAATTATCAAAACGTTAAAACGAGGGAATCCTCGTTTTTATTTGTCAAAATCTGAAAATAAATTGAAAAAATATGAAATTGGAGTAAGATATCAAAAGAAAGGAAGGATGTTATGTTTCACTTAAAAGTTGATTTATTAAAAGACAATATCTTAAAAGCTTTATTGATATTTGCTTTACCAATATTAATCGCAAATATCTTTCAACAACTTTATAATACAATGGATACAATGATTGTAGGTAATTTTTTAGGAGATACATCATTAGCTGCCATTAGTGCATGTGGGGCTGTTTATGAATTGTTGATGATTTGCTTTAGGAGTTGGTAATGGACTCTCAATTGTCACAGCAAGAAGTTATGGGGCACATGATGAACAATTGATTAAAAAATCAGTAGCTGGTTCAATTGTTATTGGGATTGGTTTAACCCTCGTTATCATGCTTATTTCTGTTATCTTTTTATATCCTTTGCTGACTTTATTACATACTCCAGCTAATATTATTGATGAAGCTTATTCTTATATTTCAGTTGTCACAATTTTTGTTGGTGTTATGTTTGCTTATAACCTTTGTGCAGGATTATTAAGAGCTATAGGTAATAGTGTTATGCCCCTTGTTTTCTTAATTATCTCATCAATCATTAATGTGATTTTAGATTTATTATTTATTACGCAATTTCAAATGGGAGTTCAAGGTGCAGCTATCGCAACTGTTATTGCTCAAGGTATTTCAGTTTTCTTATGCATGATTTATATTTACCAAAAAACACCAATCTTAATTCCTCAAAAACAACATTTTACTTTTGATCAAGAACTTTACAAAGAACTATTAGGACAAGGATTTTCAATGGGATTTATGATGTCTATTGTTTCAGCAGGAACGGTTATTTTACAAAGTTCAATCAATGGATTTGGCTATTTGATTATTGCTGGACATGGGACAGCTCGTAAATTAAATTCATTTTGTATGATGCCAGCAGGGACTGTGGGTCTTGCTTTATCAACATTTGTTTCGCAAAATAAAGGAGCAAATCAAAAACAACGTATTTTAGATGGGGTTAAATTAGGTAATTTGATTGCTTGTGGATGGGGTATCATTATTACGGTTATATTATTCTTCCTAGCTCCAATATTAGTACAATTTATTTCTGGTTCAACTGAACCAACAATTATAGATAATGCTTCGCTTTATCTACGTATCAATGCACCATTTTATGCTGTACTTGGTATTTTATTGAATTTGAGAAATTCTTTACAAGGATTAGGAATGAAGATTATTCCGCTTGTATCTAGTGTTATTGAATGTTTAGGTAAAGTCATCTTTGTTGCTTTGTTTATTCCTATTTTAGGATATTTTGGGGTTATTATATGTGAACCGGTTATTTGGTGCTGTATGTGTCTACAACTGGCTTATTCTTTTTATCATAACCCATATATTCATCAAAAAGCTGCATAAGCAGTTTTTTTCTTTTAGAAGAAAAATTCATAGAGTCCAATGAATAAAATCAGTAAACTTGTTAAAAAAGGCGCATAATGGTCAAGACAGTGAAATAAAGATAACTGACCAATCATTTGAGAAATAAAGATAAAACAACAAGAAACAATAAAAGTCATCAAACAAGTAAATAAACAAGGCAAACCTGTTAAACTACCAGAAAAACTCAATCCTAGATTATTAATAGATAAAGTTAAACCAAGAAATAATGCTTGTTTTAGAGATAAATCGGTTGCTATGAAATAAGCATGTTCTTCATGATGAGATTGAATCATCATGATAAAACTTATTAATATTAATAGAAATGCGCCTATTTCATTAGCTATTTTTAAAGAAAATAAATGTTGACAATAACTTCCTAATACCATTGATAAATAGGTTCCTAAAGTTGTTAGAAAAGTTATTATTAAATTATTTTGAAAAGAAATATGAATATTTCTTAGGCGATAAGATAAGCTAATTAAAAGACTATCAATATTAGCTGATACAACTAAAAAAACAACTGATAATAAATGCAAAATAACCACCTCTTATTTATCATATGATGATGAATTCAATTGGGAATAAAAAGGGGCTGTAACGAGTAAATAAACATGTTATAGTTTCATATTACGCAAAAAGCGCTCATTTGAGCGCTTTTTTTGGTATAATTTAGTCGATG
>NZ_SMCQ01000037.1 GCF_004343035.1 Longibaculum muris
CCACCTTTATCACCAGTTCAATTGTTTGGGGTGTTATTTACCCCATGATAATCTAGACTCCAATAATTGGAGACCACACGTTATTCTAGATTACCAAAATTTCTTTTCTTCTTAGCGAATATCATATTCTCCTTGAAATTTTTCAAAATTTCCTTGTAAAAATTCAAATTCATCAATTAACTTCAAATGATGTTCATTAGCAAAACGAATCATCTGATCATACATTGCATTATTAAAATCCGAAGGATTATGTGCATCAAATCCTAAAATAACATCATTCCCTATTTCACTAGCAATATCCCAAAAATGAGCATTAGGATAAAGATATAATTCTTCACCTTGAATATCTCTTAATCCTTTACGCATTCCACCAGCATTAACTTCTAAAGGAATATTCAATTCTTTAGCTTTTTGACAAATTCGTCTTGAAACAGTTTGAGCATCTAAATCAAATTGTTGATATCCCTGTAAAAACAAATCAGGATGTGCTAAATAACTAAACAAACCTGTTTCTAGAGCTTTTTCTACATCATTACAATATTGATAAATATCTTTTTTAGTCATATTTGCTTTTCCATAATAACAATTATGAATACAATGCTTATGGAAATGATGTCCCAAGATTAAATAATCAACTTTATGTTCATATAATAATGTTTGATAATAATCATAATATTCTTCTAAACCTTCAGCTTCAAATCCTTTATAAATTTGAATTTGTCCATCAAACTCATTTTGACATTGACGAATAACATCTAAATGTTCATCCATTTGCTTATATGGCATACGCATATTAGGACCATTATAAATCAATGCTCTAACAAGTGATAGAACACTTCTGATATTTCTAATTGCAGGTATAGATTTTAACAAATGTTGACGATAGTGTGGTAAAGGAACATGTTCACACATTCCTAACTTTTCTATTCCCATATCTATAGCTGCTTGCACCATTGCTTTTTCATCGCCTTCACCATGACCGCAACGGTATGTATGTGTATGATAATTAGTTTTCTTCATAATATACCTCTTGTAAATATAAACCCTGTGGTTTTGCTTTAAATAAGCATTTCTTTTCTCCACAGCTTTCTAGCATTTCTGACAATATTTCCTTGGAAATACGTTTAGCACCAACTTGAATAATACCTCCAACTAAGTGTCTAACCATATAACGGCGAAAACCATTGCCAATCAAACGAAAAGTAATAATTCCATTTTCTTCACTTATATCAAATGAATAAAGTGTACGAATAGTATTTCCATATTGATCATAACTACAAAATGATGCAAAATTATGTTCACCTAAAAATATCTTTGCAGCATCTCTCATTAATTCAATGTCTAACTCTCTACCATATTGAAATATATAATTTGTTTCAAATGGACTATATTCTTTTGTACTTAATAAATAGCGATATTCTTTTTTTACTGCACTATAACGTGAATGAAAATCTTCATCTACATAACATGCATCTAAAATATAGATATCATTAGGCATAAAATGATTGATAGCCCGTTTCCATTGTTGTGGTGGTAACTGTTTTTGAGTGTCAAAATGGAAAACCTGATGCACAGCATGAACTTTCGCATCAGTTCTCCCAGAAGCATGAATAATCACATCTTCTTCATTTATTTTTTTTAAAGCTTTTTGAATTTCACCTTGAACTGTTCTTTCTTTATTTTGAACTTGAAAGCCATGAAATTTACTTCCATCATAACTCACAATACATTTTACTCTCATAGAACTATACTCATTACAACCAATGTAGAGCACATTGCAATTACGCAAATAAAGGAAATAGTATCAGCAAATTTCCAATGTAATTGTTTGTATCTTGTACGTTTTGCTTCAGGATTGTAATTACGACTTTCCATAGCATTTGCTAAATCTTCAGCTCTTTGAAAAGCTGAAATAAATAGTGGAATGATTAGAGAAACAATTGACATAATCTTCTGTTTCAAAGTTCCTTCAGAAAATTCAACACCACGACTTGCTTGAGCTTTCATGATTCTTTGCGTTTCTTCTAAAAGCGTTGGAATAAAACGTAAAGCAATAGAAATCATCATAGCGACTTCATGAGTAGGAAAACCTAGCTTTTTAAATGGTGATAATAAGTGTTCAATCCCAAGTGTTAAATCTAATGGTTTTGTCGTGGCAGTTAAAATTGTCGTCATAACAATGATTAATACCAAACGAATAAAGATATATGCCGTTTGCGTTAAAGCTTGATCATAAATCTTAATAAAACTAAATGACCATAACAATGTTCCTCTTTGTATAAATAACAAGTTAAAAATCATTAAAAATGCCATCATAAATAACATTGGTTTAATTGCTTTTATAATTTGTGATACTTTAATATGTGATAATAATGCCATCATAATAACAAATATACCTAAAATAGCATATCCTAAAAATCCTGCATCAAAGAAAACTGCAATCAATAACAATAATAATGCTCCAATTTTTAAACGAGGATCTAATCTATGAACAAAACTATCAATGGGTAGATATTTTCCAAACATCATATTATTCATGAATTTGTCCTCCTATCACTTGAATAAGTTCATTAATATCCTTAATTGAAGGATCAATATCAAAACCATTTTTATTTAATTCTAAAATGAAAGAAGTAATAATTGGTAAATCAATGCTTAATGAAGTTAAATATTCTGTTTCTCTAAACAATTCATCAACACTGACATGACGTTCAACACGTCCTTTATTCATAACAACAACATCATCGCAATATTCTAAAACTTGATTCATGTCATGTGAAACAAGAATAACAGTTTTTCCTTGTTCATTAATTTTCTTAAATAAATTTAACATCTCTTTAGCCCCTTGTGGATCTAATCCAGCAGTTGGCTCATCTAAAATAAGAATATCTGGATCCATAGCAAGAATTCCAGCTATTGCAATTCTTCTTTTTTGTCCACCAGATAAATCAAAAGGTGATCTTTCTAAATAAGATTCATCTAAGCCTACTAATTTTAAGACTTTTTTTGCGACAGCAAGTGCTTCTTCTTCAGTTGCTCCAAAGTTCTTAGGTCCAAAAATAATATCTTTTTGAATTGTTTCTTCAAAAAGTTGGTATTCTGGAAATTGGAAAACAAGACCAGCTTTTTTTCTTAATGGTTTTAAAGTCTCTGGTTTATCAGTTACACTTATTAAAAAATCATCAATATGTATTTCTCCTGCTGTAGGTAATAACAAGGCATTGATATGTTGGATAAGAGTAGATTTTCCACTTCCAGTATGACCAATTAATGCTGTCATACTCCCTTGCTTAATATCTAAATTAACACCTTTTAATGCATGATAAGAAAAAGGTGTATTTTCACTATATATATGTTCTACTTCTTTGAATGTAATTGACATAATTCTTTCACCAACTTTTCTCTATCAATATAGTTATTTACTTTAATTCCTTGAGCCTGCAATCCTTTTGAAATTTTATATGCAAAAGGAACATCTAAAGCTAAAGACTCTATTTCTTTTTGTTTCATTAAAACATCTTCAGGTTTCCCAGTATCAATAATATGTCCATCACTCAATAGAACAACATAATCAGATAAAGCTGCTTCTTCAATATCATGAGTAATTGATAAAATAGTAATATCCTTATCTTTGTTCAGTTGATGAACAAGTGAATTAATTTCTTTTTTTCCTTTTGGATCCAACATACTTGTTGCTTCATCTAAAATAATAATAGATGGTGACATAGCTAAAATTCCGGCAATCGCAACTCTTTGTTTTTGTCCACCAGAAAGCTTTGTAGGTTCATGATCTAGAAATTCATACATGTTTACTTTTTTAGCATATTCTTCAATAATACCATCCATAAGTGACGGCTCCACACATGTATTCTCTAATCCAAATGCGATATCATCTCTGACTGTTGCACCAATAAATTGATTATCGGGATTTTGAAAAACAATACCTATTTGACTTCTCACTTCACTCAATGTCTCTTCTGTTAACTCAATTCCACCAACAATAATATGACCACTCTTTTTTTCAAGTAATCCCATCAAGAGTTTTGCAATGGTACTTTTTCCACTCCCATTATGTCCTAATATTGTTGTATATGTCCCTTTTTCAATTGAAAAAGAGATATTGTCAATTGTCTTGACATCTTCTTTATATTCAAACGATAAATCCTTTATTTCGATTATTTTTTCCATGGCTTTTCCTCCAAGTAGTTCAATTTTAGTATGATTACTACAACTTGTCAACCACAACACAAAAGAAAAAAGTGAAAACCATATTTTCTTAACTTATACTTCATAATCTATGTTTTCTTCAATATTGTTATCTTTATCAATTTCTTTAGCTATTTTAATACAATAGTCTAAATTATGCTGATAATCTATAGAAAAAATACATGAATATAAAATATCTAATAAACATTTTACTGATTGTGTACTTGCAAAATCTCCTATTTTGGTATGAATCATCTCTCTTGAGGACATCCGTAAAGTAACATCAGCAAGATGTGAAAGTTCATTATCAGCAATACTTGTTATGGCAATAATTGATGTGCCTTTATTTTTTAATTTTTTTGCTGCTTCAATAATAAATTGCGTTCTACCAGAATAAGAAATTAAAATTGCACATGTCTGATTGGTACTCATTGCAACTTGTATCTTAGCATCACCAGTTAAGCGACAAAGATTGACATTCTTTTGAATTCTTTGCATTTTTTGACGAAAAGTTTCAGCCAAGTAAATATAAGTAGATACTGCATAGATATCAATTGATTTACGGTGACGAATTAATTGCATTGCTTTTTGTAAATCATCATGTTTGAGTAAAGCTAATGTATCCTGTATTGTCTCAACCTCTAATAGACTTATATTCTGAGCAATTGTCATTATATCATCACTAACAATAAATGGAATGCTGGCATCTATTTTCCGATTAGCATATAAATACTCTAATTCTTTTAAATAGGCTTCCTTAAAGGCGTTCCATCCTGGATATCCTAATTTTTTAGCTATTCTTATCAGTAAAGGAGCAGATGTATAAGTTACCTTTGCAATTTGTGAAATAGTCATATTTTTTATTTGATCCCCATTTTTTAAAATGTAATCAATAATAATTGCTTCGCTTTCAGAAAAATGTGTTTTTTCTATTCTATGAATTAACATCTTACATCACCCCTACTCATTATAGCTATCTTTACTAATGATGTAAAGATAATCAGAAAAGGGATTAATCTTTGAATATTTCACTAACCTTTAGCTTCAGCTTTATCTTGCAGCTTGAATAAAGTTATATCTTTCCTTATCCTGTTATCTATCGTCTGTAAGTTCTTCGATTTAGTTAGATATAACTCTTTTTATACATCATGATGATAACTTCCTTCACTATAGCCACATGGTCTAGCCTTGTTCGCATCATGAATGTTTTCCCTAATTACTGGTTTGCTATGACATACGATGCTGCTTTATACACTAATATGCCTTTGCATTTGGCATATCTAAGCCAAACGAATAGAAATTTCTATTGAACAAAAAAAGAGATAGGTTAAATTATCTCTCTTTAATAATACATCTTTATCATACTGATAGGTTTAACTACTTTAAAGACAAATACATAAGTCACTACTTTTTAGTAATAGTTTCTTTTTCTTCAGCTATTTCTTTTTCTATTTTATCTACATCTAAGACAACATCTCCACCTCTGTATTCATCATCAGTTGTTCCCTCTGATTCTTTAAAATAAGTTTCATAAGATTTTTCTGCATCTTCATTTATTTTTTCTCTTAAAACTTCTAAAGATTCATGTTTCTTTTCAACATCTTCTTTTTCCTTAGAAATTTCTTTTTCCAACTTATCATTGTCTAAAATAATATCTTTTCCTCTATGAGCCTCATCTGTTGTTCCTTCTGATTCCTTAAAATAAGTCTCATAAGATTCTTTAGCTTCTTCAATAATTTTTTCTTCTTTATTCATAAATACCGTCCTCCTTCAATTGACAGTGCTATTGTAGTTCTATCAATGTAAGAATTCTAGTCATTCACTTTCATTTGAAATAAGATTAACAATATCTTTATATAATGAAGTGTATATTTGTTAACAAAATTTACAAATAAAAAAGTGATGCATTCACATCACTTTTGTGTTTATTAGAATAAACCGATAATAGCCATAGGTGCATTATCACCTTTACGATTATAAGTTTTTAAGACACGAGTATATCCACCGTTTTTATCTGCATATTTAGGTGCAACTTCATCAAATAATTTTTGAACTGCAGTTTTACCAGTAGCAGGATCTACAACATCTTGTAATACTTCAGCAGCTTGTCTTCTTGCATGTAAATCTCCACGTTTACCTAAAGTGATTAATTCGTCTACGATTGAACGAACTTCTTTAGCTCTTGTAGCTGTAGTTTCGATTTTTCCATACATGATAACATCTGTAGCTAAGTTACGTAACATTGCTTTTCTATGAGATGATACACGCCCTAATTTTCTATTTTGTGCCATAGATTAGTGCTCCTTCCAATATTTTCTATAGAATTAATCTACAGGTCTAAACCCTAAACCTAATTCTACTAATTTTTCCTTAACTTCTTTTAAAGATTTCTTACCTAAGTTTCTGACTTTAATCATGTCATCTTCACTCTTAGCAGCAAGTTCTTGAACTGTTTGAATACCAGCTCTCTTTAAGCAGTTATAAGAACGTACAGATAAGTCTAATTCTTCAATTGTCATATCTAGTACTTTATTACTTGTATCTTCTTCTGTTTCGCTCATAACTTCCATGTTCATAGCCATATCAGTTAATTCAACGAACATATTTAAGTGTTCCACTAAAATCTTAGCAGCTAATGCTAAAGCTTCATGTGGTTGAATAGATCCATCAGTTGTGATTTCTAATGTCAATTGATCATATTTTGCACTTTGACCTACACGAGTTGGTTCAACTTCATAAGCAACTTTTACAACTGGAGAATAAATTGAATCAGTAGCGATCACACCAATTGTATTAATCAATTTCTTATTTTGATCAGCACTCATATAACCTCTATCTCTATGAGCATACATTTCCATATAGAAATGAGCTCCTTCAGCCACATGAGCAATTTCTAAATCGTTAGAAATCATAGTCACATTTGATGGACATTGAATATCAGCACCTGTTACAACAGCAGGTCCTTTTACATCAATAATCATAGTGACATCGTCATCACCATCAATTGCAAACACTAACTTCTTAATGTTCAAAATAATTGAAGTGACATCTTCCACTACACCATCTACTGCAGAGAATTCATGGATTGCTCCTTGAACCTTTACAGCATGTACTGCACATCCAGGAATAGATGACAATAAGACTCTACGTAAAGAGTTTCCTAAAGTTGTCCCAAAACCTCTTTCTAATGGTTCGATGACAAACTTTCCATAGAAATCACTTTCATCATATTCTGCGACATTAAAATTTGCTTTTTCGAACTTTTGCATTATTTCCCTCCTCACTTAGAAATAACTACTATAGTTTACTTCATTATCCACGAGGACGTTTAGGTGGACGACACCCGTTATGTGGAATTGGTGTTACGTCATTAATAGATGTAACTTCTAATCCAGCAGCTTGTAAAGCTCTAACAGCAGCTTCACGTCCTGGACCAGGACCTTTAACACATACGTCTACAGTTTTCATACCATGATCCATAGATGCTTTAGCAGCAGCTTCTGCAGCCATTTGAGCAGCATATGGAGTTGATTTTCTTGAACCTTTGAATCCAAGTGCACCAGCACTAGACCAAGTTAAGACATTACCATGTTCATCAGTTACAGTAACAATTGTGTTATTGAAAGTTGAATGTACATGTGCGACACCTTTTGCTACATTCTTTTTGACACGTCTTTTACCACGAGTATTGTTCTTTGTCTTTGCCATTTTCGTTCAACCTCCTATTTCTTCTTACCAGCAATTGGACGAGCTTTACCCTTACGAGTACGAGCATTAGTTTTAGTTTTTTGTCCACGAACTGGAAGTCCTTTACGATGACGGATTCCTCTGTAGCTTCCGATTTCCATTAAACGTTTAATGTTTAATGCTACATCTCTACGAAGATCTCCTTCAACTTTATATTTTTCTACTTCTTTTCTGATTTTTCCTTCTTCTTCTTCAGTTAAATCTTTAACTCTTGTATCTTCACTGATTCCTGTAGCTTCACAGATTTTTTTAGCTGTAGTTGCTCCAATACCATAGATATAAGTTAAAGAAACTACCACACGTTTATCACGTGGGATATCAACACCTGCTATACGAGCCATGTTTTACTTCCTCCTATTAACCTTGTCTTTGTTTATGTTTAGGGTTTTCACAGATTACCATTACTCTACCCTTACGTTTAATTACTCTGCATTTATCGCATATTGGTTTTACAGATGGTCTTACTTTCATCTTAATCTTTACCTCCTTTTGGAAGATTTCCTATTTATGTCTAAATGTGATTCGCCCACGTGTTAAATCATATGGAGAAATCTCTACGGTTACTTTATCCCCCGGTAAAATGCGAATGTAATTCATACGGATTTTACCAGAAACGTGAGCAAGGATAACCGCTCCATTTTCCAACTCTACCTTAAACATTGTATTTGGTAATGTTTCAAGGACAGTTGCTTCTACTTCAATAACGTCATCTTTTTTTGCCATTGATTATAACTCCCTTTTAAAGTTTTGTCAAAATCTCATAACCATCACTTGTTATTACGATAGTATGTTCATAGTGAGCTGCTAGAGATCGATCTTTAGTTACAACAGTCCAATCATCATCTAAAACTTCTGTTTCACATCTGCCTAAATGAGCCATTGGTTCAATTGCTAAAGTCATTCCCTCTTTTAATCTAGGACCTCTTCCTGCTGCTCCATAATTAGGAACAGATGGATCTTCATGAACTTGAGTACCGATTCCATGACCTGTATAGTCTCTAGGAGTCGAGCATCCATGACTTTCTAGATAAGTTTGTACAGCATGAGATATATCGGATAAACGATTGCCAGGCTTTACTTTCGCTAAACCTGCATATAGTGATTCTTCAGTCACTTTCATTAAGTGTGCTGCTTCTTCACTAATTTGACCAACAGCGTATGTCCAAGCGCTATCTCCATGATAACCTTTATAACATGCACCTACGTCAACTGAAATAATGTCACCTTCTTTAAGTTTTGTATTGTCAGGAATGCCATGAACAACGACTTCATTAATAGAAGTACACACAGCACCAGGAAAACCATACAAATTGAGAAATGAAGGTGTTGCCCCTGCATCACGAATTACTTTTTCACAGAACTTATTGATATCCATAGTCGTAAGACCAGGCTTAATATAATCCTTAAGTTTACTATGAACAAGTCCAACGATATGACCAGCTTCTCTCATTAATTCAATTTCTCTTTGGTCCTTAGTTACAATCATTATTTACCCTCCAAGCTTTTTTCAATGTCTTTAAAGACGTCTTCCATAGATTGGTCACCATTAATATTAATGATTGTCCCCTTCATTGTATAATAATCAATTAAAGGTCTTGTTTGTTTATTATAAGTATCAAGTCTGATTGTTACAGCTTCTTCGCTTTCATCTTCTCTTTGATACAATTCTCCACCACATTTATCACATACGCCTTCAACTTTAGGTGGATTGAATTCAACATGGAAAGTAGCTCCACAATTTTTACAAGTTCTTCTTCCAGATAATCTCGTAATTAATTTTTCTTGAGGAATATCTAAATTCACAATTGCATCAATTGTAAAGTTGAATTCTTTAGCAATACTTTCAAGTTCTCTTGCTTGAACGATTGTACGAGGGAACCCATCTAAAATAAATCCATTTTCAAATGTATTTTCTTTTAAATATTCCCTCACCATTTCAATTGTATAATCGTCTGGTACAAGGTGACCAAATTGCATAAAGTATTTTGCAATTACACCATATTTAGTTTGTTCACTTAATGCCTTTCTGAATAAGTCTCCAGTAGATATTTGTGTCAAACCATACTTGTTAACAAGTTTAGTGGCTTGAGTTCCTTTACCAGCACCAGGAGGCCCCATTAAAATAATGTTCATTGTTATACACTCCTTTATTATACTACTTTCTAATATAGCCATGATACTCTTTACGAGTAATTAATGTCTTAATCTGTTTTGTTGTTTCAAGTGCAACACCTGTAATGATGATTAATCCAGTACCACCTAATGTTAAGGCTGCATTAGATGTTTGTGACCAAATAACTGGAGTCATAATTGGGATAGCCGCAATAATCACTAAGAAAATTGAACCAACAACAGTTACTCTGTTTAAAACAGTACTAATATATTTTTCTGTATCTAACCCAGTTCTTACTCCAGGAATAGATCCTCCATTCTTTTTCAAATCATCACTGATTTTATGAGAATCAATTTGTAAATTTGAATAGAAGAATGCAAACAATACAATCATAATTAAGTATAAACAGAAACCAATAGGTTGTTGATAATTTAAGATTGTATCAATTGTTTTTGTAATATCAGTTGATTTCAAGAAACTAATGATTGTTCTTGGTGCAGCCAACACTGATGCTGCAAAGATAACTGGTAACACACCTGAACTATTAATTTTAATAGGCATATGTGTTGTATCTTTTGTTCTCATTGTTGGATTAGAGTTTGTTGCATACATGATTGGTATTTTTCTAACTGCTCCTTCATTGAATACAACGAAGATAACAATTGCTAAATAAACAACCACGAATAAGACATACCATAAAATTCCAAGAACAGTTGTTTGAGTTCCTTTATCAAAAGAAACCAAGTTATTGAATGTTGTAATAAAGTTTGTAGGTAAGTTAGAAACAATTCCAGTAAAGATTAACAATGAAGTTCCGTTTCCAACACCCTTTTGAGTGATTTGATCACCAATCCACATTGCTAACATACTTCCTGCCATCATAACAATAACAACATAGACATAAGTCCAAATTGATGATGAGTTCAAAATATTGTACATTTTATCAAATGCATAAGTTAATGAACCACCTTGAATAGCAGCTAAGACTAAAGTCACATAACGAGTTACTTTATCTTTTTTCTTCTTACCAGTATTTCCTTCTTTTTGCCATTGAGCAAGAACAGGAATAACATCCATTGATAACAATTCAATAATGATAGATGCTGTGATATAAGGAGAAACTCCTAATGAGAAAATTGAAAATCTCTCAAGCATCCCACCACCAAGCATATTCATAATTCCGAGGATACCACTATTTGTAGCATTCCCAGTTAATGCACCAGCATTAATTGATGGAATAGTAATAGCAGCACCTAAACGGAATACAAATAACATACCTAATGTAAAGATAATTCTACGACGTAATTCACCTTTTTTAAAGACATTCTTAAAAAAGCTTAACATCTTAGATCACCTCAGTTTTTCCACCTGCAGCTTCGATAGCAGCAACAGCAGATTTAGAGAATTTTTGAGCTTTAACAGTCAAAGCAACTTCTAATTTACCGTTACCTAAAACTTTTAAACCATCTAATTCTTTCTTAATTAACCCGCATTCTTTTAATGTAGCCATATCTACAACACTTCCAGCTTCGAATTTGTTTAAATCTTCTACATTAACGATTGCGTATTCAACTTTATTGAAGTTAGTGAAACCACGTTTTGGTAAACGCATGAATAAAGGTGTTTGACCTCCTTCAAAACCAGGTTTCTTTCCTCCACCAGATCTTGCTTTTTGTCCTTTTTGTCCTTTACCAGCAGTTTTACCAGTTCCTGAACTTGTTCCACGACCAACACGTTTTCTTTCTTTACGTGCACCTTCTGTATATTGTAATTCGTGTAGCTTCATGTTTACACCTCCTACTATTTACTTTCTTCAACTTTAACAAGGTGTCCAACAGTTTTAATCATACCTTGAATAAATTCATTGTTGACTTTTTCCACTGACTTGTTCATTTTTGTTAAACCTAACGCTTTAAGAGTATCCTTTTGATTCTTTTTCGCACCAATTGGACTTTTTACAAGCGTAATGATAACTTTATTTTCGTTTGCCATTTCTTACGCTCCTCCTATCCGTAAATTTCTTCAACTTTTTTATCTCTTAATTCAGCAACTTGTTGAGCAGTTTTTAATGATGCTAAACCTTCCATAGTTGCACGAACCATGTTGATTGGAGTTCTTGATCCAAGTGATTTAGATAAGATATCAGAATATCCTGCTAATTCAACAACAGCACGAACTGGACCACCTGCGATGATTCCAGTACCTTGAGATGCAGGTTTTAAGAATACATTTCCAGAACCAAACATACCGTTTACTTCATGAGGAATAGTTCCATGAATCATTGGTACTCTGATTACATTTCTTTTAGCTGCTTCAGATGCTTTTCTAATAGCATCAGGTACTTCGTTAGCTTTACCAGTTCCGAATCCAACACGACCTTTTCTATCACCAATAACAACTAATGCAGCAAAGCGGAATTTACGTCCACCTTTAACTACTTTAGTTACACGGTTAATAGTAACAACACGTTCTTCGAATTCTTTTTCAACTTTAGGTCCATTTCTTCTAGGTCCATTTTTTCTAGGTCCGTTTCTTCTAGGCCCATTTTCTCTTGGTTTACGTTGTTCCATTCTTTAACCTCCTATTAGAATTTCAATCCAGCTTCTCTAGCAGCTTCAGCTAGTGCTTTCACACGACCATGATAGATGTATCCTCCACGATCGAATACTACATTTTCAATATTTTTAGCGATAGCTCTTTTCGCAATTTCTTTACCAACTTGTGTAGCAGCTTCTACATTTCCACCATTTGCTAGTTTCATATCTACTGAAGATGCAGCCACTAAAGTGACACCATTTACATCATCAATGATTTGGGCATGGATATGAGAGCTTGAACGGAATACATTTAAACGTGGACATTCAGGAGTTCCACTGATTTTAGTACGAACTCTGGCATGACGTCTTTGACGTAAATCGTTTCTTGACATAGTTTTAGCCATGATTTAATAGCTCCTTCCTTATTTATTAACTACTTCTTACCAGCAGTTTTACCTTCTTTTCTAATAATTCTTTCATCAGAATATTTAATACCTTTTCCTTTATATGGTTCAGGTTTCTTAACAGCTCTGATTCTAGCAGCGATTTCTCCAACTCTTTCTTTAGAGATTCCAGATACTTTAATAGTTGTTTGAGTAGGAGTTTCAACTTTAACTCCTTCTTCAGTTTCAACTTCAACTGGATGAGAGAATCCTACGTTTAATACTAATTTATTTCCTTGCATTTGAGCACGGTATCCAATACCAACGATTTCTAAGTTCTTTTCATAACCGTTGTGTACACCTTCAATCATGTTTGCAAGTAATGCTCTTGTAGTACCGTGTAATTGTTTCACAGTTTTTTGTTCACTTGTTCTTACTACTTTAATTTCATTTCCATCCATATCAATTTTGATTAATGGAGAAAATTGTCTTACTAAAGTCCCTTTTGCACCTGTTACTGTTACAGTGTTGTCATCAGCGATTTCAACTTTCACACCTTCAGGTACATTGATAATCTTATTACCTACACGAGACATCAGTTACACCTCCTGTTTTAATTTTTTTATTACCAGATATATGCTAATACTTCTCCACCGATTTGTTTAGCTCTTGCTTCTTTATCAGTCATTAATCCTTGAGAAGTAGATAATACAACAATTCCTAAACCATTTAATACCTTAGGGATTTCGTTCACTTTTGCATATTGACGAAGTCCAGGTTTAGAGACTCTCTTTAATCCAGAAATAACTCTGTCATTTCCTTTATATTTTAAAGTGATGACGATGTTTTTAATAACACCTTCGCCTTCTACTTTATATCCTTTAATAAATCCTTCGTTTTTCAAAATTTCAGCTAATTGTACCTTTAATTTTGATGCTGGGACAACAACTTCTTCATGACGTTGTTGGTTCGCGTTACGAATTCTTGTTAACATATCTGCGATTGGATCTGTTACCATTCACAATGTCCTCCTTCCATTTGGGATTATATTTTCATTACCAGCTTGCTTTTTTTACACCAGGAATTTCACCTTTGTAAGCTAATTCTCTGAAGCAAATACGGCATAATTTGAATTTTCTAATTACTGCATGTGGACGTCCACAACGTTCGCATCTTGTATATTCACGAACTTTGTATTTTTGAGGACGTTGTTGTTTAACTTTCATTGATGTTTTAGCCATTAATTAAGTCCTCCTTATTTATGGAATGGCATTCCTAATTGTGCTAATAATTCATGACCTTCTTCATCAGTTTTAGCAGTTGTTACGAATACGATATCCATTCCTCTTAATTTGTTTACTTTATCGAAGTTGATTTCAGGGAAAATTAATTGTTCTTTAACACCTAAAGTATAATTTCCTCTACCATCAAATGAATTCTTTGGAACACCTCTGAAGTCTCTTACACGAGGTAAAGAGATGTTTACTAATTTATCTAAGAATTCATACATTCTTTCACCACGTAATGTAACTTTACATCCGATTGGCATTCCTTCACGTAATTTGAATCCAGCAATTGATTTTTTTGCTTTAGTAATCACTGGTTTTTGTCCTGCAATTAAAGTTAATTCTTCAACAGCTTCATCTAATAATTTAGAATTGCTTACTGCATCACCAACACCAATGTTGATAACAATTTTTTCCATAGCTGGAACTTCCATTACAGAACTATAATTAAATTTAGTCATTAATGACTTGCTAATTTCATTTTCATAACGTTCCTTTAGTCGGTTCATTATTTAACCTCCTTCCGATTACTTTTTCTTCTTTGTAGTTTTGTCTAATGCTTTACCTGTTTTTTTGTTGATACGGTATTTCTTACCTTCTTCATCGAAAGCGTAACCGATCTTAACAGTTTCTTTTGCTTTTGAATCATAGTATGCAACATTTGAAACATGAATTGGAGCTTCTCTTGTTACAATTCCACCTTCTGGATCAGCTTGTGAAGGTTTAATGTGTTTTGTTACCATATTAACACCTTCAACAATAACTCTGTCTTCTTTTCTTAGAATTTGGATAATTTCTCCAGTTTTTCCTTTATCGCTACCAGCGATAACTTGAACTGTATCACCTACACGTAATTTCATCTTCTCGTCTCCTCCTATAATACCTCAGGAGCTAATGATACGATTTTCATGAAATCTGCATCTCTTAACTCTCTTGCTACCGGTCCAAAGATACGAGTTCCTTTAGGTGAGTTGTCATCTTTGATGATAACACAAGCATTGTCATCAAACTTAATTAATGAACCATTTTCACGGTTAACACCATATTTAGTTCTTACGATAACTGCTTTTACGACTTCACCTTTTTTAACTGTACCACCTGGAGTCGCTTGTTTCACTGTAGCCACGACGATATCACCGATGTTACTAAATTTTCTATTTGAACCACCAAGGTTTCTAATTACTAGTACTTCTTTTGCTCCTGTATTGTCAGCAACTTTCAATCTGCTTTCATTTTGGATCATTCGAGTGACCTCCTTTCAGATTCTTTCATTAAATAATTTCTGCTTTTTTTACGATTTCTACTAAACGGAAACGTTTAGTTGCTGATAATGGACGAGTTGCCATAATTTTTACAACGTCACCATTTCTAGCAATATTTTCTTCATCATGAGCCTTAAACTTTTTAGAAGATTTAACACGTTTTCCGTATAATTTGTGTTTAACATGAGTTTCTACTAAAACAGTGATTGTCTTATCCATTTTTGTAGAAATAACTGTTCCAGTATAAACTTTACGATTGTTTCTTTCCATATTTTTCTCCTTCTAATTATTTGTTTAATTCTCTTTCTCTAATAATTGTTTTAATTCTTGCAATATTTTTTCTCACTGTTTTAATACGAGCAGTGTTTTCTAATTGACCTGTTGCTTGTTGGAATCTTAATCCAAATAATTCTTTCTTGTACTCTTCTACTTTGTTAAGTAATTCTTGAGTTTCTGTATTTCTAATATCTTGAACTGTCACAATTACTCACCTCTTCCAATAATCTTACACTTGATTGGTAGTTTATGAGATGCAAGTCTTAAAGCTTCTCTTGCAACTTCTTCTTCTACACCAGCGACTTCGAACATAACACGACCTGTTTTTACTACTGCTACCCATTCTTCTGGAGCACCTTTACCTGAACCCATACGGACTTCAAGAGGTTTCTTTGTTTTAGCTAAATGAGGGAAGATTCTAATCCAAACTTGCCCACCACGTTTCATATAACGGTTCATAGCGATACGAGCTGCTTCGATTTGTCTTGAAGTAATCCAAGCACCTTCTTGAGCTTGTAAACCATATTCACCAAATGAAACTTGAGTTCCACCTTTAGCCTTACCTTCATATTTAATTCTATGAGGTCTTCTATATTTAGTTCTCTTAGGCATCAACATGATTATTTATCCCCTTTCTTCTTTGCAGGAAGAATTTCTCCCTTACAAATCCAAACTTTAACTCCTAATTTTCCATAAGTTGTGTCAGCTTCTGCAGTAGCGTAGTCAATGTCAGCTCTTAATGTATGAAGAGGTACATTTCCTTCAGAATATCCTTCAGTTCTTGCCATATCAGCTCCACCTAAACGACCTGATACACAAGTTTTGATTCCTTTAGCTCCAGCTCTCATAGCGCTTTGGATAGCTCTTTTTTGAACTGTTCTAAATGAAGCACGGTTTTCTAATTGTTCAGCAATCTTGTTTGCAACAAGTTGAGCAACAACGTCTGGATTTTTAATTTCAACAATATTGATAAACACTTGTTTATCTTTAACTAATTTAGCAACTTCTTTTCTTAACGCATCAACAGCTTCTCCATCTTTCCCGATAACTACACCAGGTCTAGATGTATGAACGAAGATATTCACACGATTTTTAGATCTTTCAATTTCAATGTTAGCGACATAAGCGCCTTTTAATTTTGCATTCAAGAATTCACGAATCTTGATATCTTCGTGTAATAATGAAGCAAAGTCTTTATCATTAGCGTACCATCTTGAATTCCAATCACGGTTAACGCCAACACGTAATCCTACTGGACTTACTTTTTGACCCATGCTTTGACCTCCTATCTTTCAGCAACCACACATGTGATGTGGCTTGTTCTTTTTAAAATTTGAGTACCGCTACCTTTTGCTCTTGCACGGAATCTCTTTAATGTAGGACCTTCGTCTACATAAATTTCTTTAATATATAATTTATCTTCTTCTGCACCTTCATTGAAAACAGCGTTCTGTGCAGCAGATTTAACGACTTTAATGATTGCAGGAGTAGCACTTTTGTTTACATATTCTAAGATACCAAGTGCTTCTTTTACGTTCTTACCTCTTACTAAGTCAACAACTAATCTTGCTTTTTGAGGCGAAACACGAATCATTTTAGCTTGAGCTCTTGCTTCCATGTTATTTTTCTCCTCTCTTCTTATTTACCTGACTTTTTATCATCAGCACCATGACCATGATAAGTTCTTGTAGGAGCGAATTCTCCTAATTTGTGTCCAACCATATCTTCAGTTACATAAACTGGGATATGTTCTCTTCCGTTATATACTGCGAACGTATGTTCAATAAATTGTGGGAAGATTGTAGAACGTCTTGACCATGTTTTAATGACTTCTTTTTTGTTTGCAGCATTTAATGCTTCAACTTTTTTCATTAAATGTTCATCCACGAATGGACCCTTTTTTAAACTTCTTGCCATATTCTATAACCCTCCTTCTTATTTACCGTTACGACGACGTACGATTAATTTATTTGAAGCTTTCTTTGTATTTCTTGTTTTAACTCCAAGAGCTTTTTTACCCCAAGGAGTCATTGGAGCTTTACGTCCGATTGAAGTTCTACCTTCACCACCACCATGAGGGTGATCATTAGGGTTCATAACAGAACCACGAACTGTAGGTCTAATACCTCTCCATCTGTTACGACCAGCTTTACCATAGTTAACTAATCCATAGTCTTCGTTTCCAACAACACCAACTGTTGCTCTACAAACAGCTAAGAATTTTCTAACTTCTCCAGAAGCTAATCTTACAGTTACGTATTTTCCTTCTTTACCTAAGATTTGAGCAGACACACCAGCAGATCTAGCGATTTGTCCACCTTTACCAGGTTGCATTTCAATGTTATGGATAACTGTACCTTCAGGCATATTTCCCATTGGTAAGCAGTTACCTACGATAATATCAGCGTTTTCACCTGATACAATGCTCATTCCTACTTCTAATCCTTTAGGAGCAAGAATATATCTTTTTTCACCATCTGCATAATTGATTAATGCGATGTTTGCTGATCTATTTGGATCATATTCGATTGTTGCAACTTTTCCAACAACATCATCTTTATTACGTTTGAAATCGATAATACGATATAAACGCTTATGTCCACCACCGTGATGACGAGTAGTGATAACACCATGATTATTACGTCCACCTGTTTTAGATAAACGGATTGTTAATGATTTCTCAGGCTTATTAGTTGTAATTTCTTCATAAGTCAAAGTAGTCATATTACGACGACCGTTTGTCGTAGGCTTATATGCTTTAATAGGCATCTTTGTTCCTCCTTATTTTTCTTATCTGGAATAGAGTTCATTCCAATAGTTTGAAATTTTATTCTTCTCCGAATAAGTTAATTTCATATCCTTCTTTTAATTTAACAATAGCTTTTCTTCTTTTGCTTGTTTTACCAACGTATCTACCCATTCTTTTTGTTTTAGGTTTCACATTCATAATGTTTACACTTTCAACTTTAACGTCAAACATTTTTTCAACTGCTTGTTTTACTTCAATTTTATTAGCAGTTACATCTACATCGAATGTATATTTGTTTTCGTTTTGTTGTAACAATAAAGATTTTTCAGTAAGTACTGGTTTCTTTAAAACATCTGTAATATGTGCCATTATGCCAATACCTCCTCAACAGCTTTGATAGCTCCTTCTGTCATGACTAACTTAGTGCTATCTAAGATATCATATACGTTAAGTCCTTTTGAATCGATAACTTTAACTCCAGGAATATTTCTTGCAGATAAAGCAACGTTTTCATTAACTTCGTCCATAACGATTAATGTTTTTCTGTTAGCTTCTAAGCTTTCTAATACTTTTACCATAGCTTTAGTTTTTGGTGCATCGAATGCGATTGTATCTAATACAGTTAATTCGCTGTCGATAACTTTTTGACTTAAAGCTGATTTTAATGCTAAACGTCTTACTTTTCTGTTCATTTTTAGCTTATAGTTTCTATCAGGTGTTGGTCCAAATACAACTCCTCCACCTCTCCATTGAGGAGCACGGATAGATCCTTGTCTAGCTCTACCTGTACCTTTTTGTCTCCAAGGTTTCTTTCCTCCACCTTTGACTTCAGTACGGTTTTTAACTTTATGAGTTCCTTGTCTCCATGAAGCTCTTTGTAGTAAGACCATATCAAAGATTGCTTGATTGTTTGGTTCAATACCAAATACAGATTCGTTTAATTCTGTATCTTTAACTTTTGTTCCTTCTTGGTTATATACTGCAACTTTTAACATTAGTTTTCCTCCTTTCGCTTCATTATTCAGCAGCTTCAGCAGTTTCTTCTACTACTGGGCTTTCTACGATTTCTTCTTCTGTTTCATAAATAATTAAATCTTCAGCAGGGTTAACCTTACCATTTCCTTTAACAGCAGATTTAACAACAACTAATCCTTTTTTAGGACCAGGGATTGATCCGCTGATTAATAATACATTGTTTTCAACATCAACAGCAATGATTTCTAAGTTTTGAACTGTTCTTGTTACGTTCCCCATTTGACCTGGTAATTTCTTACCTGGAGCAATTCTGTTAGGAGCGATAGGACCCATTGAACCAACGATTCTGTGAGCACCTGAACCATGTCCTTTAGGACCAATGTGTTGATTATGTCTTTTTATAACACCTTGATAACCTTTACCTTTGCTAGTTCCTGTTACATCTACAACTTCACCAGCTACAAAGCTATCAACTTTAATTTCTTGACCAACTTCATAACTCATCATTTCGTCATAACGAAATTCTTTAATGAAGCGCTTAGGAGCTGTTTCAGCTTTTGCAACATGTCCTTTGTGAGCTTTTGTTGCTAATTTTTCTCTCTTATCTTCAAAACCAACTTGGATTGCATCATATCCATCAGTAGCAACTGTTTTCTTT
Source organism: Longibaculum muris (assembly GCF_004343035.1). Classification (GTDB taxonomy): domain Bacteria; phylum Bacillota_I; class Bacilli_A; order Erysipelotrichales; family Coprobacillaceae; genus Longibaculum; species Longibaculum muris. Next base: position 20,193 of record NZ_SMCQ01000037.1, read on the forward strand.
TGTAAAACAACGTTTGGAGCTGCTTCTACAACAGTAACTGGGATTAATCTTCCGTCAGTAGTGAAAACTTGAGTCATTCCAATCTTACGACCTAAGATTCCTTTCATGAGTTACACCTTAACCTTTCCTTATAATTTAATTTCGATATCCACACCACTTGGTAATTCTAAACGAGTTAATACATCAACTGTTTCTGGTGTTGGATTCACAATGTCAATTAGACGTTTGTGAGTTCTGATTTCAAATTGTTCACGAGAATCTTTATACTTATGAACTGCTCTTAAGATAGTATAAATTTCTTTTTCAGTAGGTAATGGTACTGGACCAACTACTTGAGCACCTGATTTTTTAGCAGCTGCTACAATCTTTTCAGCAGAAGCATCTAAGATTTTGTGATCAAATGATTTCAATCTGATTCTAATTTTGTTGTTTGCCATGAATTATTCCTCCTTCTGTTTGCCAATTTTTTGGCCGCTCCGCACGAATTACCTGAATCCACCCTTCCGCTCATGACAACGGCTATCAGCGTTTCAGCAACCTCGCACTTCTTCGCATTTCACAACAAGTGCATTTTACACTAAAAACAATGATAAATCAAGCACTTTTTGCATTTTTTTTGATTTTTTTTAAAGAATTTATTAGACTTCAATTGTAAAACTAAATTCCACCTTTTATAAATTAAGGGTTGAACTTAATCTTTCAAATTTTATAGTGGAATTTAATCGTACAAGGTATATCATGATATCGTCCTAGAAGAAAAAAATCAACTTATTACAAAGTTGACAAGCATTGTCTTGAAGGAAGAAGATATGAGGACTTTCTACTGTTTATGAAGAAACATCCAGATATAGCTCTTGTTGAAATGGATACTGTCGAAGGCGTGAAAGGTGAATCTTGTCTGTTAACCATTCACTTTGTTGTCTGCTCATTCATGATAGCGATTAAGCGTGAGTTCAATGATTCAAAAAGTGTTACTGATTTCTTCAACGACATCTACCACAAGCTGGGAAGAAAATTATTCATGAGATTATTTCCAGTGATATTGACAGATAATGGATCTGAGTTCTCAAATCCTGAAGCCATTGAATTTGATGAAGATGGTGAAAGAAGAACTTATGTCTTCTATTGTCACCCTTCTTCTCCAAATGAAAAAGGTTCATGCGAAGTCACTCATGAATTTCTTAGAAGAATTGTACCCCAAGTGCATTCATGGAATCCATATAATCAAAAAGACATCAATTTAATGATGTCCCATATTGATTCATATGCACGAGAGAAACTAAATGATAAATCACCACTTTTATTGTTTAGTATGCTATATGGCAAAGATATCGCAAATATCTTTGGTATCTCATGTATAGAACCTGATGATATTAATTTATCTCAGTCATTAATATCAAAATAAAAATAAACATAGGTAATTAGAATATCCACTAAACGTAAGTACTAATCTTGAGAGATGGAATTTTGAATTTCAAAAAAAATTCAGATTTGACCTTTCCCTTTCGTATACCCAAAAAATAGAGAGATATCATCAAATTACAGTTTCATTATACTAAAAAAAGTATTAAAATCAATGATTCTAACACTTATTTGTAGTAATTAAATTCCATTCTTTTTGTAAGAGTAGAACTTACTCTTACAAAGTGGAATTTACTTTTTCATTTGACCAGAATTTATTAGACAAATATATTCTCTCAATTTTAGTTTGTTTTTGGTTTACTCATAATAAATATCTTAAAAATCATAATTAAACATCTTAATGATGAATAATACGTAAAATCCATAATAAATCTCCTAGATTTATCAAAATAATATGTTTATATTTCATTTATATTTTTAATTGCTAAGTTCAGTTAAAAGAAGTTTTATCACATAAGAAATTTAATTTGTTATAAAAATAAAGAAATCTTTACATTATTACACTTCCGTTATTTTCTAGATACTATTATGGATTTTCTTAAAGAGTTTAGATTAAAATAAATAGATTAATTATATTTAAATATAATCCAAAAATTTTAATCATGTAATTTCTATTTTAGGTATAATTACTCAAATGTAATAAAATTATAAATTTATCTTTTTACTCATTCTATTTTAGAATAAGAATTAATTAATAGAGTTATATCTAAGATATCTATTTAGATACATGTCCATTGATTGTTTATATAATATATGATGTAGATCTAACTGATTGTTTTACAAATAAAAAATAATACAATTACGATAATCAGATTAAATACCTTATGAATTCACAAAATGAGAATGATTTCATTTTTTTAGACAAAAAAAGAGAGATATCGGATGATATCCCTCAGGA
>NZ_SMCQ01000038.1 GCF_004343035.1 Longibaculum muris
ATCAAGATTTTTGATGTTGAAGATGAAGAAGATGTTTTAGAAATATTATCTTAATTGATATTTGAAAAGAAACCTATATATTGGGTTTCTTTTTTAATTTTATTTATTCAATTAAATAACAAATTTCAGTTACCAATTCATCAGTGTTTTGAGTTATCCTATTAACAATATAATAAGATATATCTGTAATATACTTATACCCACCTCTGGTTAATTAACAAAGCTGTAATTATAAGAATTGAGAAATTTCTTCGTTATTTTGATAAACAGAACGAATCTGTATTATTTGTTTTGTTTCAAAATCAAGATATCATAAATATTTAATATGTAAAACAAAATATAATTGTTGAGGTTCATAAAAACGATAACTTTTTTGATAATAGGTGATTTTAAAATATCCAGCTCATCATAAAAATGAAGCATATAATTATCTGTGATAACTTTGAAAAACCATAAACTTTTAACATTTGGAAGTCCTCTTTTGAGCTCAATCATAGTATAAAGCATACCATGATGTGAGAGGCAAGTCGATATTTTAAAGCTTATTAATAAAGTTTGGATCTTTCATAAGAGGTCTTGCAAAACCAAAAAATTGAACTTTTGTATTGTTATAGATTGGTAAAATATCATCTAATGATTTAAGTCCACCAGTTAAGATAATAGGAATATTCACAAGTTCTGATAATTCAATAGCTGCATCTTTATAATAAGCACTTTCTTCAGGTTTATGATTTTTCCAAGCATTTCCACTCACTTCAATCACATCAATTCCATCCTTTACAAGAATTTGTGCCATCTTTAAGAAGTCTTGAACTGTTAAACCATGTGGAACTTCATCTGAACAATTAATTTTAATCCAGATAGGATAATCTTTTCCAACTTCTTTTCTAATAGCATGATAAACTTCTTGAACAATACGAACACGATTTTCTACACATCCTCCATATTCATCACTACGATGATTATAGAGAGGTGAAATGAATTGTGATAAAAGATAACCATGGGCACAATGAATTTGAACGCCATCAAAACCAGCTTCTTGAACACGTTTTGCCGCTTTGGCAAATAAATCAACAACAGATAAAATATCTTCTTTACTCATTTCTTTAGGGATAATTCCCGTTGTTTCATGAGTAATTGCTGAAGGTCCAAGAATCTTTGCTTGATCAGGAAAAGCTTGTCTTGAAGAACTGCCATGAACAATTTGCATGACAATTTTTGATCCACAATCATGAACTCTATCTACAAGTTTTCGATAATCTTCAATAAGATCATCACAGTAAATACCAAGTTGATTTTTAGCTGGTTGTTCATATTCGGTAATATAAGAATAACTTGTAATAATTGTGCCAATATTTCCTTTTGCTAGTTTTTCATATAATTCTATAATGGCTTCAGTAGGTCGACCATCTATAGTCGCCTTACCTTCATATGTTGCAGAACGAATAAAGTGATTTTTAACTTCTAATTGACCAATATGTGTTTTTTCAAATAATGACATTATTTTTCTCCTTCAAATTTTATTGTACTTTTATTATATTCTTTATATACTATTTTGTATAGAAAGGATGATTATAATGAATAATGTTGATGAATATATTGAATCATTTTCTGATAAAAGAAAAGATTTACTAAAGCAATTAAGACAAATCATTAAAGAAACAATACCAGAAGTAGAGGAAAAGATATCTTGGGGAGTTCCAACTTATTATTATCATGGATATCTTCTTCAAATTGCTGGAAATAAAAACCATGTAGGATTTTATACAACCCCAACAACACTTGCATATTTCAAAGAAGAACTTAAAGACTATAAGACTAATGGTAAAAATACCATGCAAATATCTTTACATCAAGAAATTCCTACACAATTAATAAAAAAGATGATTCTTTTTCGCGTCAAAGAAAATACTCAGTAACTTATAATATGGATTGGTTAAATATAATATAAATCCTGACCAAGTTTTGATAAAGCGTCATAATGAATAATCAAAAACTGACTTCTTTTTGTCTTTTGAATATATTTCTTTTCACAAAAATCATTAAGAACTCTTTGAAGTTGTCGATAACTACAACCAATCATTTCCGCGACTTGAACAAAATTTTCTTGAATAATTTTATTTTCAGCACAAGCAATCAAATAAGATGCAAGTCGATTTTCCACAGGATAATTCTTTGAAATTGATGAGTTTTGATTGGCATTATAGAGTTTTTGAGAAGTTGTTGTTGCAAGATAGCGCATGAAAGAAAGATCATTGAGTAATAAATGTTCATAGTTTTTTATTGAAATTCCTAAGCAAAGACATTCATCAATTGCATAGATATCATTAATAACATCTTGATGATTTAAAAACTCAATTTCTCCTATCACGCTCATTGATTGACAAATAGCAAGTAAACTAATAATACCATTAGAAGTCGTATGACAAGTTTTTATTTTACCATCAATTAAAATATAAAGAATTTCTAATTGTTGCCCTTGATGTAAAATAAAATCACCTTTATGAAATTGATAAAATTGAAAACAAGGCAAAAGTTCTTCACTTATCATATGTTCTTGTTTAAGTTTTTCTAAATATAACTGTAAATTTTCCATATTCTCACCATCTTTAATATGACATATGTCCTATTGAAAATCAATGGATATCTTTATAATGTCTTGAGGAGGTATCAATATGGAATTTATTCTTGCAATATTGGCAGGTACGATTGTAACAATTATGAATGTCTTTAATGGTCAATTATCAAATCAGGTGGGTGTTTATTTATCAACTGTGATTATCCATCTTGTTGGTCTTTTCACATTGATTATCATTATGATCATCAAAAAACAAAAAATATCATTTCAAAATCATATTCCTTTGATTCTATATACTGGAGGTATGATAGGAGTATTTACTGTGTTTTGTAATGTTATGTCTATTTCTACAATTGGAGCTGCGCTTGTCACTGCACTGGGATTACTTGGTCAAATGTTAACATCATTAGTCTTAGAGTATAAAGGCTGGTTAGGAGCTAAGAAAAGAACTTTGACATTTCAAAAAGTCATAAGTTTAGTGCTTGTTATGATTGGAATTGGGGTGATGATATTATGATAGCTATTCTATGTGCAACTTGTGCTGGAGTCACGATTGTTTTAAGTCGCTCTGTTAATGGATATTTATCACAAAAGATTGGGGCTTATCAAAGTACGTTCTTTAATTATTTCACAGGTTTTTTAATGAGTAGTATATTTTTGATTTTGTTTGGTTTTGTTAATCTTAAAGGTTTTCAATTTGATATTCTTATGCGCCAACCAACTTTGTTAATAGGTGGAATGATTGGTGTTTTTAATATTTTAATCCTCAATATAACAGTTCCTAAAATTTCACCTGTTCAATTAACTTTAATAACATTTGTTGCGCAACTATTAAGTGGTGTTGTTATTGATTATTGTATTTATGATATCTTTTCCATTCAAAAACTTATAGGATGTTTGATTGTTATTGTGGGACTTATTGCTTATCAATTATCTGATGAATAAATATTATATAAAAGACAAAACTCTATAAAATAAGAGAATTGTCTTTTTCTATTGACATAATCACTACTATGTAATATTATATACCAGTATTAAGTATGACTTAATAGTGGGAGGAATGAAAATGAATAACTTGACAGAAATGTTAAAAGGGGTACTTGAAGGATGTGTCCTTGAAATTATTAGTCGTCAAGAAACTTATGGATATGAAATTACTCGTCAACTCAATGATTTAGGATTTAGTGATGTCGTTGAAGGAACTGTCTATACAATTTTATTACGTCTGGAAAAAAATAAACTTGTGAATATTGAAAAGAAACCTTCAAAGTTAGGACCACCTCGTAAATTTTATTCATTGAATGAAGCGGGATATAAGGAATTAGAATTATTCTGGGAAAAATGGAAGTTTGTAACTACAAAAATAAATGAACTTAAGGAGATGAAATAAATGAAGGAATTTTTTAATACGTATTTTAATATTAAAAATATGATGGATGAAAAAAGAAAATATAGACAACAGATGGCAAGAGTCAAAGCTTTACCAAATGATTATCAATATGTCTTTAAAAAAATTCAAGAACATATGTGGTCAAATGTTACAGGGAGTGGATATGATATGATGGAATTACAATATGACTTGTTAGATCTTTTTGAAGAAAGTGTCGCCAATGGGAAACCAGTCTTAGAAGTTACGGGTGAAGATGTTGCTGGATTTGTTGATGAATTATTAAAGAATACAAAGACTTATGAGAATAAATGGAAAGACAAGATGAATAAAGATATTCATAGAAAGATAGGAAGATAAACATCATAAATTAAATTTTGTTTGAAAAATATTGAGATATTTTTGTGAATCGAGTTACTGTTGAGAATATAGTCCTCACTTTCTTTCAAAGGAGGGACTGATAACAGTTTTATTATATTGGTTCATGGTATGCGTTTTAATTTTGTATCAGCTTTGTTCCATTAAAAGATGTAGATTAGAATCAGATGAAGATGAATTAATTATCTATAGAGATGTTTTTATAAAAGAAAAAAGTTAAGAATTTTGACTCTTAACTTTTTTAATCCTTCCATATTCGCATTTGAGGAGAACACCATCCCACAATGTTATCCATAAGATCAGCAATAAAATCAGATATAAGTTCATCATCTAAATTTTGATAATATTGATGCAGTATATGATAAACATCATCTTTTTTATAACCAAGATCATACCATTCTTTTAAAAGATTATATCCTTTTTGAATGTGCTCAGCATAGTTTTTCTTAGATAAAGACGTACATAGTATTTCTATTTGATTCATCATTTCTTCAGTATTCATAATCATCACCTAGAAGTATTATAACATTATTAATAAAATTATGATTAAATAATGAATTTATATAAAAAATATATAAATAAACTAGAAAAAATATAAAAATAGAACATTGTATAAATTATAATAAACGTGTCGATAAAAAAGAAATACGTATTTCAAGGAAACATTATGAGGAGGATCTATGAAAAAGTTAGAAGAATTTTTACAAAGATTTATTGGACCAATCGCTGAAAAAATGAGTAACAATGATGTGATTCAATCAGTAGCTGAAGGGTTCATGAGAACAGGACCAGTTACATTTGGTGTCTGTATATTTGTTATTTTAGGGAATTTACCAATTGATGGATATTCTGATTGGTTAATAAGTGTTGGCTTGAAAGCTCATTTTGATGCCATTTCCAATGCCAGTTTAAATGTTTTGGCATTATATATTTCTTTTACAGTTGCGTATGCTTTTGCAAAAAGAAAAGGGGATAATCCTTTATCTTGTGGGGTTTTATCATTATTAAGTTTCTTATTAATTATTCCTCAAACAGTTGAAGGAAAAGATGGTGTTATTAATGCTTTTAATGTGACTTATTTAAGTGGAACTGGTATTTTAGTTGCGTTGATTTTTGCGATTATTACTGGTTATATGTTCCATTTCTTATCTTCAAAAGGTTTGAAGTTTAAAATGCCTGAAGGTGTTCCACCGATGGTAAGTGAATCATTTGAACCAATCTTTGTTTCTATGATTATTGTCGCTTTTGCTTTCTTAGTAAGAGTTGGATTTGGTTATACACCTTATGGAAGTTTCGTTAATTTCTTTGATCAAACAATTGGAGCATTTATTATTAAAATTGGTTTATCATTACCAACAATCTTCTTATTATATTTTGCCGCAAACTTATTATGGTTCTTTGGTATTCATCCAAATACTGTTTATAGTGCCTTTGTACCTTTACAAATGACATTAGTTTTAACAAATATTGCTGATGCACAAGCAGGAAGACCATTAACATATTTAACATTGACACTAGTTTCATTATTTGCTTCATTTGGTGGTAATGGAAATACAATTGGACTTTGTTTATCAATGTTTACAGCTAAGAGTGAAAGATATAAAAAGATGTTAAAATTAGCATTTATTCCTAACTTATTTAATATTAATGAACCATTAATCTTTGGTATGCCAGTCATGTTAAATCCTATCTTCTTTATTCCAATGGTTTTCTGTAATGTTGTGATGGGATTGATTGGTTTAGCAGCAACACATATCTTTACCTTTACTTATAATCCAGCAATGTCATTATTGCCTTGGACAACACCATTCTTTGTGAAAGCATTTATGGCAGGAGGTATTTCATTATTAATCATGGTATTGATTTTACTTGCTGTAAATACATTAATGTATTATCCATTCTTTAAGATTGCTGATAAGAAAGCTTATGAAGAAGAACAATTAGCAAAGGCTGGTGGCAACATTGAGTCAATTGAGTAAAGATTTTTTATGGGGTGGTGCCATTGCGGCAAATCAAGCAGAGGGTGCCTATAATGTAGGTGGTAAAGGATTATCATTAATGGATATTGCAACAGCTGGAAAAAAAGGTGTTTCACGCCATTTTACTGATGGTATCCAAGATCATGTTTACTATCCTAATCATGATGGTGTTGATTTCTATCATCACTATCAAGAAGATTTAGCAATGTGTCAAGAAATGGGCTTTAGATGTTTTCGAACATCTATTGCCTGGAGCCGTATTTTTCCTCATGGAGATGAAGAACAACCTAATGAGGAAGGTTTAAAATTTTATGATGATTTATTTGATGAAATGCTAAAAAAAGGAATGCAACCAGTTGTTACAATTTCTCATTATGAAATGCCATTATATTTAGTCAAACACTATGGTGGTTGGGCAAATCGAAAACTTATTGATTTTTATCTTCATTATTGTGAAGTGATTTTTGATCGATATAAAGGCAAAGTGAAATATTGGATGACTTTTAATGAAATCAATTCAGTCATCTTAATGCCTGAAATTGCAGGTGTATTAGATAGAAGTCGTGATGATTTTATTGAACGTAGTTATCAAGCAGCACATCATCAATTTGTCGCTAGTAGTCAAGCTGTTCAATTAGGACATAAGATTGATCCCAATAACAAGATTGGATGCATGGTTTTAACACTCGTCCAATATCCATTAACTGCGAAACCAGAAGATGTAGAATTAGCTGAAAAAGCAATGCGTATGAAAACATTCTCATTTTCAGATATTCAAGTACGTGGACATTATCCTCACTATGTTAAAAAACATGTTGAGCGTTTAGGAATTCATGTTCATATGGAACCAAATGATTTAGAAGATTTGAAAAAAGGTTGTGTTGATTTTGTTGGTTTCTCTTACTATTCTTCTTCAGCTGCAAGTAGTGATCCAAATGTTGAAAAAACAGGTGGAAATTTATCGAGTGGTGTAAAGAACCCATATCTTGAGACAAGTGAATGGGGATGGCAAATTGATGCCAAAGGTTTACGATATATTTTAAATCGTTTCTATGAACGTTATGAAATTCCTTTGTTTATTGTTGAAAATGGACTAGGTTATAATGATCAAATTAATGAACATGGATATATTGAAGATGATTATCGTATTGCTTATTTAAAAGCACATATTGAAGAAATGAAAAAAGCTATCTTAGACGATGGTGTTGATATTATAGGTTATACACCTTGGGGATGTATTGACTTAGTGAGTGCTGGAACTGGACAAATGAGTAAACGTTATGGTTTTATCTATGTGGATAGAGATGATCAAGGCAATGGAACAATGAAACGTTCTAAGAAAAAGTCATTTGATTGGTATAAACAAGTCATAGCAAGTGATGGTGAAAAACTATGAGAATTGCTGTTTTTGATGTCGGTGGAACATTTATCAAATATTCATTGATGATTGATGATGTCATGACTTTACAAGATAAGGTTAAAACTCCTTATGAGGATCAAGAAACTTTCTTAAAAACTATTGAAACTGTACTGGAAACGTTAAAACCTGTAGAAGGTATAGCCTTTTCTTTACCAGGGGTTATTGATGTTGATAGGAAGTATATCTTTGCGGGAGGAAGTCTGGCTTACAATAATCAAACTGATGTTAAGGCTTGGGAAGAAAGATTTCACTTACCAATTGAAATTGAAAATGATGCCAGATGTGCCGCTATTGCTGAACTAGAAGCTGGAAATATGCAAGGAATTAAACAAGGTCTTGTTTTAACTTTTGGAACTGGTGTCGGTGGTGGAATTATCATTGATGGTGATATTTATAAAGGTAGCCATTTAATTGCTGGAGAAGTCAGTGTAATTTTCTCTAAGAGTCCTAAGGTTTATCATTCTAAAGGTTTATTTGGCGCAATTGGGAGTGTCTATAACTTAGTTGAAAAGATTGCAAAAGCAAAAAATAGTGAAACAAGAGATGGGAAAGAAGTCTTTGAATGGATTCATCAAGGTGATGAAGTCAGTCAAAAGATTTTTGCTGAATATTGTTATGAAGTGATTTGTGAATTACATAATATCCAATGTTTATTAGATCCACAAAGAATTTGCATTGGTGGTGGAGCAAGTGAAAATCCATTATTTATTGAAGGCTTACAAAAAGCATCAGATGCATTTTATAACGATTTTCCTATCAAATTCCCACATGCCCAAATTGTGAAATGTCAATATTGTAATGATGCCAACATGCTAGGGGCTTATTATCATTATAAAAAATATAACGATGAAAGATAATTCTTTCATCGTTAATGTTTATTCTTATATTCACTTGGAGAAAGTCCAGTAACAGCTTTAAAGACTTTATGAAAATGACTTTGGCTAGAAAATTGTAAAATATCTGAGATTTCAGCTAAAGAATAATGAGAAGTTTGAATCAGAAACTGAGCTTCTTGAACTTTCTTTTCATTAATATATTGTTTGATAGATTGATGTGTTACTTTTTTAAATTGGGTTGATAAATAACTTGGATTCATGTCTACCAAATCAGCCAAATCATTTAAAGAAATACTTTGATGAAGATGATGAGAAATATAGTTCTTACATTCCTTAACCCAATGAGGATTTTGAATATTCTTATAACGCTTGACTAACTTTGTAAAGTCGATAATAGCATCAGAAACACTCTTATGTAATTGGTCAATACTTTGGGCTTGATCAACTTTCATAATATAAACATCACTTAGAGTGTAGGCTTTTGCGATAGGAACACCAACATCAATCACTGCTCTTGTAAATAAAGTAATAACCGCTACAAGTTTGTATTTAATTGATTGAATTTGACTTTGCGATAATTGACGTTCATCCTTAATTTGCATTAATTCACTCATTAAAATACGAGCAGCTGTACTATTTTCTGATTGAATATAATTAATGATTTTCTTTTCATAAGAATAACTAAAATCATGTAATGGATTTTCTCTGATTTTAAAGATTTCCTGTTCCAAACTATTTTCTTGTTTTAAAGGTTGAACAGAGGCTTCACGATAATTCAGTTTTAATTCTTCAGCTTTTAAAATTTGACCAGTAATGACTTGATAAATAAAAATGAGTTGTGAAGTGATTTCATGATGAGCGTAAGGAAGATTGATAAAATCATTGATTTTATAAGGTGATATAACATGCTTTAAAAAAGGAAAATCTGAGGGATGATCTTGAGATGTGATTTTACGTGGAAAATAAGGTCCAATGCAAATAAATTGAACATCATCAAGAATATATGCAAAACAAAAATAAATTTCATTTTCATGGAAACAAGTATAAATCTTATATTTTATGATATCTTGTTTATTGATAAAATGAGTGAAATAATCTTCTTCTAATTCAAAGAATTGTTGAGGATATCCAATGATTTTCATGTCTTTTGACAACAAGAATAGAGGCATATGAAAGTTTTGATAAATAAGAGGGATTAGATTTTTTAGTTCTTGACTTGTTTGTATCATAGAATCATCCTTTCTTATTTATTGTAACAAAAATATAAAGAAAAGAGGGAAAAAGATGTTAAAAAAAGATTTTTTATGGGGTGGCGCAACGGCTGCTAACCAATTTGAAGGTGGGTATAATGAAGGTGGTAGAGGTTTAGCAACTTCTGATACTAAAACCAATGGATCGTTAACTCGAAAAAGAAAACATAGTTTCTTAGATGAAAACAATCAAATTGTTTATTTACATGGAAGTGATTATATTCCACAAAATTATAAAAGTATAATTGATGAAAATATGTATTATCCAAGTCATAAAGCTGTTGATTTTTATCATCATTATCAAGAAGATATTGCTTTGATGGCTGAAATGGGATTTCAATGTTTTCGTATGTCTATTTCATGGACAAGAATCTTTCCTAGAGGTGATGAAGAAACACCAAATGAAGAAGGACTAAAGTTTTATGATAAGGTTTTTGATGAATGTTTAAAATATGGCATCCAACCAGTCGTGACATTAAATCATTTTGATATGCCACTTTATTTAGCTGATGAAAAAAATGGTTGGTTATCAAGAGAAACAGTGACTTATTTTTTAAGATATTGTGAAACGGTCTTTAAAAGATATAAAGGAAAAGTCAAATATTGGATGACGTTTAATGAAATTAATCTTTTAAGAGGTTATGATACATTAGGGGTTCATGAAATGAATCAACAACGTTATTATCAAGCTATGCATCATATCTTTATTGCGAGTGCATTAGCTGTGAAAAAAGGTCATGAAATTGATTCAGAAAATCAAATTGGTATGATGTTAGCAAATATCTTAACTTATCCAGAAACATGCAATCCAAAAGATGTTGAATTGGAATTAAACGTTTCACGTCGTTTAAAATATTTCTTTAGTGATGTACAATGTCGAGGTTATTACCCTTCATATATCTTAAAACTTTTAGAAAGGGAAAAAATTGTTATTAAAAAAGAAGCACATGATGATGAAATTTTAAAAGAGGGTTGTGTAGATTATATTGGTTTTAGTTATTATAATTCAGGAGTTGTTACAACGAGAGAAGATGCCAAATCAACATTAGGAAACGGAGTGAAAATGGCAGAAAATCCATATTTACAAGAAAGTGAATGGAAATGGCCAATTGATCCTATTGGACTTCGTATTTCATTAAATATTTTATGGGATAGATATCAAAAACCATTATTTATTGTTGAAAATGGATTAGGTGCCAAAGATCAAGAAGAAGCTGATGGAAGTATTCATGATGATTATCGTGTTGCTTATATGCGTGATCATATTATTGAAATGAAAAAAGCTGTCGAAGAAGATGGTGTTGATTTAATGGGGTATACACCTTGGGGATGTATTGATTTAGTCAGTGCCGGAACGGGTGAAATGAAGAAACGTTATGGAATGGTTTATGTTGATATGGATGATGAAGGAAATGGAAGTTTAAAACGATTGAAGAAAGATTCTTTCTATTGGTATCAAAAAGTCATTTCTAGTCAAGGTGAAGATTTATAGGGAATGTAAGTTCCCTTTTTCTATACATAAATATAACTACTCAATATACTTTTATGATCATATATATAATGAAATTGTCAAAAAAGAGATTACAATTATAAATTGAATCAAACTTTAACTTATCGTTTATTAGAATCTCAAATTGTTTATATATCTTATCTGATTTAAAAAGTACTGTGACTAATCCAATTTTAGAATAATTTATTTTATGTGCGCAAAAAATCATTCATCAGCCTGATAGGTATGATATAGTAAGATAAAGAGGTGATGATATGCGTAATCCAGAAGAAACAATTGGCAAATTGATTGATAAAGCAACTGTGACTATAATCTCATATTGTGATGATGAAGGTTATCCGATTAGTAAGGCTATGTTAAATCCTAGAGAAAGAATTGGGATTAAGGAATTTTATTTAACAACTAATACTTCATCAGATAAAGTAAAATATTTTAAAAAGAATCCTAAAGCCACATTATATTTTGTGGATAAAAGATTTTTTAGAGGAGCTAGTTTAATTGGTGAAGTTGAAGTTTTAGAAGATGCAAAAAGTAAAGAAAGAATCTGGCAGGAGGGGGATACGATGTATTATCCTGAAGGTGTTACTGATCCGGATTATTGTGTTCTTCATTTCATTGCCAAAAGAGGAAGATATTATAGTAACTTTAAAAATGTCAATTTTGAAATTGAATAATTTTCTTATTGCAAATAAAAGCGTATAGTGATAAAATAAACACGAAGATAACTTTGAGCATAAGTAAGTGTTACAAGATGAAAGACTTGGCGGTGGCTGGAATAGACCAGAGCTTATGAAGTGTTAATGAGGTAAGTATCAATTTTGGTACTTACTTTTTTTATTGAAAGGAGAAGAAAAAATATGTTATTTGGTGTTGGTCTTGGAATAGTGAATCAGTTATGTTTTGATAAAAAAAGTTATAATCGGCAGGAGGATATTCAAAGGATAAGTGAATTTTTTGATATGTCATTGTATGACCGATTTGAAGATGAAAAGCATCTTAGTTTTTGTTTGAAAGGAAATATTCTTGAAAAATATCTTTATGATTTTTTGTTTGAACAAGCTGATTTGATGTTATATGGTGAAAAAATAAAGAAGGATATTGAGAAGTTAAAGAATAAAGATAGTGAGGAACTGCTTTATATGATTCGAAATGAGTATTGTGATTTTATTCATTGTAAACAGCATTATAATGAATTTCTAGAGCATGAAAGTATTTTTTATTTTTATGATGATTGTATTTTATCAGGAAATGAGGAACGTTATTTTTATATTTACAACTTGCTTAAAAAGTCAACTGATAATCCTTTGAAAGGTGCTATTTGTTTTGATAATGCTTAACTCAAAATATAAAAAAAGACATAAATAAAATAAATATGACAATATAAAACAAAAGCTGGGGAAGATAAATCCTAGAATGGAAAAGATTTGACAAATAAAGGTAATCACAACATTGTTAGATGATTTTTCACTAAAAAGTATGTTATAATATAATAAATATTTTTTAGCAAAGGAGGATTTAAATGAAAAATCATGAACATTTGTTGTTTGCAGGAAAAGATTTAAAACTCTTAAAGTGGATTGGAATGGAGTTAGAATCAGAATTTGTTGTTCACTATACACAAGAAGTAGAAGAAGTGAAAATGATACTTGCAAATGAACTCTTGTTGTCATTGATTGTTGTGGATACAGATGACTTCGATGCTGATTTTGAGATTGCAGAATTTGTTAAAAAATACCCTAGACTTGCTTCTTTACCAGTTGTGGCTTTAGGAAGGGATAATCAGGATATTGAATTAAAATATCTACAATTAGGGGCAACTGATTTTATTAAAAAACCATTAAAAAAAGAAATAGTTGTCAATCGTATAAGAAGTATCTATCGTATCTATAAGTGTCATGCCCATAATGAATTATTTGAAAAAGATATGTTAACAGGAGTTTATAATAAAGAATTTTTCTTAAATGAAGCAAAATATATTTTAGATAAAAATACTGATATTGATTATGATTTGGTATGTTTTGATATTGATAGATTTAAAATTATTAATGATTTATATGGAACTGCTGGTGGAGATAAGTTATTGCAATATATTGCAAAGATTTATTTAGATGCTGCTTTACTTCATCATTGGATTATTGGAAGATTGCATAATGATGTGTTTGTTATTTTGATGGAACGAGGAAGTATGGATTATGATGAACTTACGCATCTTTTTGCTCATCATGTAGAATCATTTAATATTAAACTTGTATTAAGTTTTGGAATTTATCCTATTACAGATCGAAGTTTACCAGTAAGTGTTATGTGCGATCGGGCTTTAATGACTTCTAAAAGCATGAAAGGTAATTATCAAACCAGTTATACGATTTATCAAGAGTCTTTAAGACAGAATATTATTGAACAGCAATCTATGATTAATGAAATGGAAAATTCTTTATTAAAAGGAGAATTTGTACCATTTTATCAACCAAAGTATCATATTGAAACAGGTCATATTATTGGGTTTGAAGCATTAGTAAGATGGGTTCATCCTACGAAAGGTATTATTCCTCCTAGTGAATTTATTCCTTTATTTGAAGCAAATGGTTTTATTTCTAAAGTGGATTTCTATATTTGGGAAGAAGTATGTAAAGATCTTCAAAAACTTATGAAAAAGGGTTATCAAGTTGTACCTGTTTCTGTGAACGTTTCACGGATAGAACTTTATTTAAATATTGAAGAACATTTACTATCTTTATTAGAGCGTTATGAAGTTCCAGTTTCTTTATTAAGACTAGAGATTACTGAAACAGCGTATACACAAGATCCTAAACAATTGATTGATGTTGTGGAAAGACTGAGAAGTCATGGATTTAGAATTTTGATGGATGATTTTGGAAGTGGTTATTCATCATTAAATATGTTAAAAGAAGTGCCTGTCGATGTTTTAAAGGTTGATTTGAAATTCTTACAGGATTTACAGACTTCTGGAAAAAGTGAAAAAATTTTAGAGTCAGTTGTTATTATGGCGAGAAAATTGAACTTATCTGTGATTGCTGAAGGAGTTGAAACGAATAAGCAAGTTCATTTCTTGAAATCTATTGGTTGCTTACGTGCACAAGGTTATTATTATAGTCGGCCCGTTAATCAGGAGACAATGTTTCAACTCTATGAAAATCCACATATTTTAATGGGAGATATTAAAGATCGTATTGAATCAATTATTAATGTTGAAGATTTATTAACACAGATTTATCAAGTTAATGATGTTGAGTGGTATCGTAGTGCGTTTTTAAAACTAGATGCTCAAATATTTGAATATGACTTTAAAACAGATAGTATGAGATATTATGATTCACGTATTTCGCCAACTAATGGAAAACTAAGTAAGATAGAAGTTCCTAATTATATTCAGCGTATTCAAGAGGGGTATCATATTCATCCTCATGATATTCATATTGCCTTAGATTTGTTATCAGGAAGAAAAGAAGTGAAATGTCGTTTAAGGGCACATCCTTATTTTTCAAATGAAGGATATCAGTGGTATGAAGCTGTTGCTAGAACGATATATGATGAGAATTTACCAAAAGTTGCAGTTGGAGTGATTCGTAATATTACCAATGAAAAACTTAATGAAATGGTATTAAAAGCTTTGCTTATGATTGATGCACAAAAAGGTATTCATTTATCAGTTCGTGAAATTTGGAAAGATATTGCTCAAGGACTATGCTTTGATATGGCTTATAGCGTTATAAGAACAAACAATCAGCCTTGTGTAGATATCTATTATCAAGATAACAAAAATCTCATATTACCAAAACACTTAACGCCTTTTTCATCTGAGCAGATGAATGCTATGAAAAAAGAATATGAAGTACACCAAGGTATATTATGCTTGAATAATGAAGATATCCATCATCCTTTGGTTCAAGATTATATTTATCCCGGAATCAAGAGTATTTGTTGTATACCAAGATTAATTAATCATGAATATATTGGAGATATTGTTTTTGTAAGTAGTCAAAAACGTAAATTAACAGAAAATGAAAAAGCTGTATTTATTGAAGTTAATAAATATATTGAAGCATTTATGAATATTCAATATTATGCTAAAGAATTACAGGATAAAAATGAGTTATATGATTTAATTATGAATAATAGCTTTGGAGGTGTTTTATTACTCACCATAACAAATCATCGAATGATAGGTAAGATAGCAAATATTAGCTTTTATCAATTATTTGAGTTAGATAGAAATATACCTATTGAGGAAATTGTTATTGAGGATTTATTCCAACATCTTGAACAAGAAAAATTAATGCGAGCAATTGAACTATCTATTGTCAAGAATCAACCCATTATAGAAACATTGCATGGTAAAAAACAAGATGGAACATATCTCACTTTAGAAATCAAAATTCAAGCATTAACTCAAGATCGCTCACAAATCGTTTTAACAATCAATGATATCTCAGAACGTATTCAACATATTCAAGAATTAAAAGTTTCAGAATTACGATATCGTTTAGCATTTGAACAAACAAGTTTACGTCTTTGGGACTATAACATCAAGACAAAACAATTATATCGTTCTCAAATGGTTCAAGATGAAGATGGACTTGCTCAGATTGTTGATAATGTTCCTGAGATATTTATTGAAAAAAATATTATTCATCCTGATTATCAAAAGGGGTATTTAGATTTTTACAAAAAAATATCTGATGGAATAGATTGTGATTATCTCTTTAAGAGTCTACGTAAAAATGGAGTTTATAAGTGGATGCATATTTCTTATCAAGTTCTTTTTGATGAATTTGGTCACCCCGATCATGCGATAGGAGTCGGTGAAGATGTGAATGAAGTTTATGAAAATAAACTTAAGATTCAACGTGAAAAATATTATGAATCGTTATTCCATAATTCACGTATTTATTATGATATCAATTTAACGCATAACAGTATTATTTTTAACAAACAAGATATATTTGATAATATTCATGATTATTCATATAGTGCATTTTTACAATATGTCACGATAGAAGTTGTTGATGAACAAGACCAAGAAAGATTTGAAAAGGAATTTAGTATTGAGAATCTTAAAGAGTATTATAGAAATGGACATACATTTCTATCCTATGAATTTGAATTAGGAACTCAAAATAAACGTTGGTATGAAATAGATGTTAATCTCTATTCACCAAATGATAGTGAAGATATTTGTGCTTTTGCAACACTTAGAGATATTGATGAACGTAAACGTTATGAATTATCTTTAGAGTTTAAAGTGAGACATGATGAATTAACTGGGGTATATACAAGAGAAGTTATTCGTAATTATGTGGAAAATATAGTGAATCATCAAAAGATTGCTATTATGATGATTGATGTAGATGATTTTAAATTAATTAATGATACTTTTGGTCATGCTTATGGTGATGAGACGTTGAGAAATATTGCGGATGTATTGATTCAAGTTGCTGGTGATAATGGGATTGTTGGTCGTATGGGTGGTGATGAATTTATCATTATTGTTGATCGTTTTAATGATAGTCAGGATATTGTTAAGATGGCACAGAGAATCAATGATAATATTCATTTGAGTTATTTTGTAAATAATCAAAAATATGACCTTTCTTGTTCTATAGGAATTACTTATTCCCAGGGTGAACATGATTTTGATATGCTATATACAAAGGCAGATGAAAATCAATATCAAATGAAAAAATATAAAAAACAAAAATAAGCCGTCATGGCTTATTTTTGCTTGGTAAATAATTTTGTTAGTAATTCAACTGCAAGCGGAATGTCTTGTTTAGATAATCCTGAATAATTAATCACTAGAGTATGTGAATCATAAGGTTCACTATAAAACTGTGAAAGCGTAGCAATATGTAAACCAATATGATTAGCTTTTTCAATAACATCTTGATCACTAAAATAGGGTGGAAAATGTAACAAGAAATGGAGACCGGCATTTTCTTCAGTTATTTTAATAATCGAAGCAATCTCACTTTGAGATAAAGAAGCAAGAAATTCGTCACGAATAGATTTATATAAATTACGCATACGATTGATATGTTTTTCAAAGTAACCTTGATTCATGTAATAAGCTAAAATAATTTGTTCAAAACTTGAAACACTACAAGCATAAAAGCCAAGTTTTTGTTGATATAACTGAACTAAATGAGAAGGTAAAATCATATAGCTAATACGAAAAGAAGGGGAAAGTGTTTTAGAAAATGTATTCATATAAATAACACGTTCATTTTGATCAGTTTGAAAAAGTGTAGAAATGGGTTTTCCTCTTAATCGAAATTCACTATCATAATCATCTTCAATAATATAACCCTGGTGATTATTTGCCCAATTTAATAATTCCATACGTCTTTGAATAGGCATTGTAATACCTGTAGGATAATGATGAGCAGGAGAAATATGCACAATATGAGCATGACTTTTGAGTAATTCATCAACACATAAACCATATTGATCAAGAGAGATATATTGATATTGAATTTGATTTAATTGATAGACTTTTGAAATACTATGATGACCAGGATTTTCGAGAGCATAAATTTGATCACGTCCAAGTAATTGAATAACAAGATTGTATAAATATTCTGTTCCCGCTCCAATAACAATTTGTGATGGAGAGACATTCATACCAGAAAATGCATATAAATGTTTCGCAATTGCTTCTCTTAAAATATCACAACCTTGTTGTGGAGAACGTTTTAATAACGCTTCATCTTGTGAAGATAGGACTTGACGAGTTAATTTTGACCAAGTTGAAAAAGGAAAATGTATAGGTGAAACAGAATTGTTTTTTAAGTCAATGAGATATTCTTTCTTTTCAACTTGTTGAATAATTATTGGCGTTGTGTTGGGTGGAGTTGGATAATCAACAACACTTACAAAATATCCCTTTTTTTCAATAGAATAGATATATCCTTCAATTAATAATTGATTATAAGCATTTTCAATAGTAATGAGACTCATGTTTTGATTCTTTGCAAAAGCACGTTTGGAAGGTAATTTTTCATGAGGTTTTAATTTTTGATGAATAATATCATTTTTTATGCATTGATATAAGTATTCATACATAGGGATATCTAGTGTATTTTCTAAAGCATAAGTTAACATATAAATCACCTCTTTTCTCATTATAACAAATCTGGTCATATAAAAAAATACAAAACTGGATATTTCTATATGACCACATTAGTTATATACTAATTTCAAGATTAAAAGAGGGGGATAAAACAATGAACAATAAAACATTAAAAATAACAATGATAGGTTTAATGGCAGCACTTTGTTATGTGGCATTTACTTTTATGCAAATTAAAATACCAACACCTGGAGGAGCAACATCTTTCCATTTAGGAAATACTTTCTGTGTTTTGGCAGCATTATTATTAGGGGGAGTTCCTGGAGGAGTTGCTGGAGCAATTGGTATGGGAATTGGTGATTTATTAGATCCAACATATGTTATTGTGGCACCAAAAACAATTATCTTAAAATTAGGAATTGGGATTGTTACTGGATTAGTGGCGCATAAAGTTTTCCATATTCAACGTTTAGAAGGGAAAAAATTATACCAAGCTGTTATTCTTTCAACAATCGCAGGGATGTTATTTAATGTGGTAGGAGAACCAATTTTCTCTTATTTCTATACAACATTTATTTTAGGAGCACCAGAAAAAGCAGCTAAAGCTTTAGCTTCATGGAATGCTATTACAACAAGTATCAATGCAATTTTAGCTGTGATTATATCTTCAAGTATTTATATTGCAATCGCACCACGTTTACAAAAAAATGGTATCTTAAAACAATTAGCACCAAAGGATTAACTCCTTTGGTATTTTTTTATAAAATATAGAAATTGACATAGTTTTGCGTTATAATAGAAATACACAAATGCCGACATAGCTCCAACTGGTAGAGCAGGCCACTCGTAATGGTCAGGTTGCAGGTTCGATTCCCGTTGTCGGCACCATATGAAAGAAAGCCTTGGATTTTAGCAAGGTTTTTTTATTTTTTCATAGTTAAACATAAAATGAATTTTTACAATAAGGCTTAAAACTTCACATATCGTCTTAAAGCCTTATTTTATGAGGGTTTCTCATTTTTTCATTCGGTAAATTGCTTTATATTTTGGCTTAAACTATCACTTTTTAACGTTCTAAAAAGTAGTAAATTTAGTAGTAGATTATGCAGTCAATCGTTTCATTTCGGCTTGTGCTGATTGATAGCTTCCATGTGCATAATATCCTAGTGTCATAGTAATATTCTTATGCCCCATAACATACTGTAGATTATTTGGCGTCATTCCTTTGTTTGCCATGTTCGTACAAAAAGTATGTCTTAAAATATGCGGTGTGATATTAGGAAGTTCTTTTCCTGTATATTTACGATACTTTTTTGAAAGTGCTGAAAATCTACATGAATAGTATGCGTTATACATAGGTAA
>NZ_SMCQ01000039.1 GCF_004343035.1 Longibaculum muris
TTGTAGTAAATGTGTAGTAAAACTCAACTGTTTTTCCTCTCAAAGTGGCTTAAGCCCTTGATTTTCCGCCACTTTTGAGAAAGTATTTAATTTTTCTTCATAAAAAAACTTGATTTTCTTGCATTATCCATGTATAATGACGAATGTACTTAATAGTAAAGGGGGGAAGTTCAAAATGGCAAAAACTGTAGTAAGAGAAAATGAATCTTTAGATGATGCTTTACGTCGTTTCAAAAGACAAGTTTCACGAACAGGAACCCTGCAAGAAGCTCGTAAAAGAGAATTCTATGTTAAGCCTGGTTTAAAGCGTAAGATGAAATCAGAAGCTGCTAGAAAAAATAAAGGTAAGCAAAGATAAGAAGAACGTTGTTCTTCTTTTTTTGTTTTCTCATATATTTATCATGAGGTGGTTTTATGCTTTTGATTGATGATGATAAGGTTTATATAAAAGATTATATTGAGATACTCATTATGGAAGATCATTTCTTTAAAATTAAGATGCCTAAGTATTGTTTAAATGTAAGAGGTGAAGGCTTAGCTATTTATTATTATGATCAAAATGAAATCCGGTTTTCTGGACATGTGAAAGTGATTGAATATGATGAATATAGGGTATGATTTATATGCGATTAGTCAGCAGGATATCTTTCTTTTATTAAGGCATGTTAAACAAAAAAAGCTAAAACTTTTACATTTAAGAAAAAAAGATGATATGTATTTCTTTTATATTCCTACATATCAAAGACATCAATTAAAAGATTTTAATCAGCCTTATGAATATATTAAAACAGTTGGATTTTTAAAATATGTTTTAAATTTATCTAAACAATATTTAAATATTATTGGCGTCCTTTGTTTTTTTATAAGTGTTATTGTTTGTTCGTATTATATTTTTGATATACAGATTATTGGTACGATGCCACAAGTTAATCAGCAAATGATGAAGGATTTAAAAAAAGAAAAGGTTGATTTATTTCAACCTTTAAAAAGTTATGAAAGATTAAATGAAATATTAACCTATTTGAAAAAGAATTATAAAGATAAGATAGAGTATATGAATGTTTATCAGGTAGGGAGTGTTTTTCATGTTGAATATACCAAAAGAAAACAGGATAGTATTAAAAAAGATGATTTTAGAAATTTATATGCTAAAAAAGATGGGTTGATTGCTTATTTTGATGTAGATAGTGGCTTGATTCAAGTGAAAAAGAATGATTATGTAAAAAAAGGGGAATTATTAGTAAGTAATACAATTGTTTCTACGCAAAATGAAACAAGGATTATTCCAGTTGAGGGACATGTTTATGCTTATACTTTTAATCAATTTGAAGCAAGTGTTAAGAATGTTAATCAAGATCAAGGAGAGGTTTTTTATCAATTGTTGTTGTCAATTCGTTCCTCTTTACCAAGTGATGCAATAATAGATAAAGAAAATGTTTTACAAATCACAAAGACTCGTAGTAAAATAACATTAAAGATGCATTATACTTTATTAGAAGATATTGCTGTTAAAGGAGAAGGAAATGAAGAAAGTCATTAAGTTAGATACTTATACAATTGATGAAGTCAAAAGATTTATTGGAAATAAAGATGAGAATATTCAATTGTTAGAAGAAGCTTTTCATACTCAAATTATTGTTCGTGGAGATGAATTGGTTTTAGATGATGAAGAACAAACATTAGATAAGATGGAAGCTGTCTTTACGACGCTATTAAAGCTTGTTAAGCAAGGAAAAACAATTAGTAAGCGTGATATCATGTATACACTAAAACTCGCTGAAACAAACCATTTGAAGGTTATTGATGAGCTTTATCAAATCAAGATTGCCAGAACAATGAGTGGAAAACTTATTTATCCTAAAACTTTAGGGCAAAAGGAATATTATTATGCTTTAAAACATAATGATGTTGTCTTTGGAATTGGACCAGCAGGGACAGGAAAAACTTATTTAGCAGTGGTTTTTGCTGTTCAGGCATTAAAAAATAATGAAGTTAAAAAAATTATTTTAACTAGACCAGCGGTTGAAGCTGGTGAAAATCTTGGTTTCTTACCTGGAGATTTGAAAGAAAAAGTTGACCCTTATTTACGACCTCTTTATGATGCCTTGTATGATATGTTAGGTCAAGAACAGACAGAACGATTAATTGAAAAAGGAACAATTGAAATTGCTCCACTTGCTTATATGCGTGGCCGTACACTAGAAGATGCTTATGTTATTTTAGATGAAGCTCAAAATACAACAGATGCTCAAATGAAAATGTTCTTAACTCGTTTAGGTTTCAATTCAAAGATGATTGTGACAGGTGATGTCACACAAATCGATTTACCTAAAGGGATTATGAGTGGTTTAAAACGTGCTTTGCATATTTTAAAAGATGTTCAAGGTATTCGTTTTGTATATTTATCAGCAATGGATGTTGTTCGTCATCCTGTTGTACAAAAGATTATTGAACGTTATGAATCAGATGAAAGCTATAAAGAAAGCAGAGAATATTAGAACTCTCTGCTTTTTAGATAGGCTTTTAAGACTTTAAGATGAGCAGTTGATAATGGTAGTTTTTCAATCTCATCTAAAGTATATAAATGCTCAATAGGTACATTTATGATGAAATGATAGACATGCATATACCAAGTACGATGCGTAAAGACATGTTTAAGATCATCGATATGAGCCACAATAGATAAAGGAATATGGAACTGTTTTTCAAATTCCTCAACAAAACGATAAGGACTTTCAATATCATATTGAATAAATCCATAAAGATTTTCTAATAATCCTGCTGGATTTTGAATCAAGAGAATCTGATTTTGATATGTAATGATTCCAGTTGTATAATGAATTTCTTGATGTTTAATATTTTTTATATTGATAGGTAAGACTTTTTGTTGATTTTTAGCATAAGCAAGACAATGTGATTGAATGGGACAAATATCACACTGTGGATTGATAGGACGACAAATTGTTGCACCTAAATCCATTAAACCTTGATTAAAAGCTGAACTATCATAACCAATCAAAAGTTCCTTGACAATATCAGTAATCTTTTTTTGTGTCTTATTTAAAGCAATATTATCTTTAAGTAGATAGACTCTTGAGATAATGCGTAAGACATTACCATCAATCGCTGGTGTGGATTGATGGTAAGCAATGGAACAAATAGCCCCAGCTGTATAAGGACCAATACCCTTTAAAGCAAGAATATCTTCATATGTGTTTGGAAACTCTCCATGATATTTCTCGACAATGATTTGAGCTGTTTCATGAATATGTTTAGCTCGGCGATAGTAGCCTAAGCCTTCCCATAGTTTATAGACTTCTTCTAAAGAGGCATTAGCTAATTTATCAATTGTATCAAAGGTTTCCATAAAACGTTTAAAATAAGGAATCACTGCTTCAGTTGTTGTTTGTTGAAGCATAATTTCACTAATCCATATGTTATAAGGATTTTCATTTTCACGCCAAGGAAAATGACGATGATTTTCCTGGTACCAAGTTATTAATTTATGTTGCATATTGTTTTGCATATTATCACCCAAAGCATTATACTATAAATAATGTAAAAAAAGCAAAGGATGTGATTTTTTTGAAAAAAGAAGATAAAATTATACATTCATCATTAATTGAAACCAAACTCATGGACGAACGCTTATCGCCCTATGCAACGAAAAATAGTGAATGTATTAAAGTTAAACATACATTAAAACCATCAACTGAATTTGATATCCGTTGGCCTTTTGAAAAAGACATTGATCGTGTTCTTTATTCAAAAAGCTATTCACGTTATGTCGATAAGACCCAAGCGCTATCATTTTTTAGTAATATTCATATTACCAAACGTTCACTTCATGTTCAGTGGGTTTCCCGTATTGCTAGACAAATTGGACGTGGCTTGAATTTAAATTTGGATTTGATAGAAGCCATTGCTTTAGGTCATGATTTAGGACATGCTCCTTATGGTCATGTTGGTGAAAAGGCCATTAATGATTGTTTGGAAGAAAGACATTTTGGATATTTTACTCATAATGCAAATAGTGTTAGAAATCTTTTATTTATTGAAAGAAATGGAGTTGGATATAACGTTTCTTTACAAGTTTTAGATGGTATTTTGTGTCATAATGGGGAAATCTTATCAAGAATATATAAACCTGATCGTCAAAAGACTATTCAGCAATTTTGGCAAGAGTATGAAAAATGCTGGCATGAAAAAGATTATTCAAAAAGAATCTTACCAATGACATTAGAAGGTTGTGTCGTTCGTATTTCTGATGTTATTTCTTATGTGGGTAAAGATATAGAAGATGCTATTAAGGTTGGAATTATTAATGAAGATGACTTACCAGAAGAAGTGGTTAGAGTTTTAGGCAAAGACAATAAGTCGATGATTAATCGTTTGATTGGGGATATTGTGATTCATAGTTATCGCAAACCTTATTTAGAGTTTTCTCCAGAGGTATATGCGGCTTTAGAAGTGCTTTTTGATTTTATTTCTACACATATTCATCACCATCCAACATTAGTTAAAGAAAATGAAAAATTGACACGACTTGTTAAGGAATTATATAATGCCTTTTATGAAGATTTATTAGATGATAAAGATGAAGATCATGGCATTGATAGACATGTCTTTAAAATGATTGAAACATATAAAGAAACGCCACCAGAGATGATTGTAAGTGATTATTTATCTGGTATGACAGATAGCTATGCTTTACGTGTTTATGAAGATCGTTTTTTACCTAAGCAACATGGAGAAATGATACAAGATGATTAAAAAAGGATGTAATTGTTAAAAAAAAGTGTTAATATATAATTAAAGAAGGGGGTTATGTAATGAAACTTATAATTGCAATTGTTAATAATGATGATAGTTCCACTGTACAATCTGCTTTAACTGAAGGTGGATTCTTTGTTACAAAACTAGCAACATCAGGGGGATTTTTAAAGAAAGGAAATACAACTTTCTTTATTGGTACCAATGATGACAAAGTTAATCCAGCTTTAGAAATCATTAAAGCACATGCAAGAAAGCGAGTGGAAAAAGAACCAACTGTACCACCTACTGAAATGGGTGAATTCTTTACACCAATCATGGTTGATGTTTTAGTTGGTGGAGCAACAGTTTTTGTTGTTGATGTTGATCGCTTTGAAAAAATTTAGAAAACAGCTTCGGCTGTTTTTTGTTTTGTTTTGATGTATAGCATTAATATTGATGTTGAATAGGGATTGTGCTATGATATGAAAATAAAACAAGGTCAATAATAATTGGTTTGATTCTTGATGAAGGAGTACATATGGAAGTTAGAATTTTAAGAGGACATGAAGTTCATGAAGCAAATTGTTTAATAATGAAAATGTTTGATAAATATATAGCCGTTGATTGTTTAAAAGAAAGTCAACAAGCATTAAATGATGAAAATATTTTAGCTTTAATGAAAGCTGGAATTTTAATAATGATAGGGGCTTTCATCAATGAACAAATGGTAGGGGTTATTGGAATAAAGAATCTAGAAGATATTCAAATTCTATTTGTAGATGAAAAATATCAAAGACAATCCATTGGAACAACACTGATGAATCAAGCTAAGAAATTAATGTATGGAACTATTCATGTTCAAGCAAATGTTCAAGCAGTTGCCTTTTTTCAACAAAATGGTTTTGTTATAGAGGGACCAGAACAAATTGTTAATGGATTAAAAACTGTAGCAATGGGCTATAAAAGTCATGATGAGAAAAAGTTTCATACATATGATGAAGTCCATGATTTTATAGCTAGTCAAAAAGATCGTGTTTATGCATTAGATAATTTTAAACGTTTTATGAAAGATATGGGTGATCCACAGAAGCTATTAAAAACAATTCATATTGGTGGAACAAATGGGAAAGGCTCAACAGCAAATTATGTCCGTTCAGTCTTGCAAAGAGAAGGCTATAAGGTGGCAACCTTTACTTCACCAGTATTAGTTACGCGATTAGAAGTTATGCGGATTAATAATGAACATATCCGTGAAGATGAAATTATTCGTTATGCAAATCGTTATATGTCTGAATGGTTGGCTTATGAGCTTTCAATGTTTGAAATAGAAGTTTTTATTGCTATTATGTTTTTTATTAAGCATCGTGTTGATTTTGCAGTTTTTGAAGTTGGTCTAGGTGGTGAATTAGATGCAACGAATATTGTTTCACCAATTATTGCGGCAAATACAAATATCGGTTTAGATCATACAGAATATTTAGGAAATACATATGAACAGATTGCTCGGACAAAAGGTGGCATCATTAAAGATTATGTTCCTTTTGTGACTGGTGAAAAAAAGCAAGAGTGTATTGAAGTTTTTCAAGAGATCTGTCAACAACATCATAGTCCACTATTATTTGTTCAACCTTTACATAATGTTTGTGATGATCAAGGAAAAGTGACTTATGATTATCGTCAATATCATATTGAATTAAATACTGCAGCTAAATATCAAAGTGAAAATAGTGCTTTAGCAATTGAAATCTTGTTGTATTTAAAAGAAAATGGTTATATTGAATTAAAAGAAGATGACTTGTTGTTAGGTTTAAAGGAAGCAATTTGGCAAGGACGCTTTGAAACAGTTTGTCAAAAACCTTTGATGATTATTGATGGAGCTCACAATAAAGAGGGTATGATGGCTTTTTATGAATCGGCTAAGAAATATCACAATATCAAAATTATATTCAGTGCTTTAAGAGATAAAGATACACATGCAATGTTAGAGTTATTATTAAAATTAAGTGATGATGTCACAGTTTGTGAATTTGATTTCTATCGCGCTCAAAGTGCTATCAAATTAGCTGAAGATTTCCCAGTAAAGATTGAAAAAGATTGGCATAAGGCGATTGATGATGCTTTTAGCCATGATGGGGTTGTTTTTATCACAGGTTCACTTTATTTCTTGTCGCAAGTTCGTCCTTATATCATTAATCATTAATAGTTAAAATAAACCTTGTGTTTTTAAAAAGAGTATGCTATTATCACATAGAAGAAAAACGACTGAAAAAACCAGGAGAAACTTCCTGGTTTTCTTTATGGATTTTTCTCAATATGAAGTTTTAAAATGCAAAATGTGTTAAAAATATATGTGAGACGTTCGCCTTAATTAGTTATAGTCTATAACTCTGTGTAGGTGGATGTATGTATCACAAATATCGACATGCAAAGAGTAGATTATAAAAAAGAAAGAGGACTATATGGACAAAATAACATTTAAAGATTTAGGTTTATCGAAAGACGTATTAAAAGGAATTGAAATGATGGGGTATGTATCACCTTCACCAATTCAAGAAAAATCAATTCCTGTTTTATTAGAAGGTAAAGATATTATTGGACAAGCTCAAACTGGAACGGGAAAAACATTAGCATTTGGAAGTGTTTTATTATCAACAATTGAAAAGAATAATAAACAGGTTCAAGCATTGATTTTATCCCCAACAAGAGAATTGGCTTTACAAATTCATGAAGAATTAAAACGTATTGGAAAATATACTGATTTATCAATTGTAAGTGTTTTTGGTGGAAGTGAAATTGATAAGCAAAGTAAAAATTTAAAACGTGGAGCGGATATTGTTGTTGGAACACCTGGTCGTGTTCAAGATTTAATGCGTCGTAAGGTATTGAAGATTGATCATATTCAATGGATGGTTTTAGATGAAGCTGATGAAATGTTGAATATGGGATTTATTGAAGATATTGAAAATATTTTACAGGCAACACCAGCTGAGAAAAGAACAATTCTCTTTTCCGCAACAATGCCTTCAGATATCAAAAAAATTGCGAGTAACTATATGCAAGAAGATTATATGCATATTCAAATAAAATCTAAGACAAAGACTGCATCAACTGTTTCGCAATATTACTTTGAAGCAGCAGCTAATCAAAAATTTGAAGCATTATGCCGTATCTTAGATTCACGTGAAATGGAAAATACAATTATTTTCTGTAAAACTAAAAGAAGTGTTGATGAAATTGTAGCTGCGATGCAACAAAAACATTATAATGTAGAAGCAATGCATGGTGATTTATCACAAAATCAACGTATGAATACATTGAAAAGATTTAAGAGTGGACAAGTTCAATATTTAGTTGCTACGGATGTGGCAGCAAGAGGAATTGATGTTGATAATATTTCACATGTTATTAATTATGAAATGCCTCAAGATGAAGAATTATATATTCACCGTATTGGAAGAACTGGACGTGCAAATAAAAAAGGAGAAGCTTATTCGATTGTTACAAATCGTGAAAAGAATTTCTTGATGTCAATTCAAAAAAGAACTAATAGTCATATTGAAGCAATGCCAATTCCATCAAATCAAGATATTTTTGATCAAAAGATTAAAGAATTGTTATTTGATGTACAAGAAGAAATGTTAAAAGGAAATTTAGAAATGTTTGAAGATATCGTTAAAGATATTCCTAGCAACATGAAAAATGAAGTTTTAGCAACTTTACTTTCAATGTGTTATCAACAAAGAGTTGGTTTTGATTATAAAGAAGATATGTCTAATCGTGCATATGATCGTATTTTTATGACTGCTGGATCAATGGATAAGATTAGTGTTAAAGATATTATTGATTTCTTTGTGAAATTTGGAAAGATTAAGAAAAGTGATATTGGGGATGTGACAATTAAGCGTAAATTTACTTTTGTTGATATTAAGACACAAGTGAGCCAAAAAGCGGTTAAAGGATGTCATAATCAAAAAATTAATCGTCGTAAGGTACGTTTAGAGTTTGCAAGTGAAAAATAATTATTTTTTCTAAATATACGAAAAAACTTGACATGATGAACAAAATTTGAATTTTAAGGACAATTTCAAAAAGGAAATTGTCTTTTTTTTCACAATTTAAGGCAATTTAAGGTTGAATGTAAGCACTCACATAGTGTATAATAAGTAAAGTAGTAATGAAGGAGGAACTTATATGAAAAAATATGTCTACCTATTTAGCGAAGGTAATAAAGACATGCGTAACCTTTTAGGTGGTAAAGGTGCCAACTTAGCTGAAATGACTAACATTGGTTTACCAGTACCTCAAGGGTTCACTGTCACTACTGAAGCCTGCACTAAATACTATGAAGACGGAAAAATGATTTCTAAAGAAATTGAAGATCAAGTTAGTGAAAAACTTGCAGAGCTTGAAAAAATTACAGGTAAAAAGATGGGGGACGCTCATAATCCATTATTAGTTTCTGTACGTTCTGGAGCAAGAGCATCAATGCCTGGTATGATGGATACAGTCTTAAACTTAGGGATGAATGATGAAGTTGCTAAAGGATTTACTGAAGTAACTCATAACCCTCGTTTTGTATACGATAGTTATCGTCGTTTTATTCAAATGTTCGCAGATGTTGTTATGGGATTCCCAAAAAGTTCATTTGAAAGAATGTTTGACAAAGTTAAAGAAGAAAAAGGTGTTGAATATGACACTGAATTAACTGCTGAAGATTTAATGGAAGTTGTTGAAATCTATAAAGGTGAATACAAAAAACATGCTGGAGAAGATTTCCCACAAGATCCTAAAGTTCAAATGATGGAAGCTATTAAAGCTGTATTTAGATCTTGGAACAATGACCGTGCTATTACTTATAGACGTTTAAATGACATTCCTGGTAGCTGGGGAACTGCTGTTAACGTACAAGAAATGGTATATGGTAACCGTGGAGATACTTCTGGTACAGGTGTTGCTTTCACAAGAAACCCTGCAACTGGTGAAAAGAAATTATATGGTGAATACTTAATGAATGCTCAAGGTGAAGACGTTGTTGCTGGTATTCGTACACCTCAAACAATTGATACATTAAAAGAAGTTATGCCTGAATGTTATGATCAATTTGTTAAAATCAATAAGATTCTTGAAGAACATTACAAAGATATGCAAGATATGGAATTTACTATTGAAGATGGTAAATTATTCATGTTACAAACTCGTAATGGTAAGAGAACTGCAGCAGCTGCATTAAAGATTGCTGTTGACTTAGTTAACGAAGGAATGATTTCTAAGGAAGAAGCTTTATTAAAAGTTGAACCTAAACAATTAGATCAATTATTACATCCTAACTTTGATGATACTGCTTTACGTTGTGCTCATGTTGTTGCTACTGGATTAGCTGCATCACCTGGAGCTGCAACTGGACGTATTTATTTCACTGCTGAAGATGTTATTGAAGCTAAAAACAATGGAGTTCAAGATATCTTATTAGTTCGTCTTGAAACTTCTCCAGAAGATATCGAAGGTATGAATATTGCTCATGGTATCTTAACAATTCGTGGTGGTATGACATCACATGCTGCAGTTGTTGCTAGAGGTATGGGAACTTGCTGTGTATGTGGATGTGGTTCATTAAAGATTGATGAAGAAGCAAAAATCTTAACAACACCTGATGGTAAACAATATCATGAAGGTGATTATATGTCATTAGATGGAAGCACTGGTAATGTTTATGGTGAACAAATCAAAACTGTTGAACCAGAAATTAGTGGTGACTTCGAAACATTCATGGAATGGGCTGATGAAGCACGTACTTTACAAGTTCGTACTAATGCTGATACTCCTAGAGATGCATTACAAGCTCGTAAATTTGGTGCTGAAGGTATTGGATTATGTAGAACTGAACATATGTTCTTTGAAGAAGAAAGAATTTTCAACTTCAGACGTATGATTACTGCTGAAGATGAAGCAACAAGACGTGAAGCTTTAGAAAAAATCTTACCATATCAAAGATCTGACTTCAGAGAATTATTTAAAGCTATGGAAATCTATCCAGTAACAATTCGTTTCTTAGATCCACCTTTACATGAATTCTTACCTCATACTGATGAAGAAATTAGACCTTTAGCTGAAAGCTTAGGTATGACTTTTGATGCATTAAAAGCACGTGTTGAATCATTAAAAGAATTCAACCCAATGATGGGACACAGAGGATGCCGTCTTGCTGTGACTTATCCTGAAATTGCTGAAATGCAAACAAGAGCTGTTATTGAAGCAGCTATCGCTGCTAATAAAGAAGGACAAAATGTTGTTCCTGAAATCATGATTCCACTTGTTGGAGATGTTAAAGAATTAAAATATGTTAAGAAAGTTGTTACAGAAACAGCTGATAGAATTATTGCTGAAGCTGGAGTTGAATTACCATACAAAGTTGGTACTATGATTGAAATTCCAAGAGCTGCATTAACAGCTGATAAGATTGCTGAAGAAGCTGAATTCTTTAGCTTTGGTACAAATGACTTAACTCAAATGACTTATGGATTCAGCCGTGATGATGCTGCTAAATTCTTAGGTGATTACTATTCTAAACAAATTTTCGAATCTGATCCATTTGCAAAAGTTGACCAAGAAGGTGTTGGACAATTAATGAAAATTGCAGTGGAAAAAGGTCGTCAAACTCGTCCAGATATCAAATTAGGTATCTGTGGTGAACATGGTGGAGAAGCTAGCTCAGTTGAATTCTGCCATAAGTTAGGATTAACTTATGTTTCATGTTCTCCATACCGTGTACCTTTAGCTCGTTTAGCTGCTGCTCAAGCTGCTGTTAAAGAAAAATTAGGTATTGAATAGAGTTTATAGAGAGATATGCTTATCGTGTATCTCTTTTTTTCTTTTTTCATTATGATATAATTATATTAGTTATCTTATAAGGATATCAATAAATGAAGCTAGTGAAGTAATAAGTAAACTTTATTATTTAATGGTTGAATTGTCTTCAATTGATTAGGGGATGATTATTTGTGAAAAATAAATTATTAAATAATCGTATGGAATAATGAATGATTTTCGTTTTGAATAATAACAATAAGTGAGATGATAAATATGATTTATGTTATGAGTGATTTACATGGTGAATATGAAAAATACAAAGCGATGCTTGATAAAATACAATTACGTGATGAAGATACACTTTTTGTGCTTGGTGATGTGATTGATCGAGGCAATCAGGGTATTCGTATATTGTTGGATATGATGAATCGAGAAAATGTCTGTCCAATCTCAGGAAATCATGAATATATGGCATCCTGTTGTTTTGGTTGGTTAAAAAATGGCATTACTCAAGAAAATATGAATAAGCTTAAAGATGAACAAGTACAAGATTTGGCTGATTGGATGGCAAATGGTGCTTATCCAACTATTCGAGAGTTAACATTGCTAAGTCGTGATGAACAAGATGCTGTATTTGAGTATGTTTTGAATTTTCCGCTTTATGAAGTTGTTTATGTAAAGCAACAAAAATATATCTTAGTTCATGCTGGGTTAGGAAATTTTAATCCACTTAAAGAATTATCAGATTATACAATTGATGAACTTGTTTGGCAAAGGCCTAAACTTGAAAAAAGACTTTTTGATAATTTAGAAACATTTGTTGTTTGTGGACACACACCTACACCATTAATTTGTGGTGAGGCAAAGATTTATCATTATCATCAACAAATCTTTATTGATTGTGGAGCATCTTTTCAGGGTGGAAAATTAGGGTGTTTGTGTTTAGATACGATGGAAGAATATTATATAGACTGATGAAAAATAAGGTTTTACTTTTTCTTGTATCGACTGATAAGATGAACTATGCTATAATAGGGAAAAAAGTGTGGGTGGTATAATGAGAATTCAATTGAATTTAGATAGTATTGCTGTTCTTTTATTTTGTGGTGATTTAATTGTTGATAATACAGCACCACTTTCATTGGAAGAATGGAATGATGTAGAAAGAAAATTAAAAAGTTCATCAAGAAAAACACCTTCTAAATTATTTGGTATGAATAAAGATACACTTATCCAAATTTTAGGGATTGATGAATATATAGCATATAAAATGATTGCAAGATTATCAACATTAAATGATTTAATGTTTGCTTTAGCAAATTTAGAAAATGAAGGTATCTTCATTACTACAAAATATGAAGATAACTATCCTAAAGTCTTAATGACTTCATTAAAAAAACGTGCACCTTTATATTTTTATTATGTTGGTGATTTGTCAATAACTTCGTCTCCAATGATTTCAGTAGTGGGACCACAGGATTTAGAAAGACGCTTAAATTCTTTTACTAAAAATGTTGTAACAAAGATCTATGATGAAGAAAAAGTTTTAGTATCCAATGGGACAAAAGGAACAGATGCTTATGCATTAAAGACTTTTATGAATTTGGGTGGTAAGGCAGTTTGTGTTGTGAGTGATCATATGTTTGATAAAAAGAAAACTTATTCTAAATATATCAAGGATGGTCGGATGGTTTTAATGAGTGCAGTTGATCCTTTTGCTTATTTTAATGTTACAAATGCCTTGGATAGAAATATTTATGTATGTGGATTATGTGATAATCAAATTATTACAGCGACACATATTAATAGTGGAAGTGTATGGTTTACAACTATTCAAAATTTTCATTATCATTGGACAAAACAACTTGTTTTAGATGATGATCATTATGGTGGAAATATACGTTTGTTAGAAATGGGAGCTATTAAGTTAACTTATGAAGATATTTTGTCATTATTAACGATTGAACAAATTATTGAAAAAAATGAAGTTGTAGAGGAGGAAGTAGAAGTGCTTGTAGATCAGATGTCTATCTATGAGTTCTTGGATGAATAATATGTTAAATGAATTGAAAAGAAAATTTAAAAAATTTCCCATCACAATTTCATTGATTGGGATTTGTGTTGTTGTTTATGTCATATCTTTTGTTTTGTTTGGAGAAGAAATGAATACCCAAGAAGGTTTAGTAATGGGAGCTTATAATCCTTTATATGTTTATTATAAGCATGAGATTTATCGCTTGTTCACAGCTAATTTTATTCATTTTGGTTTGTTGCATATTGCCGTGAACTGTTATTCTTTATATGGTTTAGGGATGTTTATTGAAGCTTCTTTAAAGACTAAAAAATATGTCATTGTTTTATTGATAAGTGCTCTAGCAACAACCACTTTACCATTTTTATTATTTTTATTGAATGGTTTTGGAGCTTATAGTGTAAGTGGTGGAATCAGTGGTGTTATTTTTGGGTTGATTGGTGCTTTAGGAGCTTTGGCTTTAAAATATCGTCAAGTTTTTATGGATGTTTTTAAACAATTAGCTCCTAATGTTATTTTGATGTTAGTGATTTCATTTGTTGTTCCTTCTATCTCAATGTCTGGACATCTTTCTGGATTGATTGGTGGCTTTGTATCAACATATGTTATTTTAAATATCAAACCTAAAAAGAAAGATCCTTATCGTGATTTAGTGAATTAAAGGAGAAGAATATGAAGAATCAAAAAGTAAGAAAAGCAGTTATTCCTGCGGCTGGACTAGGAACGAGATTTTTACCAGCAACCAAAGCACTTGCTAAAGAAATGCTTCCAATTGTTGATACTCCAACAATTCAATATATTATTGAAGAAGCTGTAGCAAGTGGAATTGAAGAAGTATTAGTTATTACAAATAGTAATAAACATGCTATGGAGAATCATTTTGATGTGAATTATGAATTAGAAGAAAGATTAAAGGCATCAGGGAAAGATGCTCAAGTTAAAATGATTAGAGATATTGCAAATTTAGCTAATATTTATTATATTCGTCAGAAAGAGCCAAAAGGATTAGGACATGCTATTTTATGTGCTGAAACATTTATTGGTGATGAACCATTTGCAGTTTTGTTAGGTGATGATATTGTTGTAAATAAAAATTCAAAACCAGCATTACAACAATTGATTGATGCTTATCAACAGACACAATCATCTGTTGTTGGGGTACAAACAGTGGATAAAAAAGATGTTAACAAATATGGAATTGTTGAACCTGATGTTATGCACTCACCTAAAGGTCGTTTGGTTAAATTATCAAGTATGGTGGAAAAGCCAGCGGTTGATAAAGCACCAAGTCAAATGGCTGTTTTAGGTCGTTATGTTTTGACTCCTGAGATTTTTGATTTGTTAAAAACTCAAGAAACAGGTGCTGGTGGTGAAATTCAGTTAACGGATGCGATTAAACGTTTGATGGATCGTCAGGCAGTTTATGCATATGATTTTGAAGGAGTTCGTTATGATGTTGGAGATAAATTTGGTTTTATCAAAGCAACAATTGATTTTGCAATTGATCGAGAAGATCTGCATGATCAAGTATTAGCCTATATTCAAAAGATTGCGAGGGAAGATTAATGTCGTTTCAAGAAAAATTTAAAGCATATCAAGAAAGACAAGAAGCGAAGAAATATTTTCGTTCAAATAATGATCAATTTTTAGATTCTAGTCAATGGGTTAAAACAATTGTGGGTGGATTATTAGCAGCAATTGCTTGTGGTATTATTTTAGGAGTAGTGATTACAGCTTTACATATAACATCATCATTATTTTATTTGATATGTGGATATGTTGTTGCTATGGCAGTTACTAAAATTGCGAATGTTCATTCCAATCAAGTGGCTATTGTGAGTGTTGTTTTAACGTTTGTTTGTTTTGTTGTTGGTGAAATGACAATGATGTACTTACCAATTTATGAAATGGGAATTGGTATTGGAGGTCTTGGAATTATTAATCTTATAGTTATTAGTGTTAAAAGCTTATTTTTTGGTGATTTGTTTACGATTATTATTGCTGTTTTAGGTTTGTTCATTGCCTACGAAGTTGCAAAATAAAACCTAGGAAAAATCCTGGGTTTTAGCAATTTTGTTTAATATCTGGCTGATAATATTTTTTGACATATTCTTCGTAAAGCTCTCTAAATCTTTCATAGTGAATGATTTCACGTTGTCTTAAAAAAGAAAGTGGTGCAAGTAAATCAGGGTCTTGTGTTTGATTCATAAGATTTTCATAAACAGCCCTGGCTTTTTGTTCGGCCGCCATATCTTCTGCGATATCAGCGACTGGATCACCTGTTGCTGCAAAATAAGCAGCTGTAAATGGAACACCATTTGAGTCAACTGGGAACAATGAGCAGCCATGTTCAGTATAATAACTTTGTAATCCAGCTGCTTTGATTTCTTCAATAGAAGCACCTTGTGTTAATTGGTACACCATTGTTGAAACCATTTCCATATGACCAAGTTCTTCAGTTCCAATGTCTGTCAATAAGGCTTTTCCTTTTTCGTCAGGCATAGTATAACGTTGTGAAATATAACGCATAGATGCTGCCAATTCACCATTAGGACCTCCGAATTGAGTGATAATATATTTAGCCATACTTAAATCTTTGTTTTTAATTGAAATAGGGTATTGCAATTTTTTGCTATAAAGCCACATTTATATAATTCCTCCTTTTAACATTGATATTCCCAAGGCCAAGGACCTTGTACCCATTGAAATGGGACTTTGTTTTCACTATCTGATACTAATAAAGGTCCAAATTCTTTTTCAAAATCTTTTTTGGCTGCTTTGGCTTTATCAGCATATTCTCTATAAAGTTGTACCATTCTTTGATTTTTTGGATGAATATCCAAATAAAGATTGATTTCATGTGCCACAAATTCATATGTTTGCACTTCTAATAAAGCTTGTTGTCTTTTATTTTGAGGTTGCAAACAGTAATTAGAAAAGCCACGATAAGACATATATAATTCTTTAAAAAGATTTCCTAACATAATGGCCTCTTGAGCATCAAATAATTTTGGATTTGTATCACAGTGACTTTCTGGCATAAAAAATGGTTGAAAACATGATTGATTGTCTTGATAAATATTCATAATAACCTCCTTCAACAATAGAGTATGTTTTTAATTTTGTTTGGTTAAGGACAAATGTTTATTTTCAGTTCATATTATATGATTATAATGAAGAAGAAAGGGTGGTTATATGAAAGTTCAAGTCGTATATACAACACATTGTAAAGATGCTAAATTACTCGCTGAAGACATTGCCAGATATGCGCGAACATACGCAAGACCAACCACTGAGTTTAATTTTGATGAGGATATTGATTTATTAGTTTTAGGTTTTGAAGAATATCCTTGTGTAAAAGATAAAGAATTAGAGGAGTTTATCTGTCGTCTGTCTCGTCAGCATGTTCATAATTTAGCTTTGTTTAATTTGTTTTGTTTTAAGAATAAACAAATGGATAAGATTATTGAGCTTTGTCAAAAACAAGATTTACCTTTAATGAGAGAAACTTATTCATGTAAAAAGAGTTTAAAGACAAAACATTGTTTAGATGATGATGTTGTTTCGGGTGGAAGAATATATATAGAAGATATGGTTAATATTTGTAATCATTATTATTAGAAAAGAGCCTTTGCTCTTTTTTTTAATAGTTCAATATGATACAATAATTTACATTAAGGGGGAATTTATAAAATGAGTAAAAATTATCGTTTTGAAACATTACAAATTCATGCAGGACAAAAACCAGATCCAGTCACAAAAGCCACAGGTATTCCAATTTATTTATCAAATGCCTTTACTTTTGATGATGCTGATCAAGCTAAAAATATATTTGCCTTAGAAGAAGGTGGATATTTCTATTCACGTTTATCAAATCCAACTGTTGATGCCCTTCAACAAAGAATGGCAGCCTTAGATGGTGGAGTAGGAGCAGTTGCTTTTGCTTCAGGAACAGCAGCAATTATGGGATTGATTATGACAGTGTGTGAAACTGGTGATGAAATTATTGCAGCTAATAATTTATATGGTGGAACGATTGGTTCACTATCAGGAACAATGGCAGGAATGGGATTTGTTTCACATTTTGTTAATCCTAGAGATTTAAAGGCAATGGAAGCTTTGATTAATGATAAAACTAAAATCATTTTTGTTGAGTCAGTAGGAAATCCTAATGGCGATATGCTAGATTTCGATGCAATTAGTGCATTATGTAAGAAATATGGTATTTTATTTGTTGTTGATAATACAACACCAACATCATATTTATTTAGACCAATCGAACATGGTGCTGATTTAGTTGTGTATTCAACAACAAAATATATTGCTGGTCATGGTAATGTTATGGGTGGTATTATTGTTGATAGTGGTCAATTTGATTGGCATAATGAAAGATATCCATTGTTTACAAATCCTGATAAAGCTTATCATGATATTGTTTATGCTGATTTAAATGAAGCTGCTTTTTGTACAAAGGCTGTTGCTAAAACACTTAGAGATTTAGGTGGATGTATGTCACCATTTAATGCTTATTTAACTTTACTTGGATTAGAAACTTTATCATTACGTATGGATAAACATGTTGAAAATTCAAGAAAAATTGCACAATTCTTAAATGAGAATGAAGCGGTTGAATGGGTAAGTTATGCAGAACTTGAAGGTCATGAATCACATGAACTATGTCAAAAGTATTTTCCTAAAGGCTTTGGCGGATTGTTTACTTTTGGGGTAAAAGGTGGACTTGAAGGTGGTAAGACAGTTATTAATCATATTCAATTATTTACTCACGTCACAAATTTTGCGGATTCAAGAAGTTTATTGACACATCCAGCTTCAACAACACATGCTCAAATGAGTGAAGAAGAAAGACTTGCTGGTGGAGTTCAACAAGGTACAATTCGTATTTCTGTTGGATTGGAAAATATTGAAGATTTAATTGCTGATTTGCAACAAGCATTTGATAAGATTCAATAAAAAAACTATAACATTTGAACCGCCCCTGTCAAGTAGACAGGTGAAATAATTAAAATTATTATTGAAGTTGTCGATAAGACAACTTCATTTTTTTATGTAGCTAATATT
>NZ_SMCQ01000040.1 GCF_004343035.1 Longibaculum muris
GTCCGTTTGCTGCCCTCTTGCCGAGTGCTCATCTATAATACCATCTCATCCCTCCCTTTGCAAGTCTTTTTTTTACTTTTTTTGCACTTTTTTATTTTTTTATTAAAAAAATCCCTGCACATGGGGATATTTTTAGATATCTGATTGAAAAATATATTTTTTTTGATAGACCGGTAAGTCATCTTGAGGACTTTTTACTGCTTGTGCATCTCGAAATTGCTTAGGTGTCATATTGGTGTTTTTCTTAAACATCTGCGAAAAATATGATTGTGAAGAAAAACCTACAGTTTCAGAAATCTCAGCAATTGATAGACTTGTTGTCCTTAATAAGGATTTACATTCTTTAATACGCCTTTCTATTAAATAATTGATAGGTGATATCCCCATGTATTTCTTAAATTCATGAGCCATATAATATTTATTCATTTTCATATAATCCGCTAAAGATTCTAATGTAATATCCTCTGAATAATTAAGATCAATATAATGACAAATCATCCTTATTTCTCTTTTAGCTGGTAATTGTGTATTATCCTTGCTTAAATTCACTTTCATCTGACGAATAATTTTCAACATAAATAGTTCAAATAATTTTTGGCAAACTGTTTCATAACCAAATTCTTTTCTTTCACTTTCCATTAATAAGCGACTAATATAATATTCCATATCATCATTATTCTTATCAAAACTTTGATATAAAAACAAATGATCTTCTCCATTTAAATCAAAGGTTAATTCATCAACCCCTAAAACAACATACTCCAATGGATCATCTCCACTTGAATCTTCATGATGATATATATTAGGATTCACTATAATCATATCATCCTTCTTTACATTAAAAGATTCATTTTCCACAGCAAACTTTCCTTTTCCCCCAATAACATAAAAAATTTCAGTAAAAGGATGAAAATGCATCAAAGAATTCCAATCCCCTTCATATTTCGAATATGTAATATATAACAAATTCATGGGAAAATCCAAGTCACTCTTTTTAGAAATATCTATCCTATTATTACTCATATCACTTCTTCATCCTTTCTTTCTATAAATATTTTACTATTTTTACCATTCAAAAGCAATATATATAAAATTTATAACAATTTTAGCGTAGATAAAGCGTTTACATTTAGGTATATTGTTATTAGAAGATATCATGAAGGAGGAAAAAAACAATGAATACTAAAAAAGTGTTATCTTTAGGACTTTCTGTTCTTATGTGCGGTACACTCCTAGCTGGTTGTGGCGGTAACAAAGAAGAAAAAGGTGCTGATGCATCTGGAAAAACTTTGAAAATTGCTGGACTAGATGGTGGTTATGGTACTAAAGGATGGGAAGCTGTTGCAAAGAAATTTGAAGAATTAAAGGGTTGTAAAGTTGAATTACAATTCGAAAAGAACATTGCTGATACTTTAAGACCAGTTATCACTTCTGGTAAAGATGTACCTGATGTTATTTATCTATCAATTGGTGCTGAAGGTGGTTTAACTGACACATTAGTGAAAGAAAAAGCTATCACTGACATCTCATCATTATTAGATATGACAATTCCAGGAGAAAAAGGAACAGTCAAAGAAAAAATTCTTCCAGGATTTACTGATTCATTCACTAGTAGCCCTTATAGTGATGGAAAATTATACTTAGCCCCTATTAATTATAGTCCATGTGGTTTATTCTACAATGCTGGATTATTTAAATCAAAAGGATGGGAAGTTCCAAAAACTTGGGATGAAATGTTTGAATTAGGTGAAAAAGCTAAAAAAGAAGGTATTGCTTTATTCACTTATCCAACTACTGGATATTTCGATGCATTCTTCAGCGCATTATTAAATGAAGCTGTTGGACCTGAAAAATATAACAAATTAATGAATTATGATACTGCAACTTGGAAAGATGCTGGTGTTAAAAAAGCATTTGACACTGTTGGAAAATTAGCTAAATACATTGAAAAGAACACTGTATCTAATGCTAACAAAGAAGGATTCACTAAGAATCAACAATTAATCTTAGACAACAAAGCTTTATTCTGTCCAAATGGAACTTGGTTACCAGGTGAAATGAAAGATGCTCCTAGAGCTAAAGGATTTGAATGGGGATTCACTGCTTTACCAAAATTAACTGCTGATGGTGATGCTTATTCTACAACATTCTCTGAACAATTATATATTCCTACTAAATCTAATAAAGATAACAAGGAATTAGCTAAAGAATTTATCGCTTATTGCTATAGTGATGAAGCTGCTAAATTATTCTACGAAAATGGTGGAGCTGTTATGCCTACTGCTAATGCTACAGCATTAATTAAAGATGATGACGCTAACAAATTATTCTATTCTGTAGTAGAAAAAGGTGCTAAAACAAATCCTGTTGGATTTGCTGCTGCTGATGCAATTGAAGGTGTTGACTTAACAAGTGCTGATGGTATCTTATATGGTACTGTAAACTCTGTTATGACTGGTAAGAAAACTGTTGATCAATGGTATGATGCAGTTATCAAAGCTGTTCAAAAATACGATAAATAATCTATCTTAAAATTAAATATGAAATAAATAGCGGTGGGTAAAAACACCGCTATTTTAGAAAGGAAAAATATGAACAAGACAAAAGAAAAAAGACGTTTTATATGGATTTGTCTCGCTCCAGCGACAATCTTATTTACAGTGTTCATGATTATTCCAACAATTAATGTTTTTTGGATGTCTACTTTAAAATGGGGCGGACTTTCTGCCAACAAAACTTTTGTTGGATTCAATAACTTTATCACTGCCTTTCAAGACATGAACTTCATTCATGCCTTACAAAACACAATTTTAATTATTGCTGTTGTTACTGTTATTACAATGGCTTTAGCCATTATCTTTGCTTCTATTTTAGTAAGAGAAAAAATCAAAGGACAAAATTTCTTTAGAATCATTTTCTATATTCCAAATATTTTATCTGTTGTTGTTATTTCTTCTATTTTTGGAGCAATCTATGATTCATCTAATAATGGTTTATTAAACAGTATGATTTCTTTATTTAAACCTGAAACTTGGGAAACAATCCAATTCTTAGGAAATCAAGACATCGTTTTATATGCTGTCATTGGGGCACTTGTTTGGCAAGCTATTGGTTATTATATGGTTATGTATATGGCCAGTATGTCATCTATCCCTGAACATCTTTATGAATCTGCTTCATTGGATGGTGCTGGTAAATTTAGACAATTCTTCTCTATTACCCTTCCAATGATTTGGGATAATATTCGTACAACTTTAACATTCTTCGTTATTAGTACAATCAATATTAGCTTCTTGTTGGTTAATGCTTTAACTTCTGGTGGACCTGATGGTGCTAGTCAGACTGTTTTAGGTTATATCTA
Source organism: Longibaculum muris (assembly GCF_004343035.1). Lineage (GTDB taxonomy): Bacteria > Bacillota_I > Bacilli_A > Erysipelotrichales > Coprobacillaceae > Longibaculum > Longibaculum muris. Next base: position 3,362 of record NZ_SMCQ01000040.1, read on the forward strand.
TAAACAAGCTTATAATAATGCAAGTTATGGTTATGGGATGGCGATTGCAGCAATTGTCTTTATTTTCTCATTTGTATTAAGCTTTATTTTGAATAAATCTACAGAAAGAGATCCAATTGAATTATAGGAGGTGGCATAAATGAAAAAGAAATTTGATAATGTAGATCGTTTATACAAGGTTTTTATTTATGTTGCTTTAATTACTTTAGCTATTTCAATTATCGTTCCTGTAGCTTGGGTCTTTATGGCTTCTATTAAAGAAAATAAAGAATTCTATAGTAATCCTTGGGCATTACCTGCAGGATTCTATTTCCAAAACTTTATTAACGCTTTTGAAAAAGCAAGTATGGGAAGTTATTTCTTTAACTCTGTTATTTCAACTGCTCTTGCGTTAATTATTTTATTAGTTGTTTCTTTACCAGCTTCTTATGTGTTAGCACGTTATAAGTTTAAAGGTAAAAGAATCTTAAATACACTTTTTATGGCTGGTTTGTTTATCAATGTTAACTACATTGTTGTGCCAATATTCTTAATGTTGATGGGCTGGGATGATACTTTAAATATAAGTTTCTTCTTAGATAACATTGTTGTCTTAGCGGTTGTCTATGCATCTACTGCCATTCCATTTACTGTTTATTTATTAAGTAGTTATTTCCAAACACTGCCAAAGGCTTATGAAGAAGCTGCTTTGATTGATGGTTGTGGTTATTTTAAAACAATGATTAAAGTCATGATTCCAATGGCTAAACCTAGTATTGTAACAGTTATTCTGTTTAACTTCTTAGCATTCTGGAATGAATACATTATCGCTTTAACGTTAATGAGCGGTTCTAATCGAACATTACCAGTCGGGTTACTTGCTTTAATGCAAGCATCACGTGGTAAAGCAGAATATGGTATGATGTATGCCGGTCTTGTCATTGTTATGTTACCAACATTAATTTTATACATTATGGTTCAAAAGAAATTAACTCAAGGTATGACCCTTGGTGGATTAAAGGATTAGGTGATGATTATGAATACAAAAACTCAAAATATTATTTTACTAGCGATATTCATTATCTCTTTTGCCCTTTTATTCTATGGGCAAAAAAATGTTGGTTACATGGGATTAACACTTGAACTTATCGGCTTAGCTGGTTTAGTTTTAATACTTTATATTTATAATAAGAGATACAAATAGGAGGATATTATGGCAACATTATCATTAAAACATATAGATAAAATTTATGACAATAATGTTCAGGCTGTCTTTGATTTTAACTTAGATATTGCTGATAAAGAATTTATTGTCTTTGTAGGTCCATCAGGCTGTGGGAAATCAACAACCCTTAGAATGATTGCTGGACTAGAAGATATATCAAGTGGAGAATTATACATTGATGACAAATTAATGAATGATATTTCTCCTAAAGATAGAGATATTGCAATGGTTTTCCAATCTTATGCCCTCTACCCACATATGACTGTATATGAAAATATGGCATTTGGATTAAAAATTGCAAAAGTACCAAAAGAAGAAATTGACCGTCGTGTTCGTTCTGTTGCAAAAGCAATTGATATTGAACAATACTTAGAACGTAAACCAAAGGCTTTATCTGGTGGTCAACGTCAACGTGTGGCTTTAGGACGTGCAATTGTACGTGAACCAAAGGTTTTCTTAATGGATGAACCTTTAAGTAACTTGGATGCTAAATTAAGAGTTCAAATGCGTGTTGAAATCTTAAAGATCTATCAACAATTAGGTACAACATTTATTTATGTAACTCATGACCAAACTGAAGCAATGACAATGGGAACAAGAATTGTCGTTATGAAAGATGGTCGGGTTCAACAAGTCGCTGCCCCTACTTTCCTTTATGAACATCCAATTAATAAATTCGTAGCTGGATTTATTGGTAGTCCACAAATGAACTTTAGAGATGGAATGATTAGTGAAAAAGATGGAAAATTATTCATTGAATTAACTGATATTGCATTAGAGATCCCTGAAGATAAAGCAAAAATCTTAAAAGAAAAAGGATATGTTGGAAAAACTGTAACAATGGGTATCCGTCCTGAAGATATTTCAACTCATCCTCAATACATCATGCATCATCCTGAAGCTTCTTTCCAAAGTCAAGTTGATGTTGTAGAATTAATGGGTTCTGAAAGCTTTATTCATATGACAAAAGATGGTTCACCATTCGTTGTTAAAGTTCCTGGAAGTACACCTTTAAGAGCACATGATGAAGGTTCATTTACTTATTTAATGAACAAAACACACTATTTTGATAAAGATACTGAAATTAATATTTTAGAGGATTTGGGGGACTAACAATGAAAAATTATGGTCGTTTAACAATTCCTACTGATTTAGATGTTATTGATCAAACAATTGCATTAAAAGAAAAATTAGGTGCTGATGCAATTCGTGACTGTGATGGAACTGAAATGCCTAAAGAAATCTTGGATTTAGATGCAAAAATTTATGCAACATATTATACAACTAGAAAAGATAATGATTGGGCTTTAGCTAATCCTGAAGAAATTCAACAAGAATATTTAATTACTAATCGTTATACAGCAAGAGAATCATCATTAACAATTACATTAATGAAAGGATTCCATACTGAACAATTAAAACCAAACTTTATTGATAACCCTCATGAATGGTGGGAAGTCATTGATCGTACAACTGGTGAAGTTGTTCCTACTGATAAATGGACTTACAGTGAAGAAAATGGAACTGTTACAATTGAAACAATTCCTTATCATGTTTATACTGTTAGTTTCTTAGCTTTCTTAATTTGGGATCCTGTTCACATGTATAACTTTATTACAAATGATTGGAAAGATGCGCCTCATCAATTAACATTTGATGTACGCCAACCAAAAACTCAAGTTTTTGTTAAAGAAAAATTAAAGAAATTCTGTGAAGATAATCCTCATGTAGATGTCATTCGTTTTACCACTTTCTTCCATCAATTTACTTTAACATTTGATGATCAAAAACGTGAAAAATATGTTGAATGGTTTGGTTATAGTGCTAGCGTTTCTCCATATATCCTAAGAAAATTTGAAGAATGGGCAGGTTATAAATTCCGTCCTGAATTCATTGTAGATCAAGGTTATCATAATTCTTTATTTAGAGTTCCTTCTAAAGAATTTAAAGATTTTATTAACTTCCAACAACAAGAAGTTTGTAAACTTGCTAAAGAATTAGTTGATATTGTGCATAGCTATGGTAAAGAAGCTATGATGTTCTTAGGAGATCACTGGATTGGTACTGAACCTTATGGACCATATTTTGAATCGATTGGATTAGATGCAGTTGTTGGTTCTGTTGGTGATGGTGTGACAATGCGTATGATTTCTGACATCAAAGGTGTGAAATACACTGAAGGAAGATTATTACCTTACTTCTTCCCTGATGTTTTTTGTGAAGGTGGCGATCCAATTGGGGAAGCACATACCAACTGGTTAAAAGCCAGACGTGCTATTTTAAGAAGTCCTTTAGATCGTATTGGTTATGGTGGATATTTAAAACTTGCATTAGAGTGGCCTGGATTTATTGATACAATTACACATGTTGTTGATGAATTCAGAAATATTCATGAAACAATCAAAGGAACAAGTGCTTATGTTTCTCCATTTAAAGTTGCTATTTTAAACTGTTGGGGAGGATGTCGTCGTTGGATGAACAACCAAGTTCACCATGCGATTTGGTATCGTGAAATCTACTCTTATGTGGGTATTATTGAATGCTTAAGTGGTATGCCTATTGATTTAGAGTTTATTAACTTTGATGATGTTAAAAACGGTGCTTTAGATCAATTTAAAGTTGTTATTAATGCAGGAAGTGCTTATACATCTTGGTCTGGTGCTGAAAATTGGATTGATGAAGATGTTGTGACACGTATTCGTGCATGGGTTGATAATGGTGGTGGATTTATTGGTGTTGGTGAACCAACAGCTTATCAGCATCAAGGTCAATTCTTCCAATTAAGTGATGTTTTGGGAGTTGATAAAGAAGTTGGCTTTACTTTAAGTCATGATAAATACAATGAAGTTGATCCTCATCATTTCTTATTAGAAGATATTGATGGTGAAATTGATTTTGGTGAAGGTATGAATGGTATCTATGCGCATGGTGAAAATTATCAAATCTTAAATCAATATCATGGTTATGCAAGATTAGTCACAAATACTTTTGGTCAAGGTCGAAGCATTTACTTTGCCGGTTTACCATATTCTCCACAAAACTGTCGCCTTCTTTTAAGAGCAATTTACTGGGCAGCTGGTTGTGAAGATGAAATGAAGAAGTATTATGTAAGTAATGTCAATACCGAAGTTGCAGCCTTTGAAAGTGTTGGACAAATTGCTGTTATTAACAATACAACTGAAGCACTTTCTACAGATCTTTATATCAAAGGTCAAAAGGTTGAAACATTGAATTTAGAACCAATGGAACTCCGTTGGGTTAGCATTTAAAGGAGGCTCGTTATGAAAAAGCCAGTATTAGTAATTATGGCAGCTGGTATGGGAAGTCGTTATGGTGGTTTAAAACAAATTGATCCAATTGATCAAGATGGTCATATCATCATAGACTTTTCCCTCTATGATGCTGCACGTGCCGGATTCGATGAAGTGATTTTCATTATCAAAAAGGAAAATGAAGAAGATTTCAAAGAAGCTATTGGCAATCGTATTGAAAAAACAATGAAAATTCATTATGCTTATCAAGAGCTTAATGATTTACCTGCAGGTAACAATGTTCCAAGTGATCGTGTGAAACCTTGGGGAACTGCTCATGCGATTTATTGTTGTCGTGAATTCATTAATGGACCATTTGCTGTTATTAACGCTGATGATTATTATGGTGTTGATGCGTTTAAGATTATTTATGATTATCTTTCTACTCATCAAGATGATGAAAAATATCGTTACGCAATGGTTGGTTATCAAATTGAAAAGACATTAACAGAAAACGGAACTGTTGCTAGAGGTGTCTGTGAAGTGAATGAAAATCATTATCTTGTGAACATTACAGAACGTACAAAAATTAAGAAAACTGAAACTGGAGCAGCTTATGAAGATCATGATGAATGGATTGATTTACCAGCAAAGGCAACTGTTTCAATGAATTTATGGGGATTTAGTCAAAGTATTATGGATGAAATTGGTAATGGTTTTCAAGCTTTCTTAGATGTAGGATTAAAAGAAAATCCATTGAAATGTGAATATTTCATTCCTAGTGTTGTTAGTCGCTTACTTCATGAAGAAAAAGCAACTGTTGAAGTTTTAACTACAGCTGATCAATGGTATGGTGTTACTTATCGTGAAGATAAACCAGTGATTATGAAAGCTATTCAAGATATGAAAGATCAAGGTATCTATCCTCAAAAGCTTTGGGGTGATCATCATGATTAACCAATATTTATTAAAAGAAGTTATTTCACATTTTGATTTTGTTGGTAGTTTATTAAAATGCGAACCTTATGGAAGCGGACATATTAATGATACGTATTTATTAGAATATAAGATTCCTCATATGGGAGTTGTTCCTATTATCTTACAAAGAATGAATACCAATGTCTTTAAAAAACCTGTTGAATTAATGGAAAACATCATGAATGTGACTTCTTTTCTAAGAGAAAAAATTACTGAAAATGGTGGTGATCCTGAAAGAGAAACATTAACTGTTATCTTAAATAAAGCAGGAAAACCTTATTATAAGGACAGTGAAGGTAACTATTGGCGTGCTTATCATTTCATTACTTGCGCAACTGGCTATGATGAAGTGAAATGTGATGAAGATTTTTATCAAAGTGCCCTTGCCTTTGGGAAGTTCCAAAGCTTATTAGCCGATTATCCTGCTGAAAAACTACATGAAACAATTCCAGACTTTCATAATACCAAAGCACGATTTGCTGTTTTTAAAGATGCTGTTGAAAAAGATGTCTGTCATCGTGCAAAAGATGTTCAAGCAGAAATTCAATTTGTTTTAGAACATGTTGATTTAGCTCATGTTTTAGGTGATATGCAAGCTTCTGGTGAGTTACCACTTCGTGTTACACATAATGATACAAAATTAAATAATGTTTTAATTGATGATAAAACTCATCAAGGAATTTGTGTCATTGATTTAGATACTGTTATGCCTGGTCTGGCAATTAACGATTTTGGGGATTCGATTCGTTTTGGAGCAAGTACTGGGGCAGAAGATGAAAAAGATTTATCAAAGATTGAATGTGACATGCATCTTTTTGAAGTCTATACAAAAGGGTTCATTAAAGGTTGTGATGGACGTTTAACTGATGAAGAAATTAAAGCTTTGCCACTAGGGGCAAAGGTCATGACGCTTGAATGTGGAATGCGTTTTTTAACTGATTACCTTCAAGGTGATACTTATTTTAAAACAAAATATCCTACTCATAATTTAGATCGTTGTCGTACACAATTCAAACTTGTCAGTGACATGGAAAAGAAATGGGATACAATGAATGAAATTGTATCAAAGTATAATATATAAAAACTCCTACCTTAAAAGACGCCACAAAGGCGTCTTTTCTTTATTTACAAATATCTTGACTATCTAAGATAATTGTTACTGGTCCATCATTTAAAAGAGAAACTTTCATATCTGCACCAAATATTCCTGTTTCAACATGAATTCCACTATCAGCTATTTTCTGATTAAAATAGTTATATAAAGGAATCGCTACTTCGGGTTTTGCTGCATCAATAAAGCTTGGTCTACGCCCTTTTCGACAATCTGCATAAAGGGTAAATTGTGAAATCGATAAAATAGCTCCATGAACATCATTTAAAGATAAATTCATTTTCCCTGCGGCATCTTCAAAAATCCGTAAATGAATCATTTTTTCAACCATTTTATCAACAATCACTTCATTATCACCTTCACAAAAACCAACCAAAACCATCAATCCTTTATCAATTTGACCATGAATTTTTCCATCAATTGTAACTGAACTTTCTTTAACTCTTTGTACGACTAATTTCATAAACTCGCTCCTATCATTCTTTTATAAAAAATGCTATAATCATTATAAACAAATTTAAAAGAAAAGGAAAGATATTATGGCTTCAACTTTAGCATACCGTATGCGTCCAACATCTTTAAAAGATGTTTTAGGACAAAAACATATTATTGGAGAAAAAGCAATTTTCTCCCAATTCGTTAAAAAAAAGCATCCTATGTCTTGTATTTTATATGGGCCTCCAGGTTGTGGAAAAACCACATTAGCAAGTGCACTAGCAAATGATTTGGATATTCCTTATCGTATTTTTAATGCTTCAACAGGAAATAAAAAAGAAATGGATATGATTATTGAGGAAGCAAAATTAAGTGGTGAATTGTTTGTTATTATTGATGAAGTTCATCGTTTAAATAAAGATAAGCAGGATCATTTATTACCTCATATTGAAAATGGACTATTGGTTATTGCTGGTTGTACAACTGCTAATCCTTATCATTCTATTAATCCTGCCATTCGTTCACGCTGTCAAATTATTGAAGTGAAACCATTGTCTAAAGATGATATTGTTGATGGATTAAAAAAAGCCATTGTAAGTGATAAAGGATTAAAGAATGAATTTAAAGTCGAAGATGATGTTTTAAAATATATTGCTGATTTGAGTAGTGGAGATATTCGTTATGCTTATAACTGTTTAGAATTAGCGAGTGTTTTAAGTGATGATACAAATATTACTTTAGAAATGGTTAAAAATTCTATTCAAAAAGCAAATGCACAATTTGATAAAGATGAAGATCAATATTATGATACTTTAAGTGGTTTACAAAAATCTATTCGTGGTAGTGATCCTAATGGTGCCATGTATTACTTTGCTAAATTAATTGAAGCAAAAGATATAGAATCATTAGAACGTCGAGTGATTACAACTGCTTATGAAGATATTGGATTAGCAAATCCTAATGCCTGTATGCGTACAGTAATGGCTTTTCAGGCAGCTAAAGTCATTGGTTTTCCTGAAGCTCGTATTCCACTTGCCTCAGCCATTATTGATTTATGTCTATCACCTAAATCAAAATCTTCTGAAAACGCTATAGACGCTGCTCTTGCCTCATTAGCAACCCACCCCTATCCAGCACCCTCTTATCTTCGTTTAACGCCTGTAGGGCTAGAAGAAGATGAAAAATACGATTATAGTCGTCCTGAACTTTGGGAATATATTCAATACTTACCCGAACAGTTAAAAAGCGAACAATTCTATATTCCTTGGATGACCAGCAATTATGAAAAAGCCCTTGCGGAAAATTATCGTCGTATTTTAAAACACGGAAGAACAAGTCGAATTAAAGAATTAAATCATACAAAGAAAAAATAGGCTGTAACGAGTAAGTAGTTTTTTAACTATTTTAGAGCGTTACAGCTCTTTTTTTGTAAATTAAAATGAATGAGAAAATTTTAGCCTTTT
>NZ_SMCQ01000041.1 GCF_004343035.1 Longibaculum muris
AAGAAACAGGTAGGGTATTACAAAGAGAGTGAAGGAGGAAAGAGAGAGATGTGTGAAATCTGGCAGAAGATAAGAGATGAAGGTTATTTGAATGGAAAAGAAGAAGGATACATGGAAGGTGAAAAAATAGGCAAGGATAAGGAACGTATGAAGCTTATTAAGAAGTTAATGATGAAGAATAGCTGTACTATTGAAGATGCCATGGAATTATTGGATATTCCACCAATAGAACGTCAACAATACCGACAAAGAATTGTTTCATAGAATTTAATATAATAAAAAAGACTCAATTTTATTTATTTGGAATTGAGTCTTGATTTTGAATATAACCGTTTTTAAGTTCTTGACCATATATTTGACAAGTTTCAATAAAAGCGCTTAGTTTTTTTGTGACTTTTTTATTTTTATGATAACAGATACAAAAATCTCTTTCTAACGAAATAGAATCGATAGGAATAATTTTCAAATCACCATTATAAACTTCATTTTCAATAAGTTGTAAAGGCACTAAAGCAATACCATGATTATAAAGGATGGCTTGTTTAACAGCTTCCCAGCTATGACATTCCCATGAAGATTTTAAATGAATATGATGTTTTTTAATATATTCTTCTAATTGTTCACGAGTACCACTACCTTCTTCACGATTGATAAAAGGATAACGGGTTAATTCTTGAATTTCTAAAGTATCAGGTATAGGAAAATCATAGGCACAAGCGAAAACAAGTTTATCATGAATGACTGGCGTAACAATGAAATCGGGATGGGTTAATTCACCTTCAATTAATGCAATATCTAAGTAATTATTAAGTATTTTTTCTTCAATGATATGGGTATTATCAATACATACTTCGATATTGATACTAGGGTATTGTTCTTTTAATTGCTTTAATAGAGGAGATATAATGGTATTTCCAACAGTTAAAGTTGCCCCAATTTTGAGTGAAAAACGATTATCTTTAGAAAAAATATGATCCATATCATCATATAACCCAAGAATAGAATTGGTTAAATTTAATAAAGTTTTACCTTCTTCTGTAATAAAAAGTTTTTTAGAATATCGTTCAAATAATTTAATATCATATTGATTTTCAATTTCCTGTATTTTCTGTGATATTGTTGGTTGAGAAATATAAAGCAATTGTGCAGCTTTTGACATGGATTGTGTTGTGGCAACTGTTTTAAAAATATAGAGATGTTTACGGGTAATCATAGTATCTCCTTTCTATCTATTGGAAAATCCAATAGATATTATTGTTTTTTTGTATTTTCATAATAACACAAAAAATGATATAATGAAAATATAAAATGACTTAGGAGGAAAAATGATGGGATACAAGGTCGATTTTAAGCAGATGAATCACATTTTTGAACAATTATCTGATGAATATGATATTTATGCGCCAAAACGCTTTAAAAAGCAAGGAAGATATTCAGATACTGACATTGTTCGTTATGATCGTGTAGAAAATATCGAAGATGTTGTTTTTGATCAAAAATCTGATTATCCAGCTAAAGAAGTATTGAGCCCTATTACTCAACCATTATTCTATTTTACAGAAGATGAGTACAGAGAAAGTAAGGTCAATGACAAAAAGATTTTAATTTTTATGCGTCCATGTGATGTGCATGCAATGGAACGCCAAAACAGAGTTTATTTACAAAACGGTGGTTTTGAAGACTTCTATTATAAACGTCTTCAAGAAAAAGTTAAAATTGTTTTAATGGAATGTTGTACAGGTTGGGATACTTGTTTCTGTGTAAGTATGGGAACAAATAAAACTGATGAATACAGCATTGGAGTTCGTTGTTTAGACAATGAATTATTAGTTGAAGTAAAAGATGATGAATTCAATTCTTATTTTGAAGATGCTGCAAATGATGATTTCAAGGTTGAATTCATTGAAAAAAATCAAATTGAAGTTAAGATTCCAGAAATCAAAGATAAAGAAGTTCTTGCAAAATTAAAAGAACATCCAATGTGGCAATCTTTTAATTCTCGTTGTATTTCTTGTGGCGCTTGTACAATTGCTTGTTCAACATGTACATGCTTTACAACTACAGATATTATGTATAATGAAAACATGAATATTGGTGAACGTAAGAGAACATCAGCGTCTTGTCAAATTGATGGATTTAGTGATATGGCTGGTGGACATTCATTCCGTCCAACTGCAGGAGATCGTATGCGTTATAAGATCTTACATAAATTCCATGATTACAAAGCACGTTTTAAAGATTATCATATGTGTGTAGGATGTGGACGTTGTACTTCAAGATGTCCTGAATATATTTCAGTAACTAAGACAGTTGAAAAGATGGCTGCTGCTATTGAAGAAATTGAAAGAGAGGGTAAGTAATGATGAATAATCCAGTTAAACCTATTCCTTGTGAAATTATTGATATTAAAAAGGAAAGTTTATTAGAATATACTTTTAAAGTGAAAACAGATATTCAACCTGATCATGGTCAATTCTTACAATTGTCTATTCCTAAAATTGGTGAAGCACCAATTTCAGTATCAGCTCATGGTGAAGGATGGATGGATTTCACTATTCGTTCTGTAGGTAAAGTAACTGATGAAATTTTTAATAAACAAGTTGGAGATACTTTATTCTTACGTGGACCTTATGGACATGGATGGCCAGTTGAAGATGAATTTAAAGGTAAACATTTAGTTGTTGTGACTGGTGGTACAGGTTTAGCACCAGTAAGAAGTATGTTAAATACTTGTTTTGAAAATGATGGTTATGTAAAAAGCTTAACTTTAATTTCTGGATTCAAAAATGAAGAAGGTATTATCTTTAAAGAAGAATTAAAGAAATGGAAAGAAAAATTTACAACATATTATACATTAGATAGAGATAAAATTGATGGATGGAATGTTGGATTTGTTACTGATTATGTAAAAGAAGTTCCATTTGATAGTTTTGATGGAAATTATGCTGTGGTTGTTGTTGGACCACCAATTATGATGAAATTGACTGCTGAAAAGATTATGAGCTTAGGTGTACCTGAAGAAAAAATCTGGGTTTCTTTTGAAAGAAAAATGTCTTGTGCTGTTGGTAAATGTGGACATTGCCGTATTGACGAAACTTATGTTTGTTTAGATGGACCAGTTTTCAATTATACAAAAGCTAAATATTTAGTAGACTAGGAGGGTAACAAGAATGAATCATGATATTGATATTAAAAAACTAAGAATTAATTGTTTTAGACAATCTAAGGTTGCTGGTGAATTCATGTTACAACTTCGAGTTCCTGGTTCTTTGATTGAAGCAAAATATTTACAAATTGTGCAAGATATCGCACAAAATTGGGGAAATGGAACATTCCATATTGGGATGCGTCAAACATTAAATATCCCTGGTATTAAATATGAAAATATTGAAGAAGTCAATAAGTATATTAAAAACTACATTCATGATATTGAAGTAGAAATGTGTGATGTTGATATGGATGTTAATGAACATGGATATCCAACAATCGGAGCACGTAATATTATGAGTTGTATTGGTAATTCTCATTGTATTAAAGCTAATGTTAATACTTATCAATTAGCTCGTAAGATTGAAAAATTAATTTTCCCTAGTCATTACCACATTAAAGTATCAATTGCTGGATGTCCTAATGACTGTGCAAAAGGTCATTTCAATGACTTTGGTATTATGGGTATTGCTAAAATGGAATATCATCAAGAAAGATGTATTGGATGTGGAGCTTGTGTAAGAGCTTGTGAACATCATGCAACAAGAGTTTTATCTTTAAATAAAGATGGTAAGATTGATAAAGATACATGTTGTTGTGTAGGATGTGGTGAATGTGTTATTGCATGTCCTACAAGTGCTTGGACAAGACAAGAAAAGACTTTCTATCGTGTAACATTAGGTGGACGTACTGGCAAACAATATCCAAGAATGGGTAAAATCTTCTTGAACTGGATTAGTGAAGAAGCTTTATTACAAGTTTTTGGAAATTGGCAAAAATTCTCTGCATGGGTTATGGATAATAAGCCAGAATACTTACATGGTGGTCACTTAATTGATATTTCAGGATATCCAAAATTCAAAGAATTGATTTTAGATGGTGTTGAATTAAATCCTGAATGTTTAGTTGCCGAAGAATTATATTGGACAGAAAATGAACAACGTGCAAACATTCATTTGAAACCATTATCACAACATAAAAAAGCAGGACCTAAAGAATAAAAACCACGCTCGCGTGGTTTTTTAAAAAGTTATGAAACTAGCTGTTGTTGGTATTAGTCACAAAGAATTAGCAATCGATGCACGTGGTTGTTTTCATTTTACTGATAGCCAGAAATTAGAGTTTGCTGGCTTATTATTAGAAAAAGGCATTGAACAATGCGTTATTCTTTCAACATGTAACCGTAGTGAAGTTTATTTCATGTATCAAAATAATGAAGTTCAGTCAGTTAAAGATTTATATATTGATTATTTAGCTGATTCACCAGCTATTTTTACCTATCAAGGAAAAGAAGCTATTTTTCATTTGTTGAGTGTCGCTTGTGGATTAGAATCTATGTTAGTAAGAGAAGATCAAATTCTTGGACAAGTGAAACAAGCATATGATTTTACTAGAAACATGCAAATAGGTGGTAAAGAAATTAATTTGATTTTTGCTGAAGTGATTCATTTTGTAAAACAAATCAAAACAGAATTTTCGCAACCATCATTATCATTAAGTCATGTTGCGATTGATCATTTGAAGAAGAATATGACATTAAATCAAAAGAAAATCATGATTGTTGGAGCAGGAGAAGTTGCTTTATCTTGTCTACCTTATCTTTATCCCCAAAATGAAATTTATTTAGCTAACCGTACATCATCTCGTGTTGAAGATATTAAACAAAAATATCCAGATATTCAATATGTTACTTTTGATGAACGTTTAAAATATTTAAATGAAATAGATGTTTTAATCAGTGCAACATCTAGTCCTCATTATATCTTTTACGCTAAAGATTTTATCAATACACATTTGATTGCTATTGATTTAGCAATTCCTAGAGATATTGAAAAAAATAAGTATGTTGAATGTATTGATTTTGAAAGTCTACAACAAGAAATTGATGTGAATAATCAATTAAGACAACAAGATGAGATATGTATACATCAAAGAATAAAAGAAGAAGTTGAAGTTATCGAAACAAAGTTGAGTAGTATTCAAAATGATTATATGATACAATCATTACAGGCAAAAAGTCTAGAAATGGCTGAGCGTACTTATCAGATATTAATTAATAAATTAGATTTATCACAAAGAGAACAATACATCTTACAAAAGACGCTAAAAGCATCATTTCTTCAAATGATTAGAGAACCTATTCATTATATAAAAACAAAAGAAATTGAAAATGTAGATATTATTCATCAATTATTTGATATAAAAGAGGAACAAAAATGAAAATAACAATTGGAACAAGAGGCTCAGCATTAGCATTAACACAAACAGAATATGTCAAATCACAATTAGAAAAAGCATATCCGATGCATACATATGAAATAAAAATCATTCGTACAAAAGGTGATAAGATTCAAGATGTTGCTTTAGATAAAATCAATGATAAAGGAATCTTTGTCAAAGAAATTGAAAAAGAATTATTAGATCATACTATTGATTTAGCAGTCCATAGTTTAAAAGATATGCCTAGTACAATGGCTGAAGGTTTAACTTTTGCCAAAACATTATCAGCGAGTGATTATCGTGATTGTTTGGTTTTAAAAAATTATAAAAGTTTAGCTGAATTACCAAAGCATAGTATTATTGCAACAGGGAGTAAACGACGCTATTATCAATTACTAGCATTGCGTCCTGATTTACAAATTGTGGGGATTCGTGGTAATGTCAATACACGTTTAGAAAAACTTCGTACTCAAAATATTGATGGTTTAGTTTTAGCGAGTGCTGGTTTAAAGCGTTTAGGATTAGAAGATGAAATTACAGAATACTTTGATGAGACACAGATGATTCCAGCTTGTGGTCAAGGTATTTTAGCTTTACAAGTTTTAAAAGATAGCCCATTATTAGAGATGCTAGAAGCAATTGGGGATGAGCAGGCTAATCAAAGAATGAAATTAGAATCATTGTTTTTAGCTCAAGTCAATGGAGGATGTCATATTCCGGTTGGAAGTTATGCTAAACAAGAAGGTAATCTGATTCATTTCTATGCAGTTTTAGGAAATGAAGATGGGAGTAAGCTGATAAAAAAAGACGAAGTTTTTTCACTTGATGAAGGTGAAGAAAAGGTGAAAGAAATCGCAAGAAAGTTGAAGGAAGAAGTTTATGGCAGGTAAAGTTTATTTAGTAGGTGGAGGACCAGGAGCTTTGGATTTATATACATTAAAAGCAATGCGATGTATAGAAGAAGCAGATTGTTTGGTTTATGACCGTTTGATTGATGAACGAATTTTAAATTATGTTAAAGAAGATTGTGAATGTATTTATGTTGGGAAACAATCTCATTATCATACCATGAAACAAGAAGATATTAATGCATTACTTGTAGAAAAAGCCAAAGTTTATGAAAAAGTTGTTCGTTTAAAAGGTGGCGATGTTTTTGTCTTTGGACGTGGTGGTGAAGAAGCTCTAACATTGTATGAAAATCATATTGATTTTGAAGTTGTACCAGGATTATCTTCATCGATTGCTGGACTTTGTTATGGGGGGATTCCGATTACTCATCGTGGTTTAAGTTCTGGATTTGAAGTGGTTACTGCACATTTTCAAAATCAGCAGGATGAGTGGGATTATCAACGCTTTTTAAATGATGATTTGACTTATGTTTTTATGATGGGAAAAGCTAAATTATCAGTTATTGTTGAACAATTATTAAAAGTAGGAAAAAATCCTCAAACACCAATGGCTTTAATATCCAATGCAACATTACCAAATCAAGATGCCTGTTATGGAACATTAGAAACAATTTTAGATATGTATGACAAACATCCACTACCTTCACCACTGTTAATTGTTTTAGGACAAGTTGTCTCTTTACATACAAAACTTGATTTCTTTACAAAAAAACCTTATTTCCAAACGCATGTTCTTATCACAACTTTAAATGGAAAACAATCAGTTTTAACACAGTATTTTCAAGAACAGGGAGCAATGGTTGACCAGTTACAATTAGGAAAAATAGAATATATTCAACCTATTCAAATACCATCATTTGATCATAGTGTAATTGTTTTGACAAGTCAAAATGGGGTAAAAGGATTTTTCAAATGGTTAAGTCAAGAACGTTTTGATTTAAGACAATTGTCTCATGCTCGTTTTGCATGTATTGGACAAAAGACTGAACAAGTCTTAAATCAATATGGTTTTTATAGTGATATTTTATCTCATCAAGCCAATAGTATAGCTTTTAATCTTGATTTAAAGAAATATGTTCATGATGATGAACATATGATTGTGATTTGTGAAAAATCACATTGTGCAATTGAAAGATTACATGAAACTGATCAGTATATAAGTGTTTATGAAAATAAAGAAATTGAAATCAATGTAGATAAGCATTATGACTTAGCATGTTTTACATGTGCATCATCAGTTCAAAGATTATCACAACAAGCTTGTACATTTGAAAAAGCATTGTCAATTGGACCAATGACGACTAAAGCGATTCGTCAATATTATCCAGATGTTGAAATTATTGAAGCAAGTCATTCAAGTTATCAAGGTATGATTGAGAAAATGGAGGGTATAAAAGATGTTTTATAGAGGTAGAAGATTAAGAAATAATGAAGTGACAAGAGGATTAATGCGAGAAACACATCTTCATGCCAATCAATTAATTTATCCTATTTTTGTAGTTGAAGGTGAAAATATAAAAAATGAAATTTCTTCTTTAAAAGGTATCTATCATTATTCAGTTGATCGTTTAGCAGAAGTAGTGAAAGAGATGCAGGAAGTGGGTGTCAAGGCTTGTATTTTATTTGGTATTCCTGAACATAAAGATGCTTGTGGAAGTCAAGCTTATGATGAACATGGAATATTACAACAAGCTATTCGTAAAATAAAAGAAATCGATCCTAGCATGTATGTGATTGGGGATGTTTGTATGTGTGAATATACTGATCATGGACATTGTGGGATTTTAGATGAACATGGTCAAGTGCTTAATGATGCGACATTACCTTATCTGCAAAAGATTACTTTAAGTTATGCTAATAGTGGTGTTGATATGGTTGCTCCAAGTGCGATGATGGATGGTGAAATAGCTGCTATGCGTCAAATCTTAGATGAAAATGGATATTATGATTTACCAATTATGGGTTATAGTGCAAAATATGCATCAGCTTATTATGGTCCATTCCGTGAAGCAGCGCATAGTGCCCCAGCATTTGGAAATCGTAGTACATATCAAATGGATGTGGCTAATGGTCAAGAAGCTTTGCGTGAAATTGCTGCTGATATAGATGAAGGTGCTGATATTATCATGGTTAAACCTGCTTTAGCTTTCTTGGATGTTATTAAAGAAGCTAAACTAAACTTTAATATGCCAATTTGTGCGTATAATGTGAGTGGTGAATATGCTATGTTAAAAATGGCAGTTGAACAAGGATTGATGAAGGAATCAGTCATTGAAGAATCATTATTAGCAATCAAACGTGCTGGTGCTGATATGATTATTACATATTTTGCAATTGATATTGCAAGAAAATGGAAGGATGAGCAAAATGTCTAATCAAGAATTATTTGATGAAGCGTGTCAATATATCCCAGGTGGAGTCAATTCACCAGTACGAGCTTTTCAATCTGTTGAAAGTGCTCCAGTGTTTGTAAAAAGTGCAAAAGGATCACGTGTGTTGGATGAAGAAAATCATGAATATATTGATTATATTTGTTCATGGGGACCCTTAATCTTAGGGCATAATCACCCTGTCATTCAACAGGCAATTATTGAAGCAAGTCAATATGGGAGTAGTTTTGGATTGCCAACAAAGATTGAAGTTGAAATGGCAAAGTTAGTTGTGGAAAGTTATGAAGGAATTGATATGGTTCGTATGGTCAATTCAGGAACTGAAGCAACGATGAGTGCTTTAAGAGTTGCAAGAGGATATACAAAGAGAAATAAGATTATTAAATTTGAAGGAAATTATCATGGGCATAGTGATGGTCTTTTGGTCAAAGCCGGTTCTGGAGCTATGACTTTTCAAACTCCAACGAGTTTAGGAATACCTGAAGAAACAGTTTCTCAGACAATTGTTTGTGTTTATAATGATTTAACATCAGTTAAAAAGGCAATTGAACAATATCCTGAAGATATTGCAGCAATTATTTTAGAGCCTATTGCAGCAAATATGGGGATTATTCAAGCTGATGAAGAATTTTTAAAAGGTTTAAGACAACTGTGTGATGAATATCATATTGTGCTTATTTTTGATGAAGTTATTACTGGATTTAGAGTTGACTATCATAGTTGTCCAAAATTCTTAGGAGTTGTTCCTGATATGGTATGTTTTGGTAAGATCATTGGGGGAGGATTGCCTGTTGGTGCTTATGGTGGAAAAAAAGAAATCATGGAACTTGTTTCGCCATCAGGACCAATTTATCAAGCTGGAACATTATCAGGTAATCCACTAGCTATGAGAGTTGGATATGCACAATTAACTTATTTAAAAGATCATCCAGAGGTTTATCAACATATTACATCTTCAGCTCAATACTTAGCTAAAGGTATTGAAAAGATTTTAAATGAATTGCATTTACCTTTTCAGGTTCATCAAGTTGGGAGTTTATTAACTTTATTCTTTACTGCTCAAGATGTTCATCAATATACAGATGTTCAAACATGTGATACACATCTTTATACAATTTTCTTTAAAGAAATGTTAAAACAAGGAATCTTGATTGCTCCAAGTCAATTTGAAGCATGGTTTATTAGTGATAGTCATACTAAACAAGATTTAGATGACACACTTATAGCTATTCATCAAGCATTGGTAAAAGTTTATGATGCCATGGCTGATTGATTTTACAAATCAAAGAGTTGTGATTGTTGGTGGAGGAAAGGTTGCTTATCGAAAAGCTAAAGCTTTCTTACAAGAAGGGGCATTGGTAAGTATTGTCGCTAGTGAAATGAAAGAAGAATTTTCATCATTAGAATGTCAAAAGATATATAAAGATTATGATATTGATGATATAAAAGATGCTTTCTTTGTGTTTGCGGCAACTTCTTCAAAGACTAAAAATCAACAAATTGTTGATGATGCTTTGAAACAAAAAATTATGTGTGCAAGTGCAACAAAGACCAATACTCCATTTCATAGTATGGCAACGATTCACACCAATCAAATGACTTTAGGGGTTTCAACAAATGGACAATACCCAGCTTTATCTTTAAAATTAAAAAATGATTTAAAAGGATATGATGATTATTTAGAAGTGCTTTCTTTATTACGAGTAGAGATTTTAAATCATCAATTGGTTGAAGAAAATCAACGTCAAAGTTTCTTTCATTCTATTATGTTATTATCTTTAGAAGAATTAAAATTACTTTATACAATGGTTTTACAAAGACAAGGAATTGTGTTGCTTTTTCCTCATCATATTAATGAAGAAGCTTATAGTTTTGCTAGTTTTGCAAAAGCACTGATTTTCTCTTGTCAAGAAAGTGATTATCAACAAAAGTTAGAAACACTTTTAATGATTCATATCAAATGGAACATACAACCGATGACAATAAGTGAAGGAATTATATATAAACGTATCAAACAAACAGTACCAATTCCAGTTTTATCAGCTTTATTTAAAGATCAAGAGTTAATG
>NZ_SMCQ01000042.1 GCF_004343035.1 Longibaculum muris
AAGCTTCTTATCTAAATTATCTCGCAAAACAAAAGCACCGAAATTTTGGTGCTAATGTTTAACGATTTTTGAGACATTTTCAAATTTGCTTGACAGTTAAGAACTTGGTTTTTCTTTTATTCATCAATATTTTTTATGCATAACTAAACATTTTCATATAATTTTTATTCATCATTTCTTCTAAAAGTTCTTCTCTATTAAAAGTCTGTGGTGTCACACCATCTATTTCAATAAAAAGCGTATTTCTATCTAAAACTTCAACTTTCATTGATTGAATTGCAATCCCATATTTTTTCATTGTATGCTGAATATCAGATAAAGCAGAAACATCTTGTGAAATCTGTAATTGTATAATTTGTCCTTGATTCGCATATTTTCTTAAAATACCATGATGAAACATAAATTGTAATCCTACCACAAAAAGTGTAGAAAGAATACCAACATCATAAAGACCACTCCCTATACATGACCCTACTCCAGCAGTTGCCCAAATACCAGCAGCCGTAGTTAAACCAGAAACTGTTCCATGTCTTACGAATATAACCCCTGCTCCTAAAAAACCAACGCCACTGACAATTTGAGCAGCCATACGAGCAGCATCATACTCAACAACATCAGGAAATCCATATTTAGAAACAACCATAATCAAAGCAGCACTTAATGCAATAATAGCATGTGTTCTAATACCTGCTTCTTTATTTCTATTTCTTCTTTCATACCCAATGATAGCACCACATAAACCAGCAATAATAATTCTTAAAAACCATTCCCAATGAATCATCATATTTGGCATTTTACCATCTCCTATTCACAATATATTCTTCTTAACAACTCCCTTTTCTTTTCATCTAAGTCATATTCTTTTTCTAAAAATTCATCATAGTTTGTATATCTTTCTTTAATAGACTGAATTGTTAACATAATATTTTCTTTTTCCACCAACAACAAAGGATCACAATATTTTCTAAATATCTTAGGAATATGATGTTGTTTATAAAAATCTTCAACAAAATCATGAAGATATTCATTTGATAACATATATTCATCAATGGCATCTTCCTCACTCATCCCTAAAGCAATCATAATTAAAAATGCACTAACTCCTGTACGATCTTTACCCGCTGAACAATGGAAATAAATATGCCCCTCATCCCTCAATAACAATTCAAATAACCGATGATAAGCTGGATTATCAAATGCCATTGTTTGATATCCCTCACGAATGTATTGAATTAAAAATTTTAACTTATCAGGTGTCATTTTACCTTCTAGCATTTTTCCAAAATCAAATCCATTATCAGTATGTTCTTTAATCGTCAAAGCACTTATACGTTCATATTGAGCATTAGGAAAATCAATATCCTTAGCTAGCATTGCTTCTTGTTCATCACGATAATCTAAAATATAACGAATACCTAATTGATATTCCATATACTTTGCATCATCCAAAGAGATGGCATCTAATGATGCCCCTCTAAATATTTTATTTGGTTTCATGGTTTCACCATACTTATTTTTATATCCACTCACGTCTCTAAAATTACGAATCTTTAACTCTCTCATATTTTATGAACCTTTCTCAATAATATCTCTATTCTTGCATTTTATCATACTCTTTTTCTTTGCATTGTTCAACAAATCCACACATAAAAATAAGAAGTGTTTCCACTCCTTATTTATCATTATGCAAACTTTTCAAATTCTGATTTATCCCCAGTATGTAAATAATGACGATAAGCTTCTAAAATATCTTCTAATTCTTGATATGTTTCAATACGCGATAAACGATTTTTCACTTGTGCAGAAGATTTCAAACCCTTCATATACCAAGGAGCATGTCCACGCATTTGACGAATGGCATTCTTTTCTCCTTCAACTGGAATAAGTCGTTTGGCATGTTGTAAACATTGATCAATCTTTTCATCAATAGTTGGTTCTTCTAACAAGACTCCATTTTCAACATATTCGACCATTTGTTTAATAACCCAAGGATTTCCAAGTGCTGCACGTCCAACCATCACAGCATCACAACCTGTTTCTTCTAGCATTCTTTTAGCATCTTGTGCAGTTTTGACATCACCATTACCAATAACCGGAATACTTACAGCTTCTTTAACTTTCTTTATCCAAGACCAATCAGCATGCCCTTCATACATTTGTGAACGTGTTCTACCATGCACAGCAATTGCACTTGCTCCAGCTTTTTCAATCAGCTTAGCTATTTCGATACAATTAATTGAATCAAAATCATAACCAATTCTAATCTTAACTGTTACTGGTTTACTCACTGCTTCTACAACATTCTTCACAATATCATAAACCAAATCAGGGAACTGCAATAAATAACTTCCAGCATGAGCCTTTAAGACTTTATTTACTGGACATCCCATATTGATATCAATAATATCACAATTAGAATGTTCATCAACAAACTTAGCCGCTGTGACCATAGACTCTACATCTCCACCAAAAATTTGAATACTCACAGGATGTTCATTTTCATCAATTGTTAACATTTCAATTGTTTTTTGATTTCCATAACATAAAGCTTTATCACTAACCATTTCACTAACAACAAGTCCAGCACCAAACTCTTTAATAATCTTACGAAAAGCTACATTTGTAATACCTGCCATTGGCGCCATAATAATTCTATTCTTAATTTCTACATTTCCTATCTTCATCTTTTTTCACCATAACACAATATAACATAATTCTTTTATAAAACAAAGACAAATAAATGATATATTTATACTCGTAGGAGGCGATAAAGAAGTAAATAGATAAAATTGACAGTTTTAAAAATTTCTTCATGATATCAAATCAAAGAGTGACTTAACTCCCATCCCAAACGTTACTCTTATAATAATAAGAAGGTCTTATTTTCTCCCCCTCAGCCTTCTTATTATTTTTTTTAATTTATATGTATAAAACTTTTACAATCGTCAATGATATATACAGATAGCTTACACTTTCCCCTCTATTTTTTCCTCCCCATTAAAATAGATGTAAGTTATCGATTAGTTATATTCCTAATATTGGTAAACCCAGAAGAAGAAGGTACAACCCCCATCCGTGCCTTCTTTTTCGTATTATACAAAAAAAGTAAGAACAATGTCTTACTTCATTTGTTTTAATAGTTCTTTTAATTCATCTTCACTAAATTGATAAGCAGTATTACAGAAATGGCAACGCATTTCACAACCATGATCTTCATCAATCATTGCTTGAATTTCATCTTTACCAACTGTCATTAAGGCTCCACTCATTTTATCTTTAGAACAATCACATTCAAAAGCCAAATCTTGACTTTCTAAGATATCCACATCATCAAACAACATCTTCAAGATATCTTCTGGTGTTTTTCCTTCATGAATCAATGAAGAAACAGCTGGAAAATCTTTCATTTTATTTTCAATATATTCAATATCTTCTTCACTAGCATCAGGTAATAATTGAATAATAAATCCACCACTAGATAATATCTCATTTGTATCATTAACAAGTACTCCTAATGAAACAACTGAAGGAATTTGTTCAGAAACCATAAAATAATATGAAAAATCATCACCAATTTCTCCACTTTTGAGAGGAACAGTACCTACAAACGGTTCTTTTAATCCCATATCCTTTATAACTTGTAAAGTTCCTTCTTTTCCTACAGCTACCCCTACAGCTAATTTACCAGTATCATTATAAGTATAATGCACCTCAGGATTAGCAACAAAAGCTTTAATCTTTCCATCACTATTTGTCGAAGCAATCATGCTGCCAATAGGACCACCACCATTAATAGTAATTGTCATTTTCTCATGATTCTTGTTCATTGCTCCCATCATTAAAGTTGCTGACATCATACGTCCTAATGCTGCTGAAGCAGTTGGCCATAAACCATGTTTTTTTCTCGCCACTTCTAGTAATTCAGTTGTTTGACAGGCAAAAACTCTACAATTCTTTGATTCAACAATACCTCTCACTAAATAATCTTTCATCTTCTTATCCTCCAAACGCAAAATATCCAATTAAAGGAAGAATCATACTAATGACTAAAATGAATACTAATATTTTACTTATTGTACTTCTTTTCATCTTTTTCTCCTTACGAAAATAAGCGCATTGCGCTTATTTCATTTCATCTAATAAATCATCATCTAAATCTACAGGTTTAGGTGTTTTTGGAGCATCTGGGAAAGTAATATCTTTATGATGATCATCATCAATTTTTCCACTATGTGCTTCTAACATTTGACCTGTGTTATATAAAGATTCAATTTGTTCATTATTTAATGTTTCATATTCTAATAAAGCATCAGCAATAACGACCAATTTATCTTTTTGAGCAACAATAATTTGACGACATTGTTCATAACATTCATCAATAATCTTACGTACTTGTTGATCAATTTCATACGCTACTTGACCAGAGTGAGTATTACTTGTTGAAGAATAATCTCTACCTAAGAATACTGCATCTTGACCTGAAGCATATTTGATAGGTCCTAATTCAGACATACCTAATTCAGTGACCATCAATCTTGCAATACGTGTTGCTTGTTCAATATCATTATGCGCACCTGAAGTGACATCTCCAAAGAACACTTCTTCAGCGACACGACCACCCATAAAACCAGTGATACTTGCTTTTAATTGTGTTTTTGTTTGGAAATATGTTTCTTCCTTAGGTGTCATTAAGTTATATCCACCAGCTTGACCTCTTGGAATAATTGTTACTTTTTGTACCTTATTAGCATCTTCTAACGTTAAACCAATAATCGCATGTCCAGCTTCATGATAAGCAACTAATTTTCTTTCTCTTTCTGTATACTTACGTGACTTCTTAGCTGGTCCACCAATAACACGGTCAATAGCTTCATCAACATCATCTAAAGTAATCAATTGATGTCCTTGACGTACCGCTAATAAAGCTGCTTCGTTTAATACGTTAGCAAGCTCTGCACCAGAGAATCCTGGTGTACGTTGTGCAACGTTATCAAAGTTAACATCAGGAGCAAATTTCTTATTTCTAGCATGAACTCTTAAAATCTCAGCTCTTGCTTTCTTATCAGGATTTGCAACTTGAATTTGTCTATCAAAACGTCCTGGACGAAGTAATGCAGGGTCCAAAACATCAGCACGGTTTGTAGCAGCTAAAATGATAATTCCTTCATTTCCACTGAAACCATCCATTTCAACTAATAATTGGTTCAATGTTTGTTCACGTTCATCGTGTCCACCACCAACACCAGTTCCTCTTTGACGACCAACAGCATCAATTTCATCAATAAAAATGATACATGGTGCATTTTGTTTAGCTTTCTTGAACATGTCACGAACACGTCCAGCTCCAACACCAACAAACATTTCAACGAACTCAGAACCAGAAATTGAATAGAAAGGAACATTGGCTTCACCCGCAACAGCTCTTGCAAGTAAAGTTTTACCTGTACCTGGAGGCCCTACTAATAAAACACCTCTAGGAATTTTTGCTCCCATATTGACAAATTTCTTAGGATTCTTTAAGAAATCAACTAATTCTGTTAATTCTTCTTTTTCTTCATCAGCTCCCGCAACATCACTAAATCTTGTCTTACTATCTTTTTCTAGCTTAGCACGAGAATTTCCAAAATCGAAAGCTTTGGCATTAGCACCTCCGCCTCCACCAATACTACGCATAACGAATACCATTGCCCCAATTAACAATACATATGGTAATAAGCCTAAAATGGCATCCATTAACATGTTTTCACTTTTAGCATCTAAGACTTTTACATTAATGCTTTTATCTTGAAATAATTGCATTAATGAATTTAATTCTTCATCTGTTTGAGGAACATTTGTCTTAAACGAATAACTTACTTTTTTACCTTTTTCTTCTTTTTGATATTTACCTTCAACACTTGTTACGTAAATACCTGGCATCACTGTAATCTCACTGACTTTTTCTTGATCAACAATCTTTACAAATTGATTGTAGTTCACTTCACTTGATTTTCCACTATTTAAAAATGGAACAAGTGAACTCAATAAAACAATCACAACTAGCCAAGGCATTATCGCTTTAAATAAACTTTTGTTTTTGTTGTTCATACGATCTCCTTCATTATTGATAACATTCTTCTTTTAAAATACCTACATAAGGTAAGTTTCTATATTTCTCATTAAAATCTAATCCAAAACCAATGACAAATGCATTAGGAATTTCAAATCCTGCATATTTTGCTTCAATTGGGAAAGTTCTTCCTTCTTTCTTATCTAGCATTGTCACAATCTCAACAGAAGCTGCACCACGTTCTTCTAACATCGCTTTAACTGTTGATAAAGTCTTACCTGTATCCAAGATATCTTCTACTAATAAAATATCTTTTCCTTTCACATCTTGATCTAAATCTTTTTTGATGGTAATTGAACGAGATTCAACACCTTCATAGCTACTCACATCCATATAGTCAAAAGTGACATCAAGATCAATAAATTTAGAAAGTTCAGCTAAAAAAGGGACAGACCCTTTTAATAGTCCAACCAATACCAATTCTTTATCTTGATAGTCATTCATAATGAGTTTTCCTAATTCTTTACATTTTTCAGAGATTTCTTCTTGAGTAAATAATATCTCTTTGACATCTTTATGCATACTTTGCTCACTCCTTATAATGGTTATCCTATTTTATCACAAATACATTTGGTTTTGTAGTCAAATAATCAATGTTTTTTGCAATATGTGGCACTAAAATGATAGTTTGGTCCTTATTTAAGACAACTGGCCACGTTTTTCGCTTTAATGCAGGTATTTTTGCATTAATAAACAGACGTGAAAGTTTCTTTGTGCCAGCACTTGTCATGATGCTGTCACCTTCACGCATTGTTCGTACCGTTATAGGGTAATCATCTTGGCTAAGATACACCCCTTCATTGATATGTCCATTATCTAACAAATGAAAATATTCACAGCCAAAAGGAATAAATTCTTTAAATTCATAACAATATCCTTTTGTCTTATCTTTATCAATGATATAGATATTATCGTATTCTTTTATGAACAGATAATTAACTGGTAAATTCATTTGAATATTTGGTTTCACACTGTTAATCTGATGTTTAATTTCAGCAATCAATGATTGTGAAATTAATTGTGGATGCATAACATCTCTTAAAATCAAATATAAGAACATATCTCTTAAATCTTTAGGAATGTAATAATAGTATATCTGTCCATCTGATATATATTGTTGGTAATAAGGTTGAACTTTAAACTCTAATTCTTTAATTCGTTGGTTATGCTTTTGAGCTCTTTTTAAGAGAGCTTCTTTTTGTTCTTTGGTATAACGATTTAAAACAGTATTTCTCACTTTATCTCTTTCAAAGTCAATTTCAAAGTTTGTATAATCATCATGATATGGAATCTGTCTTATCTTGCATGCCTGTAAAATATCTTCCTTATAACAATCCATCAAAGGACGAACTACACGCATATCTTGAACATAACTTTCTTCCTTGATTCCTAAATAATGAATTACATTATGTTTACTAAGTTGCATATAGATTGTTTCTAAATGATCATCTAAGTGATGTCCTAAAATCAATCCATCACATTTATATAAATCATAGATTTCTTTATAAAAGTCATATCTTAAACTGCGTGCCTGATCCTGAAAATTGCCATCATGATAATCTTGCGAATGAAATTCTTTATAGTAAAAAGGAATTCCATACGTTGCACAATAATCACAGACAAGTTCATAATCTATATAACTATCATGACGATAATTATAATTCACATGAGCAACAAGCAAATGATATCCTGCCTTACGTAATGTATCTAATAAATACATAGAATCACAACCACCTGAGACACCAATGACATAATACTTTGTTTTATTTAAAAGTTGTTCATTCATTTTATCACTTCCGAGCCCATTATATCAAAGAAATATGAATTCAAAAACAAAAATCCCAATATTTTTGGGATTATTGTTTACAAAGCTTTAATACGACTAACGTCATATCATCATTTTTATCTTCATCACTGGCTAAATTTGTTAAAAGATGAGCGATTTCTTTAGGATGATCATCATCAATTAAATACTTATTACTTTCTATAAAGTCTTTAAAATGACTTGTAAAGCCATCAGTCACAATAAAGACAATATCATTTGTTTTTAATTGATATTTTTCCATTGATGTTTCTAATGGTGAAACAATTCCCATAGGTAAAGATGAAGAAGCAATTTCAATCAGTTCTTGATCTCTTAAGATATAAGTTGGACAGGCTCCATATTTAACCATTGTTAAGTCTCCTGTTACTAAATTAATTTGAGCCATATCAACAGTGGTAAACATATCGTTACGATTTTTTATTTTTAATAATGCATTAACCGATTGAACAGTATCATTTAAAGAAATCCCATTAACAATCAACTGTTTCATAACATCAATTGTAAGTGAAGAATCATTACTAGCTTTTTGTCCTTGCCCCATTCCATCACTCACTGCAAAATACTGGTTCTCATCCATTGCAAAAACCCCATAACTATCCCCACAAGCAACTGGATCTTTTGCACACTGAGAAATACCATATTGAACATAATAACGTGTATGATGTTTTAAAACTAAATATGTATAACCTAATTGATGCATTGGTGTTTTTAAGACTTCTATATCTAATGTTTCATTCAAATAAGCTTCTAAGATAGGAATAAATTCATTCTCAATTTCTTCTTTATTAATTTCATATAAACCAATTTCAATATAATAAACCGATTGAGATTCATAATATTTTTTCAAATGAGCAATTTGAAAATGATAACCTTCCATATGTTCTAAAATATGTGATTCCTCAATATGTCCAATCTTTAATTGACTAGAGAATTGATGAAAAACATCATTTAATAAAGAAAATTGATGATAAAGATCTTTTTTCATTGTTTGATATTCTTGTTGAACACGATGAACTTTACGATAGTCTTTTTGATAAGCTTTTATAGTTTGAAAATATTGTTCAGGTTTTAAACAATAATGATAAATAAAATCTTCATCACTTTCACTATAGTGCTCTTTTAACCCTTTATTCATTAACTTAACTAAGCGATTTGGCCCATATTTCTTATGAAAACAAGTTTCTTGACTCGTACAATTTTGACACATATCCTCATAAATATAACCTATGTATTCTAAAGAATGACTTCTTTGTGGAGCTGTTGTAAATAAAGCTGTCATTTGTTCAAAAAGACGACAGAAAGAATCAACTTGTTTTGAAAGTTGTTGTTTCATTGTCATTTCTTGATAACTTGATGATAATAATGGCTTGGTTTTATGGATTGGTATAATTGCAAAGATAATTCCACTCATAGCAACAATAACTCCATGATATGGATAACTAAATTCTAAGAAGAATGGAAGAATTAAATGAGAAACAAAGTATAAGGATGTAATCGATAGTTTGTTTTGACATTTAACCATATAAAAGAAAAATAAAGGAATTAGAAATGATAGAATGTCATCTTTATAACCTAAATTCATCAACAACATCAACATCGAAGCATAAAATAAACCTGGTAGTAAATCATCTAAACATTCATGATATATCATAACTAAAATAAAGACACGAATTAGAATCATTGTGATAATTTGTGAATAAGGCAATAAACTCATCATACAGATTAAAACAACGACCGCTAATGCTTTTACTCTTACATGTGTTAATAATTCGGATTCCCCATGCATAAATAATGGTGCTAAATAAGCAAAGATAATAGTATTAAAGTAAGTTAATACAGTTAATAATAAGGTTGATAATAAATCGATTTGTATGTAAGCATAATAAATGCCTCCAATCAATGTTAATAAATAAGGAACATACCTTGATTTCATTGATTGAAACAATAAACAAAACTGCAATAATACAAAAGCAAATAAACTAATAACTAATACTTCATAAGGAACTTTCAAAAAGATAATTCCTATCAATAAACCTACTAAATAACTTAATAACGCTCGATATCCACACATAAAACATAAATAAAACAAAGGTAAAACAAATAATAATGATGTATGGTGAATACTGACCAATGAGACTAGAAAAGAAATGAGCGTTATATAAATAACAAACTGTAATTTTATTTTTTTTGTACGACTTGGATTGATAATCAGTTCCATATTTTCACCTCTCACATGCATTATAGTCCCTTCTTTTTAAATTATTTGTCACATTAGAAAGATGTTTTATTTTTTATTACAAGTTAAAAAGAAACCCAATATATAGGTTTCTTTTCAAATATCAACTAAGATAATATTTCTAAAACATCCTCTTCATCTTCAACATCAAAAATCTTGATTGTCAATTGGTCTAACTTGTCCTCTGGACTGACTTCTATCT
>NZ_SMCQ01000043.1 GCF_004343035.1 Longibaculum muris
CACCTTTATCACCAGTTCAATTGTTTGGGGTGTTATTTACCCCATGATAATCTAGACTCCAATAATTGGAGACCACACGTTATTCTAGATTACCATAAATATTAGCAGTTCATTTTACATTGATAAAAATGTATTCACAACATTTTCTACAGTAAAGCCATATTTTTCAATGACAATATTTGCTGGAGCACTTGCCCCAAATTGATTAACAGAAATCATCTTTCCATCTAATCCAATATATTTATACCAACCAAAATCAGTACCCATTTCAACTCCAAGACGTTTTCTAACATCTTTTGGTAAAACAGACTCTTTATATTCATCACTTTGTTGATCAAACAATTCCATTGATGGCATAGAAACAACACGAACATCTTGTCCTTTTTGTTTTAATTCAGCTTGAGCTTTTAATGCAAGTTCAACTTCACTACCAGTTGCAATAATAATACCATCTAATTTTTGATCTTCTTTTGAAACAATATAAGCACCATGGCATACGTCCTCATATGTTGCATTTGTTACATTTGTAACATTTTGTCTTGTTAAGATTAAAGCTGTTGGACGATCATTTGTTTCCATTGCTTTTTTCCATGCAGCACACATTTCAAAGGCATCAGCTGGTCGAATTACTTGAATATTAACCATTGAACGCATCATTGCTAATTGTTCAACTGGTTGATGCGTTGGACCATCTTCACCAACAGCAATAGAATCATGAGATAATGGTAAGACAATTGGTAAATGCATTAAACATGCCATTCTTAAAGCAGCTTTAAAATAATCACTAAAGACTAAGAAACCACCTGAAGCGACTTTTACACCTTTATGTAAAGTCATACCATTCATAATAGATACCATCGCAAATTCACGAATACCAAAATATAAATTACGTCCACTATAATCATCACAGCTAAAACGTTGTCCATCTTTAATTGTTGTTTTTGTTGATGAAGCTAAGTCAGCTGTACCTGATAAGAAAGCCGGATTTTGTTTTGCAATTTCATTAATGATTTTTTCACTTGTATTACGTGTTGCTTCACTTAATCCTTCAGGATAATCATTAATAAATGTTGAATAATCAAATGAATAATACCCTTTTACATCATCAGATAACTCTTTATAAAGTTCAGGATAAACATTCTTATACTCACGCATCATCTTTTTCCACTTATTAAAGCAACGTTTTCCACGATTGAAAACATTTTTACGGAAATCTTCATAAACTTCTTCTGGTACAAAGAATTCTTCATGGTCAAAACCATAAGATAATTTAGCAGCTTTTCCATCTTCTTTACCTAATGGTGCACCATGTACTTTGCTTGTTCCTTGATTTGCAGATCCATAACCTATAACTGTATCAACAATAATAAGAGATGGTTTAAAGCTTTCTTTCTTTGCTTTTTTAATTGCTTTTAAAATAGCCGCAACATCATTTCCATCATTAACACAAATAACTTGCCAATTCATTGCTTCATAACGTTTTTTCACATCTTCACTAAATGAATAATCTAATGGTCCATCTAATGTTACATGATTTGAATCATAAAGAACAATAAGTTTTCCAAGTGCCAAATGACCCGCTAAAGAAGCAGCCTCATAAGTGACACCTTCTTGCATATCACCATCACCACATAAAGCATATGTATAGTGATTAACAACTTCAAATTCATCTTTGTTATAACGTTCTGTTAAATAACGTTCAGCCATTGCCATCCCTACAGCCATAGGAATTCCTTGACCTAAAGGTCCACTTGAAGCATCAACACCATCAGTTAATTCTACTTCTGGATGTCCTGGAGTACGACTTCCCCATTGTCTAAATGATTTTAAATCATCCATTGATAAATCAAAACCTGATAAATGCAATAAACTGTATAATAACGAAGATGCATGCCCACTGGCAAGAACAAAACGATCCCTATTAAACCAATCTGATTCCTTTGGGAAAACTTTTAATTCTTTTGTAAATAAAGCATACAACGCTGGCGCAGAACCTAGAACCATTCCAGGGTGTCCAGAATTAGCTTTATTAATCATATCAATTCCTAAAGATCTAATTGTTGCTATCGATAATTCCGATTGATTCATTTCCTTATTTTCCTCCTAAACACACTCACGGTTATTATACACAAATTTAATACAATAGCAAATACCTATTTGACAATTTTCTGCATTTTAATTCATTTTTTTTGCTTTTTTTAATTTTCGTGGAGTGACATCATTGCCCTTTTCATCAACAACTTTAATACTTTGAAGTTGTTGCTTAAACCCACTTCTAAATATACGTAAGTATTCCTGTCTTAATTCTTGTTGTCTTTTCTTTTCTTCCTCAGTTAAACCAACAGTTTTACTCTTATGAGCAAGTGCATTAATTTCTTGAATCATTTCATCACTGATTTTAGCCATTTTTAATCCTCCTAAAAAAAGAAAGACCTAAGAGTTTTTTAGATTAAATCCCTGGTATATACAGGTGGGCATCTTGTGTTCGATTTTAGGATTCCTATTCAAGATAGGCTTTCAACACCATCGACCAACAATCAGATTCCCTTATCTATCGTGTAGGAAATACATATATCTCTTAGGTCAATCACATTATAGCATAAAATTTAAATCTGTAAACAACCAATTCATACCAAATAGTTGAGTTATTATTTTCCTAACAATTTCTTTTAAAAATCATATATTATTTTTAAAACTTTGAAACGAAGATTATTAAAAAAGCAAAAGATCAATAACCAACAAAAATGACCTATTGGCCATTTTCTTTTGGTTTAATCATACATGTACTTAAATATTTCTTATCAAAAAGTGATTTTAATTGATTAACATCATCAAGTGATAAAGATGCTAAACAATCAATCAAATCAAAAATCATAATCCCTTCAAAATAATAACGACTAAACATATTTGCAATACTTTCTGGGCTATTAAATACACCAATTAAAATTCCAATGTTTTTCTTTTGGACTCTTTGAAAATCAGCTTCATCTATTTCAAAAGAATCAATCGATTCAATCAATTCATAAATTTTATCACGTAGTTTTTCAGGTTCTTGCGTATCGCCACCAATTTGTAAGAAAGAATAATTTCTTTCTTGAGTAAAATTTGCGCTAAAACTATCATTAATGAACCCTTGACGCATCCAATCCTCATAAAGCTTAGAACTTTTTGCAAAAAGTAAATCTAGTAATAAATTCATTGATAATTCACGTTTTAATTTTTGTGAAGGTTCCGTTAAAATATCATTAATTTTCATAGAGACAATTAATTTTGGCATCACAACATCCATATTTAAAATCAATTCATCCTGATCAACATCTTGAGGTTCATCAACATT
Organism: Longibaculum muris; assembly: GCF_004343035.1. GTDB lineage: Bacteria > Bacillota_I > Bacilli_A > Erysipelotrichales > Coprobacillaceae > Longibaculum > Longibaculum muris. The sequence continues at coordinate 3,338 of NZ_SMCQ01000043.1, forward strand.
CTCTCTTTGAATTTGATTTTCCTTTTCAAAATGTTTCTTTGCTTGATTTTCACGAATTAATGTCATAGTCTTTTGCGGATCAATATTTCCGACAACAAACAACATCATATTACTAGGATGATAGAAAGTATGATAGCATTTTTCTAAAGTATCTTTATCAATTTCACGAACAGTATCCACAGTTCCCGCAATATCAATTTTAACCGGATGATTTTGATAAAGATTTTGGATACTTCCAAAATAACAACGCCAATCAGGATCATCATCATACATACCTATCTCTTGATTAATAATCCCCTTTTCTTTTTCTACATTTTCCTCTGTTAGATAAATATCTTGAACAAAATCTAATAACAATTCTATACACTCATCTTCATGTGTTGTGGTACTAAACAAATAAGCTGTTCTTGATGAAGAAGTGAAAGCATTGGTACTTGCGCCTAATCTAGCAAAACCATCACTAGCATCCCCATCTTCCATTTCAAACATTTTATGTTCAAGAAAATGAGCAATTCCATCAGGAACTTTCAACATTTCATTTTCACCAATTGGCACAAAAGTTGTATCAATAGAACCAAAACATGTAGAAAATAAACCATATGTTTTTGAAAAACCTTTTTTTGGCAACAAATAAACTTTTAAACCGTTATCCATTTCTTCGAAATATAACGTTTCTTGAAGTGTTTGATAATTAATTGTTTTCATCGAAATCCTTTCCTGTAAGGAAGAAAATAGTATCTAAACGCACTTGTTTAGCCACTTTAATAATATCTTCTTGACTTACATTTAATAATTTTTCAATATATTCATCATTTGACTCTACCTTATGTGTAATATCTCTATTATAAGTTAGAGCAATCATACTGCCAGCTTCATCACTTGTTTTTCTTAATGAATTTTCAAGCATCATTTTAGCAACATCAATATCTCGTTTTTCGATTTGTCCATCTTGAATAGCTTTTAATTCCTGTTGAATTAAGTCCATTGTCTTATGATAATCTTTAGCTTCAATACCTGCATTCACAATCATAATCCCATTAAATGCATCATAACTTGATGAAACATAATAACATAAACTATTTTCCTCTCTAACAACTTTAAAAAGGCGTGATTGTGAAAAGCCCCCAAAAATCGCATTAAATACAGTAAACGCATAATGTTGTTCAGATATAAAGTCACAATCAATTTGATAACCTAAATTTAATTTTGATTGAGTAATATCTTGTTTCTCAATAATTTCCAAGACATCAGGATGTTGACTCTTAAAAGTATACGCTGATGGATAATCTTGATGATTTTCAGGAAACTTCAAATATTGTTGGAAAACATCAACAATTGTTTCATCTACATCTCCCACAACATAAATATGTTTTTCATCTTCTTTAATACATTTTAAGAAATACTGATATAGCATTTTTCCATCAATTTCATCAATCTTATCTTCATAACCAGTACTTGGAATACCTAGAGTTTGATTTCTTCCCATATGTTCAAAAAGCTTATCTAATGAATAGGAAAACTTATCATCTTTATTGACTTGTAATCTTTCTTTTAATTCTTTTTTCTTTAATTCTACAATTGTTTGATCAAAAGCATCATTTTCAACAAAAGGATCAAAAAACAAATCACTCAATAATTGAAGTTGTTTTTCTAATAAATGTTCTTGATGTGGTAAATAAACATCATTGACAAAACTTGTATAAAGATTAATAACTTGAGATTCACCCTTTGTTGCAACATTCGTTGATAAACGTGCTCCATAATTTTCATCTAAATAACTTGCGAGAAGCTTTGTTGATGGATATTTTTTTGTAGCTGCAATTAAAACAAAGGTTAATAATGTTCTTAAAGTTGTTGTTTCTTTTAATAAAGGACTTTGCAAACGCAAAGATATTGTCATTGTTTTAAATTTTTTTGTAGGGATAAGATGTAGCGTATATCCCTGCATTTGATATACAGTTTTCATAAATCCTCCTTTTTTTCACATATTACTATTATACTCAATTTTTTACAAAATAAAAATAAAAAAGACCAAGACTTTCATCTTTGTCTTTTTACATAGTAAACCTTTTTGTCTATATAAATAATTTATCTTTTGCATATACTATACCCACATATGAATTAAGCATTTATTTAAAATACAGCACAGCTTATATATTTGAATAAGCAATAAAGGTACTTTGAGATATTTAACATAATCAATAAGATTTAAATTAATATCTATGTTCTTATATTAAGAATATACTAATCTACATTATTTTGATTAAACTTAAAAAGATTCACAAAAAAATTCATTATGTTTCTTAATACCAACTGATAATCTCTTTGATTTAATTCTTTATTAACTCTTATCTAAAAGTATACCACCATTCAATATATTTCATTTGTTATTCTTAATTCATTCATTACATATATTTATTTCCTTTTATTATTCATTCCTCAATACTTGTATTGGTTGAAGTCTATAAGTCATTATACTAATAATAATACCTATACCCAGTAATAAAATACTTTCAAAAAGCAATAACTCCAATAAAGAATAATTAACAAACCAATAAATTCCTACACTCATTATAATGAAACTCAAAATATTCATAATAAATGATTCAAATAAAACCAATGTGATGATATTCATATTTGTTAAGCCAATACATTTTAATAATGCAAACTCTTTTTCACGAGTATGAAAATATGATCTATATAAGAAGTATAAAGTCATTAAACCAAAACAAATAAGACATGTCATTACAATTTTTTGAATTGTATTTAACATTTCAATGTAACTAATAATTTGATCATAATCACTAAATGTAGTTACTTTATAATTCAGATTCTCTAATTTAAGTTTAAGTTCTGTAAAATCATCAATATTATGACAAAATAGAGTATATCCAGATATTTCTGTTGGTTTTAATTTTTCCTCTATCAGTTTTTGATGCATATATATAAATTCAGATGAATCAATATATTCAGATGTTAGTCCCTTTAAAAGTATTCCTTTATAAAGCAATGATATCTCAATATGGTTATTTGTATCATAAAAATTGATAGATTGGGTTGGAACAATCAAGTGGCTGTTTTTATAATATAACTTATGACTGAAATAAAAGCCTTGTTCTTTAGATAAATCAAATCTTGTCCATATCTTATTATTAATATTTATTTCATCATAATAAGGTACAACAGGATATGATTTATCTAAAAGATTCAGCGAAACATTATAATATGGATAATAAGAATCTATTTTAAGTTTATCAATATCTTGCTTTTGTAAAGATGGAACATACATCCATCCTGGATTATCCTTAGAAACTATAGATTTACTTTCTGAGATAAAATTATTTGTGACTTGAGAAGTCACTAGACAAAATATAATAATCATTATATTAACAAAAGCAATAAATACCTTCATTTTCTTAGAAAAATAATATTGTTTTTTCAAATAATTAAAATATGTTTTTAAAGGAAGGTGAGTTCCTTTTTGAATGATTTTTATTGGTTTTTCTTGTATATCCTTAGAAACTATTTTTGTAATGATACCATCTTCAATTTGAACAACTTCATCACAATACTCACGAGCTATTTGATTATGACTTGTTATAATAATAGTCTTTTCTTTCTTAAGTTCTGATAGAATTTCAAATATTATTCTAGCATTTTCTGTATCTAAAGCACTTGTAGGTTCATCAAGTATAAGTATTGGTGTTTCTTTAGTTAATGCACAAGCAATAGCTAATCTTTGTTTTTGTCCACCAGACATTGCATAAAGTGATCTATCTAATGGGATATCTAAATGAACTTTATGCAAATATTCTTTAGCTTTATCTGCTGATATTTCATTGCCTACTAAAGAAGCATAATACTGAATATTTTCATATACATTGAAATGATCATAAAGAATATAATCCTGAAATACAAAAGCAATATCATATCTTCTCAAAATAGTTTTTTTCTTATGATGAAATTCTGTTATATCGGTATCATCAATCTGATATGAACAATCTTTCTTATGAAAATCAATTAAACCTAACTTATATAATAAAGTGGTTTTCCCACAACCGCTTTCTCCAACTAAAAGAGTCAAACAATTATTCTTAATTTCTAAATTTTGATTATTAAAAAGTGGTTTTGCAAATGAAATATTTAAATGGTTAATTTTTAACATGATAAATACCCTCCCATAAAATAGGAATAATCGTTTGACTTATGATAGAAATACCAATAATAACAAGCCATGATTTGATATTAATAATGTATGGAGTATAGTAAACATAAATAGAAATATAGTTCACTATCCATAATAGAACATATGATACTATAGCTGTTATCATAGCATTCAATAAATACTTCTGTAACTTTACTTTAATAATATCTTTCTTACGATAATATCCAATATGATTTAACCATAAATTCAATTTCTGTTCTTCTTTACCTTTTAAAAAATGAAAACCACTTACTATTAGAATAGTGAAAAATAGAAAAGAAAAACTAATAACTTTAGCCATTTCTTTAGTCGAACGAATAGATTCTGCATAACTTTGGTATTGATTATATTCCCAGTCAACTGTATACCCTAAATTTTCTAGTTCATTAACTACTGACTGCATATTCTCTATATGATCAATTGCAACAGTATAAGCGTTAGGCTGCCAAGGTGTATAAACAAAAACTAAATCAGCATCTTTTTGTGATTCAACTTCAATCATTCCATCCTCAGTATCTTTACGAAATACTGTATAACCTTTATCAACAGGATTTGATCTAGCTAAGGCTTCTAAAGAATCAGAAAGCATATACATTGCATAATCAGATGTAACGAGTGTATTACTTTCATATCCTGTTTCTAAAATTCCATTGATTGGAAGTAATAATTCTACTGATTGACAATTAATAAGATTAGCAGGACTAAAATCATCGTCAGCAAACTCTTCTTCCATCTCACCTGAAGGTATAGTGATTTCCATTGCCCCTGAAACATCATAAGTTGGAATACCAACCTTTATCTTTACTAAGCAATCTTTAAGATCATCTGCTTTTAATTGAAGTCTATTTAATAAACTTTGATTTAAATATAAACCTTTTTCATGTTTATCAAAGGAATAAGTCTGATACTTTTCAATCTCAGTCTCTTCAATTCCCTCTATAAAAAGATTGTAATAATTATAATTGTTATCAGATTTTAATTGCTCAATTGTATCGTTATAATTATAAATTTCTTCATTATCTTTCAAAATATGAAAAGATGGTAAAATTTCTTTAGCAGATAATTCATCTACATAAGTTGATAATATAATTTTGGGCTTGATTTGTTTTATGTGCTGTATGTCTAAGATACTCTTTTGCTCAATATCTGTAATAGGAAAATAAGTCGAACTCGTTATATCAAAATTATATGTTGGATATCTAGAATCAAGTGATTTATAAACAAGTACACTTTGGTTATTTTTTGTTTTCAAATTTTCTTCAAAAGAACTTAAAAAACCATTATCTATATTAGTAGAAAACGCACAAATCATAATGGCTAATGAAACAAGAAGACAAGTAAAGATTTCTTTAAATATATGGTGCTTTTTCATTATAAAAAAATATAGAATCCAGTTGATATTATTTTTTTTCAATGCATCAATTATAAATTCTTTTTCTTGTACTTGAGAATCTTTTATAAGATGAAATTTTTGGTCCTTTATTTCATAAATTTTATCTCCTTCTTTAAATAAATAAGGATCATGAGTTGCAATAATTAAATAACTTTTCTCTTTTAATATATGCAATAATTGAATAAACTTCGTTTTATATTCATCATCTAATGAAGCTGTTGGTTCATCCATTAAGATAATTTGTGGCTGAATAATAAACATATTAATAATCATTGCTCTTAATTGTTCTCCTCCAGATAATTGTGAAGGATAACTAGATTTTTTATCATCAAGTCCCATTAAAGAAATAAATTCTTCCAATTGGGGATGCGCAGAATACATTTTTCTTAGCAAGCTCCACTGTTCATCAAGTGTCAAGTCATAACAAAATATCGGCTTTTGTGACATATAGTAAAGATGATCCTGATAATTTTTTTTATTTTCTTTTATCTTTAAATCAAGATTATCAAAATAAAAATCACAATGTATTCCATATTTTAACGCAAGAATATCTAATAATGTAGTTTTCCCACTACCACTTTCACCTTTAATAATAGTTAGTTCTCCTATTATTGCAGTTAAACGAGTATTATCAAATATTGTTTCTTTTCCATAACTAAAACTTAAATCTCTTACGTCCAGCATATGAAAACTCCTTTCTAAAAAGCATATCAATTGTTATTGATGTGCTTACAATGATTTATTGAACTGTCAATTTCTTTGTTGATGCATTATAAGTAAATAAAACTGGTAATGCAATTCTAATACATAAACCTAATTTTTGGATAGTTTCGTTTTATTATACTTTTTTGAAAGCGCTTTTATTATCTTTATTATAGAGTCAATATATTATTTTGTCAATAAATCAACAAATACATTATTTTTTATTTGTTTTTCTGTATATTTTCTTCATATTAATTCTGTTAATTTTCGGGTCTTTGACAGTTAGATATGTGTATAATTCAAAAAGCATTGATAGATGCTTTATTTTTTTGTCAACTTTTTATTACTTTTATATCGTAA
>NZ_SMCQ01000044.1 GCF_004343035.1 Longibaculum muris
TGAGGTTATATCATAACATGAAGTTTTGAATATGTCCTGCATGCAGGACATATTCAACTTTGATACATTGAGACAATATCATATTTGAATCAGATAAATTCAAATAAATTTGAAAAAAGTGTTGACTTTCGTCTATCATTCATCTATAATCATCTACGGTGCTCAGGATTGAGTACATTTATTCTGATAAAAAATGAAACACCCGGAATTGTGTGTTAAGAAGAAAGGAAAGGAGACAAAATATGCCTACAATTAATCAATTAGTAAGAAAAGGACGTAGTGAAAAAACATCTAAATCAAAATCACCTGCGTTAAATAGAGGATATAACTCATTATTAAAAAAACCAACTAATATTAGTTCACCTCAAAAACGTGGAGTTTGTACACGTGTTGCCACTATGACACCTAAGAAACCTAACTCGGCTTTACGTAAATATGCCCGTGTTCGTTTATCAAACGGTATGGAAGTTACAGCATATATCCCAGGAATCGGACACAACTTACAAGAACACAGCGTTGTGTTAATTCGTGGAGGACGTGTTAAGGACTTACCAGGGGTTCGTTATCATATTATTCGTGGTACTATGGACTGTGCTGGTGTAAAAGATCGTATGCAAGGACGCTCTCGTTATGGAGCTAAAAGACCTAAAAAATAAGAGATAGGAGGAAAAACTGATGTCAAGAAGAGGACGCGTAGCAAAAAGAGATGTACTACCAGATCCAATTTATAATTCTAAGGTAGTTACAAAATTAATTAACAACATCATGCTTGATGGTAAAAAAGGTGTTGCTCAAAACATCTTATATGAAGCATTTAAAAAAGTTGAAGAAAAAACTGGAAATCCAGCAATGGAAGTATTTGATCAAGCAATCAATAACATTATGCCTGTACTTGAATTAAAAGTAAGACGTATTGGTGGAGCTAACTATCAAGTACCTGTTGAAGTATCTCCAGAAAGAAGAATGACATTAGGTTTAAGATGGTTAGTCAATTACTCTCGTTTAAGAAATGAAAAGAGTATGGTTGATCGTTTAGCTAATGAAATCGTTGATGCATCTAATGGAACTGGGGCTTCTGTTAAGAAGAAAGAAGACACTCATAAGATGGCTGAAGCTAATAAAGCATTCGCACATTTCCGTTGGTAATATAAAGAGACTATTTGAAAGGAGAAAATTATGGCTCGTGAATTTTCGTTAGAAAAAACTCGTAATATTGGAATCATGGCTCATATCGATGCTGGTAAAACAACAACAACTGAACGTGTTCTATATTACACAGGAAAAATTCATAAGATTGGTGAAACACATGATGGTGCTTCACAAATGGACTGGATGGAACAAGAGCAAGAACGTGGTATCACAATCACTTCAGCAGCAACAACTGCTCAATGGAATGGATACCGTGTTAATATCATTGACACTCCAGGCCATGTAGACTTCACTGTTGAAGTAGAACGTTCTTTACGTGTACTTGATGGTGCTGTCACTGTATTAGACTCTAAAGCTGGGGTTGAACCTCAAACTGAAACAGTTTGGCGTCAAGCTACAACTTATGGAGTACCTAGAATTGTATTCTGTAATAAAATGGATGCAACTGGAGCTGACTTCTTAATGTCAGTAGAATCTATTGGTAAAAGATTAGATGCTAACGCTGTTGCTATTCAATTACCAATTGGTGCTGAAGATACATTCGAAGGATTAATTGACTTAATCAAAATGCAAGCTGTTCATTTTGAAGGAGCTAAAGGAGAAAACGTTGTTTACTCTGAAATCCCTGAAAACATGAAAGCTCAAGCTGAAGAATATCGTCAAAAAATGATTGAAGCTGCTGCTTCATTTGATGATGATTTAATGATGAAAGTCTTAGAAGAAGATGAAAATATTACTGAAGAAGAAATCAAAGCTGCTATCCGTAAAGGTGTATTAGCTGTTGAATTATTCCCAGTATTATGTGGTTCTGCATACAAAGACAAAGGTGTTCAATGTATGTTAGACGCTGTTATTGATTTCTTACCAGCTCCAACTGATGTTCCATCTATTAAAGGTGAAGATGAAGACGGAAATGAAGTAGTAAGACATCCAAGTGATGATGAACCATTCGCAGCATTAGCATTCAAAATCATGGCTGACCCATTCGTAGGAAAATTAACTTTCTTCCGTGTGTATTCAGGACATGTTGCATCTGGGTCTTATATATTAAACTCTACAAAAGACAAAAAAGAACGTTTAGGACGTATCTTACAAATGCATGCTAATACTCGTAAGGAAATTGATGAAGTTTATGCTGGAGATATCGCTGCTGCTGTTGGGTTTAAAAACACAACAACTGGAGATACTATCTGTGATGAAAAGAATTTCATTATCTTAGAAAAAATGGAATTCCCTGAACCAGTTATCGAATTAGCTATTGAACCAAAAACTAAACAAGATCAAGATAAATTAAGTAATGGTTTATCAAGATTAGCTGAAGAAGATCCAACATTCAGAGTTACAACAAACCCTGAAACTGGTGATACTATTATCGCTGGGGTTGGTGAATTACACTTAGACGTTATCGTAGATCGTTTAAAGAGAGAATTCAAAGTTGAAGCAAATGTTGGTGCACCACAAGTTGCTTACAGAGAAACAATTAGACAAGCTGCTGATTGTGAAGGTAAGTTTGTAAGACAATCAGGTGGTCGTGGACAATACGGTCACGTATGGATTAAATTCGAACCTAATGAAGGTAAAGGATTTGAATTCGTTGATGCAGTTGTTGGTGGAACAGTACCAAGAGAATATATAGGTTCTGTAAAAGCAGGTCTTGAAGATGCTTTACAAAACGGTATGATTGCAGGATATCCAGTATTAGATATCAAAGCAACTTTATTTGATGGTTCTTACCATGATGTCGATTCATCAGAAATGGCATACAAAGTTGCAGCAAGCTTAGCTTTAAAAGCAGCTGGTAAAAAATGTGATCCAGTTATCTTAGAACCAATCATGGCTGTTGAAATCACTGCACCTTCTGAATATTTAGGAAGTGTTATGGGTGATATTTCATCAAGACGTGGTATGATTGAAGGACAAGAAGAAAGAGGAAATGCTGTTACTGTACAAGCAAGTGTACCTTTATCTGAAATGTTTGGATATGTTACTGATTTAAGATCATTTACACAAGGTCGTGGAAACTACACTATGCAATTTGATCGTTATGAACCAGTACCAAAATCAATTAAAGAAGAAATTATTAAGAAAAATGGTGGAAACAATTAATTCTGCTGAAAGTTATTGCATTTTTGTTACAAATCATTTAGAATGTATATGTAAAAATTTAAAGAAATTTATATAGGAGGAAGCTAATAATGGCTAAAGAAAAATTTGACCGCTCTAAAGCGCATGTTAATATCGGAACTATTGGTCACGTTGACCATGGTAAAACTACTTTAACTGCAGCTATCACTACAGTATTATCTAAAGATGGACAAGCTCAAGCAATGGATTATGCTGCTATCGATGCTGCTCCAGAAGAAAAAGAACGTGGAATCACAATCAACACTGCACACGTTGAGTATCAAACTGCTACTCGTCACTATGCACACGTTGACTGTCCAGGCCATGCAGACTACATCAAAAACATGATCACTGGTGCTGCACAAATGGATGGTGCTATCTTAGTAGTTGCTGCTACAGATGGTCCTATGCCACAAACTAGAGAACATATCTTATTATCTCGTCAAGTAGGTGTACCTTACATCATCGTATTCTTAAATAAATGCGATATGGTTGATGATGATGAATTAATCGAATTAGTTGAAATGGAAGTTCGTGAATTATTAAATGAATATGACTTCCCAGGTGATGATACTCCAATCATCCGTGGATCAGCTTTAAAAGCATTAGAAGGAGATCCAAAATGGGTTCCAGCTATTCATGAATTAATGGATGCTGTAGATTCTTATATCCCAACTCCAACTCGTGATACTGATAAACCATTCTTAATGCCAGTTGAAGACGTATTTACAATCACTGGACGTGGAACAGTTGCTACAGGACGTGTTGAAAGAGGACAATTAAAATTAAACGATGAATTAGAAATCGTTGGTATCCGTGAAACTCAAAAAACAGTTGCTACAGGTATCGAAATGTTCCGTAAATTATTAGATTACGCTGAAGCAGGAGATAACGTAGGTGTATTATTAAGAGGTATCAACAGAGAAGAAATCCAACGTGGACAAGTATTAGCTAAACCAGGTTCAGTACATCCACACAAAAAATTCAAATCTCAAGTTTATATCTTATCAAAAGATGAAGGTGGACGTCATACTCCTTTCTTCGCTAACTACAGACCTCAATTCTATTTCAGAACTACTGACGTAACTGGAGTTATCGAATTACCAGAAGGTGTAGAAATGGTTATGCCTGGAGATAACGTTGAATTAACAGTTGAATTAATCGCTCCAATCGCTATCGAAAACGGAACTAAATTCTCAATCCGTGAAGGTGGTAGAACAGTTGGTGCTGGTAACGTTTCAGAAGTTATCGAATAATCAATTGAACGATAAAGGTGTCATAGGACACCTTTTTTTCTATGTAAAAAAGATAATGAAATGCGATAAATTGTGGTAGAATAAAATACATGGAGGTATGTTTATGGAACAATTGTATTTTTTTGATATAGATGGAACATTGATAGAATGTAATAAAGGAATATATTCAATACCTGATTCTTCACGTAATGCTTTGTTACAATTACAAAAACAAGGTGATCATGTCTTTTTGGCTACTGGTAGATGTAAGTGTTTTATTATTGATGGTGTTATGGATTATCCTTTTGATGGTTATGTGACTTGTAATGGGGCATATGTTGAATATATGGGTGAAACAATTTATAAAAAAGTTATCCCTGCTCAAGCAATACAAAAAACACATGAATTATGTTTAGAGAGGGACTTAGCTTATTATTTTGAGGGTAATGATTATATTTATGTTCTCAATAAAAATAATCCTAAACACATTGAATTTAAGAATAATTGGGGGATGAAAGATAACACAATAATTGATCAATTTGACCCTCAAGAAATTGAAACATATATTGGAATGATAGTTGTCAATTCATCAGATGATATAGCCCCAATGGTGGAGGCTTTATCACCATATTTTGATATTCAAAGACATCAAAGTGGTTATTCATTTGACTTAACTCTCAAAGGTGAATCTAAGGCTAAAGGAATAAAGAAATTAGTTGAAAAACTAGGGATGGATATTGAACAAACAATTGCCTTTGGCGATGGTCGAAACGACGTTGAGATGCTTACAGAAGTTGGCTTAGGTATTGCAATGGGAAACGGAGCAATAGAAGCAAAAGCTGTAGCTGATTATGTGACAGATGATATTGATAAAGATGGAATTTTGAAAGCACTTAACCATTTTTCTTTAATTAAATGATTTTTAAGTGTTAATGGTTGAAATTGTAACGTTAATTTGTTAGAATAGAAGTACAGATTAAATCTGAAAATTGCTTATCAAAGGAGAAATTAAAATGGATGAACAAGAACAAATCGTAATTAACCTTATCGTTAATAGTGGTAGTGCACGTAGCTCTGCAATTGAAGCAATCCAATATGCTAAAGCTGGAGATTTAGATAAGGCTGACGAATCATTACAAACAGCAAAAGAAACAGTAAATGAAGCACATCATGCTCAAACTGAATTAATTCAAGCAGAAATTAGAGGAGAAAAAGCTCCATTAAACTTATTAATGGTACATGCTCAAGACCATTTAATGACTGCATTAGTTGTTATTGACTTAGCTCAAGAATTTATTGATTTATATAAAAAAATCGGTTAATTAAAAGACAACAAATATTAAGGAGGGGTTCATGATGAATTCTTCCTTTTTTATATTTTGAAAATATTTTGAAAAGCAAAAATAAATTTAAAAAAATATAAAAAATATGTTGACTTTATTCTAAAAATAGTATAGACTATAGAAGTCGGCTCGAGAGAGATATGACAAGCAAACGGACATTGAAAACTAAACAGAAAACACGTCAATAAGAAGAAACAAAGAAGAGCTAGAAGACAGAAGTTGTCTTTAGAGATAGACAATG
>NZ_SMCQ01000045.1 GCF_004343035.1 Longibaculum muris
ACAAAAAAAGAGAGATATCGGATGATATCCCTCAGGAGAACTGGCAGCTTGCTATTGTCGCAATCGCTCACTATCTTCGCCGTTATGATGCTTAACTTCTGTGTTCGGCATGGGTACAGGTGTTTCCATCATGCTATCGCCACCAGATCTCTTGCGAGCACGAACGCTCAAAACTGAACAGTAACTAGCTTCTCTCTCCTTGAACCACCTTCTTAGGTTAAGCCCTCGACCTATTAGTATCAGTCAGCTCAGCATGTCGCCATGCTTACACCCCTGACCTATCAACCTCTTCGTCTTAGAGGGGTCTTACTTTCCTTCGAAATGGGAAGTCTCATCTTGGAGGGGGCTTCACGCTTAGATGCCTTCAGCGTTTATCCCTTCCAGACTTAGCTACCCAGCTGTGCCACTGGCGTGACAACTGGTGCACCATTGGTCTGTCCACCCCGGTCCTCTCGTACTGAGGGCAGCTCTCCTCAAACTTCCTACGCCCACGACAGATAGGGACCGAACTGTCTCACGACGTTCTGAACCCAGCTCGCGTACCGCTTTAATGGGCGAACAGCCCAACCCTTGGAACCGACTTCAGCTCCAGGATGCGATGAGCCGACATCGAGGTGCCAAACCTCCCCGTCGATGTGAACTCTTGGGGGAGATCAGCCTGTTATCCCCAGGGTAGCTTTTATCCGTTGAGCGACGGCCCTTCCATTCGGCACCGCCGGATCACTAAGCCCGACTTTCGTCCCTGCTCGACCTGTATGTCTCGCAGTCAAACACCCTTCTGCCTTTGCACTCTGCGCATGATTTCCAACCATGCTGAGGGTATCTTTGGGCGCCTCCGTTACTCTTTGGGAGGCGACCGCCCCAGTCAAACTGCCCACCTGACACTGTCCCGTCATCGGCTTCACGACGTCCGGTTAGAACTTCAATGCATCAAGGGTAGTATCCCAACGTCGACTCCTCGAATACTGGCGTATCCGTCTCTTTGTCTCCTACCTATCCTGTACATCATGCATCAAAATCCAATATCAAGCTACAGTAAAGCTCCATGGGGTCTTTCCGTCTAGTCGCGGGTAACCTGCATCTTCACAGGTACTAAGACTTCACCGAGTCTACAGCTGAGACAGCGCCCAAATCGTTACGCCTTTCGTGCGGGTCAGAACTTACCTGACAAGGAATTTCGCTACCTTAGGACCGTTATAGTTACGGCCGCCGTTTACTGGGGCTTCAATTCATGGCTTCGCCTTAAGACTGACCACTCCTCTTAACCTTCCAGCACCGGGCAGGCGTCACCCCCTATACTTCGACTTGCGTCTTGGCAGAGAGCTGTGTTTTTGGTAAACAGTCGCTTGGGCCGTTTTACTGCGGCTCAGCTTTCACTGAGCACTCCTTCTCCCGAAGTTACGGAGTCATTTTGCAGAGTTCCTTAGCTATAGTTCTCTCGCTCACCTTAGGATTCTCTCCTCACCCATGTGTGTCCATTTTCGGTACGGGCTGACTTGAGGTATCGCTAGAAGCTTTTCTTGGAAGATGGCTTCGGCGACTTCTGTACTTATCGTAATGTTCCATACGCTTCACGTCTTCGGGTTATGACATCCGGATTTGCCTGGATGTCCCCTACCTCGCTTGCACCAGCTATTCCAGCAGCTGGATCGCCTAGCCTTCTCCGTCACTCCATCGCCCTCACGCCAGGTACGGGAATATCCACCCGTTGTCCATCGACTACGCCTCTCGGCCTCGCCTTAGGTCCCGACTTACCCAGAGCGGACGAACCTTCCTCTGGAAACCTTGGGTCTTCGGTGCGTGGGATTCTCACCCACGTGCCGCTACTCACACCGGCATTCTCTCTTCCAGCCGCTCCACATGTCCTTACGATCATGCTTCCTCGCTGACTGGAACGCTCCCCTACCACTTATATTCTCTATAAATCCATAGCTTCGGTATTATGCTTAGCCCCGGTAAATTTTCGGCGCAGAGTCATTCGACCAGTGAGCTGTTACGCACTCTTTAAAGGGTGGCTGCTTCTGAGCCAACCTCCTGGTTGTCTGGACATCTCCACATCCTTTTCCACTTAGCATATATTTTGGGACCTTAGCTGATGGTCTGGGCTGTTTCCCTCTTGACTACGGACCTTATCACCCGCAGTCTGACTGCCGCGCATGTCCTCGTGACATTCGGAGTTTGATTATGCTCAGTACCTCGGGATGAGGCCATCACATATTCAGTGCTCTACCTTCACGTGACTTCGCGCGACGCTAGCCCTAAAGCTATTTCGGGGAGAACCAGCTATCTCCGGGTTCGTTTGGAATTTCACCCCTAGCCACAATTCATCCGCCAACGTTTCAACGGGGGTCGGTTCGGTCCTCCATCGGGTTTTACCCCAACTTCAACCTGATCATGGCTAGATCACCCGGTTTCGGGTCTATGACATGCAACTGTCGCCCTATTAAGACTCGCTTTCGCTTCGGCTCCGCGTCTCCCGCTTAACCTCGCTCCATATCATAACTCGCCGGCTCATTCTACAAAAGGCACGCCATCACCCTTTAACGGGCTCTGACTTCTTGTAAGCATATGGTTTCAGGTTCTCTTTCACTCCCCTCCCGGGGTTCTTTTCACCTTTCCCTCACGGTACTGGTTCGCTATCGGTCACTAAGGAGTATTTAGCCTTTCGAGATGGTCCTCGATAATTCCGTCAGGATTTCACGTGCCCCGACGTACTCAGGTACTGCCTCGCCTCTCTCCACGATTTCGGATACGGGAGTGTCACCCTCTTCGCTGCGCCTTCCCCTGCGCTTCTCCTATCATGTCAAGTCGACTTTGTCGGCAGCCCTATAACCCCATCTTTGCGATGGTTTGGGCTCCTCCGCTTTCGCTCGCCGCTACTCACGGAATCGTTCTTACTTTCTTCTCCTGCAGGTACTGAGATGTTTCAGTTCCCTGCGTCTCGCCTCGTCTGACTATTTATTCATCAGACGATATCATCCCTCTCGGAATGATGGGTTCCCCCATTCGGACATCGACGGGTCGTTGCCTGCTTACTGCTCGCCGTCGCGTTTCGCCGTTCGCTGCGTCCTTCTTCGCCTCTTAGTGCCTAGGCATCCGCCATACGCTCTTTCTTGCTTAGCCTAAAGTGTTCAAGTTCTATACTTTTTTCTCGTTTTTTCTTAGTTTTTTTGCAACTAGATGAATTGACCTTCAATCACTCCTGATCTCGTTTCTTCTTCATCTATCTTCTTCTTGTAAAAAGTTTTTGCTAGTTTGCTATTCAGTTTTCAATGTTCCTACTTCTCTCGAATGTCCTCTCAGACATTCAAAACTAAACAGAATTCCACGCTTCTTCTCCTTAGAAAGGAGGTGATCCATCCCCACGTTCCCGTAGGGATACCTTGTTACGACTTCACCCCAATCATCAGTCCCACCTTAGACAGCTCCTTCCTTGCGGTTAGGCCACCGGCTTCGGGTGTTACCAACTCTCATGGTGTGACGGGCGGTGTGTACAAGGCCCGAGAACGTATTCACCGCGACATGCTGATTCGCGATTACTAGCGATTCCAACTTCGTGCAGTCGAGTTGCAGACTGCAGTCCGAACTGAGAACGGGTTTCTGGGTTTCGCTCCACCTCGCGGCTTCGCTTCCCTCTGATCCGTCCATTGTAGCACGTGTGTAGCCCAGGTCATAAGGGGCATGATGATTTGACGTCATCCCCGCCTTCCTCCTCCTTGCAGAGGCAGTCTCGCCAGAGTCCCCAACTTAATGCTGGCAACTGGCAACAGGGGTTGCGCTCGTTGCGGGACTTAACCCAACATCTCACGACACGAGCTGACGACAACCATGCACCACCTGTATCCCCTATAGCTATCTCTCTATCTCTAGAGCCTTTAAGGGTATGTCAAGACCTGGTAAGGTTCTTCGCGTTGCTTCGAATTAAACCACATGCTCCACCGCTTGTGCGGGCCCCCGTCAATTCCTTTGAGTTTCATTCTTGCGAACGTACTACTCAGGCGGAGTACTTATTGCGTTAACTGCAGCACTGAGGTCTGACCCCCAACACTTAGTACTCATCGTTTACGGCGTGGACTACTAGGGTATCTAATCCTATTTGCTCCCCACGCTTTCGGGACTGAGCGTCAGTTGCAGCCCAGATCGTCGCCTTCGCCACTGGTGTTCCTCCATATATCTACGCATTTCACCGCTACACATGGAATTCCACGATCCTCTACTGCACTCTAGCTCCTCGGTTTCCACGGCTTACCGAAGTTTAGCTTCGGTCTTTTACCGCAGACCCTAGTTGCCGCCTGCTCCCTCTTTACGCCCAATGATTCCGGATAACGCTCGCCACCTACGTATTACCGCGGCTGCTGGCACGTAGTTAGCCGTGGCTTTCTCATAAAGTACCGTCACTCGCATGTCATTCCCTACATGCGCCGTTCTTCCTTTATAACAGAGGTTTACATACCGAAATACTTCCTCCCTCACGCGGCGTTGCTCGGTCAGGCTTTCGCCCATTGCCGAAAATTCCCTACTGCTGCCTCCCGTAGGAGTCTGGGCCGTGTCTCAGTCCCAGTGTGGCCGTCCACCCTCTCAGGTCGGCTACGCATCGTCGCCTTGGTGGGCCGTTACCCTCACCAACTAGCTAATGCGCCATAAGTCCATCCTCTCGCTATCCCTTGGGATATTTAACATAACTCTCATGCGAGAATTATGCCTATGCGGTCTTAGCTATCGTTTCCAATAGTTATCCCCCTCGAAAGGCCAGGTTACTTATGTATTACTCACCCGTTCGCCACTCACCACCGAAGCGGTGCGTTCGACTTGCATGTATTAGGCACGCCGCCAGCGTTCATCCTGAGCCAGGATCAAACTCTCCATTGTCTATCTCTAAAGACAACTTCTGTCTTCTAGCTCTTCTTTGTTTCTTCTTATTGACGTGTTTTCTGTTTAGTTTTCAATGTCCGTTTGCT
>NZ_SMCQ01000046.1 GCF_004343035.1 Longibaculum muris
ACCCCATAAATAATTATAGCTAGAATATTGGAGAATAGAAAAAGACCACACGATAATGTGTAGTCAGTTCAAACCACGTTAAATTTTAAATAGTCGAAATTTTCTTCTTTTTTTTGCAACTATTTGTAAGTTTAAATTGTATTATAGGTGAGGGGAGAAATGATTATGCAAGATAGAGAAGGGCATTATAAATTTGAAGAAGCTTTTATAAAATATAGTGATATGGTTACACGAATTAGTATTTTAAACTTACGAAATAGTGCAGATGCAAAAGATTGTTTTCAAAACGTATTTATCAAACTTTATCAATATCAGAATACATTTGAAAGTGAAGAACATTTAAAAGCTTGGTTAATAAGAGTTACTATTAATGAATGTAAAAACTTTCAAAAACTTTTCTATAAAAGAACAATGGATATCGATGATGTTATTGTTTGTCAACATCAAGAGCAATTGATTCTTTTACCAAGTGTTTTAAAACTTCCTCATAAATATAAGAATGTTCTTTATTTACATTACTATGAAGGCTATAAAACCTTTGAAATAGCAGAAATGTTAAATATGAATGAGAATACTGTAAAATCACATTTAAAAAGAGGTAGGGAATTATTAAAAAAAGAGGTAGGTGACTATTATGAATAAATTTAATGAATTTGATAATATCAAAACGCCTGATGATTGGAAAACTATTAATTTTGAACAAGCCTCTCTTAAAAATCACTATTCTATAGCATCGCACTTTGTCATGCTTGGTATTTGTCTTGTACTTATCTTTTCTTCTTTTGGAATTGTTTATGCTTATAATGAAGAATTTAGATCATGGTTACAAGAACAATTTCAAGGTGAAAAAATAGAATGTATTCCACAAATGCAAGAAGATAAGATGTGGGAATTAGATGGTAAGTTTCTAGTTTATTATCATGAAAAGAATAATTTAAAAATTGTTGATGAAGTATATGTATTCATAGATGGTAAATTTGTAAAAAAAGAAGTGATGCATAAGCAAGGAAAATATAAATTGCAAGATTATTCTTTTGATTATGTTCGTTATCAAAATCAAATCTTTACATTTAATGAAAAAGGTTTCTTTGCATATAGTTTACATTTAATGAAAGATGAACTTATTTATTTTGGTTCAACTGACAACAATTTATGTTCTCTTAACATGAAAACTGGAGAGGTGTTAGAAATAACAAGTGACCACGATTCAGTTAACTTTGCTATATCACCAAATCGGAAGTATATATTAATTAATAAGAATGATAAATATTGGACGGTTTATAATACAGATAAGCATACAGAGAAAAAAATAAATGAGATAAATCCATATGCTCATAATGAAGAATATGATTTTTTTGGTGAACATAATTTAATTACTTATGATGATGGTGAAGAAACAGTTATTATTAATTTAGAAACATTAGAAGCTAAGAGTTTAAATGAAACTTGTTTGTACCCAGCACCTTCATCATTTACAGTAGACTTTTATGATCAACAAACAACACTGCATAATCATATCGATGGTAAAAAATTAAAAATAAATGAAAATTTAGAAAACTATCGCTATTCGATTTATCAAAATAGGTATATTATCTTTGACTCGTTTCTTGTCAAAAAAATTGTATTTGTTGATTTTAAAGAACAAAAGTATAAGGTTTTAGAATATTTTGGTAAAGAAGAATATTTAGAGTATTTCGTTGTTGATAACCAATATCTCATTATCAATAATACTCAAGATTACTATATTATGTCTTTTCAAAATATATTTTCTTAATAAGTCCTAACAAGATCAAATTTATGTTGACAAAATCAGCGATATTGCTATAATAGAAAGTGCCTTATTTTAACGTTTGTAGCCCCGGAAACTACAGGAGGATTAAAAATGAGACAAACAACTATGGCTAAAGAAGCCACAATTGAACGTAAATGGTACGTAGTTGATGCTGAAGGTTTAACTTTAGGTCGTTTAGCATCAGAAGTAGCAACTGTATTAAGAGGAAAACATAAACCAACTTATACACCACATGTAGATACTGGTGATTATGTCATTATCATTAATGCAGAAAAAGTAGTGATGACTGGTAAAAAATTAGATACTGTAAAATACTATCATCACACTGGATGGTTAGGTGGTTTAAAAACTAAAACTGCTCGCCAATTCCAAGAGTCAAATCCTACAGGATTTGTAGAAGCAGCTGTTAAAGGTATGTTACCTCATAACACACTTGGAAGAAAACAAGGGATGAAATTATTTGTTTACACTGGTAGTGAACATCCACACGCAGCACAAAAACCAGTTGAGTTAAAAATTAAGGGATAGGAGGACGAGAGATAAATGGCTAATGTACAATACAGAGGGACTGGACGTAGAAAGTCTTCAGTAGCACGTGTTATTTTAACACCAGGTGCAGGAAAAATCGTCATCAATGGTAGAGAAGCAAAAGAATATTTACCATCTGATGTATTATTAATGATCGTCAACCAACCACTAGAATTAACTGGAACAGCTGGTAAGTTTGATGTGACTGTAAATGTTTATGGTGGTGGATACACTGGACAAGCTGGTGCTATCCGTCATGGTATTTCAAGAGCTTTAGTAGAAGCTGGTTCTGATTATAGACCAGTATTAAAAGCTGCAGGATTATTAACTCGTGATGCACGTGTTAAAGAACGTAAGAAATACGGTCTTAAAGCTGCACGTAGAGCACCACAATTCTCTAAGAGATAGTTATTATTGTTTCTTAAGAGAGCAAAAGAAAACTACAAAAACGAGAAAAAGCCTTTATTTAAGGGCTTTTTTTCATATTCAGTGATTTTATGAATTTTCATAAAAAGTGGGAGAAGTGCTATAAAATTTGGAAAAAGTGGCTCAGTTGGTGGAAAATAAGCAACAAATAAGCAACAATTT
>NZ_SMCQ01000047.1 GCF_004343035.1 Longibaculum muris
GTACCGTATTAAGCAGCTACGGGCAGCTATGCGGCTGCCCGGAAATCCTCAAAAAAAGTTGTAATTTTTTTTGTCGTGGGCTTGACATACGGGTGCCTTAATGAGTGAAAATTAATTTCAAAATCATACAAGTTACAAATTTTTGAAAATGATATTGTATATTTATAGGATCTGATATTTTCTCTGAATTTGTATAGATATAATAAGATTGTTCTTTTGGACTCGTTAATTTGTAATAAGACTTTACATAGTTCATGATGAAATCAGGTAATGGAACTAATTGTTTGGATATATCAGTTTTTTGGTTCAAGTTCCATCAACTGTGTTTTAAAAGAATTATTAATATTATTCTTTAATCTTTCGATAGTACGATTCACATTAACAATATCAGTTTCAAAATCAATATCTTCCCATTTTAAACCAGCTACTTCATCAACACAAAACCTACCATATAATGATAAAAGAATTATCATTGATTTATTATCTAAATGACTGAAACAATAACTTTCTAATGCTTCTTTTTGTTCAATGGTTAGTAGCTTATATCCATTGTTTGATTTTCCTGATTTTATAAAACTAAAATTAACATTAGCTATGTGATATTTAAATTGAACAAAACCTAAAATTGCTTTTAAAACATAACGAATACCTTTTAATGTACTTGTAGAATAATCGTTGTTTTGTATACGTTCTTGAAAATAAAAAAGATTAATTCTTCATTGATTTGATTGATATTAAGTTTTCCAAAATTCTTATCAAGATGAGTTGATACAATATTCCCATATTTACCATATGAAGAATTCTTAACTGATAATTTCTTTACTTTCAACTATTCATTTGATACTTCTTTAAAACTAATTTCTTTGTTAGATACTAACATACTATATTTCTCATTTTGTGTATAAAATTTTAAATATATAAAGATATATCATATAACCGAATTCATTATAATGTTAAATACGACAATAAATGTGTTAAACATGTATAGAATGTTTAAATAAGGTAATATGTCGATTTTTTTCTTGAAAAGCAGAACATATATGTTATAATTATTCTCACAGAACTCGTCGTTATATGATAAGATACAAACAAATCAAGTTAAGAAAAGCCATCAATCTGAACAAATTTGTTCTAGATAATTGGCTCTTTTTTTATACTTATCTTTTTAATTGTTCAAATATTTGATAGTTTTCTTTATCAAACCTCTCAGCTTCTTTCAAAAGCAATATTGCCATAGAAATAGTTGTTAGATTAGTGCACAGCATTTGAGTCCAATATATATCAATATAGATATTAACCTTTGGATTAGAATGATTACTCTTTAATAAAATAAGTGATACACCTAATGTATCTGCAATCTTTCGTAATACTTCTTCTTTTGGTTGTCTTTTTCCTTTTTCATATTGAGTTATTCTAATACCTGCATTTCTTTCACTAAATCCAACTAATAATCCTAATTCTTTCTGTGTGATATGACGTCTTTTTCTTACAAATTTAATTTTCTGACCAAGTTTTATGTTACTTTCTCCTTTTCATACTTTCTTAATAACACCCATATTTAATTATCATTTAAAGGGAATAGAGTAGAGGGAAAATAAATTATTTTCGCCCCTCTCATTGCACCGTACGTACGGTTTTCGTATACGGCGCTACATTTATATGTTAATACAACTATCTCAGATAGTATTCTAGGGGATTGACCAAGCCCGGTCGATTCCCTTTTCTTATGGCTAGTATGTCTGCATTTAGTAAGAAGTTGACGACATTCCCATTCGCTCGTTTATACCAACCTAATCTTGAGTTGGCTACTGAATAAATCTGTTCATCGCTAAACTTATATGGAAGTTTCCTATTAAGCATTTGTAGACTTTTCCAAATCTTCATTGGTTTCTTCCATTGCTTAATGATAATCACTCGTATCTTATGTCTTAACCATTGTCCGAATTTGTCTATGAATACCTTCATTTTCCCAATTCTAAAATAGTTAATCCATCCTCTTACGATTTGATTTACTCGAGTAAATGTTTCTGCATTGGATTTTGCTATACATTTCTTGCGTATAAGTATCTTTCGACACTTATCATAGAGTTTCATTTTGCTCTTACTGCTAGGACTGCACACCCATTTGGAACTCATCTTGGTATATGTAAACCCTAGAAAGTTGCTTTTTGTTGGTCTTACAACTTTTGTCTTGCTTGCATTGACTTTTAAAAACAACTTTCTTTCTAGCCATGATGAGACTGACTTCATGACCCTGTTTGCACTCATCTCGCTTTTGACAAAGATATTACTATCATCTGCATACCTTGAAAAGCGAAGTCCTCTTTCCTTCAGTCCCTTATCAAATTTATCTAAATAGATATTTGATAATATTGGAGACAACGGACTTCCTTGGCTTACTCCTAGGCTATTTGGTTTTATTAATCCTTTTTCCATAATTCCTGCCTGCAGGAATTTTCTGATAAGATGTAGTGTTATTGAGTCATTCACTTTCTCTCTAAGAATTGAAATTAATTTATCATGATTAACTGTATCAAAGTATGCTTCTATATCCAAATCAATGACCCATTCATATCCCTCATTTAAGTATTCTAGTGTTCTTTCCATGGCATCATGTGCACTTCTGTTTGGTCTAAATCCAAAACTGTTATCACTGAACTGACTGTCATAGATTTGTGTTAAGACTTGTGCAACTGCTTGCTGTATCACTCTATCTATAACTGTTGGAATTCCTAATGGCCTTTGTGTTCCATTTGATTTAGGTATATATACTCTCTTCACAGGTTGTGTTAATGTCAATATAAATTTCACCAAAAATGTTAGTTTAAGTTTCACCAGTTTTGGTTGTTTTGCCCATCTTCCTCTATCATTGATATCTTGTC
>NZ_SMCQ01000048.1 GCF_004343035.1 Longibaculum muris
TGTTTTCATCGACTAAATTATACCAAAAAAAGCGCTCAAATGAGCGCTTTTTGCGTAATATGAAACTATAACATGTTTATTTACTCGTTACAGCCTCTTTGCCAACTATTGTCAAATAGAGGTTTTTAAATAATTTCTCTATTTGTCGTTTTTTACCCATTTTTTAAAGATCACAATAAATATAAAAAATGCAAGTAAGTTATTTCTATCCTACTTGCTTTAAGGTCATTATGACATTCTATTTTGTATTTTTTTTATTATTTTTAATTTCAAATATTCTTAATATAGATAGTATTTCAGAAAGATAATAGATAATAACTGCTAAAGAAATTAATATTATACCTGAACTAAATGAATCAATAAACATTAATACAATCCCAATTAATATAAAAAGCGTTACTCCAAAAAGACCACTCATCTATACTTTACCTCTTTGTAAATTAATAGTTTTTGAAGTTGCTTGTTTATCATGAGAGCCAGCGAAAGATACAGAAACACCTTTAATTGAAATACCTATTCCACCTGCCAAAGCATGAGCATAATTTGCATACAATTGAATACTTCCTGTCTTTATTGTTTTTTTAGGAACTAAAAGAAAATGTCCATATCCTTCTGAATTCTTGGGAGTCAAATGCCACCCCGCTAAATCTGCATACCAACCTATACCTTGTGAACTTAATTCACTAGGCGTTTTCTCATGGGTAAATAGTACTTGTTTTTTTAACACATCATTAAAATAATAATCTTTCTTTGTAAAAGATTCATCTTTAAATCTTAAATTTGAATTATCCCATGTCATTGTTAGACCATCTGACCATCTATATAAAGGCTCAGAAAGCCATTTATAATTATATTGTATACTAACATTGCTTAAAGAAGAATCACTCTTATACGCTTTAATAACAGAGACAGTTAATCTCAATTTACTTGTAGATATTTGTCCTCGTTGATTTACATTCTCAACTATTTCATATGTTTCACTAAAAACTACAGGTTGATCATAAACAATTTCATCTTCAAGAGCGACAACAATACTTAGAGGTGAAATCATAGTTAGAACTAAAGCTACTATAATACTTTTTAAAAACAATTTATTCATTTATATTTATATTCCTTTCCATACGTTTTATCCGGATTTGTATATAATATTATATTTTCCATATAATTGTCAATACTCTTATATATAATCAAATAGTTCAAATAATTATTAAACCAATAAAAAAAATAAACATATATAAACTCAAAATAATTTTATCCTTTTTGAACTTAATTTCTATCATTCTTAAACAAATCTAATAATTAACCAGGGAATTAAATCAGTTAGGTTTTCAAGCTTTTTTAAACATTCACAATGATAAATACTTTTAACTATTAAAAGAGGCTGTAATGAGTAAATAAATCGTTAATAGTTTCTGAATACGCAAAAACGGACAGTGATGCCCGTTTTTTTGGTATAATTATGTCATGCAAACAAATATATACGAGACAAATTATAAAGCATATCAACCATATATGCTACTAGATTTTACTTTTTCTTTTGAAAAAGATATTGCTCATGATGATATTTGTAGAACTATTATTGAAATCATGGAAGGAATTCATATTGGTAGGTATGTTGATTTCAAAAATAGAAATACTCATGGGTATGATGGAGTTATGATGTTTAAGCTCCTCATTCTTTCTTTTGCTCTTTTTGGATATACTTCTACAAGAGAACTGGAAAGACTTTGTAAAACGGATATTCGCTTTATGTTTATTTCCCAATGTCAGACTCCTAGTCACATGGCTTTTGAAAGATTTATTAAAGATGATTTAACGATGCCTATTGAAGATATCTTTTATGATATCAATAAATATATTGAATCTCATATCTCTATCAATACTGATGCTTTATGTATTGATGGAACCAAGTATGAAGCGAATGCCAATAAGAATACTTTTATATGGCGCAAGAATACAATCAGGAATAGAACGAAAAGATGGAGGAAAACATTATTATGCATTCAAAGAATCAATTCCTATTTTAAAGGCATGAATATCAATGTTCATTATTCTCTTCTTAAAGAACCAAGTATCGATTATCTATTAACGATTGCTGACAAGGTAGAATTATATATGAAGAACCAGAATATTCAATTTGTTTATGGCAAGGGAAAAAGAAAAAGTGATATTCAACGAATATATGATGAATTAAAGGAAAATGCTATAAAGCTATGGGAATATTCCATACATCTTGATATGCTGCAGGGAAAAAACAGCTGTTCAAAGACTGATCCGGATGCAACGTTCATGCATATGAAGTATGATTATTATAATCATACAAACATCTTTAAGCCGGGATACAATATACAGATAGGTGTAAGTGATGGAATCATTAGAAATATCTATGTGAGTAGTGATGGAAATGATCTTAAAGCATATATACCATTTATGGAAAAGTATAAACAAGCTTATGGAGAACTCCCTCATAAAACACCAGCAGATGCAGGGTATGGAAGTTATGATAATTATAGCTATTGTAAAGAGAATGGGATTGAATTGTATATGAAGTATTCAGGATATTATAAAGAAAGGGAGAAGGCAACACAAAAGAATCAGTTTAAACTTATACATTTTAAAAGAGATGAAAAGAATCAATTTGTATGTCCGGCCGGACATACATTTGAATTAGATAAAGAAACAATAGATACTAGAGGAATCTATCAAAAAAAGAATAGGATGCTTGTGAATCATCATTGTCAAGACTG
>NZ_SMCQ01000049.1 GCF_004343035.1 Longibaculum muris
GACTATTTAAAATTTAACGTGGTTTGAACTGACTACACATTATCGTGTGGTCTTTTTCTATTCTCCAATATTCTAGCTATAATTATTTATGGGGTTTCTATTAATACACGAATTATTATGTTAGTGTATATATATTAAAATATTTAGAAAGAAAAAAAGATGGTAACCTCACCGACCAAAGTTTGTTTACCATCTGTTCCCTTAGAACAATATGATATTAACAAATTTAACTCCTACTTTCAATAAAAATATATTTTTTGAGAATCATTCCCTCTCATATTTGAATCATTACCTTCAAAAAGAATATTATGATTCCATTTCATCAATTGATCTTGACTCCATTGAATGTCCTTACTGTCATGACCATGGTTTTTCCTTTCATGCCTACTATATACGCCATATCTATATATTTGGTAAAAAATACAAAATTATAATTACCAGAATCATCTGCAAGCATTGTCACAGGACACATGCCATCTTGATTGAGGATATCATTCCCTATTCACAGATCAGATTTGAAGATATTTTATATATGCTCAAAAACAGGGAAGCCAATTGTTTTGATATATCTCATCTTTTCTATATTCTGAAAAAATATATGACATTATCATCAGCGGCATATAAAAATATATGTCTTAAAAATCGTAGAAAGCATGCCTGCATCTTTATTGTTTCCACATAACATTTTTGTTTTTTTTGATTCCTTAATACTATGATTTAATCATCATAGAAAAAAAGGAGGAAACGACAAATGAATTACATAAATTGGAGGTGTTTTCATGGCTATATTTGATAGCACCATCAGCAACGATACCCTCATTGCGCTTGATTTAGAACGTGCCGATATCAAATCAATGAATATATACAATGATGGTGAAGGATTGACAATAGATGTTGAATTAAATTCCAAGCCACATAAATGCCCTGTATGTTCAACTGAGACTTCCAGAATCAAGGGCTACCAAAACAAAATCATCAGGCACTCCATATTAAACAATACTCCCTGTATCATTGATTACAGAGCCAGAAGATATATCTGCCCTCTATGTGGCAAGACATTCTTTGAAAACAACCCATTCACCAACAAAGGATCCAGGCTATCTGTTGCGACCGTATATAATGTCCTTGCAGATTTAAAGAATCCAGCTCTCACTTTCAGCTATGTTGCATCCAAATACCATATTTCACAATCAACAGTAGCCAATATTTTTGATAGAGGGGTTAATATCCCAAGACGCACATTGCCAGAATGCATCTGTTTTGATGAGACATATGCATTCAAAAGTGATAGAAGCAATTACATATGTGTTCTCGTTGATTACAAGGACAAGAAAGTCATTGATATTCTTCCAACACGTAGAATGCAGGATCTCACTGATTATTTCTATAACATTCCTTTGGAAGAAAGAAAAAAAGTCAGATATGTCAGCTTTGACATGTGGCAGACTTATCGTTCTGTAGCCAAGACCATGTTCCCTAACTGTGTCACGATTGTGGACAAATTTCATCTTCTTCAGGAATTCACTAGAAAAGCCACAAGGGTTCGCATAAGAATCATGAATAAAAACAAAAAAATAAAAGATGAGCTTGAAAATGAAGCAAGGCGGCTAAAGAAAGAAAAGAAAAAGCTTCCACCTGACAAACAGGAAAAACTTATCCAGGCACAAAGAAATTATTATATTCTAAAGAAGTTTGAATGGATGATCTTTTCGAAGAACAAGGATATCCTAAATCCAAATCTTGAAAAGAAGATGAATCATGCATTAGGTCAGTATTGCAATCTATATGATTTATTCAACCTTCTTGAAAATACTGATGAAGATATGACCGAAATGATCAATCTTAAGGATGAACTTTATGACTTTTATGAAAAATGTACATACGAAGAATCCAAAGCAAAGATAAATGAACTGATTATTGATTTTAGATCATCTTCAGTTCCTGAACTTGTGTCATTCGCCAATACATTAACACAATGGAAACCAGAAATCATCAATTCATTTATCATCATTCCAGGAATAAATAAAAAAATGAATAATGCCTTGATTGAAAACAGAAATAAGAGCATTAAGTTATTGAAACATAGCAGCAATGGCTATACCAACTGGAAAAGATTCAGAAACAGAGTACTTTATACTATAAATGATGATGAAAAATTCAAACTATAACAGGAGAGATATTAATATGAGACGAAATAGAACAGTATATAAAATTATAATCGATAATGAAAAAGGCATAACATCCATAAGAAAAGATGAGTTACTAACTGAAATGATTGAACAACTAGAAGATTTAACGCATGATGTAGATTATCTTATCAGATTATTAGAAAACAAAGAAGAACATTTAGTAAAGTTTTAAAGTCATTGAAAAGGTGGCTACCCCAAAATTGGAGTATCCACCTTTATCACCAGTTCAATTGTTTGGGGTGTTATTTACCCCATGATAATCTAGACTCCAATAATTGGAGACCACACGTTATTCTAGATTACC
>NZ_SMCQ01000050.1 GCF_004343035.1 Longibaculum muris
CACACTCCTTTCAGATATTCCGTTATGGTCTGCTGTCTTAATGTGCTTCTGTGTTTCTTTATCCATGACTTTATTTCCTTTTTTTGATTCGCTTCTGGTATGTAAAACTTTTCATAATATTCAAAAAGATAATTTGCAATTTCTTTGTCTGCACCTTCTCCCCATACTTCAAAAGCTTTATAAAATGTGGGACATAATCCCGAACCTTTCAGAAGATATATTATTGAACGCTTAAGGTCATTATCTTTTGCGATTGCAGTTGATAAATGATTGAACTGAGCGTTATTCATAATATAGAGAAGTGCTCTTGTATATTTCATTTCTTTTTTAGTCTGTATATCATAAAATCTGTATCTATCTGTAATCTGATGTGCGATAAATTGCACAAGTTCTTTTTCATCAGTAATATTCAATAATTCTTCTGTAATTTGGTGTGCATAAGTTCCCTTAAATACGACTTCCTGACGTATCCAGCTTTTGCAATTGATTGCTTCTTCATATCGAAACCCTTTTGTTTCAATCTGCTCTGCTTTTTTATCGTATATGCGTGTAAAACATCTTGTATTCGATTTCCTCGAGCCGACATATAAGGTAGAGATAATGCCGTTTTTATCAACTCCATTGAATGTTTTTATCATACTGCGGTTCTTATAGTCTTTGACAATAATTGAACCGCTTTTCAAGTTCTGATATATCGTGTTAGGATTGAAACATTTATGAAAGTTGAAATAATCAGCAGTCATATCAATCCTAGAAAGTCTTGCTATATAGAAATCACTTTGTATCATTTTCAGAAATAAAGCAATGTTCATTCTCTTACCATATCTTTCAAAAAAAGTAGACTGATATACCGACCAAGCATAAGCGGAAAATTTTATGCAGATACCCATAGTCTGCAAGTATTCATGCCATGATATGCTCATGTGCCAAGGTTTGTTTTCAAAGGTCAGTCCTGTACTATAGCCTTGCTGAACGCCATATTGAGCCTCTTGCATTTTTCCGAACAATTCTTCAATCTTTGATAAATCGATAAATCTTCCCAGTATTTCATCTGCTTTGATTATCCATTCATCTGGGGGGACTTTTTCATTTGGAAACAGTACAAGTGTGATTTCATCTATACCAACTTTCACGGTAGATTTATATTTCATAAATTTTTCCTTTCCTGTTCTTTGTATTTGGTTCTTATTCTTGTTCTGCGGGGGTTATTACATAACCCCCGCAGAATGAGTTATCTACCGAGTACGGACAGCTTTAAGAATATCAAACTTCAAGGTCGGGAATGAACACACTTTCGGTTGCCTTGTCAAACCTTGGAACGTATATAAGCCTTGCCCTTGCTGAAAATTCCGCTTCGGCAGATCAGCGTATTCTTCAAAGGCTGTCTGATAAGTCGTATCAGTAGCCTGTCCGAGCACGACCTTGAAAACAAGATTGTCACGAAGATATGTTGGCAATATCTTGCTGTCTGATTTCTGCATGATTATCCACATGAAGAAGCCGAGCTGTCTGCCTTTCTGAATAATATTTGTCAGATACATATTGACCCTGTCTCTTGTAAATTTATCAAGGGTATTTACTACAGACTGGAATGAAGAAAACTCATCAATAATCAAGACGTGAGCCTGCAGACCCCAGTCCTTAAAATCACTGTCAAGTTTATTGTTAAGATACTCTTGTGCTTCCTGTTCACGCTTTTGCATTGCTTCATAGAAACGCTGAAGCAGGAATACAATTTCATTGGCACTTCCAGCTGTTTTGTCACATGAGATAGACTTACCAACCACGTATAAAGCAGAACATTTTGGGTCTGCAAAATATATCTCTGGTACAGTCGAAAAATTCAACAACTGTAAAATCAACGAATATGTTGCATATGTCTTTCCTGAACCTGTCGAACCTACAATAAGTGTATGGTGTAGTGGAACTCTATTTCTATCGTCAATGAACAATGTTCCGTTTTCTTGCTTGGAACATAACAACTGAAAATCTTTGTAATTCTTAAAAGCAAGCTGGTCTGTTTCTGCAAGTTCAAATTCATAGACATATGTATTCATATCATCAGAAAAATACTGTTCAGAAACGATATACTTTCCTAATGCAGAAGATATGTTCATATCTTCTAACAGCTTATGATGACGTATGGAATTTCCTATAATGACTTTTCCTCTGGTCATGCCGTCATCAAATATGATTTGAATGCGTGGGAGTTTTGCAACTCTCTCCTCTCCTGCATATTCCTGTGTCGTATGTTTGGAACTTGCTTCTAATATCATAAGACGAAGCTTTCTCATCATATTAGCGTGTACAAAGGCATATCTCATACCTTTATATCCCTTGTGGTAAAAAAACCAATA
>NZ_SMCQ01000051.1 GCF_004343035.1 Longibaculum muris
TGTTAATGTCAATATAAATTTCACCAAAAATGTTAGTTTAAGTTTCACCAGTTTTGGTTGTTTTGCCCATCTTCCTCTATCATTGATATCTTGTCTTTTGTTCTATAGGACCTTCCTGTGATATTGATAATGTGAGAATGGTGTATAAGTCTGTCAAGTATTGCGTTTGCCAGCACATTATCTCCAAATATTTCTCCCCATCTTGATAATGACTTGTTTGTTGTAATAATTGTTGAATGTTTTTCATACCTTTTCGTTATTAGCTGAAAAAGTAAATTTGATGATTCACTGTCCAATGGAAGAAAACCTACCTCATCTATGATAAGCAACTTATACTTCGCA
This sequence comes from Longibaculum muris, assembly GCF_004343035.1. Taxonomy (GTDB): domain Bacteria; phylum Bacillota_I; class Bacilli_A; order Erysipelotrichales; family Coprobacillaceae; genus Longibaculum; species Longibaculum muris. The sequence goes on from NZ_SMCQ01000051.1 coordinate 343, forward strand.
AAAAACTTCAATCTTGTTTCCAGTCGATTTTCTAGATGTGCCCTTTTTAGCTGCAGTACCAGATCGTTACAGTTAATGAAGTATGTGCTGTTTCTGTTTTTGGCTGCTTCTATCCCTATAGATGTTGCTAGATGGGTCTTGCCGACCCCTGGTGTTCCTATAAGCAGAATATTTTCTTTCTTTTCCATGAATCTTAGATTTCTGAAATCTATGATTTCATCTTTATTGATAGATGGCTGATATGAGAAGTCAAAATCTTCGAATGTTTTGATATAGGGGAAGTTCGCTACTTTAACGCATGCGTTCATTGCTCTTTCGTTTCTTAAATCCATTTCAAAGCTGGTAAGCTCATAAAATGCATCAACTATATCCTTTTGTCCTTCATTGACCAGACTGATATAGCTGTCAAGATATTCCCTTATCTTATCAAGTTTTAACATCTCCAGGTTATTCATGAGTTTGTTATAGTTTGTTGCCATGCTTATTTTCCTATCCTTTCCATCAGCTTCAGATTCTCCTGTGCAACTGCATCAATATCCACTTCCTTATTATGAATGGACTTATGCAGTGCCTCCTGATAATGGTCGAGATGATAATTGAATTTATTTTGATTTATCTGATGTACAGTAATGAGTTCTGTGTTAAAATATATATAAAGCTTATTTTCAATAGGTATCATTTTGACACGCTTGTTAATAAGCTTTGTAGGTACGGAATATCCTGAGCCCTTGTAGGTCACCAGCAGTGTTGGTGGCACTGTCTGTGTAATGACATGATCTACATAGCTGTCCAGCAATACTTTGCTTGGCAGCGGCTTGAGATATTCCTTTTCTTTTTTGAAAAGGACATGCGGCGGTACGTTTGTTGTCTGGTTGACAGTGCTGTTGACCTTCATGTTGAGTCTTTCAATAAGCTCAATAAGATGCCCTTCATCTCTAATCTCACCATCATAGGCATTTAGCCATGAAATAAATCTATTGGCTGATTCATCCTTGCCCTTGGTCTGTGGGCTTCTTGTCTTGCATAGTCTGATTTTAATACCTGTATCATTTTCAAAGGCTTTGATTTTTTCGTGCTTTCTCTTTGTTCCGTTTGTAATGCTTACAACAGCGGTCATATTATCTGTAAGAATATATTCAGGTGCTCCACCAAGCCGGTTGAGTGTATCAATAATGCATCTTAGGAAATCCTCAGTCGTTTTCCCTTTTGTATAGATAAAGATATGCTCTCTGGAATAGCCAAGTGTTGAGGTCATAATGTTGAACTCAATAGCTTCGCCATGCACCGTGGTTATTTTAAGGTTTTCCTTCCAGTCTACCTGAAGCTGCTGACCAGGCTTTGTTTCAAATCTTACATGGGGCTTGCTGCTTTTTTGAGGCTGCATTTCACGTTTCCATGTATAATATTTAAAATTGTTGTAAGTGCCTATATGATCAGAACCATATTTGTCAAGAAGGTATTCATAAGCAGCACGTTTATTAACACCAGGCTTTTTTAATAATGTTCTGATTTCTTCTTCATATTGATCAAGTATGCTTTTTCTTGATTTTCTTTCCATATGTTTGATTCCTCCGTTACGCCAGTATTTAGCGACAGTATGTCTATCCATATCATAAATACGGGCTAATTCACTGAAATTAGGTTTTATGTTAAGCTGTTTCAAAATAAGTAAGTCTCCTATAATATTTCTTTCCATATAAATCTCCTATACATAAAATATAAGAGATTTTATCAAAAAAGATAACCAGCTGGTAGTTTGTCATTACCATAAGTGGTAATTGTTAAACCAACCTTTTTGGTTATCTTTATTTTACCATTAACA
>NZ_SMCQ01000052.1 GCF_004343035.1 Longibaculum muris
CCCGAGTTTCGAAGCATAATTTTGCAAAACCAATTAGACCATCTCCTCAATGTGTTGATTATATCTAGTATTTTAGTTATCTGAGATACTTTTTTTATTGTCAATATTTATTCACTTTGTTGTAGTATAATGTAATATTTTATGGTATAATAGTATTAGATTGGATGTGATACTATGTTCCTTAAAAAATCTAAATATAAAAACGGCAGAACTTTTCTCTCAATCGTTGAAGCTTATCGAGATGAGAACGGTAAGCCAAAGCAACGTCTTATTCAAAAAATTGGTTATCTTGATGATTTCACTGATAAATATGATGATCCTATTGCTCATTTCACTGATGTCGCTAAAAATATGACTGACGAGGCGAAGAATGATTCCAACATTTCCTTAGCCATTGATATGAATGCAACCATAGATGATGGATATAACCTTTTCAATGTTGGTTATCTTCCTTTCAAGTATATCTATAATGAACTTGGAATTAATGATTTCTTTATAAACAAACAGAGAAATCTCAATATCGACTTTTCATTGAGTAGAAATCTTCAGCTTCTTGTCTTTTCTAGAATTTTATTTCCTGCCTCTAAGAAATCAACCTATGAAAACAGAAATAGATTCTTCGCTCCGTTTAATGATGGCATCACGAAAGACTCCATCTATAAATCTCTTGATTATTTTTATCGGTACAAGGAGGAAATTCAGGCGCTTATCTGGAAAAACACTAAAGATACATATAGCAGAGATATATCAAAAAGCTATTATGACTGTACCAACTATTATTTCGAGATAGAATACAACGATGATGATATCATTGACGAAAATGGAGAAGTCATTGAAAAGGGATTAAGAAAAAGAGGACCTGAAAAAAATCATAGACCAGACCCTATTGTTGAAATGGGATTGCTTATGGACGCTTCTGGCATTCCGCTTGCCTATGACCTTTTTCCTGGAAATGAGTCTGAGAAGCTTTCACTCAGACCCCTTCTCAAGAAAACAAAAGCAGATTTTGAAATTCAGCGAACGATTGTCGTTGCAGATCGTGGGCTCAATACATCCGACAACATCTACTACCTTGCAGGAAGAAATGATAAGGAATCCAACAGTATGGATGGATATGTTTACGGTCAATCAGTAAGAGGAGCAGATAAGGAGTTCAAGGAATGGGTTCTCAATGAAAAAGATTATAAGGTTGAAGCTGTCAAAGAAGATGGAGAAGATATCATATTCATTCATAAATCGAGAGTATGCGCAAAGGAGATAAAAATTCTAAGAGATGGAAAGAGAAAAGTGAAGGTTAATGTATGTCAAAAGCAGATGGTTTACTTTTCATTCAAATATCTGATGAAGCAAAGAAATGACAGAAATAAAATGATCAAAAAAGCTCAGGAAATGATCAGCAATCCAGCCGCCTATACCCGAGCGACTACGTATGGTGCAGCTGGATATGTTGGAAATCTGGAATTTGATGCAGCAACTGGAGAAATCAAAAACGGAAAAGCACTTTTCATAGATCAAGAAAAAATCGCCGAAGAAGAAAAATATGATGGATATTATTCAATCGTGACAAGCGAAATAGAACTTGATGATTATGAAATAAGAAAGATATATAGAGGGTTATCTAAAATAGAAGATACCTTTAAAGTATCAAAAACAAATTTTGGAGCAAGACCAACATATGTGTGGACAAAAGAGCATATCGAAGGACATTTCTTCACATGCTTTATTGCGTTGGTTATTATGAGGCTGCTTGAAAGAAAACTGGGCTACAAATATACAGCCAATCAAATTATTACATCAGCAAAAAAATACAATTGCATAAATATAGACAGGAATATATATCAGTTTATCTATAAGGATAGAATCATAGAAGACATTTCAAAAGCATTTAATATCAATCTTGATAAAAAATACGAAAAAAGAGAAAAAATCAAAAAATTGTTAAAATACTAGAAATTACACTACAATAAAATGTAGCTGTTTCAGCTTTTATTATGCATATCAAAAAAGGGAAAACACCTTATATAATCAAGGTTTTTCCCTTTTATAGTACTCATTTATTCAATATATCTGCTTCGAAAGTCAAGATT
>NZ_SMCQ01000053.1 GCF_004343035.1 Longibaculum muris
TGTCAAGCAAATTTGAAAATGTCTCAAAAATCGTTAAACATTAGCACCAAAATTTCGGTGCTTTTGTTTTGCGAGATAATTTAGATAAGAAGCTTGTTTCCATGGATGGCTCATTGGTGGAATATATTTCTTCTTTGGCTTCTTTTCAATGACTTTTTCATCAAATTCTATAGAATATAGTTCGTGTTCGGGCACTTCTTTCATGATATGAATCTGATCAAGTACATTGACATATAGATTTCCATCAAACGCTTCAATGACCATACAATCCATCTTGTTTTTTAGATATGTAGGTATTCCTTTTTCGGTTACAGGAATATATATCTTATTCTTGAATTTGATACTATGTCCTGAATCTATCTTTCTTGGAGAAAGAACAGCTAAAGTACAATTGATTTTTTCAAGTGATGGTTGCGTTTCAAATACCGATTTGGTAGTATTGAGGTGTAGAGCAAATTGGTCATTGAATTTTTTTAGGTAGGATTTTAAAAATTCATTTGCCGACTCTATATCTGTTATGTGAGCGCGTCTGAGGTCAACAGGCAATCGTGACTGAAATGTTTGGTTCATTCTTTCGATTCTTCCTTTGGCTTGGGCGACGCTCGTTGTTTTTATATCAACGCCAAGATTGTGACACGCATAGGAAAACTGTGTGAAAGTATCCTCGTCATCGAAAGCGTTGTTTTTTCTTTTATATTCAAATACAGTACGTCTGTCGGTATAAAACATAGCAGGAATGCCATAATTGGTAAGAATCTGATAAAAAACGTTGTAGTAGCCTTTTAAAGTTTCCTGATTATCGAAATAAGCACCAACAACTTCACCAGTTGCATCATCAACTGCTAAATGAAGATGCCATACTTTATTTTTGAGCCATTCATAACTTGATGCATCCATCTGGATCATTTCCCCCATATACTTGCATCTTGGTCTTCTTGGGTGAGCATCCTTTTCATCAACAATAGCAATTGCTTCCTTTATAACATTTTGGATTTTCTTTGAACTTGTATTTTCGAGTTTTGTTTTCAAAGTTTCCTTTAATATTTTTCTGGTCTTTTTTCTGGCTTTTGGAGAAATGATATTTTCTTCTCTAAGCCATTTATTAAGTGTTGTATCACTAATTTTTATATTCAGATCTTCTTCAATGATTTCACAGAAATGAGTAAAATTAGCATCGCTATATTCCTCAATATAAAGCTTGATGATCTTATTCTTAACATCAAGAGGAATTGCAGTAGAAGGAATTTTACTTCTATTGCCGTGAACAAAACCAGCCTTACCTTCATTCTTATATTTCAAAATAAGTCTATTGACAGTTCTTACGGTACAATTCAATTTAATAGCTGCACGTTTCTTGTTTCCATCAGTTTCAACTAATTTTTTAATAATCAAATATTTATTTTCTTCATTCATTCTTAATTCAACCTTTCTCATTGCATAACCTCCAGATAAAAATGAGGTTATATCATAACATGAAGTTTTGAATATGTCCTGCATGCAGGACATATTCAACTTTGATACATTGAGACAATATCATATTTGAATCAGA
>NZ_SMCQ01000054.1 GCF_004343035.1 Longibaculum muris
GGCTGTAACGAGTAAATAAACATGTTATAGTTTCATATTACGCAAAAAGCGCTCATTTGAGCGCTTTTTTTGGTATAATTTAGTCGATGAAAACAAATATATACGAGACATATTATAACGCATATCAACCTTATATGCTACTAGATTTTAACTTATCTTTTGATAGTGATATCCCTCATGATGATATTTGTAGAACTGTTCTTGAAGTTACGGAAAGGATTAATTTGTGTAAATATGTTGACTTCTCTAATAGAAATTCTCATGGGTATGATGCTTTTATGATGTTCAATCTTGTTATCCTAGCTAAAGCTCTTTTTGGTTATGCTTCTACCAGAGACCTCGAAAAGCTTTGTCAGACTGATATCAGATTTATGTTTATCGCTAAAAATCAAAAACCTTCTCATCAGTCTTTTCATAGATTTATTCATGATGATCTGACTATGAATATTGAAGATATTTTTTATGATATCAATAAGTATCTTGAATCAAATATGGATATTGATACTGATGTCTTATGTATTGATGGGACTAAATATGAAGCCAATGCCAATAAGAATACTTTTATCTGGCGTGCCAATACTGTTAGAAATAGAACGAAAAGATGGAAACGAACACTTAATTGTATTCATAAAATAAACAATTATTTTTCTAGTGTCAATATATCAACTCGATATTCATTATTAAAAGAACCAAGCATTGATTATCTTTTAACTATCAGTGAAAGATTAGAAAAATATATGCTGGATCAGAATATACAGATGGTGCATGGAAAAGGATGCAGAAAGCCAGCTATCCAAAAACTATATGAGGAATTAAAAGAAAATGCTTTAAAGATGTGGGAATATGCTATTCATATGGATATGTTACAAAACCGTAATAGTTGTTCTAAAACAGATCCTGATGCAACATTCATGCATATGAAATACGATTACTATAATCATACAAATGTATTTAAGCCAGGATATAATATCCAATTTGGGATAAGTGATGGGATAATAAGAAACATATATATTAGTAGTGATGGAAATGATTTGAAAACATATATACCATTTATGAAAAAATATAAAGAAGCATATGGAAAGCTACCAAAAAGAACACCAGCAGATGCAGGATATGGAAGTTATGATAATTATAGTTACTGTAAAGAAAATAATATCGAGCTATATATGAAGTATTCAGGATATTATAAAGAGAAAGAAAAAGTAACAGAAAAAAACAGATACAAATCAATACACTTTATCAAAGATGATGAAGGAAATTATATATGTCCAGCTGGACAT
>NZ_SMCQ01000055.1 GCF_004343035.1 Longibaculum muris
AAAGGAGGAGGTCTATCGAACAAGCAAATATGAAGCTGAATATGAAACAATCAAAGAAATCAGCGAAGAAGAGATAGATAAAGCAAACATACCAAATATATCACTCATGTGCAGAATACTAGGTGTCAAACGAGCAAACTACTATAAATGGCAACATCATAAAAAAAGTGTGATAGATAAGGAAAATGAAGAAATAGCTGAATTAATCAAAGAATATCATAAGAAGTATAACGGATTACTAGGATATCGTATGATGGCGGATAGAATAAATAGAGATCATCATAAAAATTACAGTGATAAGCGTATTTATAAGATTATGAGAATACTAGGCATTCATAGTATTATTCGCCCTAAACGAAGAAGCTGCACAGTCAGAAAAAACAACAACACAGCTAAGAATAATCTTAACAGAGATTTCAATGCATCAAAACCAAATGAAAAATGGATTACTGATGTCACTGAATTCAAGTATGGGCCACATAATGAATATAAGCTATATCTAAGCGCCTTTCTTGATCTTTATGATAGAACGGTTGTCGGTTATGAAGTTGGTGATCACAATAATAACATACTTGTCTTTAACACATTTGATAAGGCGGTTAAAGATAATCCTAATGTACATCCTTTATTCCACAGTGATGGAGGTTTTCAATATACAAGTCCAGCGTTTATAAACATGCTTAAGGGACATGGTATGACACAAAGTATGTCAAGAGTTCACTGTTGCATAGATAATGGACCAATGGAAGGGTTTTGGGGAATCATGAAATGTGAGATGTATCATTACGGAAAACATTACAATACAAAAGATGAACTTATCAAAGCTATTAATGATTGGATTCATTATTACATGTATGAAAGATATCAGAGAAGATTTGGAGTTAAGACACCATATGAAGTTAGAAGTGAGGCATTCTCTTTACAAACACCAAATCAATATCCAATACCTGAAAATAAAAGAATAATAAAATATAAAAGAGAACACTATACAAACAGCACAATATTAGCTACATAAAAAAATGAAGTTGTCTTATCGACAACTTCAATAATAATTTTAATTATTTCACCTGTCTACTTGACAGGGGCGGTTCA
>NZ_SMCQ01000056.1 GCF_004343035.1 Longibaculum muris
AGGAGTTGATTGCGATTATAAATTATTATCCTTTGTGGGAAACCATGAAAACAAAAGGCATTTCACAATATAAGTTGCTACAATCGGGGATAGATAACCGAACATTGGACTCATTGAAGCACAATAAAAATATTACATTGATTACGCTTGAAAAATTATGTAACATTTTAGATTGTACTCCAAACGATATTGTCGCATTCGATAAAGAAGCTCAATCTAATACTCATTTTAAATAATAGTGAAATCTTGTCAATCAATAGGTATTCTGATTCAAACTGTCAGAATACCTATTTTTATTTATCTTGCTCTTTAGGTATACAATAGGCTTCAATCGGATTTTCCAGTCTCCATAGACTTTCTTCAACATTTACATCAGTATAATTCGAACCGCTTATACTCGCTTTAGTTTCCATATCGTCAAACAATAATTCTTCATCAATCGGCTTAAAATATCTTAAAAATAAGGCTTCAATCATTATATCGTGTTTTTTCTTTTGCACCTCTTCAAAGGAACAAAATGTCATAATTTCATTTGAATATTCATTCAATTCAATTAATGCTTGAGTTTCGTTCTCAATACGTTTATGTACTTTATCATGCAATTCAATAACAGCGTTTAGTTTTTTATCAGTCTTTTCTTTATTTTTTTCTCCGCTATTACGAAAGCTACAACTTAATAGATAAGTACATAAGTCATAATGTGTTACAAGCATTTTCCTTTCTTCGCTTGTAAACAAATGCTCCTTATTTTTTCCGACATTGGAACATTCCCATAGATTAGAAGTTACTCCTTTTTGAGTGATGGGTTCTTTCAAACAAAGTTTCTTGATTTTTTTAACAATCAATGTTCTATCTACCAAACCTTCATCAAAATCATATCTCTCTATAATTTCATCAATAATCTTTCTCATTGGTACATTTCTATTGTCTGCCATAATCCCTCTCCTTTTATGTTCCTATTTTCGATTTTATAATTCCTATTATAACCATTAAATGCTATAAAATCAATGATATTTTGCTTATTTAATAATTCCTATTTCCTCGT